>JBOFFC010000137.1:0-36662 GCA_051648405.1 Lacipirellulaceae bacterium
AGTGGGCAGTGGGCAGAGGGCGGTGAACGAAGCGAGGGACCCAGCGTACCGCGCGAGGCACGGGCCGGCTTGTGGGTTGCGTTAGGCGAGCCAGTCCTTGGCTTGGTGGAGGGCGAAGCCGAGCGGTTCCGACTCGATGAAGTCGCGCCCGACTTGAGTTGGCCAACTGATGTACGTTGGCGCGATCGCCCGCTCGAGCGGCCAGGGAGACGGCCCGCGCTCCATCGTCAGTTCGATCAATCGAACCGTGTGCTCGAGCGATTCCCGTTCACGGCTAGCGATCCCGGGTCCGTCGAGCCCATCGACCCGTTCGACGCCAGTTCGCAGCCCGACGTCAATGCGATCGAGAGCGTCGAAAGCCGCAGTAATCAGCGGACAGAAGTGTCCGGCCTCGATCGTTACGAACAGATCGACCTCGGCGGAATCGCTAACCCCTGCCGACGTAGGAGCCGGACCCAGGCGTTCTGTCGCCTGCGTGTGCTGGACGGTCTGCGGTTCTCGAGCGTACGCCTTCCGCGCCCGCTTTGCCGCGGCGGCGGCCGTAGGACCATCGCAGGGCTCGCCAAAGTGATGCGCTGCGGCCGCAGCGCCGAGGTCGGACAGACTTGCTCCTCGCAACAGAACGCAACGGGCGCCCGCGTTAAGCGGGGCGGCGATCGCGCTCGGCGGCGCGAACGACCACGCCGCTAAGATCCGCGCCGCGGACTCGCGCAGCACGCGCCACGAGTCGCGTTCTGCACGCTCGGCGCCGGCGGCGAGCAGTTCTTCGAACGCTCCGCGGAGGTCTTCGCCCTTGATCGCCGCGATCGGCACGGTCGCCCCTGCGTCGCCAAGTCCCTCGGCGAGTGCGAGCGCCGCGTCGTCCGGGGGAGTCATGCCGGTCGTGACGAGCAACCGCAGGTCGGCGTGCAGCGCCAGGCGCGGGGCGAGTCGCTGACCCAGCGTCCGCAGGCGCGACAAGGCGACCGCTGGCCGATCGGCCGCCACGCTGAACAGCGCCGCCGTTGGCTCGTCGTCGGCTAGCCAGCCCCGTTCCGGATTTGCGAGTGCGAGCGTGGCGGCGTTGATCAGCCGGAGGGTCGTCATCGGGCGAGCCCCCGACGTGGGGGCGAACGGGGGACGCGTTGTGAGTTCACCACAACAGGGGCTTTGGCGTGCATTTGTTGCAACGCGCACGGGACCTGCGCAAAATCGTGGCGGCGGGCGCAAGTCCTTGGTACCAATTGGTTTGGAGGAGCCTTTGCGGCTTTCCGTCGGGTCGTGGCGCCGGGAGTGCTCACCGGTCAGTCGTTGCCCAACGGACGGCCGCGACGCCTCCTCCGCTCGTCTTCTCCTCACCAGGGTCCGCCGTGCCACGCTCCCGTCAAGCCGTTGCCGAGGTTGGAACCCCCCGCCCCGCTTCGCGAAAGGCCGCCGCGGCCGCTCGGCGGACCTCCCCCCCCAAGGGGCGGTCGGCCTCGTCCTCCCCGCGCGGGTACGACGAGTCGGACGAGGACCCGCGGCTCGAGGACGACTCGTTTGTCCCGGTGATCGCCGCCGAAGCAGACGACGACTCGGGCGCGTCGCACGTCGATGACCCGGTGCGGATGTACCTGATGCAGATGGGGGAGATCCCCATGCTAAACCGCGACGACGAGATCGCCGCCGCGAAGTCCATCGAGCGGACCCGGACCTCGTTCCGTCGCACGCTGCTGTGCAACGACTTCATCCTGCACGGCGCCCTCGACCTGTTGGAGAAGGTCCACTCGAAGGAGCTGCGGCTCGACCGCACGATCGAGATCTCGGTCACCAACGCCGCCGAGAAGAAGCGGCTGCTGCAGCGACTGGGACCGAACCTGGCGACGATCCGCGGGCTGCTGGCGCAGAACGGCGCGGACTTCTTCGCGTCGGTCGATCACCGGCTGTCGCGGGCCGCGCGGGCCGCCGCTTGGCGCCGCCTAGTGAGCCGTCGCAACAAGGTCATCCGCCTGGTTGAGGAGATGAACCTCCGCATCGGCCGACTGATCCCGTTGATCGATCAGCTCCACGAGATCGGCAGCCGGATGCAGACGATCAAGGCCCAGCTCGCCGATCCCGCGCGGCTGCTCGACGGCGGCCACGCCGTGGAGCTGCGGCACGAGCTGCGCTACCTGATGCGGATCACGCACGAGAGCCCGGCGACGCTCGCCCGGATCACGACGCGGACCAACACGCGACGCGGCGCCTACGACGCGGCCAAGCGGTGGCTGTCGGCCGCCAACCTGCGCCTGGTGGTCTCGATCGCCAAGCGGTACCGCAACCGCGGCCTGTCGTTCCTCGACCTGATCCAGGAAGGGAACACGGGCCTGATGCGGGCGGTTGATAAGTTCGAGCACGCCCGCGGCTACAAGTTCAGCACCTACGCCACGTGGTGGATCCGTCAGGCGATCACCCGCGCGATCGCCGACCAAAGCCGCACCATCCGGCTGCCGGTCCACATGATCGACACGATGAGCAAGATCCGCAGCGTCTCGGCCGACTTCGTCCAGCGTAACGGCCGCGAGCCGAACGCCGACGAGGTCGCCGAGCTGACCGGCCTGTCGATCGACGACGCGGCGTGCATCCTGAAGATGACCCGCCAGCCGCTGTCGCTCGACCAGCCGGTGGGGGACCACGAGGACAACTACTTCGGCGAGTTCCTCCAAGAGCAGCGCAACGACGACCCGATGTACGAGTCGCACCTCGAGACGCTCAAGGAGCGCCTGGAGGACGTGATGAACGAGCTCAGCTACCGCGAGCGCGAGATCATCAAGCTCCGCTACGGTCTGACCGACGGCTACAGCTACACCCTGGAGGAAGTCGGCAAGATCTTCAGCGTGACCCGCGAGCGGGTCCGCCAGATCGAGTCGAAGGCGGTCCGCAAGCTGCAGCAGCCGTACCGGTCGCGTTCGCTGGCCAGCTTCCTCGACGGCGTCGAGACCCCGGTCGATGTCTGAGAGCCCGCGGCAGGGGACGGACCCCGGGGCGCCCACCCGAGCCGCGGGGAATACGGCGGTAACGGGGAGCGAAGGACTACCAGGGCCTTCGAATCCTCCCTGCGGGGGGCTGAGAAGTTGCTTGGAACCGGGCCCCCGCCGGGTTAACCTGGGGAGACTAGCGGACTTGGGCCCGGTGGGGCCCTTCTACCCCGATTGCACCCCTCTCAAGCGGAACGCCGCGATGCGCCTCAGCCCCCGCAGCGCCTTTTACCTTTTGCTCGCCGCGAGCCTGGTCCTGGTGACCCTGGCCGAGGCTCAAGCCGCCTCTCCCGCGGGCGAGGCCTCCGCGGGCGAGCGTGACCTGTTCGACGCCCGCGACGACGGTGACGTCAGCTTCAAGTTCGTCGCCAAGGACGACACGCGCGGGCGGATCATCGTCAAGAACGAAACCGACCAGCCGGTCGCGTTCCGCGTCCCCGAGGCATTCGTCGGCGTCCCCGTCGTCGCGCAGTTCGGCGGCGGTGGTGGAGGGGGCGGCGGTGGTGGCGGTTTCGGTGGCGGCGGCGGTGGCGGCGGGCAGCAGTCGGTGGGTGGTGGTGGAGGTGGCGGCGGCGGTTTGGGCGGCGGCGGGGGCCAGTTCAGCATCCCCCCCGACGAAGAGCTCAAGATCAACGTCCCGCTGCTCTGCCTCGACCACGGCAAGCGCATCCCCTCGTCGAGCAAGCCGTACGAACTGGCCCGCGCCGACGCGCACCTGGGGGACAAGCCCGAGGTGATCGAGTTGCTGGCGGCCTTTGGCCGCGGCGAGCTGCAGCAAGGCGCCGCGCAGGCCGCGGCTTGGAACCTGAACAGTGGCGTCTCGTGGGACGAGCTCGCCGCGAAGCTCGACGGCACGGTTCGGAGCGTCGTCCGCAACCCGTACTTCACACGCTTCGAGCTGCGAGCCGGCATGGCCTACGCGGGCGAAGCGGCCCGCCGCGCCGCCGATCGCCCCAAGGACGAGAAGGCCGACGACGAGTCGATGTCGGACGAGGCGGCCGAACTCCCCAGCGACTACACCGAGTAAGGGGACAAATACCCAAGCACCAAGCACCAATGACCAAGAAGCGTGGGCAGCAGGCAGTGGGCAGCAGGCAGTAAGCGACAGCCTTTTGGTCATTGGTGCTTGGTGCTTGGTCATTGCGACCAACGGGCTATCACCCACCACCGCGGGCGCCTCAGAGCACCGTGAACCCCAAGTACTTCATCCACTGGTAAACCCAGGGGTGGCTCCAGGGGTTCCAAGTCGCGTACGCCGCCGACATCGCCGAGAAGGCGAGCAGCGTCCCTGCGACGGCCGTCCCCCACGACCGGCGGCCGAGCCAGTCGCCGCTGGGGGCGAGCAGCACGGCCCACAGTGGCGCCAGCCAGAACAGCCAGCGGAAGCCGTTCGTCGAGCCGCCGTAGTTGCGATCGGCCTGCGGGCGCATGCCGAGGTAGAAGACCAGGCAGGCCGCGCTCGCAACGAGCACACCGATCGCGAACCATCGCCGGGCGCCTCCGCCACGCACGACCCACGCGATCCCCCCGGCGAGGCTCAGCACCCACACGGGCGTGAGCGACACGACGCCGTGGTGGCCGACCGTGGCGTGCAGCGCGTAGGTCGCCCGTGATGCTTCCCCGCGGTCGAGCCCCTGCGGGTTCCGCCAATAGCTCTGCCGCGTGACGCCGCGGGCCGTGTACTCGTAGTCGTACCAGTTCTCGCCCGGCTCGCTGGCGTGGCGCTGCGCGTAGGGGGGGGACAGCCGGCCGTGGCCCCAGTAGTTGGCGCCGAAGAACGCCACCGCCACTACGGCCGCCGCGGGGGCGAACCCCCGCAGCGTCTCGCCCGACCGCGTTCGCAGCAAGTAGACGGCGATCATCGTCGCAATCGACAGCGCCGGGAGCTCGCACGCCACGGCCAGGCCCGCCGCTAGGCCGCAAGCGGTCGACACGAGAACGCGGCGATGATCGCTCGTGGCGAGCGTCCCCCACAGGTCGCAGGCCACGGCGACGAACGCCGCCGCGATTAGGTGGTTGTTGAGCGCCGGGGTGAACGAGGCGAGCAGCGTCCCCAAGGCGGCCGTGGCGACGGCCAGCACGCGGCCGAAGTCCTCGCTCCCGAGGCGCTCGACGAGCCGCGCGACCGAGACCAGCATCGCCAGCAGCGCGCCGCCGTTCACCAACAGCAGCATCAGCCGGCCGACCTCGTAGGGGTGCGTACCGAGCGTCATCCCCGTGAAGTTCACAACCAACCAGTACGGAACCGCGAGCAGCACCACCAGCAGCGGCGGCTTGCTCGAGTACTGGTGCAGCTCGCCGTCGCGGCCCCGGTGCTGGACCATGTCGAGCGTGTCCCACGTCGGCTCGTCAAGGAACCGGTCGATCTCGTAGGCGCCGTCTTCGACGATCGCCCGGACCGCCATCCAGCGGCTGCGGTCGTTGCCGCTGATGAACGGTCGCTGGAGCCGCAGCTCTTCCGTGACCCGGGTTCGCTCGAGCTCGACACGCTCGTCGAGCGCCTTCCCGCGGAGGCCCTCCTTGGCGAACCGCTCGCGCTCCTGCTTCAGCGCGGCGTCGGTGCGGTGCGTCTCGAGCGCCGCCAGGTTCACCGCGTTGACGGCCAGGATCTTGCCGGCCGCTTGCCCCAGCGCCAGGGCGATCAGCAGCGTGTAGACCCCCCAGCGGAGTCGCGCGCGTTCGGCGGCTTCGGGGGCGTGCGTGCGAGGGGCGCCGCTCATGACGCCTCGCGCGACGGGCCAGGGATCACCCCCGGGGCGCGGGTCGGCGTGGGGGTCCGCTCGGCGACCGAGTAGCGCGACGCCCCCGGCGCGAGCGCCGACGTGATCATCGCCCCCAGCAAACCGATCGACAGGAACTGCCCGCCGACCAGGCAGAGCGCGAGCGCGTAGTACAGCGACGCCGTCTCGTGCAGGTGGACCGCTTCGAGCCCGGGGACCGAGCGCGACACGACCCACCGCACGGCGAGCCAACCCAGGCAGGCGGCCCCCAGCGCGAAGCTCACCAGGCCGACCCCCCCCAGCAGGTGCTGCGGCCGGTCGCCGTACGAGGTGAGGAACTTGACGGTGATCAGGTCCAATAGCCCCTTCAGCAGCCGCGACACGCCGTACTTCGACTTGCCGTGCAGCCGCGGCCGGTGGTGGACCGCCGCCTCGGCCGTGCGGAACCCGCGCGAGGCGGCCAGGACCGGCACAAACCGGTGCAGCTCGCCGTACAGCGTGAGCTCGTCGAGCACCTCGCGGCGGTAGGCCTTGAGTCCGCAGTTGTGGTCGTGCAGCGAGACCCCGGTGAGCCAACTCACGAGGCCGTTGAAGGCCAGCGACGGCCAGCGCTTGTGCCACGGGTCTTGGCGATCGACCTTCCAGCCGCTGCCGATGTCGTAGCCCTGGTCGAGCAGGCCGACGAGCGCGGGGATCTCGGCCGGGTCGTCTTGCAGGTCGGCGTCGATCGTCACGACGACCGGGGCGACCGCGGCGTCGAAGCCGGCGACGAGCGCCGCCGCCTTGCCGAAGTTCCTTCGGAAGCGGACCCCTTCGACCCGCGGGTCCTCGGCCGCCAGGGCCTCGATCGTGCTCCACGAGTCGTCGCGCGAGCCGTCATCGACGAACACCAGTTGCAGGTCGTAGTCGGCGCGCGCGGCCATGGCGGCGATCTGGCGGTGCAACTCGCGCAGCGTGGCCCCTTCGTCGAAGCAGGGGACGACGACCGACACGGGCCGCGGCATGGGAGGGTCGCCGTAGGACGAAGCGAACGCATCGATCGGGAGCGCGGGCTACGGGCGTTGCTGGTGAGGCAGGACCCCGGCCCGTCGCATCGACGCAACTCCAATCAGGATAACACAGATCGCCCCCTCCGCCGCCAGCCAAACGAGGCGAACGGCGATCGTCGTGGCGAGCGCCACGCCGGGGCCTAGGGCCGGGGAAAGGAGCTCTAGGCCGAGTGCCTCGCGGACCACAAGGCCCCCCGGGAGCATCGCTAAGAACCCCGCTACCACCGGCAGTGCCGCAGCCAGGACCCACAGGGTCGCCAGCCCCCAGCCGTCGGGCCCCGGGCCCCCGACGGACCACGCGGCAAGCCACAGGCTCGCCCCGTAGCCGATCCACGTGATCGTCGCCGCCAACCACCCCTGGGCCATCAGCCGCCAGGTGAGCCCGCGGGCGAGGGCCTTGGAGGTCGCCGCGGCGGTTTGCTCGGCCGCGTCGTCCCCCGCGGGGTCGCCCCCGGCCGCCTGTCGGCCGCCGGCCAGCCTTCCGACGAGCCAGCGCGCGACGGGGGGCAACGTCGGCAAGGCACAACCGGCGCCGAGCGCCAAGGCGAGCGCCGCCATCCACCCCGAGGGGGCCGCGCCGACGGCCTCCTGCCGCACCGCGACGAGCCCCGCTGCCAGGACCCCCCCCACGGCCATCACGGTGAGCGTCTCGTAGAAGACGCTCGCCGCTTGGGTCCGAAGGGAGCCGCCAAAGCGGCGCATCCGCGCGAGCCGCAGCACGATCACGGCCCCTTTGCCGGGGACGTACTTGGCGATCTGGCTGACGAAGTACGCCGAAACGGTCGGCCACAGCGGGGCGGGCTGCTCGAGCGCGAGCAGCGTCTTCCGCCAGAACCAGGCCATCGGCAGGCCGCTCAACAGGAACACGGCCCCCGACGCCACGGCCAAACCGGGGCGCAGGGTGATCCGGCGGGTCGCGAGGTCGGCCCACGCGTCGCGTGCCGCGCCGGCGACGAACCAGCAGACGGCGGCGACGAGCAGCAGCTTGAGCGCAACCAACAGCCTCCCGCGCCACGCGGGTGCGGCCCGGGGATGGTCTCCGTCGATCGAGCCTACGGGTGTCACGGGGGTCCTTGCGGGGGGGCGTGGCCGGCGAAAGTGGCCGCAACGCGGCGGGCGTCACTTGCTACACTCGCCGGGCGCCCCGTCGCCAGTGGGGCCCCGGCGCGAACCACGAGCGTAGCGAAGGGTCGATGGCCAGTAAAAAGAAGCCCGTGAACGAACAACTCGGTGGCGCGGCGCGCTCCGCGGGCGAGGGGGGCGGCTCACACGCGAGGCCCACGGTTGCCACCCACCACGTGCACGTCCCCGACCCGGCCGGGTGGACCCGTGGCTTGCCGCGGGTGATCTCGCTCGTGGCGCTGCTGGTGGTGCTGTGGGTGATCGGGATCGCGTTCTTCCGCGTCATGGCCGGGCTGCTGCTGCCGCTGTTCCTGGCGGCCGTGCTGGCCGTGGTGTTCAAGCCGCTGCACCATTGGTCGCTCGAAACGTTCGGCGGCCGGAGGCAGATCGCGGCGCTCTTCACAACGCTGATGATCGCGCTGGTCGTGGTCATCCCAACGGCGTACTTCGGGTACCGAGCGTCGATCGAGGCCACGTCGGTCTACCAGCAGGTCAAGACCGAGGACCTCCTCGCGCGGTTCCACACGATCGAAGACGACGCGGTCAAGTGGTACCAAGGAAATATCGACCCCGAGTACCAGCACGAAACGATCGAACCGGCCCGCTGGATCGCCGACACGATCGAGAAGAACATGAAACCGATGTGGGACTGGACCGTTTCCGGCGCCCAGACGCTGCTCGGGGCCCTGGTGCGGGCGCTGATCGGGCTGGCCGTGATGCTGATCGCCCTTTACTTCTTCCTCGCCGACGGTCCGGCGATGCTCGACTCGGTGATGCACCTGTCGCCGCTCGAAAGCGACTACGAGCGCGAGCTCCTCACGCAGTTCGCCCAGGTGAGCCGCGCGGTCGTTTCGGCGACCATCGTCTCGGCGGTCGTGCAGGGCCTTTTGGCGGGGATCGGCTACTACTTCGCCCTCCCGAGCGGGTCGCCCCTGTTCTTGCTCACGGTGCTGACGACGCTGCTGGCGATCGTGCCGTTCGTCGGCGCGACGGCCGTCTGGATCCCCGTCGCGCTCTGGATCCTGTTCGTCGAACAGCACACCTGGACCGCGATCATCTTCGCCATGTACGGGGCGGGCGTCGTCTCGTCGATCGACAACGTCATTAAGCCATGGGTGCTCCACGGGCAGTCGAACCTGCACCCGCTGCTGGCGCTCTTGAGCGTGCTGGGGGGGATCCAACTGATGGGGCCGCTGGGGCTGCTCGTCGGCCCGATGGTCGTGGCGTTCATGCAGGCGGTGCTGGTGATGCTCCGTAAGGAGCTCGACAGCCTCGAAGGGCACACCCCTCCCGCGGCGGCCGACGCGCCCGACGCCCCCCCTCCGGCGGCGCAGGTCGCCGCGGCCGATCCGCTCTAGGGTCGCTTCGCTGGGTTCGCTAGAATCCCCGCACCGCAGAGACCCCCCGAACCGCCAGCGAGCCCCTCGCACGTCGATGCGAGGGGCCGCTTTGCTCGCCCCGGCGGTTGGGCCGGGTTACGATACGTGACGGCGTTTCGCCGCTGCCTAAGTGTGCACCACGGACATCTACGACCCACGGACGAATCGATGATGACGCTCTCTAGCGGCGTTCTCGCCTTGTTGGTGGCCGTCAACTACGGCTGGCAACCCGCCGACCCCGTCCCCAGTGCATCGCAGGACGAGGCGGGGTACGAGTACCTGGTGCAGGTCGGCCCCGACGACGTCCGCGCACTTCAGGAAGGGCGTGCCGCAGAGCTCTCGAGCGCAATCCCGCCGGGCGTTGGCCCTGTCGATCGCGTCCGCATCGTCCTCGGCGAAGGGCCCGTGCCGCAGGTGTTCACACGGACCGACGCGCTGAGCCCGAAGCGCATCGCCGCCGAGGCCGACTCGGCGACCCGGCAGGAAGTCGCCAAACCGGTCGTCCCCGATTGGCTCGCCCCGCGCGCCACGAGTGGGCCCCCGGGGCCGCAGCCGCGCACCGCGTTCCAAAACCCGCAGAACTTCGATGGCCTGACGCGCGGTTTCGAGCAGGCGTTCGCCCAGCAGCCGCAGGCCCCCGCCGGGAGCGTCGATCCGCTCAAGCCGCTGGCCGACGGGGCGAAGGACCTCGCCCAAGCGACCGGCCAGTCGCTGCAGGACCTGGGGGAGGGCGCCCGCGACATGGTCTCGGGGGTCTTCAACGGCGCGCGGCAGACGGCCGAGGGGGCGGTTGACGCCGTGGGTAACGTCGCCACGAACACCGCGAATGTTGGCAACGACCCGTACTTCGCGCAGCGAAACGCCCCCGCGCCGCCCCAGCAAAGCACGATCACGCCGCTGCAGTACCAAGATCAGCAGCGCCGACCCGAGACCCTCTACCCGGGGTTAGTGCCAACGGCGCAATCAACGGCGGGTCAGCAGCAATCGGCGGCTAACCAGCAAGGGTACCAGCCCCTGCAGTCGCTCGCGCAACCCAACACTCAGGGGGTGACGGCGGGTCGGGCATCGGGCTACTACCGCGACGGCGCGACGGGCCGAGAGTTCTACTACAACGCCGAAACGAATCAGTCGCAGTGGGTCCAAGAGCCCTTGAGCGACCCGAACATCGCGACGAACTTCGCCGAGGCGGCGCGGATGACCCCCGTGCAGCGGCCCACCACGGTCGCCGACACACGGACCGCGGCGGCCGGGACGACCGGCAACCCGTTTGGCGACTGGCCCTGGCCGGGCTCGACGCCGCCAGCCACCCAGCCGACGCAGACAAACTACCCCGCGGCGCCGGCGGCGACGAACACATGGCCGAACTCGACGTCGCCCGCGGCTCAACCGCAACCGAACACCGTCCCTCTGGCTGGCGCCGGAGTCTTGAACGGCAACGGTCAGAACTACGGTTCGAACCCCGGCAATGACACCAACGGTTGGGGCGGCCAAAACGGCGCCGGCAACAACGCCATCGACTCGCAGCGCGAGCCGCCGTTGGGTGACCGCTTGTTGTGGGGCGTGCTGATGGTCGGGTCGCTGGCCTTCAGCCTGTTCGTCGGGTCGAACTACCTCGACATCCGCAACAAGTACCGCGCCGCCCTGCGCCGCGGCCCGAGCGTCTACCAGCAAGCGGCGTAGACGAAGAGAACGGGAACCGCCGATGAACGCTGATTGACCGGAGTGCGCTGTAGGGTGGAATCGGCCGCGGCCGGGTGGCTTGGGGCGGAGTCGCAACCCGTAGCCCAGCGATGCTGCGGCGGACTCGGATCTGGCGCCTTGGCCTCCAGGGAGAGCTGGATCGATGCGCGCCGACCCGACCCGCCCACTGTTCTACGGCGCTTTGTTCTGGCGATATGTTTGGCCGGCGACGAACTTGGTCGTCCTGGCGTACCTCGGCGCGCTCGCCGTCGCGTTCACAATGAGACTGATAAGCCAATCGCCCGAGAGCGGGACCGTCTACGCCGATGGCTACCTATCGGTATCGAGTGATCGCAAACCAAACTCGGCACGCCCTGACGTGTCGGTTGGGATGGCGTCGAGCGGCGTGCTGTTTACGGAGTCGATCGCACAGGAAGATGACGCGGCGGACGAACGACGCGCGGAGGTAGCGGTCGGTCTACGCCACGGCGCGTGGTTCGAGTACTCCGGCGGCGACGGGTTGGCGCCCGTGCCGCGCCGGGCCGCCGTGACCATCGCTAACGTGGCGTACGTAGACTACGACGCGGATGGAACGTTCGAGCTCCGCATGCACCCCGCTAACGCCAAGCCGGACCTCGAGGCCGGGTCGAGTCTCGAAGTTTGGTTCGAGCAGCGGTGGGCGCCGGTCAAGAAACTCGGAGCGCGCAATGGTCGCATGGTTCTGCAAGGTGGCGAGACCGTTGGGTACGACCGCATCGACCAAGCATGGAAACCAGTCGATGACAATGCATAGAGGTCCGCGGCCCTTTCGCTTATTCCGTACGAAGCTCTTTATCCGCGTTCATCCGTGTCCATCTGCGGTTCCCCTTCCGTCCGCAGGCTCAGCGCCGCCAGGCCTGCTCGGCCTCTTCGAGCCAAGTCGCCGTCCCGTAGGGGGCGTCGGCGACCCCTTCCTCGGCAGCCGCGCGCGGCCTAGCGGCCCCCACGGGCTCGTACCCTCGCTCCTCGACGGGCGCTTCGAAGCCCCGCGGCGCTGCGAAGCCATTCGCCTCGAAGTCGCCCCCCTCGAAGTCGTAGTACCGCGCGAGCTCCGCGTCGTCGGCCACGCCATAGCCATCGCGGTAGTCGTCGCGCCGCTCGCTCGCGATCGCGGCGTGCTCGACTCCGTCGTACGGCGTGACTCCGTACGCGAAGCCGTCGTACGGGGCTGGCTCGTACGGCGCCGGCTCGTAGCGGGGCAGCTCGTAGCGGGGCGGCTCCAGGGCGACGGCCGGGCTGATCGAGTAGGGGGTGTACGCGTAGCGGGCTTCGGTGCGAGCCGGCGGCGCGGGGGCTCCGTACTCGACTTCGAGTAGCCGCGGCTGGGGCTCGGCGACGACGACGCGCTCGACGGGCGCACTCGGCTTGGGTTCGCGCGCGGCGGGGACGACAACCCGCGCCGGTTCGAGCGCTCCGTAGACCGCCTCGACGCGCGGCGGCGTGGGCTGCACATCGACCACGACGACCGGGCGCTTCTTGCGGCGCTTCGGCTTGCGCGCGCGACGCGGTTCGTCGGCGACCACTTCGGGCTCGTCGATTGCCGCTTCTTCGACGACGGGCTCCTCTGCGGGCGCCTCGTCGATGACGTCCTCTTCGACGATGTCCTCTTCGACGACCTCGTCGGCGGGCTCGTCGGCGGGCTCGTCGAACCGCGCCGGCAGGCGACGCACATCGACGCGCAGCTCCTTGAACAGCTCCCAGACGTGCTCGTGGCAGGTGAACACCAGGAGCTGATGCCCCTCCTTGGCGAAGTCGGTGAGGACCTGGGCGGCGACCGCCGCGCGGCGGTCGTCGAAGTTCACCAGCACGTCGTCGAGCACCATCGGGAGCTGCACCCCGCGCCGGGCGTACATCGCCACCAGCGCCAGGCGGACCGACAGGAACAGTTGCTCGCGCGTCCCGCGGCTGAGGTTCTCGACCGGCAGCGACACGCCGTCGGCGTCGTCAACCAGCAGCACGTCGTCGGCCAGCGGCGTCCAGACGCGCGGGTAGCGGCCCCGTGTGAGCTTCTCGAGGACCTTCGACGCTTCGAGCAGCGTCTCCGGCTGGCGGTGCTGCTCGTAGTCGTTGCGGATCAGGTCGAGCATCGTGCCGACCGTCGCCCGCTCGCGCCAGCGCTCGCGGGCGTCGGCCGTTTGGGCTTCGACCACGCCGAGCTCGAGCTTGCGGTCGGCGAGCGACGTGTCGGCGACCATCGCCGAGCGCTCGGCGTCGAGGGCGCCGCGGCGGGCCACGACTTCGCGCAACCGCCGTTCGATCGCCCCGTGCTCGGCCGTGAGGGCGTCGAACTGCGCGTCGAGCTTGTGGATCGAGTCGGGCGCCAGCAGCGCTACGTAGTCCGTCTCGGCGCCCGACTTGCCGATCGCCGCGGCGATCTCGCGCGACAGCCGCTCGTGCTTCTCGTCGAGCCGCGCCAGGTCGGCGAGGTCCGCGGCGCGCTGGCGGTAGCCTTGCTCGTTCTCGACCCCCGCGGCGCGGAACATCCCCTGCCGCTCTTGCTCGACGCGCTCGGCGAGCTTGCCGAGCTTGAGCGACTTGTCCTTGAGGTCGCGGGCCCGCTCGCGGAGCTTCTTGCGGTGGTCGATGCGGTTCTGCTGCAAGCGTCGTTCGGTCAGCAGGTGAGTGAGCTGCTCGAGCGGCGTCTTCCCCTTGAGGGGCATCCCCGCCTCTTCGGCGAGGGCCGTGATCCGCTTCGCGACCTTGTCGTGCTCGGCGCGGGCGGTGGTCGCCTCGGCGCGGAGCTCGGCGAGCCGCTCGCGGTCGGCGTCGAGCGCGCGGTGCTGGGCCGCGAAGCGCTCGACCTCGATCGCGGTGGTCTCCTCGGGGAGGCCCGCCGCGCGGAGCGCGATCTTCCAGTCCTTCTCGGCCTTGGCGAGGTCCTCCTTGGCCGACGTGTAGAGCTCCTCCGCCCCTTTGGCGTGCTGGTTGGCGCGGCGCCGCTCGGCCTCGACCGGCAGCACACGCTCGAGCTCGGCCAGGTGGCGCTCGGCGTTCTGCAGGCGGATGACGGCCGACCCCTCCTTGAGCGGAAGGTCTTCGTCGAGCGTTTGCTGCTCGCGGCGGGCCTCGGCGATCTGCCGGTCGACGAGGTCGAGCTGCTGCTCGGCGCCGTCGAGCAGGTCGGCGGCGTTGTCCTCGATGAAGAACCGCGCGGCGAACAGCCCCAGCGCGCCGAGGATCCCCCCGAGCTGCCATCCACCGAACTGTTCGCCCGAGATCAGCGGCCAGGCGGCGGTCACGCAGCAGATGATGAAGCCCGTGGTGAGCACCAGGACCCACTCGATCGGCATCACCTGCTGATCGACCAGGTCGCGGTTCTGCTGCTCGAGGTCCATCGCCGCGCGACGGGCTTGCTCGAGCTTCTGCTCGGCCTTGAGACGGCGCCGGAGCTGCGCGACGAGGTCTCCCGCTTTCTCGATGTCGTTGGGCAGTCCGAGCCGCTCGCTGGAGGTGAGGGCCGTCTCCATCTGGGCCGTGTACTGGCGCTCGTCGCCGCGCCGGGCGTCGAGGTCGCGCTTCGCCTCGGTGACGAGTTGCTCGGCGTAGCTCGCGGCCTCGGCCGCGGGCCGCAGCCGGTCGAGCATGTCCTCGGTCATCGCCGGCGCCGTTTCGGCGGTCGGCTTGTGCCGCCAGAGCTTGGCGAGTCGGCCCGCCTCGGCGTCGATCCGCACGCCGAGCTTGTCGGCTTCGGCGGCGTGCTCCTTCGCTTGGCGGTCGAGCGACTCGAGCCAGTCCTGCTGCTCGCCCAAGGCGTCGAGGCGGCAGCCGGACCGCACGAGCGCCTCGTTGAGCCCCAATTCTCGGATCTCTTCGTGCAGTTGCTTGCGCTGGCCGCGGACCACCTCGCGCTGCTGCTGGTGCTCGAGCGACTTGGCATTGAGGCCGTCGAGCGACTCGATCGCGTTCGTGGGGAGCGGGGCGAGGCCGGCGTACTTCAGTCGGTCCCCCTCGATCCGCACGCGGTCGGCCCACAGCGGCTTGAGGCCCAGCGCGACCTCGATCCGCCGCGCGCGGCGCTCGGCCTCCTTGAGGTCCGCTTCGAGCTGCGTCTGCTGCGCGTCGCACTCCTCGAGCTCGATCGAGAGCTTCGCCCAGCGGCGGCCCCCGGCGACGAGCTCGCCGATCTCGGTCTCGAGCCGCTCGCGCTGGGCGTGCAGGTCGCCGAGCACCGAGGGCTCGCCCGCCGCGGCGAGCAGCCGTTTGCGGCTCGACCGCAGTCCTTGGATCACGTCGTACAGCGACACGCGGTCGAGGCCCGACGTCAGGCGGTAAATCCAGCGGGCCGCCTCGGCGCCCTCGAGCGCCCCGAGCTCGTTGATCTCGTCGAGGCCGATCGCGAAGACGTTGCTGAACGTCCGCTCGTCGATCGCTTCGAGCGAC
Organism: Lacipirellulaceae bacterium; assembly: GCA_051648405.1. Taxonomy (GTDB): domain Bacteria; phylum Planctomycetota; class Planctomycetia; order Pirellulales; family Lacipirellulaceae; genus JBOFFC01. The sequence continues at coordinate 15,345 of JBOFFC010000137.1, forward strand.
TCGCGCAGCAGCCGGTCCCCTTGCTCCTCGCCGTCGGGGAGCGTGACCACGACGCGGCCGCGGTCGTCGTCCCCCCGATCGACGTACCGCGAAACTTGGAACGGCCCGTCGTCGCCGTCGAGCCCCAGCCCGCCGCCGGGGCGACCCCCGCCGCGCGGCGGCAGGTACCGCTCGCGGCGGTCCGGCGTCACGCCGTACAGCATCGCCCGCAGGAAGTGCAGCAGCGTCGTCTTGCCCGCCTCGTTCGGGCCGTAGAACACGGTCACGTCCGACGAGAGCTTACGCAGCCGCAGGTCGCGCCAAACGCCGAATCCATCGACGTAAACTTCCGTGAGCTTCATGCCGGGCGCTTCGGGGTAAAGGCTTCCTGGACAGGGCCCGCAAGCGTGCGAGCGCTACGCCTCGGTGGTCATCAGCGCGACGCCGAGCTTCGCGGCGCGCTGCAACAGGTCTTGGCGCTCGGCGCCAACGCTCGGTTTGGCGACCGCGGCGAGCGCCGGATCGGGGAGCGGCTTGGGGAGCATGCCGGCGATGTCGAGGATGAACGCCTCGCTCTTGCCGAGGACTTCGACCTGCCGCAGCAAATCGCCGAGGATCGTTTCTTGGTCGCGCTGCTCGTGCGGCGGGTCGTAAGGGTCGTCACACGCCACGCGCCAGCTCCAGCAGACCGGCTGTTGGCGTCCCGCGTACGCTTGCAGGTCGGCCAGCAGCTCGGCACACAGGCCGTCGGCCCGCAGGTGGGGCACGAGGGGACCCACGCCGTGCAGCCGCCACGACACGAGCAGGTCGATGCCGCCGGCCTTGGTGCGCGTCTTGTCGAGCCGCTCTCGCAGCCGGGCGCGGAGCTCGGCCTCGGTGGACCCGGCCGTGAACTCGACCGATTCTTCTTGCCAGCGCACGGGGTCAGTCGCGACGAAGCGGGTCTTTGCCTTGCCGTCGGACTCGACGGACACAACCGTGCATCCCGACGGGCCGAGCTCCGTCGGCTGGAGTCCCTGCGGCGCGCCGGGGTAGTGCGCCACGCCGGGCGAGTGATCGACCGTCGCGCGGCGCGAGCGGCCCCCCAGCGCCATGTAATCGACGCGGTCCCCCTCTTTGCCGGCCGACTCGCTGCTGCCGTAGGCGACGCCGATCGTGAACCTCCCTTGGCCGTCGCGGTGGAACCCGCTCGTGTCGATCGATCGGTCAGCCGGTCGGCTCGTCCCCTGGACGATCGCCACGGTCGCGCCGCTGCGCTTCAGCTCGTGCGTCCCGACGCGTCCCGTGGGGAACAGCGTGACGTTCTCCGGCAACCGCATCGTCCGCGGCCAAGCCTCGGGGGGGTCGATCCGGCCCCCCCCCCAGAAGACGGCCACGCCGCGCTTGTCGAGTCGCCCGAACTGATCGACGAGGAACACAAGGTCGCGCGGAGCGGCCTGCCTCAGGTCGATCACGTCGCCGGAGAGGAGCAGCGCGTCGGCGTTCTCGGCGAGCGCCGTGTCGAACACCCGCTCGGCCGCGGTCCGAGCTGCGTCACGCAGTACGGGGCGCAAAAGGTCCGGTACCTCAGCGAGCCCCGCGAGTGGCGAGTCGAGCCGCAGGTCGCTCGCGTGAACCAGCCGCAGCGGGGTAGTGGTAGCCATCGACGCCTCCTTGCGCGGCGTCGCGCGGCGAAGTGCTACGCGAACGTGCTGGCGGGGGGGCCCCCGGCTGGCTCGCCGGGTTCGCCCACTCGGCAGAATCTACCCAGTGTGGCGATGTTTTCCAACTTCGGAGTTACGGAGAGAAGTCAAACGTGGTCATTTGGGTTGAATGGGTCGTTTAGTGGCCTGTCGGCGCGACTTCGCAACGGCTGGGGAGGGTACGACCCGCTCTGGATTATCTCCCTTGATCCCTTTCGTCCCCCTCTCTCCTCCGCCGTAGGCGTGGCCCGGGGCGAGAAACGGCTTAGCGGCGGGGCGTCGTTGGAGTAGCATCGCGAGGGTGTCCTCTGCGTCGCCGCAACCCGTCGATCCCGCCACACCGCCACTCGAACGCCTGAGGCGGGCGCTCGCTGACGAAATCCCCCTGGCCGTGGCGATGGGGGTGACGGCCGATTCCTACTCGGAGCGTGGCCTGGGGGTCTCGATGCCGCTCGCGCGGAACCGGAACCCCCACCAGACGGCCTTCGCGGGGAGCCTGAACGCCCTCTGCACGATCGCCGGCTGGGGGATGTGCGAGCAGCTGCTGGCCGAGCGGGGGCTCGTCGGGGGGACCGTCCTGCGACGGAGCTCGATCAAGTACCACCGGCCGGTCGAGTCGCCGACGATCGTCGCGGTGTGCCTCCCCCCGCGCGACGCAGACCTTTCGCACTTCGACGAAATGCTCCGCGAGAAGGGGCAGGCCAAGCTCGACCTGGTCGTCGAGGTCCGGGGGCCCGACCCCGATCGCCCCGCTGTGCTCTTCAGTGGGTCGTACGTGGTCCATCTGCGGGTTGAAGGGTGACCCGTCGGGATTTCGTCGATGGCGCCAGAATGGCGCCCGACGTCGAGTTCGAAGCCCCCTTGGGTGACGTCGGCGACTGCCATTATGGTGCAACTACCGATCGGCGTGCCGTCGCGTTCGCTTTGTAAGTGGATGCAGTAGAATAGGTTACGTCGCACTCGTGGTGATTGGCGCCGAACTTGCTTTTCTCCGGTTCCGTGGAGGCTGAGGCGCTAAGCCTAGACCTCGCCGAAGCATTGTTCGGAGTTTGAGCCCGGTCCCCGTTCGGGGCCGTCGCTCTTCGTCAGCTTTGGAACCGCATTGAAGGAGGAGCTCACTATGTCCCCGTGCAACCCCCGATCGACCTCAGCCAACCGTGTGGGGCAGTTACTCCCCGGGTCGCTCACCGACGTCGATTCCTTGCTCAGTCACTTCTTCCCTTCCCCCAGCGCGTTGCGGAACGTCCCCGCGTCGTGGAGCGCCCCGGCCAGCGTCTGGGAGGCCGACGACCGACTGTTCGTCGAGGTCGATGCCCCGGGAGTCCTCCCGGAGCACGTCGAGGTCACCTTCGAGAACGGCCAGCTTTCGGTCAGCCTCAAGCGTTCGGCGGGGGAGCCCGCCCCGACGTTCGCCTACAACGAACGCCGGTTCGGCGACGTGACGCGCACGCTGTCGCTCCCCGACACGGTCGATCCCAACTCGATCGACGCGAAGCTCAACGCGGGCGTCCTGCGGGTCGAGATCGCCAAGCGCCCCGAGACGCAGCCGCGCAAGATCGAAGTCAAGCTCGGCTGAAGCGCCGCCTCGGGCAGCGCAACCACTGGCAAACACGCCGCGGAGGGGCGACCCCTCCGCGGCGTTTCGCATTTGTGCGTCAGCGCTCGCCAAGCGAAATCATAACCTGGACTTAACGCTTCCTTAACCAAAGTGCCGGCGCGAGCCGGCATACTCTGCGTTCTCGGCCGCGCATCGGGGGACCACCAACGGCCCTTCGAGCGCTCACCACCATCGAACGACGGAGTTTGCCTAATGAAGACGTGCAACTGGTTCCTCTGCGCCATGGTGGCGCTCGCCGCGCCGCTTGCGAGCGCCGGCGTAGTCAGCGCAGTGGGGCCGATTTTCCGGATCACCGAGACGTACGTCGGCATCTCGGGCCCCGACGGGACCCCCGACTGGATCGAAGTCACCAACTTCGGCGACACCGACGGCGACACGGGCATCCTCTTCTACGACGACGAGAACCCGTCCGTGGCCTCGGGCGTTGCCCTCCCGTCGTTCATCCTGAGCCCGTTCGAAACGGCCGTGTTCATGGTCACCGCCGACGTGGACGTGGACTCGATCTCGCGGTTCACTAACGTATGGGGCGCCGTCGCGAACCTCGGCGCCGCCGACGGCGGCGGTGGTCTTGGCCAGGGTGGCGACCAGGCGAACCTCCTGCTTGCCAACGGGACCGTCGTTGACTCGCTCACTTACACCAGCACCGACGGCCTCCGCACTTGGGAAGACCCCACCGGGCTCGGGCCGATCGCCCTCTCGACGCTCGGTCAGCGCGGGGCCTACGAGTCGAACCCGTTCCTGAACGAGACGATCGGCTTCCCGCCGGGTCCCGGCGCAACCGTGACGCTCGTCGGCTCGCCCGGCGTGATCCCCGAACCGACCGCCGCGTTGCTCGCGGTCCTGGCCGCCGCCGGTGTTGCCGGCGCACGCTCGCGTTCGTGATCCACGGCCGCTCTCCGTTCGACGGCGCCCCCCCCCGAGCGAGCTCAGGGGGGGGCTGCCGTGCGGGGCGCGGGACTTACTCCGCCACTTGATTGAAACGGACTGCCGATGCGTCCTGCGATCTGCTGCGTGATCCTTGCACTCGTTGGCGTCGATCCGACCCACGCCGCGACTGCGTACTTCCCCTTCGGCGCGAGCGCCGCGGGGATCGACGGACTCGCGACCGGCGTCACGACGCGCGACGGCGTCGCGATGACGTTGTCGGCAACCCCCGCCGGCGCCCTGCTGTTCGAGCGCGGCAGCCAGGGGATGGGGATCGACTCACGCGGCGTGGCGGGTGCGACGGGCAACGAAATCGATAAGTTCGACGTCGTCCGTGGCCTCGACAACGTCGCCGAAGGGATCGAGTTCTCGTTCGACCAACCCGGCCTGCTGACCCGGCTGAACTTCGATGGCGTGAAGGACGAGTCGCTCGAGCACTTCGTGCTCACGAGCGCGTCGGGGCTGCGGCTCACGTTCTTCGATTCGGCTGCGAACACGACGATCCCCGGGGCCGTCGATGCGGCGATCGCCGCCGGCGCGGTCGTCGGGCCGGTCGTCTACCTGCTCGAAATCTCGGCGACGATCGACGACGAGTCGAACACCCTCACAATCCCGTTCGTCGCGGGCGAACGCTTCACGCTGACCTACGGCGAGCTCGCGCCGCGCTTCGGCACGACCGAGGCCGGTAACGGCGCTCGGCTGCAAGGAGTCGGCGTGACGATCGTCCCCGAGCCGAGCTCAGCCACTCTTGGCGCTGCCGCGCTCACGCTGCTGCGCCGTCGCGGCGCACGCTAACCGCCGACGCCCCGTCCACCCAACTCAAGCTCCGATCCACTTCAGGCGACCCAATCATGCGTATCCAGCTCCCGCGGACCTGTGCCGCTTGCTGCGTCCTCTCGGCGATGCTCGCGACGCCGGCGGCCGGCCAGGTTTACATCAACGAGATCTTCTTCAACCCCGGTGGTGGATCGACCGACCTCCGCGACGAGCTCGTCGAGATCCGCGGGACGGCCGGCGCCTCGCTCACCAATCACTACCTGCTGATCCTTGAGAACGAGCGCGACGTGACCGGGGCGGGGGACGCGGGGATCGTCGAGAACCTGTTCGACCTGGGGGCCTTCAACCTCGGGAGCAACGGCTTCTTGTCGATGCGGCAGAAGTTCAACCGCTACGCGGCGAGCCAGGTCAACTCGGCTGGCAATAACCTGGTGAACAACGGCCCCAACAAGCCCGGCACTGGACCCGGCGCGTTTCCCGGGTTCGGCAATGCGGCCGCCGAGGGGAGCACGCTGGGCGCTTCGGACCTTGAGCAAGGGACCGACGCCCCCACGACCGGCGCGATCGAGAACAGCGGCTTCACCGCGATGCTGATCCGCAACGACACCGGCGCGGCGCCGCTGCTAGGCGAGGACCTCGACGTCGGGAACGACGGACTCGACACTCCCACGGGCCGCGCCGGCTGGACGATCCTCGACTCGGTCGGCGTGCTGGCCGAGGTCGACGAGACGGAGAACGGCCGCGTCTACGGCCGCGTGAACTTCGGCGTCAACGACACGGTGTTCGGGTTCCCCCCGGGTTGGACCCCCAACATCGAGCCGGGGACGCAGATGCAACTGCTCGACTACGAGGTCGAGTACATCGGCCGGTGGGGCAACTCGACCGGCTCGACGTTCGCCGACTGGCACGTGTCGAACCTGACCGACAACGCCGGCTCGGGCTCGGCGGGGGTCGGTGGCAACGTCGGCCCGCACGACCTGCGGCAGTCGGGGGACCCGCACCCCACGAACGACGGCAATCCCGCCACCCCCGCGCCGCAGCCCGCGTTTGTCGAAACGAACCAGGGAGTGCTCTACGGCACGCCGTTGCTGGCCACCATCGGCGGACCGAACTTGATCACCGGAGACTACACGGGTGACGGCGTGGTGAACGCGGCCGACTACACGGCGTGGCGCGACACGGTGGGGGCCACGAGCGTCGAGCTCAACGAGGCCCGCGCCGACGGCAACCGCGACTTCGTCATCAACCAAGCGGACTACGCCGTGTGGGTCGCCCGCTACGGCACGCCGGGACCGTCCGCGTCGTCGTCAGTCGCCGTCCCCGAGCCGGCAGCCGCGCTGCTCGCGCTCGTGTCGTTCGCCGGCGCCGCAGGGCGCCGCGTTCAGCGTCAACGGTGAGGTGCTAGAGACGTCTTGATTGTGCTGCGTCTCGCGTTTCACTTTCCCTCCACTGGCACGGAGTCCCTGGGATGAACAGGAACCTGCGGCGAAGCGGCAGTTCGGCGGCGTTTACTCTCGTCGAGCTGCTGGTCGTGATCGCGATCATCGGGATCCTGGTCGCGCTGCTGCTGCCGGCCGTGCAGGCTGCCCGCGAGTCGGCGCGGCGGATGAGCTGCTCGGTGAACCTGAAGCAGATCGGCCTGGCGCTGCTCGGTCACCACGACACGTTCAAGACGTTTCCGCGCGGGGCCTACACCGCCGTGCCATCGCCGACGGTGAAGAGCCGGCTCGAAGACGGTCTGGGCTGGGCGTCGCGGATCCTGCCGCAGCTCGAACAGCAGCCGGTGCACGACCAGCTCGTGAACAACGGCATCGCCTTCAACGGACTCGACTACGACGGCAACCCTTGGCAGCCGTTCATCTTCACCGCCGCCGAACGGACCGCGAAGCTGCCGATCGCCGGCGGAAGAGCGGTGATCTCAACGTTCCGGTGCCCCTCGGTCGAGTTGCCCGATTTCATCCCCGACGGGTCGTACTTCGGCGCGGCGAACGCGGCGCGCAACTTCGGTCACGCCGTGAGCCATTACAAGGGGTCGCGCGGATACTGCGACCGCGGCATGTTCCTGCGAACACAGGAGATGCTTAAGCCCGACGAGTGCGACGACGACGTCACGGGGGACGGCACGCTCGACGTTACTGTGAAGGACGTTTATCGGAAACCGTTTGGGATTGAGGACGTCACCGACGGGACGAGCAAGACGATCATCGTTGGCGAGGCGGCGTACGTCGCCGAACTGAAGAGCTTTCCTATGTGGCTCGGCACGTACGACGAGGACGGCAGCACACTCTTCAAGACCCGGGACGTGATCAACTGCAATATCGGCGGGGCGGCGTTCCCGCTGTCGACGTTTGACATCGACCGCCTCCCCACCGGGAGCGGAACAGATGACTGCTCCTATAGCTGGCACCCTGGTGGCGCCTACTTCAGCTTTGTCGACGGGTCGGTACACTTTCTCACGGAAGATCTCGACGTGCGGCTCTTCTGGCTTCTCGGGGACCGATACGATGGGCTCACGATCAACGGTCTTTGAAGCGCCGCGGCCGCGCCGCTCGCGTAGGCGCTTTAGCGCCGCGATCCTCGCTCCGATGCTGTGCTTCGGTTGCAGCCCATCGCCGTACGAGCTGGCCCCTGCTGGCGGCGTCGTGACGGTTGGCGGCGAGCCGTACCCTGGCGGCAAAGTGATGTTCGCCCCCGTCGCCCAAGGCGAGGATGGCAAGGCGGGCCGCGCGGCATTTGGCAAGGTCGGCGCTGACGGGCGCTTCGTCTTGAGCAGCTACGCCGAAGGGGACGGCGCGGTCGTCGGCCAGCACGTCGTCACCCTGTTTCGCATGGAACCCCCCTCGGCCGACGGGCTCGAAGGTCTCGACTTCGAGCGCGTAACGATGCCGTCGGGCCGCGTTACGATTGAAGCGGACGTGGCCAACGAGATCGCGGTCAAGTTCACGCTGGACGAGCTCAAGAAGTACGGCAACGTGAAGTAGCGGCAGCGCTCAGCCACCAAGCCCCCGCGCCGCGGCAATCCCCGCTGCCACGGCCGCCAGGCCGACCAGCATGTTCAGCCCCACGTTCGCCAGCGCGAGCCCCGTCTCGCCGCGTTCTAGGTGGCGGAACGTCTCGAGGCCGAACGTCGAGAACGTCGTCAGGCCCCCCAGCAGGCCCGCCCCCAGCGCCGCGTGCCCAGTCGGGCCGAGCCGCGCCGCGTGGTGAGCGACGATCCCCAGGGCGAAGCAGCCCGCGACGTTCACGCCGAGCGTCCCCCAGCCGAAGCGGTCCCCCAGCAGGCGCACGCACGCCAGCGTCGCCCCGTAGCGGGCGACCGAGCCGACGGCTCCTCCCACGGCGACGGCCACCAGCCGTGCTAGCAGGTCGTTCAAGACGGCCTCTCCTGTGTGTTGATCACCCCGGCGCCCGCCTCGTGGCCTTCCCCGCGCCGGTGTTTACCGGAACGCCGTGCGCTACCCGATCGGTCGCCCGCTAGCGGCGCCGTCGGTTTCCCGCGCCGCCTCAACTACTCGACGCAGACTACCGAAACTACGCATTGGATGCACTCGACGCAAAGCGTTCCGATCCCCGGAGCGCCACCGATTCACCGACCGCTACGCGTCGCCGATGGCCCCCGGGCCGCGGCGACGGCTCGCTGCAGGAGGCAGCCGGCACATGGATGCACAGCGTAACGACCCCGCCCCCACTTGGCTCGTGCTGTTGGCCGTCGCGGCCTTTAGCCTGAGTTGGTTCGTCGCCCACGAGGGCGTACGCTCGCTCGACGAGCGACAGTGGCGACCCGCGTCGCCGACCGTCGCCGGCGGGGGGGTAATCCGCTGGCCCGTGCTGAGCCTCGGCCCGATCGAGGCGCCGGCCCCCCTCGCCGAGTACGCGCCGCGGAGCCTGTCGCGGCTGGCGGAGCTCGCGCACGGCCTGCGGATCGACCCGGCGGTGCTCAGCGGCGACCACGCGACCGACCCGCTCCGCCGCTTGTCGGCGGCCGACCTGATGGCGCCCTACCCGCGGATCGAGACCCCCCTCGCCGGCATCTCGCGCGTCGAAGCGATGTTCGCCGCGGCGCCGGCGCAGCAACTGGGGCTGCTCGTGCTCGTGCCGAGCGAGCCGCGCTGGAGCGCCGAGCTCGCCGCCGTGCTCCCGGTGATCGAGGCGTCGCCAAGCCAAGCCGTGCGGAGCGCCGATTACGCGAGCGAGCTAGTCGCCCAAGGGGCGCGGCGCCTCGGCGCGCTCGTCGCCCCGACGAAGCCGCAACCGCTCGTGGTGCTCGACGTGGTCGCGACCGCGACCCGCGACGCGGCCATCGGCATTGTCGATGGCTACGCGAACCTGCTGAGCGACGAGTCGACGCGCCGCTTCGTCGCCCGGCCGACCCCGCGCAACGGGCGGTTCACGAAGGTCGGGATGATGCGGGTCTCGGAGTACCTCGCGGCGGGGACGGCCTCGGGCGCCTACCCGGCGGCGACCAAGCTCGGCGAGCAGCTCGACGTGATCGCGGCCTCCCCCGAGTCGGCCGGCTGGGCCTGGGCCGTCGCGTACCAGCTCCGCGGCCTCGCCGGGCTGGGCGCGTCGGACGTCGCCGCGGTCCGCCTGACGCTCGAGCGGCTGGCGGCCGAAGCGACCGAGGGGCTGCGGATGGCGGACGACGTGGCGTCACCGGCGCTCGCCGCCGAGCTGCGCCGCGCTCACCACGCGCTCGTGCGCCGTGGGGACGCGTGGGGCGCCGAGCTCGACCGCCGCGTCGCCGTTGCGCAGGTCGAAGCGGGCCGCGCGCTGGTGGCCGAGCAACTCGAAGCGATGCGGTGGGCCATGTCGAGCGACGGCTGGGCGCTCGCGCCGCTCGGCGCCGGGCACTCGTTCGGCGCCCGCCGCCTGCCGGCCTCCGACGCCGCCAGCACGCTGCCGCTCGCGCTCCCCAAGCCGCTGAAGCTGGCGCAGCGGCTCGAGCAGTACGAGGCGGGCCCCTCGGGGGCGGCCGGACGGGTGATCCTCGAAGAAGCGCGGCAGCTCGCCGCCGGGTCGCTGCCGGCCGAGCGCGAGGTAGGCGAGCTCGTCGAGCGCGATTACCGCAACGCCAACCTGCGTGTGGCGATCGCGGCGGACCTCGTGAACCGGCTGCTCCCAACGAGCGAACCGCAGCGCGGCGTGGTGCGCGACACGATCGCCGGCGCCCCGGTCCGTGGTTGGTCCACCACGCAGACCCGCCTGGCGGTGAAGCTCACCCCCGACGAGCGCGCCTGGCGGCTGGCCCTCGAGGCGCGCGGCGACGTGCAGTCCGACACGTACTCGCGCGGCGGCCCGGCCGTGGTCCGCAGCCGCGGCGTGTCGCAGTTCGTCGCGCAGAAGCCGCTGGTCCTCGACTACGAGGGGATCGACGCGCAAGGGGCGAGCGCCCAGGCTACGAGCAGCTCGCGCCTCGCGGGTCTGTCGAGCAGCTACGACCGCGTGCCGCTGGTGGGGTCGTATGTCCGGCGCGTCGCCCGCGACCGATACTCGCAGGTCCGCTCGCGGGCCGCGGCCGAGTCGCGCGTCAAGGTCGAGCGCCAAGTCGCTCGGACGCTCGACGAGCGCGTCGGGCCCGAGCTCACGCGGCTCGAGTCGCGTTGGAACGACGACGTCGTGGCCCGCGCCACGTCGCTCGGCCTCGAGCTCCAGCCGGTCGAGCTCCGCACGACCGACACGCGGCTGATCGCGCGGCTGCGTGTCGCCGGCAGTGAGCAGCTCGCCGCGCACACCCCCCGGATGCGGGCCCCCTCGGACAGCGTGCTGAGCGTGCAGCTCCACGAGTCGTCGGTCAATAACGCGGTGGAAGGCCTCGGCCTCGCCGGCCAGCGGCTGACAGCGCGGCAACTCCGCGAGCGACTCGCCGAGCGGCTCGCGATCAAGGCCACCGAGAACCACGCCGAAGACGGCGCCATCGTCCGCTTCGCCGACGCCGACCCGGTCCGCGTGACGTTCGACGGGGGGCGTGTCGAGCTGACGCTGTCGCTCCGCGAGATGGTCGTCCGCGGCGCCGCGCACCACGATTTCAAGGTCCACGCGTTCTACCGCCCCGCGGTCAGCGGCCTGCGCCCGGCGCTGGTGCAGGAGGGGGCGCCGCAGATCGAAGGGCGGCTGCGGACCGGCGCGCGGCTGAGGCTGCACGCCGTGTGGGGCAAGGTGCTCGGCGAGGACCGCCGGCTCGAGCTGCTCGCCGCCGACCGGACGCCGACGGGCGTCGCCTCGAAGCTCGACGGCCTGGTGGTGAGTCAGTTCGTGATCGAGGACGGCTGGATGGGCCTGGCGGTCACGCCGCGCCGCCACGCTTCGATCGCGGCGCAGGTGGGGACCTACGCCCGGTGAGCCTCGCGTTTACGCTTCTTCGGCGGCCGGCGCCGCCGTGAAGTCGATGCGGGCGTAGACGTCGCGAAGGGCGAGTTCGACGCCGACCTCGGGGAGCGGAACGACGGAGTCGAGCCCGGCGTGCCATTCGACGGCGAAGTCGTCACCCGCGCGGCGGTAGACCCGCACCGCGGCGGAGTCCTGCTCGACCAGCAGGTAGGCCTTCAGCGTGGGGATCGTGAGGTACGCCTCACGCTTCTCAAACTCGTCGGTTCGCCGGGTCGAGTCAGAAAGCACCTCGACGAGCACTACCGGACGGTCGTGGAAAGTGTCGCTCCCCGGGTTCGGGTCGCACACCACCATCACGTCGGGGTAGTAGAAGCGAGTGTGCGTCGGGAGCCGGACGCGGACCTTCGCGTCGGAGTTCCATGGTTGGCAAGGTTTGCCTCGCAACGCGAGACCGAGTGCGACCAGAAGGTCGGTCGAAATCAACGTATGCGAGTTCTTGGACCCCGCCATGGCGTAGACGTAGCCACCGAGGTACTCGTGGCGCACGTCGGCTTCTTCCTCGCGGGCGAGGTATTCCTCGACGGACAGCAGCGTGGTTTCTTCGAGGGCGGTCATGACTGAAGCTTAGCGGCAGATCGTGCCAAGTTCAAATTCGAACTCCCCCCAAACGCCGAGGGCCGCCGGCTTGCGCCGACGGCCCTCGGATTGTCGCCTCGATACAGCGTGGGCCGATGGCTGAAAGCTGATCGCTGACAGCCCCTAGCCCGCCGCGGCTCAGTACATGTCGTCCATGCCGGGGGCCGCGGCCGACTTCTTGTCCTTCTTCGGCGCCTCGGCGATCAGGGCGTCGGACGTCAGCATCAGGGTGGCGACGCTGGCCGCGTTCTGCAGCGCGGTCCGCGTGACCTTCACCGGGTCGATGACCCCCGACTTCACGAGGTCCTCGTACTTGTCGGTCGCCGCGTTGTAGCCCTCGGCGCCCTTCATCTCGGCGACCTTCTCGCAGACGACGCCGCCGTCTTTGCCGGCGTTCGACGCGATCGCCGTGAGCGGCGCGCGGCAGGCGCGGACGACAATCCCGTAGCCGACCTCTTGGTCGTGCGTCAGCCCGGTCGGCTTGACCTTGCTGCTGGTGCGCACGAGGGCGACGCCGCCGCCGGGGAGGATCCCCTCTTCGACCGCGGCGCGGGTGGCGTGGAGCGCGTCCTCGACGCGGGCCTTCTTCTCCTTCATCTCGCTCTCGGTCGCGGCGCCGACGTTCACCTTCGCCACGCCGCCGGAGAGCTTCGCGAGACGCTCCTCGAGCTTCTCCTTGTCGTAGTCGCTGGAGGAGTTCTCGATCTCGCGGCGGATCTGGTCGATGCGACCCTTGATGTCGCCGCTCTTGCCGGCGCCCTCGATGATCGTCGTGTTGTCCTTGTCGATGATCACCTTCTTGGCGCGGCCGAGTTGGGTCAGGCCGACGCTGTCGAGCTTGATCCCGAGGTCCTCGAACACAGCCTGACCACCGGTGAGGACCGCGATGTCCTCGAGCATCGCCTTGCGGCGGTCGCCGAAGCCGGGGGCCTTCACGGCCGCCACCTGGAACGTGCCGCGGAGCTTGTTGATCACCAGCGTGGCGAGGGCCTCGCCGTCGATGTCCTCGGCGACGATCAGCAGCGGCTTGCCGGCGTTGACCACGGCCTCGAGGCAAGGGACCAGGTCCTTGACGTTCGAGATCTTCTTCTCGTGCACGAGCACGTAGCAGTCCTCGAGCACGCACTCCATCAGTTGCTGGTCGGTGACGAAGTACGGCGACAAGTAGCCGCGGTCGAACTGCATCCCCTCGACCCACTCGACCTCGGTGGCGAGCGACTTGCCCTCATCGACGGTGATGACGCCGTCCTTGCCGACCTTCTCCATCGCCTTGGCGAGCATGTCGCCGATCTCGCGGTCGCCGTTGGCGGCGACCGTGCCGACTTGAGCCATCTCTTCGGTGCTCTTGACCTTGATCGACATCTTCTTGAGCTCGGCGGTGATCTCCTCGACCGCCTTCTCGATCCCCTGCTTCATCTGCACGGGGTTCACGCCGGCGACGACCGCCTTGAGGCCCTCGTTGAAGATCGCCTCGGCGAGCACGGTGGCGGTGGTGGTGCCGTCACCGGCGACGTCGGAGGTCCTGGCGGCGACCTCCTTCACCATCTGCGCGCCCATGTTCTCGTAGGTGTCCTCGAGCTCGATCTCCTTGGCGACCGAGACGCCGTCCTTGGTCACCGTCGGTGAGCCGAACGACTTCTGCAGGATCACGTTGCGACCCTTCGGTCCGAGCGTGATCTTGACGGCGCGGGCGAGCTTCTGCACGCCACGACGCATCGCGTCGCGGGCTTCTTGATCGAAGGCGATCATCTTCGCCATGGGGGAGTCTCCGGTGTTTTGGAGTAGGGTGTTTTGGGGGAGAGGCGAGAGGCGAGAGGTGAGAGGAGGTCGCCGCTCTGCGGCGGCTATCCGTCTGCCTGCTGCCCTCTGCCCGCTGCCGTCTATTCAACAACCGCCAGGATGTCCGACTCGCTCATCAGCAGGAACTCGTCGTCCCCCAGCTCGATCGTCTCGGGGGCGTAGGTGGTGAACAGGACGCGGTCGCCGACCTTGACCTGCATCTCGCCCCGCTTGCCGTTGTCCAGGATTTTGCCGGGGCCGACCGCGACGATCACGCCCCGGTTCGCCTTGTCCTTGGCCGAGTCCGGCAGGACGATGCCGCCGGCCGTGACGTCGCTCGACTCTTCGCGCTCGACGACAACCTTGTCGTTCATGGGCTCGAGCTTGACCTTGGTCTTCTTCTTCGTGGCGGTCGCCATGGCGGGAGAGCCTCGCTACGGGTTGACGGGCAGGGGACGGGGCGGGCCCTCGAGGGGGTCCGCGGTGTTCAGGGCGAATGGATAGCGCGGACCGTGGGCCGCGTTGCCGCCATCGTAGGAGCAACTTCGGCGCCAACCCTCCGGGCCACGACGACCTACCGGCCGTCGGCACGACGAACGCCGCGATTTACGGCCGTTGTCCGCGGCCAACGGTGGTCCGACGGCGTTAGGCACGGCTGTCAAAACGCGCCCACTGGGTCGCCGCGGGGGGCCGCTCGGCGGGGCGGGGCTGCCACTTTGGCGGGGGGGCTCAGCCGTCGCGGGGGGCCAGCCGACGCACCTCCGCCTCGAGCTCCGGGTGGGCCCGCACCAGGGCCTCGACCTCCGCCGGGCTCGCCACGCGGAAGTCGGCGAAGTCGAACCCCGGCGCCACGAGGCACGACAGCAGCGCCCAGTCGCACGGCCGCGGCGCGTCGGCCAGTCGGCACCCCTGCCAGACCCCGCCCGCCACCACCGCTTGAGGACGCTCACCGGCCGCCAGATCGGCGCCGAGCCGAACGGGCGCCGCGGGGCCCTCGGGGGGGAGCCGGAGCATCTCGACCGACGCCCCCGCATGCCACAGGAAGACCTCGTCGCTCGGCAGAACGTGCCAGGCCGACGGGGAATCCGCGGTGACGACAAAGTAGATCGCCGTCAGCGTGTTGCGCTGCGACGCGTACTCGGGGCCGAGCGCGTCCCCGGCCACGACGCGCGGCGAGCGGAACGTCTCGCGGTAGTAGCCCCCCTCCTCGGGGAGGGGGACCAGTCCCAACAGCGCGATCACTTCGGCCGCGGACATCAGCGCCGGCGTAGCCACTAGGGCCTTCTCCTTGTCGATGGGGGTCGCCTCCACGGCGGCGGCGAACCCGCGGTAGCGGCCTTGGAACTCGCCGAGCCCGCCGCGTGCGACGAACTCGTCGGCGTCCCACAGCTCGTCGGTGAGCTCGTCGCGGGCCGCGCGGCGGGCAACGTAGCACTCGGCGAGTACGTCGCGACCGTCGCCTGTGAGCACCGTGACCCGCCGACGCTCGTAGAGCTCCCCCTCGAAGCGGTCGAGGCGCTCGACCTCGTCGCCCGTGAGCCCCAAGTAGACAACCCCCCGCGTCTCGGCGCCCGACTCGGCGACGAGCGCTGGGTAGACCTCTCCGTCTACCCGATAGGGTGCGTAGTCGATGAGGGTCGCCTCGACCGAACGGGCCTCACGCCCCACGACCTGACGCCACACGTCGGGGAACATCAGCGTCCCGTAGGTGAAGAGCACGCCGGGGGCGGCTACGATGGGGGGTGCGCCGCGGTCGGGGGAGTTTCTCACGCGCGGATCGCCCTGTTCGTTCCTCTGACACAAGCCGCCGCGTGCCGACCCCCGCCGACGACCCGCCGATCACCAGCCGGCACAACCCCCGATTGAAGCAGGCGATCGCCCTGCGCGACAGCCGGGAGCGCCGCGCGACGGGCCGGCTGCTGGTCGATGGGGCCCGCGAGACGGCCCGCGCGCTCGCCGCGGGCGTCGATCCGGTTGAAGCCTACGTGGCGATCGGCGCCGACGAGACGGGCCCCGGCGCCGAGCGTGTCCGCGAGGCGCTCGCGCTGCTCGCCGAGCGGGGGACGCCGGTCGTGCGCGTCGCGGGCGACGTCTTCGCAAAGCTCGCCTACGGCGACCGGACCGACGGTGTGGTCCTCGTCGCGATCGCGAGCGCCCGGTCGCTGGCCGACCTGGCGCTCCCCCATCAGCCGCTGATCGCCGTCCTCGACGGGCTCGAGAAACCCGGCAACCTGGGGGCCATCCTCCGCACGGCCGACGGCGCCGGGATCGACGCGGTCGTGGTGGTCGGTCAACGGGTGGACCTGTTCAACCCCAACGCGATCCGAGCGAGCGTCGGGGCGGTGTTCAAGTCGAACATCGCCGTGGCGACGCTCGACGACACCCAGGAGTGGCTCGCGGGGCTCGGCGTGACGGCGTACGCGACGCTCCCCGACGCGACGACGAGCTACGCCGACGCCGACTTCCGCGGCGCTACGGCGATCGTCCTCGGGAGCGAGGCCGACGGCCTCTCCGACGCGTGGCGCGCAGGGAACGCCGTGCCGATCGCGCTGCCGATGCGCGGCGTGGCCGACAGCCTCAACGTCTCGGCCGCCGCCGCGGTGCTGTTCTACGAGGCGCGGCGGCAGAGGGGCTGAGTGTCTCAGTGTCTCAGTGGCTGCGGCGGAGCGGCTTCTGCGTGGCGCACCTCGCTACTTCTTGGTCGTGCCCGCTCGCTTGGCCTTGGCGACCGCTTCGTCGATGCGGCGGATGTTCGCCCAGTCGTCCTTGTACGTCACGGGGACAAACTTCGCCGCGCCCGACGAGCCGTACTTCTTCTCGATCGACGTGCCGGCCCAGTTGAAGCCCAGCAGCGCGTCGCGGACCTTGGTCCGCAGCTCCGACGGCAGGTTGTGGGCCATGCCTAGCACCGCCGGCGGGAACTTCTCCGATTCGTAGACGACCTTGTAGGCGACGGCCGAGACCTCGCCGTCGTTCGTCATCCGCGCGAGGATGTCGCTGGCCACCGGCGCCGCGTCGATCTCGCCCGCGACGACTTCCTTGATCGAGGCGTCGTGGTCGTAGGTGAAGCTCCACCTGTAGTCGCGCTCGGGGAGCAGCTCGTGCTCGGTCATCAGCAGGATCAGCGCCGCCTTGAAGCCGGAGTTCGAGTCGGGCCGCGTGAACGCGACCTCCTTACCCTTGAGCTTGTCGAGCGAATCGACCCCCCCCTTCGCGGGGACGATCATCTTCATCGTGTAGCCCCACGTCCCGTCGGCCGACCCCAACGTGCAGACCGGCACGAACCCCGCGTTTGCGACGGCCGCCGGCGCGGCGCCCGTGTTGACCCCCGCCACGTGCAGCTCGCCGCGGGCCATTGCCGCCAGCTCGTCGTTCGTCGACTCGAAGGCCCGGTACTCGGCCGGCAGGCCGGTCGCCTCGCCGAGCGCCTTGACGACGTCGGCCCACGCCTCGGGGTCGTCCGACGCCTCGGGGGTCGGCACGTAGGTGAAGACGAGCTTCTCGGGCGCCTTGCAGTCGGCGTCGGCCGGCGAGTCGCACACCAGGTCGCCGTCGGCATCGACGAGCTTCACTGTGTCGATCGGCAGCCCGCCGTAGTCCTTCAGGAGCCCCGCGAGCATGTCGCTCTCGAGCTCCGCCTGGGCCGCCGTCTCGTACCCGGGGATCCGCGCCCCAACGACCGCCGCGACGATCGCGACCGGGATTAGCAGGGCGAGAACGCGAACGAACGAGAATCCGGCTGCGGGGGTGCTCATCGTGGGGGCCTGGCGGGGGCGATCGGTGTTGCGGCGGGGATTGCCGGCAGCATACCAGCGATTCGGGGGGGTGCAATCTTCCGCGAGTGGGCAGCGGGCAGCCGGCAGAGGGCAGGACAAAAAGGGCAGCCGCTCGCGGCTTAGCGCTCTCCCCGCGCCGCGGCCAGCGTGTTCCCCAGCAGCATGGCGATCGTCATCGGACCAACCCCCCCGGGGACCGGCGTGATCCAACCCGCGACGGCGGCGGCCGCGGCGTAGTCGACGTCGCCGACCAGCTTGCCACGCTCGGTCCCGTCGTCGAGGCGGTTGATCCCCACGTCGATCACCGCCGCGCCGGGCTTCACCCAGTCCCCGCCGACGAAGTTCGGCTTGCCGATCGCCGCCACCAGGATGTCGGCCGAGCGGCAGACCCCCGGCAGGTCGGGCGTCCGGCTGTGGGCGAGCGTCACCGTGCAGTCCCAGCCCTTCTGCCCCAGCAGCACGGCCATCGGCTTGCCGACGATGTCGCTCCGCCCGATCACCACCGCGTGCGCCCCGGCCGTCGGCACGCCCGAGCGCTTCAGCAGCTCGAGCACCCCGTGCGGCGTGCAGGGGAGGAACCGCGGCTGCCCCTGGACCATCAGGCCGACGTTCTCCGGATGAAACGCATCGACGTCCTTCGCCACCGAAACGGCCCGCAGGACGCGCTGCGCATCGACCTGCGCCGGTAGCGGCAACTGCACCAAGATCCCGTGAACGCCCGGGTCGGCGTTGAGCCGCTCGACCAGGGCGAGCAGCTCGGCCTCGGTCGTCTCGGCCGGCAGGCGGTGCAGGCGGCTCTCCATGCCCGCCTGTTGGCAGGCCCGTTCCTTGTTGCGGACGTAGACCTGGCTGGCCGGGTTGTCGCCGACCAGAACCGCCGCCAGGCAGGGGGTGACGCCCAGCTCGGCCTTCAGTCGCGCGACCCCCTCGGCGACCTCGCCCCGGACCTCGTCAGCGACCCGCTTTCCGTCGATCACGATCGCCATCGCACTGCCGCTTCACCGAGGCCTGGGGAGAACCACTGATGTCCCAAGGGAACACCGCGGGGGCTCAACGGAGAAGGGGGGGAACGAAGGGGGGAACCGCGAAGGGCCGCGAATCTGCGCGAAGAAGCGGAAGAACAGCCGCCGATGAACGCGGATAGACGCAGATCGATCAGGACGAGACCGCCACGGTCGTCGCTCTATCTGCGTTGATCTGCGTGCATCGGCGGTTAGTTTCTCATTTGTTCGTCGTCGTCATCCGGATGTACTCAGACAGACTGAACGTTGAACATTGACAGAGTGTTTCCGTAGTACTGCACCCAGATCGCATAGTCGGCCTGATCCACGTCGCCGTCGTCATCCCCGTCCGCGGAGAATGTTTCCAAGCCGTTCGTTGACCCGAGTTGGTCGCGCCAGATCGTGTAGTCCGCGGCGTTGACCGCCCCCCCACCTCCGGCTACTCCGTCACCGTTGTAGTCGCCGAGCAGCTCGAAGGCGCGGTCTATGACTCCCGCGCGCCACGCGACGCGGGTGACCGCACCGGCCGTAGCCCCAACGCCGCGGATGGTGGTCGTCTGCGCGATGTCGAGGTCGCCAAACGCCACGCTCGTGTCGGTGAGACTTCCCCGGCCGTAGGCGGCGCGGTCTCGCGTCAAGCGGAACGTCCAAGCCGGAAGCCAAACCGTGCTCGCCCCCGGTGCGTTCGCGAGGTCAATCGCCTCGCGGATTGAGAGCGCGCTCGCGTCGTCCGTGTGGTCAAACGTGTCGGCGACGCTAGTTACGACGAAGTCGGGAGTCCCGAGAACATCGGCGACGGCGCCCGGGGCGACGGTGGTGTTGGCGCCGTTGAAGAAGCCGCCGGGCGCGTTGTCGTGCAGGTTGCCTCCTTGGTTGAGCTTGGTCACGCCGGTGGCCGCCTTCACGTTCGGGGTCGTCCCGGCCCCGCCGGTGCTCGTGTTTCGCGCGAAGATCGACTCGCCGATTGTCAGCGAACCGGCGGTCGCGTCGATCGCGGCGCCGTCGGTCTCCTGGTTGTTCGTGAACACGCTGCGGCGAACGGTGACGTTCCCCCCCGTCGAGACAATAGCGGCCCCGACATTGCTCACGACCGCCGCGTCCGACACGTCGAGGATTGCCTGGTTCTGCACCAAGACCGCGGCGCCTCCCTGCGGCGCCGTGTT
The DNA here is from genome assembly GCA_051648405.1 of Lacipirellulaceae bacterium. Taxonomy (GTDB): domain Bacteria; phylum Planctomycetota; class Planctomycetia; order Pirellulales; family Lacipirellulaceae; genus JBOFFC01. The sequence continues at coordinate 35,007 of JBOFFC010000137.1, forward strand.
CTGTGAGCCGGCGAGCGTGACCCCGACGAGGTCAAGCCGCACGCCGCTGCCGACGACCTCGAAGACACGGTTGCTGGCCGCTGCGGGGGTCCCGACCCAGCTCGGGTCGATCACCGTGCGGCCCGCCCCGGCACCAACGATCAGCAGGTTGCCGGTGATGTCGAGGTCGTTGACCGTGGCGCTCGCGGTGGCCTCGGCGCCCGTCAGGGTGAGTGGGTAGCCGCCCGGATTCGGGGCGACGTAGATCGCTTGGTTTCCAAGGCGTGCGTTGGCCTCGACCACGGCGGCGCGGAGGCTCACCTGGCCGCCGGGGACCAACGTGCTCAGATCGACCACGCCGTCGGTGATCGATCCGGTCTCGTTCGCGTCCTGGTTAGTGCTCACCACGTAATCGACGAGGGTGACCATGCTAGTCAGGCCGGGGAAGCTGATTGTGTCGGTCCCCCCGTTCCCGGCGATCACGATCCGCGACACGCTCGCCGCAGGAAACCACTCGACGGCGCTGTAGCTGCCAACCGTGGACGCGACCTGGGTTCTTACCCTTCCGTTGATCACCGATACGGTGATCGTGTCGTTCAGCGCGCCGGGCCGACCCTGCACAAGCAACAACCCGCTCGCATCGTCGAGCATGGAGTGGGCCGTGTTGACCGTGCTGGGGAGCGCGATCACATACCCAAACGCGTCTCTCAGGAACGTGGCGGTTAGGTCCGAGATCCACTGCCGGGTCGTGGGCACCGGGACGGCGTTCGGCGGCGGGACCGTCCGCCCGGCGTTCAGCAATTCGTTGGGGTGCGCCGTTGCGCCCGCTGGGTTGCCGTTGGGGGAGCCTTCATAGAAGTGGCCGCCGCCACTCTCGGTAAACGTCACCGACCGGCCGCTGCCGTCGCGGTAGTCGTAACGCCAGAGCTCGTGTGCGAACGCGAGTTCGTCTCCCGTGAACGCTGGAGTGGGCTGTGCCAATGACTGATCGGGATCCGCTACATACCGAAGAGGTTCGACAGGATCGATACCGACGTACGCCACCGCCCCCAGAAGAGAATCGGCACTATCATCGACGATAGGAAACTGCGACTCCGGTACCGCACTGGCGAAGAAGCCTCCCGCTCCGTTCGGCAAGATCTGGTAAAGCCGGCTCTGCGCTGATTCGAGATTCCCGTCAAGCCTGATCCCGAGAGCATGACCGATCTCGTGGACGACGGTTCGGTAGAGGTCGTTCCGGCTCGACTGCCCCAGGGTGGTTGTATCGATAAAGCTCGACTGAAACAGCGCGGCAATCGACGAGAACTCCGAGTCGTCGAGCGGCGTCGGGTCGAGGAACCAACCGGTGCCCCCACCGTTGTCGTCGAGCGTCAGCGCGCCGGCAGTCGGGATCCCCAGCGTTACAGCACTTTCGAACTTGGTATAGCGCCAGGAGTGGAGTTTGGGTAGACCGTTCTCCAACCAAGGAGGACGGTGATGCAAGCGATTTCGATGGACCTGCGGGAACGGATCGTTGCGGCGTACGACCGCGGCGAGGGAAAGAGCCCGCAGTTGGCCTTGCGGTTTGATGTCAGTGCTTCGTTCGTCCGCGGCCTGCTGCGGCGACGCGAGAAAACCGGCTCGCTGGCGCCGACCGAGTACAAGCCGGGACCCAAGCGGAAGCTCACCCCCGAGCAG
>JBOFFC010000138.1:0-8341 GCA_051648405.1 Lacipirellulaceae bacterium
CGGTACGGCCGGGTGGGGATCGAGGATCGCCCGACCCCCTCCCACCACGCAAGTGGGGGCAAACGCGAAAAAGGGGCGTTCCGACCGGTCGGTCGGACCGCCCCTTGGAGTGTTTGGGTGTTCGTTAACCGACCGACTCAGCCGAATCGGTAGCGGAGAAGGCCCATCGTCCCCAGCATAAGACCGAGGAGGCCGAGACCCGCGGTGGTCGGTTCGGGGATCTGGTCCCCGACGATCTCGCCGCTGCCGGTGGCGCGGAAGGTCGAGACGCGTCCGTTGCTGCTGCTGGTCTGCAGGCCAATCGTCGCCGAGAAGGAGAGTGTTGCGGGGGACCCGAGCTCGAGGCCGGCCGGCAGTTGCTGGCCATCGACTCCGGCCACCGTGGCGCCGAACGCGAACTGGACCTGGCCCAGGTTCAGATAATTGACCATCACCGAGTCGAGCGTCAGGTTGAGATAACCACCGCCGGGGAGCGCTAGCTTGAGCGAGCCCCCCGACAGGCTGCTCACGGCGCCGCTCTCCGAGCTGCCGCCGGCCGTGGGGATGTTCACGACGCCGGGGATCGTCACGTCGATGGCGGCGCCCGTCGTGAAGGGCGAGCCGGCGACGTCCGCGCCGTCGTTGGTGATCACGACACTCGAGAGCGGGTCGCTCGGGCTGCCGGTGTCGCGGATCGTTGCGCCGTCGTAGGTGATGTCGAGCCCCGTGAACTGGATGATGATCTTCGAGGCCGAGGCGGCGCCGGGGGTGGCGAGCGTCGCGAAACAGAGGGCGAGACCGGCGAGCAGGCCGGCGGACTTCGGGGTGGGCTTCATGGGGTCGGCTCTCGACGGGGTGTGCAGAACGGCGCAGGCGCACGAAACGTCTGGTCGCCAGATGAACGGCGAGGAATATGGAGGGATTCCCCGATCGCCGCAACACGAGTTGCTTTGCGATCTTCCGAGACTCGTCGCCGCTGCTAGCGGCGCCATCGTCGCCGCGCCGACCTACCATGCCGCGCCGGGCCCCGCCGCGCTATACTCGTGGTCGCCCCGGGCGTCGCAATGCGAGCGACGCAGGCGCTCGCCGCACGCCCCCTTGGTAGGGGGGTGACGCCGGCCGCGCCACGACCCCAGCCGACGCAGTCACCCCGATGCTCACCGTCTCGCTCCCCGATGGGAGTCGCCGCGACTTCCCCTCTGCTAGCACTTGCCGCGAGGTCGCCGAGGCGATCGGCCCGGGCCTCGCCAAAGCGGCGATCGCCGCCGAGGTCGATGGCATCCCGCGCGACCTCAGCTACCCCCTCCCCGAGTCGGGGAGCGTGGCGCTGCGCTTCTACACGAAGCGCGACCCCGAGGCGCTGGGCATACTGCGGCACTCGTCGGCGCACGTGATGGCGCAGGCCGTGATGCGCCTCCGGAAGGGGGTGCAGCTCGCGTTCGGCCCGACGACCGCCACCGGCTTCTACTACGACATGCTGCTCGACGAGCCGATCTCCGAAGAGGACTTCCCGGCGATCGAGGCCGAGATGAAGAAGATCGTCAAAGAAGACCTGGCGTTCGAGCGGCTCGAATTGCCGCGCGGCGAGTCGCTCGCCCTCTGCCGCGAGCTCCGCCAGCGGTTCAAGGTCGAGCACGTCGAGACGGGCCTGGGGGACGAGGCGGGGCTCTCGTTCTACCGCCAAGGGGAGTTCGTAGACCTGTGCCGCGGGGTCCACGTCCCCACGACGGGGGCGCTCGGCAAGGGGTTTAAGCTGCTGTCGATCGCCGGGGCCTACTGGAAGGGGGACGCTTCGCGCGAACAGCTCCAGCGGCTCTACGCCACGGCGTTCTTCGACAAGGGAGAACTCGACGCGTACCTCGCCCAAATCGAAGAGGCGAAGAAACGCGACCACCGCGTGCTCGGCAAGCAGCTCGAGCTGTTCACGATCGACCAGAAGGTCGGCTCGGGGCTGATCCTCTGGATGCCCAGGGGGGCGACGCTCCGCGCGACGCTCGAAGACCACCTCCGCGGCGAGCTCCGCCGTCGCGGCTACGAGACGGTCTACACGCCGCACGTCGGTCGCGTCGAGCTGTACGAGACCTCGGGTCACTTCCCCTACTACCGCGACGCGCAGTTCCCGCTGCTCTGCGAGCACGCGGCGGGGCAGCTCGTCGACCAGTGGGTCGAGCGACTCCGGGCCGGGGGGCTTTCGCAGGAGGAAGACACGAAGCTGATGGAGGCGGCGAAGGTCCTGGGCTTCGACGGCGAGCTCGACCCCAAGGCGTCGTCTGCCGACCGCGCGGCGGCCCTCGACGCCTGGGCCCACAAGCACGAGCGCTACCTGCTCAAGCCGATGAACTGCCCGCACCACATCGCGATTTACGCGTCGAAGCCGCGCAGCTACCGCGACCTGCCGGTGCGCCTGGCGGAGTTCGGCACCGTCTATCGCAACGAGCAGTCGGGCGAGCTGAACGGCATGACCCGTGTCCGTGGCTTCACGCAGGACGACGCCCACCTGTTCTGCACCCCCGACCAAGTGGCCGACGAGTTCCGCGGTTGCCTCGACATGACCAAGGGGGTGCTCGCTTCGCTGGGGATGAACAACTACCGCGTGCGGCTGGGGTTCCACGACCCGGCGAGCGAGAAGTTCGTCGGCGACCCCGCCGTGTGGGCCCGCGCCGAGGCCGAGCTGGAAGCGGTCTGCGAGTCGATGGACCTGCCGGGCCTTTCGATCGAGAAGGGGGAAGGCGCCTTCTACGGCCCCAAGGCGGATTTCGTCGTCACCGACTGCATCGGCCGCGAGTGGCAGCTCGGAACGGTGCAGCTCGACTACGTCCTGCCGAGCCGCTTCGGCCTGGAGTACATCGGCCCCGACAACAAGCCCCACCGGCCGGTGATGATCCACCGTGCGCCGCTGGGATCGATGGAGCGGTTCCTGGGGGTGCTGATCGAGCACTTCGCGGGGGCGTTCCCGCTGTGGCTGGCGCCCGAGCAGGTCCGCGTGCTCACCGTCAGCGAGAAGAGCGAGGCCTACGGCCGCGAAGTCGAAGCCCGGCTGAAGGCCGCCGGCCTTCGGGCCGAGGGGGACTACCGCGGCTCGAAGCTGGGGGCCAAGGTCCGCGAGGGGCAGCTCGCCCTGGTGCCGTACATGCTGGTCGTCGGCGAGCAAGACCGCGACAACGGCACGGTGACGGTCCGCGACCGGATCGACGGCGACCTGGGCCCCGCGGCGCTCGACGACGCAATCGCGCGGCTGCTCGCGGAGGTGGCCGAGAAGCGTGTCCGCCAGGTGGCGTCGTCGGCCGCCCCCCAGGTGGTGGCGGCCGCGGCTGGTAACGAGTACTGAGGGGTACTGAGGGTAGCGTGCGTCAATCGAGCCGCAACGAAGTCGTGTCGCGAGCGCCGTGTACAACCCGAAGGACGTCGACACGGTCGTCGGCGACTTCGTAGTAGATCACGTACCCCCGGCACAGCGTCCGGCGCGTGCGGGGGCCGAAGCGGGGCTGGCGCTCGCCGATCAGCGGAAAGCGCGACAGGCCGTCGATCCGGTCGTTGATCGCCGTGACCATGCGGTCGGCGGTCTCGACCGAGTGCTCGGCGTGGTAGGTCCAGATCCCGTAGAGGTCCGCCAGGCAACTGCTGGAGTAAACGACCGGCAGCGTCACGACGCGGCCCCCGTCGCTTGCTTCGCTTCGTGCCGTCGGCGGGCCTCGGCCAGGATCTCGGCGGTCGTGACGTTCTCGACACAGCGGCCGGCGCGGATGTCTTCGCGGGCCACCTCCAGCATCGCCGCAATCTCCTCCTCGGTCTTGCCTTCGATCGACAGCTCCGGCGGGCCGGGGGGGACCTGAGCGTCAAGCTCCAACTGCACCAGGTGGCCGACGTAGTCCCCCAGCCGGTCGCCGAAGCCGGCGGCGGCGGCGCCCTCACGGAGCAGCGGGAGTAGGTCGTCCGGGAGTTCGACGGTCATCGGCGGGCCTCGTCCGGTCGTGTTCGGGGGACTCCCGTATTCTACACCGGCGGTTTCCAGCCGCCCCCCGCCGGGCGCCGGCGGCGCCACCATCGCCACCGGCGCAGCCCGAACAGTTGACGCGGTCCAAACTTGTGGCCAATACTTCTGGATCGGCCGTGGTCGGGGCAGACGCCCCCGGGCCACTCCGCTACTCCACCACTGAACCCGTACGCCACCCGCGGACCCACTGGTCACGCCCCCTTACCCCTCCGAAGTCCCCCGCAGGAACTCACTTGTCGCGCTTCCGTACGTTTGATCGCAACGCCGATCCCAAAAATCAACAGAGGATCAACGAGCAGATCCGCATCACCCCGATTCGGGTGATCGGCGCCGACGGGGCCCAATTGGGGATCCTCGCCACGGAAGACGCGCTCACGCAGGCCAAGGAACTGGGCCTGGACCTGGTCGAGGTCGCTCCCACCGAGCGTCCCCCGGTCTGCCGGATCATGGACTACGGCAAGTACAAGTACCAGCAGAAGAAGCGGCTCAACAAGGGGCACGTCCACCACAGCCAGAACAAGGAAGTCCGGCTGCGCCCGAAGATCGGTGACCACGACCTCGAGACGAAAGTGAACCGCGCCCGCGGCTTCCTCGAGAAGAAAGACAAGGTCGTGTTCAGCGTGATCTTCCGCGGCCGCGAGAACGCCCACACGGACGAGGGCTTCAAGCTGGTGACGAAGGTCATCGAGCAACTGGCCGACTGCTCGAAGCTCGAGCAAGCCCCGAGCATGATGGGCCGACGGATCGTGGTGACGCTGGCGCCGAAGTAGTCCGGCGGAGCGTTCGACAGCGCCCCGCTTCGCTTTAGCGAAGCACGGGGTGGGAGCCGGAAGCGTCAGCGCCCGGAGTTTAAGCCGGCTTGGGGGCCTAATCCGGAGCCACTCCCCCGACTGACGTCGGGGGCTCGCCTTTCTCGGTCTGGCGAAGTCGCCGGGCGGGCCCCGGTTGGGGCTTTCGCTCCCCCCGCCGGTTCGCTACCTTACGGGGCTCCCGCGGTGGGTTTGCCGTGGGGTAGCGTGTCCTCGTTGACTGTGCGCCCGGCGACCGGCCGGGCTGGAGATGCCCCGATGCCGAAGCAAAAGACCCACAAAGGGACCAAGAAGCGGTTCCGGCTCACCGCGTCGGGCAAGCCCAAGCACCGCCAGGCGGGGACCAGCCACCTCGCCGGCCGCATGAGCCACAAGCGCAAGCGGAACCTCCGCGGGACCACCACGCTCGCCGAGGCGCAGACCAAGATGGTCGTCAAGGCGCTCGCGGGGAATAGCTACTAAAGGAGTGGGCCGTAGGCAGAGGGGAGTGGGCAGTTTTCGCTGCCGGCTGCCTGGCGCCGGCTGCCCACTCATCCGCAACCAAGCTCGGCGGGCGTGATAACGGCTGACCCTTTCCCCTCGCGGGAGACACGGGTCGGCGGCCTGGACGGGCGCAACGACACGGAATCAATCCGATGCGTACAACCAACGGCGCGTCGCGCCACCAGCGCAAGAAGCGGCTCTTCAAGCAGGCCGAGGGGTACCGTGGGGGCCGCGGCAAGCTGCTGCGGACCGTCAAGGAAACCCTGGTCCGCGCCGGCGCGTTCTCGTTCCGCGACCGCAAGGTCCGGGCCCGCGAGTTCCGCAAGCTGTGGATCATCCGCATCAACGCGGCCTGCCGCGCGCGCGGCCGCCGCTACAGCGAGTTCATGGCCGCGATAAAGATGGTCGGGCTTGAGCTCGACCGGAAGACGCTCTCCGAGATGGCGATCCACGACGCGGCGGCGTTCGACGCCGTCTTCGCCCAGTGCGAGACGCACCTCAAGAAGCAGGACGCGGCCCGGCTCGAACGCGAGGCGCAAGAGAAGGCCGACCACGCCGCCGCGGTGACCGCCAAGGACGCCGAGCGCGAATCCAAGCGGGCCGAGAAGAAGCTCGCTACGGCCACGGTTTGACCCGCCGAGCGGGTTCGACCCCGTAGGACGGAGCCCCCCGCGCGTGGCCCTGAGCGACTTCACCGCCGAGCTCGACTCGTTCGAGGCCGACGCCCTGGCCGCGTTTAGCGCCGCGGCCGATTCGGAAGCGCTCGAAGCGGCGCGGGTCGAGTTCCTGGGGGCCAAGGCGGGCCGCCTGAAGGGGATCCAGAAGGGGATGGGCGCCGTCGCCGTCCCCGACAAGCCCGCCGCCGGGCAGCGCCTCAACGGGGCGAAAGGGGCCGTCGAGGGGGCATTCCAGACCGCGAAGCAGCGTCTCGACGCCGGCGCTTCGCAAGCCGCTGGCGACGACTTCGACGTCACTCTCCCCGGCCGGCCGATGGTCCGCGAGTCGTGGCGGCTGGGGAGGCTCCACCCGCTCACGCAGACCATCGAGCGGATGAAGGAGATCATGGGTCGGCTGGGCTTCACGGCCGTCGAGGGGCCCGAGATCGAAGACGACTGGCACAACTTCGAGGCCCTCAATATCCCGCTGGTCCACCCGGCCCGCGACCCGCTCGACAACTTCTACCTGTCGGTCGCCAGCGGTCAGCAGCCGGGGGGCGACGCCGACCCAGCGGCCGCCGCCACCGAGGGGATGAGCCCGGCGCTCGGCCCCGACGCCAAGCCGCTCTTGTTGCGCAGCCAGACCTCGACCGTACAGATCCGCACGATGGAGCGCCAGGCGCCCCCGGTGCGGATCGTGTCGCTGGGGCGCGTCTACCGGCCCGACAACGCCGACGCGACGCACTACCCGATGTTCCACCAAATCGAGGGGCTGTGCATCGACCGCGGCGTGACGATGGCCGACCTGAAGGGGGTTCTGCGGCTGTTCTGGGAGGCGTACTTCGGCGCCGCCGCGGGGGACCTGGAGATCCGCTTCCGGCCGAGCTTCTTCCCGTTCACCGAGCCGAGCGTCGAGTTTGACATCCGCTACGGCGGCAAGTGGATGGAGCTCGGCGGCGCTGGGATGGTGGATCCCAACGTGCTGCGGTCGGTCGGTTACGACCCCGAAGAGGTCACCGGCTTCGCCTTCGGCCTAGGGGTCGAACGGATCTGCATGCGGCAGCACCAGATCACCGACATCCGCGACCTGTACACCAGCGACGTCCGCTTCCTGGCGCAGTTCTGAAGCTGTTCACCACGGAGAGCGCGGAGGACACGGAGGAGACAGGAACCACAGATGGACACCGATAGGCGGTAGCCAACGACCTCTTCATCTGCGTTTATCTGTGTTCATCTGTGGTTCCCTTGCTTCCTCCGTTTCTCTGTGTACTCCGTGCCCTCTGTGGTGTACCCCCATGATCGTCAGCACCGATTGGCTCGCCGACTACGTTGACCTCTCGATGGGGGTCGCCGAGCTCGCCGAGCGTCTGACGCTCGCGGGGCTGAACCTCGAGGAGTTCCACGGGGTCACGCACCCTTCTGGCAAGCGCGACACGGCGATCGACGTCGAGGTCACGAGCAACCGCTCCGACTGCCTGGGGCACGTCGGCGTGGCGCGCGAGGTGGCCGTTCTGCACGGCACGGAGCTGACGGTCCCCGACCCGCAACCGGCGGCGCGTGGGCCGGCGGCCTCCGGCGTTGCGGGGGTGACGATCGAGTGCCCCGACCTCTGCTCGCGTTACACGGCGCGCGTGATCCGCGGCGTGAAGACCGGACCCAGCCCCGACTGGCTCGCCGACCGGCTGCGGACGCTGGGGATCGCCGTCATCAACAACGTGGTTGACGTCACCAACTACGTGCTGATGGAGGTCGGCCAACCGCTGCACGCCTTCGACCTGCGCCAAATCCGCGGCGCCAAGCTGGTGGTGCGCAAGGGTCGGCCCGGCGAACCGTTCACGGCGATCGACCACCGGGAGTACACGCTCACCGGCGACGAGGTGGTGATCGCCGACGCCGAGCGCCCGCTCTGCCTTGGTGGGGTGATGGGGGGGGTCGATTCGGAGGTCACGGACGCGACGGTCGATGTGCTGATCGAGTCGGCCGCCTTCGCGCCGCTCGCGGTGCGTGGCGCGGCGCGGCGCCACGCGCTGCACAGCCCGTCGAGCTATCGGTTCGAGCGCGGCGTCGATCCCGAGGCGCTCGATTGGGCGAGCCGCCGCTGCTGCGAGCTGATCCTCGAGCTCGGCGGGGGCGAGCTGTGCGCGGGGGTGATCGACGTGGGGACGAAGCCCGAGCCCGCGGGCGAGGTCAAGCTCCGCTGGTCGGCGATCCCGCGGCTGTTGGGCATCGACGTGCCGCGCGACGAGACGCGGCGCGTGCTGACGGCGCTGGGTTGCCGCGAGACACACGACTGCGATCACTGCGTGAAGGTCGTGCCCCCGTCGTGGCGCGCGGACCTCGCGCGCGAGGTGGACCTGGTCGAAGAGGTGGGGCGGATCCACGGCTACGAGCACGTCCCCGCGGAGACGTCGCTGCGCGTC
>JBOFFC010000139.1:0-50480 GCA_051648405.1 Lacipirellulaceae bacterium
AAAAGTCGCGCACCTCGCGCTCGACCTCGTGCGTGAGCTCGAGCGTCGGGTCGTGCTTGGTTAGCAGGATCCCGCCGAACTGCAAACGGGTGTTTCTGCGGGCCATCACGCGCTTGATCAGCTCGATCATCTGCGTGAGTCCCTCCATGGCGAAGTACTCGCACTCGAGCGGCATCAGCACCTCGTCGGCCGTGGCGAGGGCCGTCTCGGTGAGCGTCCCCAGCGACGGGGGGCAATCGACGAGCACGATGTCGTAGACCGAAAGGCTCGCCCCCAGGTGGTCGGCCACGAGCTTCGACTCCCCCCCGCCGGCGCGGGCCAGGTGATCGACGTCGTGGAAGCTGCGGCTGCCGGGGAGGAGCTCAAGCCCTTCGACGCCGGTCGGGCAGACCGCTTCACGCAGCGGCGTGCGTTCGACCAGCGGGTGCCGAGCCGTGGGCTGGCCCCCGACCGCCCCGGTGGCGTTGCACTGCGGGTCGAGGTCCACCAGCAGCGTCCTTAGCCCGGCCATCGCGCACCCGGCGGCGACGTTCACCGCCGTGGTGGTCTTGCCGACGCCACCCTTCTGGTTCGCGATGCAGAGGACGCGGCCCATTGGGAGTAGGCAGTGGGCAGAAGGCAGTGGGCAGTGAGGCCGCGCAGCGGTCGCGAGTCGCGGCGTGTCGCCGCGGGCCCCGCCGAGAGACGACGGCTAGAGCGGGGGGGCGGAGTGTAGGAGGGGACCTGCCCCGGCGGAATGGCAGTCGGGGGCGGGGTTGTGACGCACGCGACGCGCTCCAGCCTGACCGCTCGGGGTTCCGCGGCGACACGCCGCGACTCGCGTTAGTGGGAGGCCCGTCGCAGGGGGGGCTCCGTTGGAGTTCCACGTGAAACAGTCCCCCCGATTGACGCGGCTTGCCCGTTTCACATGAAACACGCAGACGCTCCAGAGCGTTCCACGTGAAACGTCCGGGGGGGGTGGCGAGACATGCGAGGCGAGACGCCGCGACTCGCGAAAGCAGCGCGACGAAGCCCCGGGGCAACTGCCGTCTGCCCTCTGCCTGCTCCAACGGCCGCGTCAGCTCGACGGCAGGGCCGGAGCGACCTCGACGATCTGCTCGATCGAGACGTGGGCCACGTTCTCGGCGATGCGCGGGTCCCCCTCGCGCGGCGTCACCACGTAGACGACTCGGTTGCTGATGATCGCCTGCTCGGGGTGGCGGACGACGTGGCTGCGGCCGTCGCTGAGCCGCAGCACCAGCGGCTGAAACGGCGTCTCGGCCATGATCTCGACGAGCGTGGAAGCGTCCATCTTGGAACCCTCGGGGCGGGATGACGGCCGTATTCTAGCCGGTCGAGTGGCCCATTCCGACGCGCCGAATGCGCTGCTGCGCGTCTCGCGCGTCCTGCCTGCTGCCCTCTGCCCGCTGCCTACTCCAACGGATTAATCACCAACCCGCTCAGCAACTTCGGGTAGAAGTAGGTGCTCTTGGCCGGCATCCGCTCGTTGTGGTTCGAGACCCGGCGGATGTCCTCCAGCGAGGCGGGCATCACGATCGCGGCGAGCTCGAAGCGCCCGCCGGAGCCGACCTGGCCGGTGAGGTCGCGCCCCTTGTCGTCGCCGTGCTTCAGGCCGTGGACCACCTCGTCGATTGCGCGGACGTACTTCGGCGCGGCGCCCTCGGCGGCGCCGAGCAGTTCGTCGATCACCAGCCGATGGAGCAGGCTCACCCCCAGCGAACGCCAGTCGGCCGAGCGCTCGGGGGCGACCTGCGCGAGGCGGTCGCGGCCGGCCTGCGTCACGCGGCAGAGGGTCCACTTCTGGTCGGCCGCCGTGTAGAGGGCGAGCGTCCCCTGCTCGCCCTCGATCTCGACCAGCTCCCACGCCGAGGGGGCGGCCCCCGGGCCGTCGCCGGCCGGCTCGAGCGTGAAGCAGTCGCCGAGCTTCGCCCCCAGGTCGCCGGCGGTCATCGGGGAGAGGCCGCGGAACAAGCGGTGCGTCGGCAGGACGAGCATCCCCTCGTCGCTCATCGAGACGCACATCATCAGCACGAAGTTGGCCGGGTGCTCGCTCGGCAGGGGGCTCCCGTGCTGGGCGAGCCACTGGGCGGCGACCTCGTTGCGCAGGTTGCAGGCGGTCTCGTAACGGTGGTGACCGTCGGCGATGTAGAGCGGCCGGCCCCCCATCGCCTTCTGCAAGGCCGCGGCGGTCGCCACGTCGATGATGGGCCAGATGCGGTTGACGACCCCCAGGTGGTCGGTCGCCTCGAGCGGCGCGACGCCGGCGATCGCCGCTTCGAGAACCGACTGGGCCTCGTTCGTGTCGTCGGGGTAGAGTCCGAAGATCTGGCTGAGGTTCGCCTTGCACGCCCGCCACAGCTTGAGCCGGTCGGCCTTCGCGCCGCCGTGCGTCTCTTCGTGCGGATAGATGTTCCCCTCGCCGAACCGCTCGAGCCGCACGCGGCACATGAACCCGCGGCGCGTGTAGCTCTGGCCACGGTCCTCGTAGACCTGGTGGTAGGCGTAGATCGCCGCTTCCCCCTCGTCGAACAGCACGCGGTCGCGGCGCCACGAGCGATAGGTCCGGGCCGCCGCCGCGTAGCGCGTCTCGCCCGTAGCGTCGCCCGGCTCGTCCTGCGGCAGGATCAGGCGCACCACGTTGTGGGGGCTGGCCGCTTCGAGCCGCGCGCGGAGCTCGGCGTCGATCACGTCGTACGGCGGAGCGACGACGCTCGACAACCCGCCGACGTGGCCCAGGTCGTAGCGCACGCCGCGAAAGGCTTCGATGTCGGGCATGGGGAGTGCGGAAGTCGGATTTCGGAATGCGGAAGGAGCGAAACGCGGCGCGTCGGCGAGTCGCGGCGTGTCGCCGCGGAGGCCAACCTACCAACGAAAAACGGCCGCCGGCAGGGCGCCGGCGGCCGTTGTGGGTTGTCGGTCGATCGCCAACTCGCCCCGGGTCAGCGACCCGGGGCTGAGGGCTCAGTACCGGTAGTGGTCGGGCTTGTAGGGCCCTTCGACCGGCACGCCGAGGTAGTCGGCCTGGTCCTGCGAAAGCTTGGTGAGCTTCACGCCGAGCTTGTCGAGGTGCAGCCGCGCGACTTCCTCGTCGAGCTGCTTCGGGAGCCGGTAGACCGCGTTCTCGTACTTCGCCGCGTCCTGCCACAGTTCGAGCTGGGCAAGGACTTGGTTGGTGAACGAGGTGCTCATGACGAAGCTCGGGTGGCCCGTAGCGCACCCGAGGTTCACCAGGCGGCCCTTTGCCAGGACGATAATCGAACGGCCCGAGTCCTTGAACGTGTAGCGATCGACGGCGCCGATGTTCGACGGCTTGATCTCGCTACGCGAGGCCTTGCCGGCGGAGACCTGCGACTCGATCCAGGCGATGTCGATCTCGGTGTCGAAGTGCCCGATGTTGCAGAGGATCGCGTCCTCGGGCATCTCGACGATGTGCTTGCCGAGGATGATGTCCTTGTTGCCCGTCGTGGTGACGAACAGCCGGCCTTCCTTGCAAGCGTGCTCCATGGTCGTGACCTCGAAGCCTTCCATCGCCGCCTGCAGGGCGTTGATGGGGTCGATCTCGGTGACGATCACGCGGCAGCCGTACGAGCGGAGGCTCTGGGCACAACCCTTGCCGACGTCGCCGTAACCGCAGACGACCGCGACTTTGCCGGCCAGCATCACGTCGGTGGCGCGCTTCACCCCGTCGGCGAGCGACTCGCGGCAACCGTAGAGGTTGTCGAACTTGCTCTTCGTGGCCGAGTCGTTGACGTTGATCGCCGGGACCGCCAGGCGGCCCGTCTTGACCAGCACTTCGAGCCGGTGGATGCCGGCCGTGGTCTCTTCGCTCAGGCCGCGGATGTTCTCCAGCAGCTCGGGGAAGCGGTCGTGGACCATCGCGGTCAGGTCGCCGCCGTCGTCCAGGATCATGTTCAGCGGTTCACCCGAGGGGAACGCGTTGATCGTCTGCTCGATGCACCAATCGAACTCTTCCTCGTTCTCGCCCTTCCAGGCGAAGACGGGGATGCCCGCCTTGGCGATCGCCACGGCGGCGTGGTCTTGCGTGCTAAAGATGTTGCAGCTCGACCAGGTCACCTCGGCGCCGAGCTCGATGAGCGTCTCGATCAGCACGGCGGTCTGGATCGTCATGTGCAGGCAGCCGGCGATCCGCGCGCCCTTGAGCGGCTTCAGCTTGCCGTACTTCTCGCGCAGGGCCATCAGGCCCGGCATCTCGTTCTCGGCGATCTGGATTTCTTTGCGGCCGAACGCGGCGAGGCGCTCGAACTCGGCGGGGGTGCAATCGAGCACCTTGTACGGCAGCTTTTCGGCAGCAACGGTCGCCACGGTGGGGCCTCCTGTCGGTCGCGGGGAGAGGGGGTGTAGGCCGCGGAGACGTCCCGGAGAAGCCCGGGGCCGCAGCCAACTGAGGGTCAGGGGATGGTTTTGCGCTGGCGAGATTCTAGTTGCTGCCGCCCCTTAGCGACAGCCGTTGCCCGCATTTCCGCCGCCATCGGCATGACGCGTGCTGGCGGCCTAACCGACCGGCGCCGGCGCCACGCAACAGGTTTTCTGTCGCACGTTTTCTGCCGGACGAGCCGGCCCCACCGCGATCAGGCCTGGGCAGCGAACGCTTGAAGCGCCTCGGCGACGAAGCGGCTGACGAGCAGCGGGTCCTTTACCCCGGGGGACGATTCGACGCCGCTCGCCACATCGACGCCCCACGGGGCGGCGGCGCGGATCGCCTCGGCGACGTTCTCTGCGGTAAGTCCCCCCGCCAGCAACAGCGCCGTAGTCCCCAGCATGTGGCGTTCGCTAGCAAGCTGGGCGAGGTCCACACGGCAGCCGGTCCCGCCGTACGCGCCGCCGCTCGCGGCATCGACCAGCAGGGCGTCGGGGGCGCGCCCGGCTCGTTCGGCGGCGGCCAAGTAGTCGGCAGTCGGTGCGAGGCCCGCGGCTCCCATGCGGACGGCCCTGAGGACCGGCGTCGAGCCGGGAAGCGCTCCGAGCGCCTCGGGGGGCTCGTCGCCGTGCAATTGCACCACGTCGAGGCCGACCCGCCGGACGACCTCGGCAATCCTCTCGGGGGCCTCGTTGACGAAGACCCCGACTACCAGCGGGCGGCCCCCCTGCGAAGCGCCGAGCGCTCGGACGATCTCGCAAGCCCGCTCGACGCTCACCGACCGCGGACTGGGGGCGTAGAAGTTGAGCCCGATCGCGTCGGCGCCGGCGTTGGCCGCGAACAATGCGTCGCCGGGGGTCGTGACTCCGCAGACCTTGATTCGGAACACGCTCGATCGACCGGTGGAGAGGAGACGGTAGCGGCGCCAGCGTTGCGCTCGCCCTCATCGCCGTGGGAAGGAATCGTAGGCCCCCCTAAACACCAGGGGGAGCGAACCTGTTCGTATGAACAGATTCTGAATGGACGTGTTACTTACCGCGCAGCACGCGATGCGAGTGAAGCGGGCCGCGGCGGACTGCCGATCTCCCACAACGTCCGCGCGACGACTGTGGTCGTGGCGTCGGCGTGGGCGTTTTACGGTTCCCGGGAAGTGACCAATGACCTTCGCACCCTCTTCCCGTGACAGCAACCTCCCGCAAGCGAAGGGCCCCGCGGCGCAGCGACGCGCGTTCCCGGCCCATCCCGTGGTGGACCACTACTTCGGGGCCGAGTCGATCGAGTCGGCGCGTCGCCGAATTGGCGCTTGCCTCGAACGGGGGGACGGCCCCGCGATCGTCGTCGGCGCGCCGGGCTGCGGGAAGACGATGCTGCTCGAGGTGCTCGCCGCCGAGTTCACGAGCCGCTTCCGCGTCGTGCGTCTCGCCAGCACGCAGCTCTGCACGCGTCGCGCCCTGCTGCAAGCGATCCTCTACGGCCTGGGCGAGAGCTTCCGCGACCGCGAGGAAGGAGAGCTCCGGCTCGCGCTCGTTTCGGCCCTCGAGGCCCCGTCGGTGACGGGCCCCGGCGTCGCGCTGCTCATCGACGAGGCCCAGAGCCTCCCCGCGCGGCTGCTCGAGGAGTTGCGGCTGCTGTCGAACTCGTCGCTGGCGGGCGAGCCCCGGTTGCGGGTCGTGCTTGCCGGAACGGCGGCGCTCGACGAGGTGTTCACCTCTCCTGAACTGAGCACGTTCAGCCAGCGGCTCGCGGCCCGGTGTTACCTCGCGCCGCTGAGCCGCGACGAGACCACGCGGTACGTCCGCGCCCACGTCGCCGCAGCCGGCGCCGACCCCGACGAGCTCTTCGCCCCCGACGCCTACAACACGATCCACTTGGCGAGCGACGGCGTCCCGCGCGTCGTGAACCAGGTCTGCGACCGGGCGCTCGTCCTGTGCGTCGAACGGGGCGCCGAGCGGATCACCGCCAAGGCGATCGAAGAGGCGTGGTCGGACCTCCACCAACTCCCGGCGCCTTGGCACACCCCGGCGCTCGACGCGGTGCAGAGCGCCGCGTCCCACGGGCCGAGCACGCACGCGATGGGCGTCATCGAGTTCGGGCAACTCGACGACGAGCTCGACGACTTCAACCCGACGCCGCGCGTCCTGGGCCCCAGCGCCAAGCCGACGCTCGCGTCATCGATCGCCTCGCCGTTGTTCAGCGCCCCGGCGCCCCCGGTGATCTCCTACGACATCGACGACGAGCTCGAGGACGAGCTCGACAGCGAGCTGGACGGTGAGCTGGAGCTCGACCACGCCGACGACGAACCGGTCGCGCTCGCGTTCCCGATCCTGATGAACGAGCGGCGTTTCCTCGCCGAGGCGCCGCAGACCGAGGCCGACGGGGACGAGCCGGTCGCCAACGACCCGTTCGACGAGCCCTTCGACGAGGAAGAGATCGTCCTTGACCGCTTCGCGGGTCTCGAATCCGTAATCCCGGCCGGTTCGCAGGCCGTTGTGAACCGCCAGGACACGACGCTCGCGCGGGTCTTCGAGGCGTTCAACCCGGCCGTCTCGTCGCTGCTGGACGACGTGGCGGCCCGCATGGCGCCCCTCGCGGAACTGACGATCGTCCAAGAGGTGACGGCCCAGTCGACCGGCGCCGGCGTGCGGCAAGCCGCCGCGGGACTCGAGTCCCAAACGGTGGCGTCGAATTGTCCCGCGGGGGACGATAGCGAACTGCTCGTCGTCGAGGACGACGCCCTCCCCGCGGCCCCTTCGACCGAAGCGGTCCGCCAAGACTACCGGCAACTATTCGCGGGTCTCCGTCAGGGCTGAGCCGCGGCGGCGACGCGGCACTGCGGCCTTTCTCGCCAGCACCACGGAACGCACCGCGCCATGCCTCACTGCCTCGTCACCGGCGGCGCTGGGTTCATCGGTTCGCACGTCGCGACGGCGCTGGTCGAGCGTGGCGACCGCGTGCGGGTGCTCGACAACCTGTCGAGCGGCTTCGCAAAGAACCTCGCGCACCTGGGTGACGCGGTCGAGCTAATCGAGGGGGACGTGTCCGACGCGTCGGCCGTCGATCGCGCGGTGAAGGGGTGCGAACTGGTGTTCCACCAGGCGGCCCTCGCCTCGGTCCCGGCCAGCCTCCGCGAGCCGATGACCTCGCACGCGGCCTGCATGACCGGCACGGTGCAGGTGCTCGACTCGGCCCGTCGCGCGGGGGCGCGACGCGTGGTGATGGCCGCCTCGGCCGCGGCGTACGGCGACCAGCTCTCGGCCGCCAAACGCGAGACCGACCCCGCAAAGCCCCTCTCCCCTTACGCCGCCTCGAAGGTCGCCAGCGAGCTCTACTGCCAGGCGTTCACCGCCTCGTTCGGCCTCGCGACGGTCGCCCTGCGTTACTTCAACGTCTACGGCCCGCGCCAGGACCCCGCGAGCGAGTACTCGGCCGTGATCCCGATTTTCGTCACCAAGCTGATCGCGGGCGAGCGCCCGACGGTCTACGGCGACGGCCTTCAGAGCCGCGACTTCGTCTTCGTCGAGGACGTGGTCCGCGCGAACCTGCTGGCCGGCGACGCCCCGGGCGCGAGCGGCCGCGTGATCAACGTCGCCACCGGCGAGCGGACGACGCTGCTTGACCTGATCGCCGCCGTGAACGGCGCGCTCGGCACGAAGGTCGAGCCGGTCTTCGCTGACCCGCGCACGGGGGACATCCGCGAGAGCCTGGCCGACATCACCGTCGCGAGGACGGTGCTCGGCTACGAGCCGCAGGTGGGGCTGAACGAGGGGCTGCGGCGGTCGATTGAGTACTACCGGTCGGTCGCGTCCTCACTACAGCGTTGAGTATACTGCCGGCGTAGCAGCAGCTCACGACGGACGGTCTCGATGCCCCGCAAGATCCGTGATCTCGTCCGCGACCTTCGCGACGCGGGGTTCTCGGTAGTCGCCGGTGGCGGCAAGGGTTCGCACCGGAAGCTTACGCACCCGAGCTACGGCGGTGCCGTCACGCTCAGCGGCAACGAGGGCGATGACGCGAAGCGGTACCAGGAGAAGCAGGTTCGGCAGGCGATCGAGGAGGTTTCGCGATGAAGACCATCGACCAGTACCACCGCTGGGTCGAGTGGAGCGACGAGGACCAGGTCTACATCGGGCGCTGCCCCGACCTGATCACCGGCATCCACGGCGACGACCCGGTCGAGCTTTACCGGGAGCTCGGTGAGGTCGTCCAGGACGTGATCGACGAGCTCCAGCGAACGGGTTGTGCCCTGCCTGCGCCGCGCACCCGGCCGATGCAAGAGGTGTCGTGAGGCACTCCGTGGCGTACTCCGGGGGCTCGCGCCCCCGGCTCAGGTTGTGGTGCGCTTGGGCTGGCGTTGGCTGGTGGTTCGCTGGATGCTCGTGCGATGCGCACCCTCGTCGCCCTGGCGACCTACAACGAGATCGAGAACCTGCCGTCGCTCGTCGATGCGGTGCTCGACGCGCTCCCCGGGTGCGACGTCCTCGTCGTCGATGACAACTCGCCCGACGGCACGGGGCGATGGGCCGACGAGAAGGCCGCGGCCGAGCCGCGGGTCCGCGTGCTGCACCGCGCGGGGAAGCTCGGCCTGGGGTCGGCGACGGTCGAGGCCATGCGCGTCGCGCTGGGCGAGCCCTCGGAGCCAGGCTACGACGCCTTCTGCACGCTCGACGCTGACTGGAGCCACCCGCCGGCGCTGCTGCCGACGCTCGTTGGGCTGCTCGGGTCGGCCGACGTCGCCGTCGGGTCGCGCTACGCCCCCGGCGGGGGGATCGAGGGCTGGCCGCTGCGGCGGCACGTGGCCAGCCGGCTGGTGAACTTCGCAGCCCGGTGGCTGCTGTGGCTTCCGACGAGCGACTCGAGCGGCTCGCTCCGCGCTTACCGAGTCGATGCGCTGCGGAAGCTCGACCTGGGGGCGATGGAGTGCCCTGGGTACGCCTACCTCGAAGAGGTCCTCTGGCGGCTCAAGCGCACGGGGGCGACGTTCGCCGAGGCCCCCTTCACGTTCACCGACCGCCGCGCGGGGGAGTCGAAGATCAACCGCCGCGAGGTCACGGCCGCGGCGCGGCTGATCCTGCGACTGGGGCTCCGCACCTGGACGGGTCGTTGATCGACGGGGCCGTTAGCCGATTCCCCGGTGGCGCCCGTTGACGCCTGGCGCGATCGTAACGGCCGGAAGTCCGCCGACCTGCGCACACGCACCGTGACCTACGCTTGGCGGTTCGTCCTCGAATCGCACGGAGCTATCGGCACGCCATGAGCAAGAAACGCGTCGGCATCCTTACCTCGGGGGGGGACTGCCCCGGCCTGAACGCCGTCATCCGCGGCGCGGTCAAGGCGTGCCACCAGCTCGGCTACGACTGCGTCGGGTTCCTCAAGGGGTACGAGGGGCTGTACGACCCCGTGCAGTACGTCCACCTGTCGCCGGCCAGCACGCGCGGGATCCTCAACCAGGGGGGGACGATCCTCGGCTCGACCAACAAGGGCCGCTTCGCCGCCACCGTCGGCGTGCAGGACCGGCAGGAGCTCGACCCCGTGCTGATGCGCGGCGTCAAGCAGACGATCGAGCAACTCTCGATCGACGGGCTGATCTGCGTCGGCGGCGACGGCTCGCTGGCCGTGGCGCAACAGTTCCACGAGCAAGGGATCCCGGTGGTCGGCGTCCCCAAGACGATCGACAACGACCTGTCGGCCACCGCCTTCACGTTCGGTTTCGACAGCGCGATCGAGTGCGCGACCGACGCCCTCGACCGGCTGCACACGACCGCCGCCAGCCACGAGCGGATCATGGTCCTCGAGGTGATGGGCCGCCACGCCGGGTGGATCGCGCTCAACTCGGGGATCGCGGGGGGCGGCGACGTGATCCTGATCCCCGAGATCGACTGGACCTTCGAGCACGTCTGCCACAAGATCCTGCACCGCGAGAGCCAGGGTAAGAAGTTCACGCTGGTCGTCGTCGCCGAGGGGGCCGAACTGCCGCACGGCGGGATGGTGGGCGAGCACCGCGCCGGGCAACAGATGAAGCTCGGCGGCATCGGCCGCGCCGTGACCGACGAGATCGGTCGCCGCCTGCACCGCGAGACGCGCCTCTGCGTGCTCGGCCACCTGCAGCGCGGCGGTCGCCCCACGACGTTCGACCGCGTCCTCGCCACGCAGTTCGGCGCCCACGCGGTTCGCCTGGTGAAGGAGGGTCGCTTCGGCGAGATGATCTGCAGCCGACCGCCGGAAATGACCAGCGTCCCGATCATCGAGGCGGTCAACGTCCTTCGGACCGTCGAGCCCCACGGGCCCGGCGTGCAAGCGGCCCGCGCATTGGGGATCAGCTTCGGCGATCGCCCTGCCGACGCGATCGGCGAGGACGTGTTCGCCGGACCCGAAGCCGCAGCCTCGCCGATCTTCGCGACCACCGCGGGGGCGTTCGCCCCGGCGCTCGCCGACGAGCCCTCGACGGAACCGGCGGTGGAACGCACCCCGCCGGAAGTGACCGCGTACGACGCCGAGCACTCGCTAGCCGAGACGACCCACGTCGCCGAGCTGGTGCTCGAAGAAGCGGTCGCCGAGCGAACTGCGGAGGTGATCGCTCTCGCGCCGAAGGCGCCCGAGTTGCCGACAAGCGCGTTGCTGGAAACGGGGTTCCTGGAGACGGAGCCGCTGAAAACTGAGACGCTTGCAACCGAGGCGCCTGCCGAGAAGCCCGCGCCCGCGAAACCCGCCGACACGCTCCCGACGCTGTCGCAACCCGGGTTCCTTGAAGAGCCGGTCGCGGATGCCACCGCGACGCTGGAGTCGCTCAAGGTCGAGGCGTTTGACGAGCCCTCGCTCGACACCGACGAGGCGCCCGTCGAGGAATCGAAGTCGCTCGCCGTGACGCCGGAGACGACGGCCGAGATCGTTGAGGCCATCGAGGCCGCGGAAGCGACGGTCGAGGTCGATGAAGACCCGTCCGACGACGTCCCTGAAACGGAGGCCCCGGAGACCGACGCGTCGCTCGAGCTCGAGATCGCCGCCCAGGTCGCCGAGGCGCAGG
The DNA here is from genome assembly GCA_051648405.1 of Lacipirellulaceae bacterium. Lineage (GTDB taxonomy): Bacteria > Planctomycetota > Planctomycetia > Pirellulales > Lacipirellulaceae > JBOFFC01. Next base: position 11,400 of record JBOFFC010000139.1, read on the forward strand.
CTGCGCTCGCCGAGCGGATCGCCGGGATGGCGCAGTCGTCGCGCGATCGCGCCCCCGAGTCGGTCAAGGTCGATGCCACCTCGCTCGAAGCGCTTTCGGTCGATGAAGCCCTGGCAATGGCGCCCAGCACCCCGACCAAGGAGGACTCGCCCGCGACCGGCGCGCTCGAGTTCGACGTCGAGTCCCTCATGAAGCGGATTTCGGTCCCCCCCACCCCGAGCAAGGCGCCCGCGCCGATCGAGTTCACGAGCGCCGCTTTCGACGCCGACGTGCTCGCCGAAGCGAAGGCGGCCCTCGAAGCGGCGCTCGGGAAGTAGCCGTCGCTCCGTCGCGAGACCAATCGATCACGCCCCCCTGCGATGCAAGCATTGCAGGGGGGCGTGATCGTAGTGGCATTGCCGACCCACGGCGACGCATGCTACACGCCCGCGAATGAACGAAGCCCTACCGCAAGCGGCTGCGGCCGCCGTCGTCTCCGACGCCAAGACCAACTCCCAGCTCTTCAACACCGCGCTCAGCGAGCTGTTGCGCGGCGACTTCCAGTCGATCTCCGCGGCTGAATGGCGGCTACTCGCGACGCACGGCGCGATGAGCGTCTGCCTCGTGCTGATCCTGCTGTTCTTGGCCCTCACGGCCGCCGGCTGGGCCGCCGCGGCGGTCCGCACGAGCCTGACCCGCGCTAAGTTCGACCCAACGCTCGCGAAGTTCCTCGCGAAGATGACGCGTTGGGGCATCCTACTCATCGCCGGGATCGTCTGCCTCGGGACGTTCGGGGTCGAGACGACCGGCCTGGCCGCCGTGCTGGGCGCCGCCGGCTTCGCGATTGGCATGGCGTTCCAGGGGACTCTTTCCAGCTTCGCCGCCGGCGCGATGCTGCTGATCTTCCGCCCCTTTAAGGTCGGCGACACGGTCAACATCGCCGGTCAGAGCGGCACCGTCGATGAGATCGAGCTGTTCACCACGACGCTCGACACGGCCGACAACCGAAGGATCATTCTTCCGAACAACGCCGTGTTCGGCACAACGATCGAGAACATCACCTACCACCGCGTACGACGCGCAGACGTCTCCGTTGGGGTCGCCTACGACGCCGACATCGACCAGACGCGGCGCGTGCTCGAGTCGGCGATCGCCTCGACGGAGGGGGCGCTCGTCGAGCCGGCGCCCGAGGTGGTGCTCGTCGCTCTTGGCGCGTCGAGCGTCGATTGGTCGGTGCGTGCGTGGGCGCCGACCGCGCAGGTCGGCGTCGTCAAGCAAGAGTTGATACGCAGCGTCAAGCTGCGGCTCGACGCTGCGGGGATCGGGATCCCGTTCCCGCAGATGGACGTTCACGTCCGCGACGCGGCTGCGCAGCACGTGGCGACCCGTCGCGCCGCGTAGAAGCGACCGCCGACGAGCGGCTCAGCAGGCGCCTGCCGCGACCAGCTTGGCGATCTTGCGCCCCGTCACCGAGAGTGGCAGCTCGGCGAGCTCGGCGCTGGTGACCCAGCGCTGCGTCGCCGTCGGACGGCGCGCCCGGCCGGAAGCGACCGTCGCTGCGTAGCACTCCAGCGTGATGCGGTAGCGTGTGACGCCGTGCTTGAGCGTCTTCACGAGGGCGCCCGGCTCGCAGTCGATCCCCGTCTGAGCGAGCAGGTTCTGCCGCAGTTCGTCTCGCACGAACAACGGCCCCTCGGCTTCCACGGCGAAGCGCGGGAAGTCCCAGAGCCCCGCCCAACGCTCCCCATCGGCGCACTGGCGGACGAGCACCCCGTCGCCTCGGCGGACGACGACCGCCGCCTCGCGCACCGCCGTGAACTCGAGCTTCTTGGTTGTCGGCGCCAGCGACTCGACGGTCCCCGCGGCCTTCGCTCGGCAGAGGTTCGCGACCGGGCACTGGTCGCAGCGCGGCGCCACCGGCGTGCAAACCAGCGACCCAAGTTCCATCAGCGCTTGGTTGAAGCGCGACACGTCGCGCGTCGGCAGCAGTTCTTCGGCGAGGCCCCACAGACGCCGCTGACCGGCGGCGCGCAGTGGGTCCCCCGGATAGGCGATCAGTCGCGTCAGCAGCCGGATCGTGTTCGCCTCGAGGATCGGCGCGCGCTGGTCGAAGGCGATCGACGCGATCGCGCCGGCCGTGTAGCGGCCGATCCCCGGAAGAGTCCGCAGCCCTTCGACCGTGTCGGGGAACTCGCCGCCGTGCTCATCGACCACCCGCTTGGCCGCCGCGTGGAGCGACCGCGCGCGACGGTAGTACCCGAGGCCTTCCCACAGCCGGAGGACGTCGGACTCCGTGGCGGCAGCCAAGTCCGCGACCGTTGGAAACGCGGCTACGAAGCGCTCGAAGTACGGCCGCACCGCATCGACGCGCGTTTGCTGCAGCATCACCTCGCTGACCCACACCCGGTACGGGTCGCGGGTGCGGCGCCACGGGAGGTCGCGCGCGTGGCGCGCGTACCACGCAACGAGCTTGCGCCGGAACGACCGCTTCCAAGGGGCGTCGATCGCCGCTTCGGCGCTGCCCCCGACGGCGTCCGTCGCGGGCCGGCTCACGGCTCGTCGGCGTCGCGGAGGGCGAGCGTCTTCCGCGCCCAGACGACGCGTTCGGCGTCCCCCGTGTAGCCCGCAATCCGCTCGCGCGGCGACTCGACGACGACCCCCACGATCCCCACCGAGCGTGAGTTCACCGCGACGAACCGATCGACGTCGATCGGCTTCTTGGTCACGACGACGACCTCCGAGCCAGCGACCTGGAAACGGTACTCGCTCACCGAGCCCGCGGGCCGCGCGTTGCTCGGAACGCCAACGAACACGACCCCGCCGTGCGGGCGTCCGGTCCATGCGAGCCACGGTCCGGCGACCTGCGAGGCCGCGTCGCGCGCCCCCTGCGTCCGCAGCGTGCGTTGCAGCAGATCGACCGACTCGAGCGCCGTTGATTGCGCGTCGATGGACTGCGCGGAGGGCTGGTGGAACGTCAGCACCTGCGCCAAGTAGCAGAGCCTCGCGTAGTGCTGTCCCATCACGGGGGCCTGCGCGGGGTCGCTCAAGTCTCCGCCGACGAAGCCACGCGACGCGGGCGCCGCCTCGGCGAGCGCCTCCGCGAGCAGCGCGTCGTCGTACACCGGCGCGCCGACGAGCGGCGACTGCTCGGCAGTCGCCGACGCGGTAGATTCGTCGAGAGGCCGCAGCGCTGAATCGGCGGGAGGCGATTCGAACGAAGCGACTCGGTCCGAGCTTGCCGCGGGCTGCGAGTCTTGCGCCGCGGGCTCGGCTAGCGGCGCCGAATCGGCACGCGGGTCGAACGGCGCCGGCTCGTCGGTGGACTCGGCAGTCGCGGCGTAGCGATCACCGACCGCAACGCCGTACCGGCCGGGCGCCCCGGAGTGTGCGTCGCTCTCGAACGCGGCCGGGGCGACGGGGGCCGTCGAATCGCTGGCCTCGGGCGCGGTGGGCGTGGCGACGATGACGGCGCGGTCGTTCTTTGCGGCGGGACGCGCCGCCAACTCGCTACTCGGGTTGTCGGGTGCCTCGGTAGCGCTGGTAAACGGCTCGACGAGGGGCGCGCTGTCGCTGGGCCAGGTGAGGAGCATGTACGTCGCGGGCGCCGCGATCGCGAGCAGTCCCGCGGCGGCGCTCAGCATGCCGGTCCAACTTCGCGAGCCCTCAGCGCGAAACTTCGCGGCGGGCTTCTCGACGGCGACGCGTGCTTTGCTCGCCGTTGGCTCGGCGGGAGTCGTTGCTTTTGGCTCGGCCGGACCGCTGGTCTGCCGCAGCGCGGAGGAGAGGTCGATCGAAGGGGCGGAGGGCCCGTTGGGCGCCTTCGACCGCGCGTCGTCCGCCACTTCGAGCGACGACGACCCGAAATCGAAGCGAAAATCGGCGACCGGCGGCGCCGCTTTGGGGGGCGCCGCGGACGTCGGCGTGGCGGTGGGCTTTGTCGCGGGGGTCGGTTCGCCACGCGGTGCGGCGCCGGGCGCCGATCCGATCCCAGCCGGCGCCACCTTCGCAGCCACCGACCCGAGCGCCGCAACGCCGGCTTGCGCGGCCTGAGGCGCGGACTTGAGGGCCTCGGCGAAGTTCGGCCGAACCGGTTCGGCGGTCGCCGCAGTTTCAGAACCGCGCAGCCAGTCGGCGAGCGTCGCCGGCTCGCTCGTGGCGGCCGGCGGCTTCTGCGCTGGCGTCGGAGCCGCGGTCGGCGCGACACGCTTCTCGCCCGATGCGGCGACCGGGAGCGCTGTCGCCGCGATCGCCGATGCAACGCGCAGCGGCCGACGGACGAGCGTCGCCACCTCGATCCGCGACTCGCAATCGGGGCATCGCACCCCCGCTCCTGCGCCGAGCGCCTCGGTATCGACGCCGAACGTCGCGCCGCAGCGCGGGCAATCGGCGAGCGTCAGTGTTGTCGTGGGGGTCGGCTGCGTCGGCATCGTCGGATCCTCCGGACCAATGCGTGGGGCCAGGCAGGCCTGGCGAGGCGTTCACGGGTCTACTGGGACGGCCGAGTTCCGTGCCGACCCGTCTCGCACCGAAGAAGACCGCCCCGAGCGAGACCGACATTGTGCGCCGACTAGCGCGAAATTGCAGCCCGGATCGCCTAGCGCGATCGATCTGACTTGGGGGACGCCCGCAGTCTGACCCGCACAACCGCTAGGGTCGGCACGCCGCGGGCCGCCGTGCTAGCACGCGGTTCACGGCGAGAACGCAACGCCGTAGAGGGCCCCGAACTTCGTCCGCAGGCGCCGCAGCAGCGCCGCGGCCGACAACGGCGCGCCGGTCACCCGCTGGACGAGCCGGGCCGCGGAATCGCGCTGGCCAACCGCGTGGACGTTGCGCCGCAGCCACTCGAGCAAGGGCCGAAACTCACCGAGCGCGAACATCGCGTCGAGGTCCCCCAGCTCGGCGCCAGCGGCCTCGAACAACTGCGCCGCGTGCAAGTTGCCGAGCGCGTACGTCGGGAAGTAGCCGAACATCCCCTCGCTCCAATGCACGTCCTGCAGGCAGCCGTTCGCGTCAGTTGGCGAAACGATCCCAAGCGTCTCGCGGTACGCCTCGTTCCAGGCGCCCGGCAGGTCGGCCACCGCGAGTCTCCCTTCCACGAGCGCTCGCTCGAGCCGGAAGCGGATGCAGACGTGGAGGTTGTAGGTCGCCTCGTCCGACTCGGTGCGGATGAGCGACGGCTTCGACTCGTTCACCGCGAAGTAGTAGTCGTCGAGCGTGACGTCCCCGAGCGCCGCCGGGAAAGCCCTCTGCGCCGCGGGGTACATCCGGCGCCAGAAGCCGTACGAGCGGCCGACGAGGTTCTCCCACATCCGCGACTGGGACTCGTGGATCGCCAGCGACATCGCCTCGCCGGCCGGCATGCCGTACTCGGCCGCGTCGAGGCCTTGCTCGTAGATGCCGTGCCCCGCCTCGTGGAGGATGCTGAAGAACCCGTCGCCGAAGTCGTGCTCGTTGTAGCGCGTCGTCAGGCGCACGTCGCGGGGTCCGGCGCCGCCGCAAAACGGGTGGTGCGTGGTGTCGAGCCGCCCCGCATCGAAGTCGAAGCCGATCGCCGCCGCCGCCGCCTTGCCGAACTCGGCCTGAGCCGCGACCGGGAACGACCGCGCAAGGACCTCGCTCGGCGCCGTGCGCCCGCTCTCGACGATCGCCCGCACCAGCGGCGTCAGCTCTGTTTGGAGGGCGTCGAGCACGGTGGCGATCGAAACGGCGGTCTCGCCCGGCTCGTAGTCATCGACCAGCGCGTCGTACGGCGACTCGGCGTAGCCCACGGCCTCGGCCTGCTCGACGCGCAGGCGCAGCATCTTCTCGAGCCAGGGGCGGAAAGCGGCGAAGTCGTTCGCCTTGCGCGCCGCGGCCCACGCCTGGTGCGACTGGCTCGCGGTGCGAGCGATTTCTTCGACAAGCGCTTGCGGGATCTTGGTGAGCTTTTCGCGGCGGCGGCGCAGCTCGCGGACGTTGGCGCCGACGGCGCCGTTCGCATCCGCCGCCAGGTCACTGCCTGCCAGGTGCTCGAGCCACTCGCCAACTTCCGGCGCCGTGTTCCGACGGTGGGCCGTCCCCGCGAGGTACGCGGCCTGCTCGCCGCGGTACTCGATCGCCGCGGGGGGGCAGTACGTTTGCTCGTCCCAGTAGACGAGGCCCGCGATCGACGTCACGAGCGCCGTCTCTTGCTGGTGCTGAACGAGCAGGGCGTAGGCGTCGGCGGGGTTCACGGTGTTGGCTCCGAGGGGGCTGGCTCGCGACGGGCGCCCTCCCCGCGACGAGCCGCTAGGGGGTCGCCTTCTCTTTTGCGGCGCCGAAGGGGCTGGCGACGACGGGCTCAGAGCGATCGAGGCGGGACTCGATGTCCGCCACGCGGTCGTCCTGCAACCGCGAAAGGTTGTACCGTGCCGCTTCCCACTGCGCACACCCGGGGAGCATCGCGGCGGCGAGCAGTGAGAGCGTCGTTAGCGGGCGGAGTGTCATCCCGGTCGATCCCCAACGGGAGGTTTGGTCGGTTCTGAGGGGGCGAACCGTCCCAGATGGGCCGCCGTGCGTCGAGGGCGTCGAGGGCGGCCGATGTTGCCCGCGGTCCCGCGACGAACGATGATGCTGGCGCCCACCGCCGTCCCACGCTCCCCTCCGAAGGCCCCCGCCGTGCTCGATGTCCTGGTCGTCGCCCCCCATCCCGACGACGCCGAGCTCGGCGCCGGGGGGTTGATCCTCAAGCTGCTGGCCGAGGGGCGGCGCGTGGGGGTGCTCGACCTGACCTCCGGGGAGCCGACGCCGTACGGCGCGCTCGAGCTGCGCCAGCAGGAGACCGCCGCCGCGACGAAGGCCCTTGGCATCCCGTGGCGAGAGAACCTGGGGCTCCCCAATCGGTCGCTCGAGCCGTCGCTCGAGAACCGCGCGAGGCTCGCCGAGGTGATCCGCCGCGAGAAGCCGCGTTGGCTGCTGGCGCCCTACTGGGAAGACGCCCACCCCGACCACACGGCCGCCACGAAGCTGGTCGAAGACGCCCGCTTCTGGGCGAAGCTCACCAAGTCCGACCTGGCGGGCGAACCGCACCACCCCGAGCGCATTTTCTACTACTACTGCGTCCACCTAAAGCTCGCGCCGCAGCCGGCGTTCGTGCTCGACATCTCGGCCGAGTGGGAGCGCAAAGCGGCCTCGATCGCCGCCTACCAAAGCCAGTTCGTCAGCGGTCGGCTTCAAACGCCGCCGACGTTCCTCGACCGCGTGCGCGACGAGGCGGCCTACTGGGGAAAGTCGATCGGCACGGCCTACGGCGAGCCGTTCGCCTCGCGCGAGCCGCTGTGCTTGAAATCGCTCGGTGGTTTGGGCTGAGGTCGCTGAGCGCTTCGCCGTTACAACTTCACAACAAGTTCACGCAGAGGCGCAAAGACGCAGAGGACGCGCGAAGCGACTTATCTGTGTCCATCCGTGTTCATCTGTGGTTCCTTCTCGTCGGCGCCGGTGATCGCGGGGCAACTCCGCTCCCTCCGGGCGCGGCTCGAAGCGGCACGGATCGGGGTCGGCGCCGGCGCACGGCCTCTTCTTCTGATTCCGATTGAAGCGCAGGGGCCGGTTGTGCCGATCCCTTCTCGATAGCAGCGCGTCCGCGCCGCTTGTGCTAGCAGGGGGGTCTGCTGGCAACCAGTGCTTGTCGATGCCGCTTGGCGTCCGAATCGCCGTTCTTTCGTTGGGCGCGCTCCTCGTGGGGGGCGTCGCGGGGTGCAACCTCGTGCTCCCCGAGACCACGCACCAGCCGCTGGTGCACAACCCCTTCCCGCAGCTCAGCCGCGTCGCGGTCCTCCCGTTCTTCAACCAGAGCGAAGAGCCGACCGTCGATGGCCGGGAGTTCGCGCTCGCCTATTACGCCGAGGTCCAAGGGACCCCCGGGTACGAAGTCGTCCCCGTCGGCGTCGCCGAGAAGATGGCCGTCGATCTGAAGATCGACCTCTCGCGCCCCGAGGAGCGCCGGCGCCTCGGGCAGGCGCTGGGGGTCGATGCGATCGTCTTGGGGACCGTGACCGACTACTCTCCCTACTACCCGCCGCGCTGCGGGCTGCGGGTCGATTGGTACGCGGCCAATGCCGGGTTCCACGAGATCCCCGCCGGGTACGGCCTCCCCTGGGGAACGCCCCAAGAGGAGTACATCCCCAGCACGCTGGTGTTCGAGGCGGAGCACGCGCTAGCGCGTGCGCAGCTCGCGACTCAGTCGCCCGTGACCCCCGACGGGATGCCGGCGGAACCGGCGCCGCTGCCAGAGGGATTGCAGCCCAACGGCGGCAAGAGTGCGACCCGCGCGACGCTCGACGCGCCGATCGCCGAAGGGGATTCGATCTCCCCCGACGCCGTCACAACCGCCCCCGACGGCGCTCACGGCGCGGCGAGCGCAATCGGACCTTTGCCCGCTGGCTGGCCCGACGCGCGCGGTTTCACTCCCCCGGGGCCGGTCGCGCAGCGTCCGCAAGCGGAGTCCTTCGACGGTGCGGTCATGACGCACACGCGGGTTTTCCGATCGACGGACACCGATTTCACATCGGCGCTTGCCGGTTATGTCGGATTCCGGGACGACGCGCGGTTTGGTGGATGGGAGTCGTACCTCGACCGGAGCGAGGACTTCATCCGCTTCTGCTGCCACCTGCACCTGGTCGAGATGCTCTCGGCGCGCGGTGGGGCGGACGAATCGCGCGTCGTGAATCGCTGGTCGTCGAACCGATAAACGGCTCTGAGCGCGGCCCCCCGCGCGCCGTTATCTGTTCGTTCGCGGGCTCGTCGAGACGACGCCCGCCGGCAGCCAGCGTCGCGCGCCCCACGGCGTCCCCACGCCGAGGCGGAAGGGCCGGGCTCTCGGTTCCCCGACCGATCCCCCGCCCCTCGCCGACCCCCAGCTGCCGCACGGAGGCGCCACAGCCGTGAACGACGACATCAACGTCCTTGCCCTTGTTAAGGGCAGGGAGCGCTACCTCTTCCTCTACGACGACTCGCAGCAAGCCGAGGTCCTCCGGGCCCTAGGGCGCCACGCGTCGAACCCCGAGCTGAGCTTCACCTGGTACGACGCGGCGATCCTCAGCAAGCGCGTCCGCAGCGAAGCGCGTCGCAGCGAGGTGGGTCGGTCGCGGATTACGAGCATCGCGCCCCTCCCCGAGAGCCCGTTCCCCGGCGCACCCTCGCCCGGATTCGCCGCACCCGGGAGCGCTTCGCCCGAACTCGACGCCTGACCCCGGGGGTCCGTGATGCTGCGTGAAGTCGCCCAGTACCTACGCCGACTCGAGCGCGAGCGGGGGGCGTCGGAGCACACCGTCAAGGCGTACCGCGAGGACCTGACGGCGCTGGCCGACTACCTGGCGAACGACGACGGGCGGACCCCCGACCCGCGGGCGATCACGACATCGGACCTCCGCGGCTACGCCGCGGCGCTCGGCGAGGCGGGCTACGCGAAGACGACCGTCTCGCGCCGCTTGGCCTCGACGCGCAGCTTCTTCCGTTTCGCGATGCGCGAGGGGTGGGTCGCGGCGAACCCGGCGGCGGCGCTCACCAACCCGCGCAAGGCGCAGAAGCTGCCACACTTCCTGGCCGACGACGAGGTTGCGCGGCTGCTGGCGACGCCCCCCTCCGACACGGCGGCGGGGCGTCGCGACAGGGCGATGCTCGAGACGCTCTACTCGGCGGGGCTGCGCGTCAGCGAGCTGGTGGGCGCGAACGACGGCGACCTCGACCTCGAGCAGGGACTGCTGCGCGTCCGCGGCAAGGGGCGCAAGGAACGGCTCGCGCACCTCGGTTCTTACGCGACGAGCGCGCTCCGGGCGTGGCTCGCCGATCGGACCCTGGCGCCGAGCGAGGCCCACGGCGAAGGGGCCCCGCTGTTCACGAGTCGCTTCGGCAAGCGACTCACGACACGCAGCGTCGCGCGGGCGCTCGAGAAGCACTTGAAGGTCGCCGGGCTCGACCTGCGGACGTCGCCCCACACGCTGCGTCACAGCTTCGCGACGCACCTGCTGGACCGGGGCGCCGACATCCGCAGCGTGCAGGAGCTGCTCGGCCACGCGAGCCTCACCACGACCCAGGTCTACACGCACGTCAGCCAGCAGAACCTGCGCGCGGCGTACGAGAAGGCCCACCCGCGCGCGGGGTGAGGGCCGCAAGCAACGCGGCGAGCATCGCGGCGGTCGGCTCGGGGACTGCTTCGGCAGCCGAGCGCGACGCAGACGCCCCGTAGTTGTTGAACCAGCGGACGTAGTCGTCGGCAGCTACACCGGGCGTGTCATCGTTCGCTAGCGCCGTCGTACTCCCCAGGTTGTCACGCCACGTCGTGTAGTCCGCCGCGTTGACGACGCCGTCGGTGTTGTAGTCCCCCGGCAGGCCCGCGGCCGCGACGCTCAGCACGCCGGTCGTGTAGAGCTGCGACGTGTCCCAGTTGAGGCCGCCGCCGAGCGACGGCAGCGACAGCGAGTCGAACGTCCCGCTCAGCGTGCCCCAGTCGAACAGGTTGAACGACTGACCGATGCTCGGCACGAAGCCGCCGAGGAGCGACACCGCCATCGTGCCGTCGAGCGTCAACGCTCCGGAAGCGAGCACCTGGTCGTAACCGCTCCCGGGCGACGTGCCGCCAATCTCCATCAGCAGCGTGCTGCTGTTCGACAGGCCGACGCTCCCCACGACGAGGCTCGTCGGCGACAAGCCGGGGGCGAACGTGCCGGTGAAGGTCACGTTGTCGAACGTGCCGACTCCCTTCACGTACCCCGGGAGCGTGATCCGCTGGGAGGGACTGGCGCCGGTGATGTGTCCGTTGTTGATCAGCGGAGTGAAGATCGCGTTGGAGGTGAAGACCTCGCCGAAGCCCGTGATGTTGCCGCCGAAGTTGAGGGTCAGGCCGTTGAGCGCGTCGAGCTGGCCGGGGCCGCTCCCTCCCAGCGTCACCAGGGCGGCCGAGTCGAACACGGCGTCGTTGGCGTCCGTAATCGCCAAGGTGTTGGCGCCGACGTTCACCGTCCCGTTGGTGTAGAACCCGTTCACCGCGTTGAAGTCCCCGATCACCAGCAGCCCCGTCGGCGTGATCGTGGAGCCGACCGCTGCCGCGACCCGAACCGTGTGGCTTCCCACGGCTCGGAACTCGCCGTTGGTGGGGACGTTGAGTTGCGCGAGTCCGGTGATCGTCCCGCCGCTGATCTCGATGCCGCCGCTCTGGAAGAGGAGGCTTCCCCCGGCGCCGACTGTGAGCCCGTTCGCCTTGAAGGTTCCGCCGTCGATCTTGAGTGGCTTGGTGAGCGTCGCGTCGCCTTCCACGGTGAGCCCTTTGCCGAGCGGGACCGTCGGAATCGCGCCGTAGTACGCCTGGATGACCGGGTCGCCGCCGAGGTTTCGCCCGCCAGCGAGTTGGATCGTCCCGGAGTTGAAAGCCAACACGCCGACGTTCGCAGGATTGCCATCGTGGTAAACCCCGAGAGTCTGAAGACGCACCGTACCACCTTCCAAGACGACCCGAGAGTTGGCGCCGATCGACAACTCACCTTGGACGTGGACAACGGCTCGATCAGCTACCGTCAGCAAGGCTCTGGACGCACTGCCGACACTCATGTTTCCGGTCGAGTTCCAGGTCGACCCCACACCCGTCACGTTGGCGACACTGGGTATCTCCGGGGCGCCGCTGGTGTAGGCCGAGTACCCCATCGAGACCCCCGTACTGTTGACCCCTCCCCCGGCGGAAATCGTCATCATTCCTTGTCCAGAGGAACCCGACGACTCGAAATCGCCCATGATCAGGAAACCCGTGTTCCAGACCGCGTTCGCACCGACTGTCACCGTTCCTCTCCCGTACGAATACGCCCCGGGACCACCCGATCGATCGACGCCGATGGATGCGCCATTGGTCGTCACCACGCCATTCGAAATGTTGAGCGTTCCCACGTTACCACCCCCCTTCCCCACGACCAGAGGTCCTTGGGACACCAAGCTTCCGCCGTTGACGGTCACGAGCTTGTTAGCGGTTGCAACGCCCTCCACGTGCAACCCCTTGTTGGGGCCTATCACGGGGAAGCTCCCGAAGAAGTCGCTCGTTGCTGCGTCGATACCAATATTTGCATTCCCGCCAAGTCGAATCGTACCTGCCGAGTAGTTGACGGTTCCCTCTTCATGGCTGCTGTAGGTGTTGAATCGCAGCGTTCCACCGCTCACGTTCACCGCGCCGAACTCGCCAATCGACAAGAGATCGGTCACGTAAACGGCGCCGCTTCCTTGCACATTCAGAGCGCCCGTCCCTCCTGGACCAACACGCAGGTCGTCTCCCACGGTTAGTGTTCCACCGCTAATCGTGTAAGTTCCGTTCCCGGAAGCCGCGTTGCCAAGAACAAGGTCGTTGGCCAAGCCTTGAATGGCATTCGAACCACCGGTCTGGTTGAAAGAGCCGGTCCCCTCGAGACCGATGTACTCAGTCTTGTTGGAAATCAGTTGGCCCGTGCCGCTGAGGTTGTAGGTCCCGTTCGAGCCGCCTAGGTAGCCAACGAAAAACGCCCCGCCAATCGCTTCGGGAAGAAGCGTGTGGGTCCCGCCGGAGTGATTGAACGTTCCGGCGCCCTGGCTGCCTACGACCGTGGAGAGGCTCGCGTTCAGCGCGCCGCCGCTAAGGTCGTAGATCCCCGTCGAACCGGCCCCGAGGCCGATGTATAAATCGTTGCCCGGGATCGCTGTGACTGTCCCCGCCGACTGCGTGAGGGTCCCGCGGCCGGTAGTGAGGCCCAGTCCGTTGTGGCCACCGACGAAGATACCCGCTGCGTTCAGTGAGTTGTTCGTGGTGAGCGAGAGCGTGTTCGCCGCCGTCCCGCCGCCCGTCAGGTCAATCGCCAGAAGGCCGATTGTCGGTGTGTTCACGTCCAGCGTCGCCGTGCGGGGGACGCCGTCGGTGTGGACGATCCGGGCCGCTTCGCCCACGAACGGCTGCCCGGCGTTGTCCGCGCCAGCGGCGCTGACCGAGCTCCAACTCGGGTTGGCGCCCCACGTGCCGTTGGTGACGCCGTTCTTCCAGAACCTCGTCGCGAGCGCCTCGGACGCGAGGCTGGAAGCGAGAACCACCGCACACGCGGCTACCGTTCGAAGGGAAGACATCGCCGTCGAGCTCCTTGGCGGGATCGCACAACGACACCGAACCCCGCCGCGGCGGGACCCACCGCCGGACGTGCGGAAATACGCAGGTAGGATTCTGCACCCTAGCGCCGCGGCTCCGCAACGTGATTCCCAGAATTCTCCGGGGGTTTCGTGCGTCTGAACCCAGTCGGAACCCGGCTAGCGGCGGCGTCGCAGCTGCGTGCCGCCGACCAACAGAACGGCCAACACCCCCGCCGAGGGTTCGGGGATCGCCGAGCTCGGCAGGACGCGATCGCCGTAGTTGGCGACCCACGCGGCGACGTCCCCGGGGCCGATTACGCCGTCGCCGTCGCCGTCGGCCGCCAGACCCGGCGCCGCCACGGTCTGGCCGAGCGTGTCACGCCAGACGGTGTAGTCCGCCGCATCGACCGCTCCGTCGCGGTTGAAGTCTCCGACGACGTACGACAGTTGGAGGACGATCGATTCGCCGCCTCCATCGACGGTCGTTGCGACGAGCGGGTTCGATCCGCCGAGGCTGGTCGATACCAGGTGGCGTCCCTTGAAGGCGCGGAGCGCCGCGTCGCCGGTTGCACCGGTAGCGAGCGTCTCGTCGGTCCACCACTGGTCGTGGACCAGGTCGAGGAACGCCTGGCCGTTGGGCTTGATCGACCAATCGTTGCGGAACATGGCCGCGTTGGGGCGCCAGTGGGCGCCCTCCCAGAAACCCCAAGTCAGTACGTCGGTGACCGACTCGTGGGCGAACATCGCCGTGTAGAAGTCGCGGGTGTACTCGGCCTGCAGCGCTTCGTTGGTGGTGTCAATGTCGAGCTCGGTGATCTGCACATCGACCCCGAGTGCGTCGTAGCGGTCGAGGATTTGCCAAAGCTGCGCCGGGCCCGTCAGGTTCGCCGCGTTGAAGTGGCTCTGCAGGCCCACTCCCCCGATCGGCGCTCCAGCCTGTTGCAGCGCGCGGACCTGGTTCTCGAGCAGCACCTGGTTCGGCGAGTCGGTCCGTCCCCCCGACTCGAGGATGTCGTACTCGTTTAGGTAGAGCACCGCGCCGGGCGCCGCGGCGCGGGCCGCTTGGTACCACGTCGCCATGACGGCGTCCCCCTCGGGGAGGGCGTCCATCACGTCGTTGTTCGTGCGCGGCTCGTTGACCACGTCCCAGTGCGTGATCTTGCCATTGGTCGCCCCGGCGACGTCGGCGATGTGGCTCGTGATGCGGTCGCGGAGTTGCTGCTGCTGGGCGGCGCTGAGCGGGCCCGAAGAGAGGAGCGCCCGCAGGTCTTGGGGAAGGTTGTTGGTCCCCGGCCAGACGAGCACGTGGCCACGGCGCTCGATCCCCTGCGCTGCGAGCCAGTCGAGCGCCTGCTGCGTGCCGGGCTTGGTGAAGTCGCCTCCCCATTCCCCTTCCCAAGCGGGCCACTTCGTGTCGTTCTCAAGCACGGCGATGTTGAACAGCTCGGCGATCTTCTGTTTGTAGATTTTGTTCGTCGGCGAGTTGCTCCGGATGCGCACGCCTTGGACCGCGGAGCCGAATCCGAACTCGTGGTCGGTCTGCTGCACGTGCACCGGAGCGTTCGGAACGGGGTTCCCCACGGCATCGATGACCGACACCGACAAGTTTCCCTTGCGGAGTGCGTCGATCCGGGTAGCGGCTTCGGCGCGCCACGGGGCGTTCGCCTCGTACCCCGCGTACGGCGGCGGAGCGGGCGCGGTGACCGACAACTTGACCGACGAGACGGTCACGTCGATCGGGTCGGGAGACGCCCACTGGCCGAGCACATTGAAAGTCGTGATCCGCGAGAGGTCGAGGTTCGGGAAGTTGTTGACGCCGAACTCGGGGTTGGCCAGCGTCGGGTTTGTCACGAACGTCTGCCCGACCCCCGCCTCCGCGCCCCACGTGGGGATCGTCCACGTCCCCGAGTTCCCGTCGGCGTCGTAGAGCTCGACGCCGAAGCGATCGACGCGGTTCGCTGCGTTCTGCTGGAAATCAACGACCCAGCGGCCGTTCACGTACGGCCTGAGGTCCAGCGTGCCGAGCCCGCGGCCGGCGCCCCCCCAGCCGTCTGCCGGATCGGCGAGTCGCACACCGTTGGCGGTCACCGACTGCGTGATCCCGCTGAACGTGTAGTCGAACCCTCCCGAAAGCGGCAGCAACTGCAAGTCGGGTTGCGCGAACGCCTCCAGTGCGACTGCGCACGTGGCAAATGCCGCGAACCCGCAGCGCGCGATGCGCGCAGTGCGTGATGTGCGTGATGTCATGATGGGGCCGTCTGTTCCGGGAAAAGTGGTGGGAGCGGCAACGGTTGCCTCGCGATCCGCGTACGCCGCTCAGTCCTTAGTTTACCGCTTGTGAACGGCCGGTGCACGCGTTGCTCCAGAGCCACGCCCAACGGGCCCCGACCGGCCGTTCCGCGGTCCAATTCCAACGATCGAAGCCGGCGGCGCCAGGTGCGATGCGCACTTGAAACGCCGTGCGTTGCCGTTTGTTGACTTCGCAGCCGCGTGACGTAGGTATTTCACAACCGCATCGTGCGCGCACCCGGCGTGCCCGACGCCAACGGAATGCCTCAAACTAATACGGTTTCCCGTCATGCGACCCGGCGCCAACCCGCGCACCGTCTCCAGCGCCGTCCCCACGACCGTGCAGGGATCGCTGCTATTGGTCGATGACGACCGCCATGTGCTCGAGTCGATGGCCGACTGGCTACGCGACCACGGCCTCGAAGTCGAAACCGCGACAGGGTACGCCGACGCGTTGCGGAAGATCGCCGACCGGCCCTACGACCTCGTGCTGAGCGACATCCGACTGGGGGACGGCGACGGCTTCGACTTGCTCGAGCAGACGCTCCGCCGCCGGCCCGAGACGCAGGTCCTGCTGCTCACCGGCTACGGGACGGCCGACTCGGCGATCGAGGCGATCCGCGCCGGCGCGTTCGACTACCTCACCAAGCCGCTGATCGACGACGAGCTGTTGATGGCGATCGAGCGGGCCCTGTCGCAGCGTCAGGTGCTCGCCGAGAATTCGCAGCTCAAGTCCGAGCTCGACCGCAAGCACGGCATGGGGCACATCATCGGGTCCGACCCCCGCATGCGCCGCGTGTTCGACGTCATCGAGCAGATCGCCGACACCCGCGCGACGGTCCTCGTGACCGGCGAGAGCGGCACCGGCAAGAGCCTGATCGCTCGCGCGATCCACCACCGCAGCGACCGCCGCGGCGGGCCGTTCGTCGAAGTGGCGTGCGGGGCGCTCCCGGAGAACCTGCTCGAAAGCGAGCTGTTCGGGCACGTCGCCGGGGCGTTCACCGGCGCGGTCGGCGCCAAGATGGGCAAGTTCCTGCAAGCCGACGGGGGGACGATCTTCCTCGACGAGATCGGCACCGCGACCCCGGCTCTGCAGGTGAAGCTGCTGCGTGTGCTGCAAGAGCTCGCGTTCGAGGCGGTCGGCGGGACCGAGACGCACCGCGTCGATGTCCGCGTCGTGCTCGCCACGAACGAGGACCTAGCGAAGAACGTCACCGACGGGAAGTTCCGCCAGGACCTCTACTACCGCGTCAACGTCATCAACATCGAGCTCCCGCCGCTGCGCAACCGGCCGAGCGACGTGCCGCTACTCGCCCAGCGGTTCCTGGATGAGGTCCGCGAGGACGCCAACCGCCCGAACGTCACCGGCTTCTCCGACGAGGCGATCGCCGCGATGCAGCGGCACGCGTGGCGTGGCAACGTGCGCGAGCTGCAGAACGTCGTCGAGCGCGCCGTGTT
This sequence comes from Lacipirellulaceae bacterium, assembly GCA_051648405.1. Lineage (GTDB taxonomy): Bacteria > Planctomycetota > Planctomycetia > Pirellulales > Lacipirellulaceae > JBOFFC01. The sequence goes on from JBOFFC010000139.1 coordinate 28,212, forward strand.
GCTCGGCAAGGGCCCGGTGCTTCAGGTCTACGACCTCCCCCCCGACTTCCGCCTGGCGACCGGCGCGGTCCACGGCGAGGCGATCGGCTACACGGGCAAGTCGCTAAAGGAATCGCTCGAAGGTCCCGAGCGGCAGATCATCCTTGGGGTGCTCGAGGGGAACGGCTGGAACCGCAACCTGACGGCCGACCAGCTCGGCATCAACCGCACAACGCTCTACAAGAAGATGAAGCGTCTGGGGCTTGAGGACCGGGCCGAGGCGCGCTGAGCGGCGCGGCTCACGGCATCTCCCAGTATCCCGGCCGACGACTAGCGTGGGCGACTGCCACAACGACGACTTCGACATCGTCCGCGTGAAACAGCACAAGGTACGGAAAGCGTTCCACGATCGCCCTTCGCAAAGGGTTGCGAAGAGGCGCCCCTTCATAGAAGCCGAACTGCCGGGGACGACCCAAGACCCGCCCTATTGTCGCGTCGAGCGCCTTGAGGAAGTTGTCGCCGCGGCCCGGAGCTCGCTCGTCGAGGAACAAGATCGCCTCGGCGATCTCCGACTCGGCTCTCGGAAGGACTCGCAGGATCATACCTGGTCGTCACTCGGCCTGCCGCGAACGAGCGACTCGAGCCGACTTCGCACCACGGACCACTCCTCCGCCGTCGTCTGCCCCGAGGCGTACTCGTCAAAGCGCCGATCGAGCTCCTCGAAAAACCCCGGCGATGCCTCGTCCAGCACCCCGCCCGGCGTCGGCAGACTTTCCACCAACGCGGCGACGAGCGCTTCGCGATCCGCAACCGGAAGCGACAGCGCGGCGAAGGTCAGGTCTTCGATCGACGCGTTCATGTGTTTAAGTATACACGACCGGGAAGCCGCACGTCGATCTGTCCGATCACGGGTCCGCCAACTCCAGCCCCGGCGCCGCCCCCGAGGGTTCGAGCCGCGCGACCTCGGCGGGCTTCGTCGGCTCGACGTGCTTCAGGTCGTCGGCTTCGAACGCCCGTTCGAGCGCTGTCCCGTCGGCGGTGGTGATCCAGTAGCGGACGGCCTGCTCGTGGTCGTCCCACCACACCTCGCGCACGTGCCCGGTGTGCGGCTCGTTCTTCAGGCCGCGCGGGCGGACCTCGACCCAGTCGCCGATCGAAAACCCTTCGAAGGGCGCCTCGCGCCACAGCGTGCGCCGGACCCGCAGGCGGTCGGCGCCGTAGTGCAGCACGACGTACTCACCCGACTCGGCGGGGACGACACCGTCGCGCCGCCAGACTCGCGGGCCGGGGATCGTCCGACGAGCGAGCGCGACGTCCTCGGGGTGGACCCACGCGTCGCCGTCCTCCGGCCACCACGGGTAGTACCCGTGCTTGGGATCGACCTTCAGCGGCGGGAGGGGTTCGTCGGGCATGCGGCGACCAGTGGTAGGACCTGTTGCGATTGTAACAACCACCCCGCCGCCGGGGCGCGCAGCGGGCTGCGTCGCGGCGTAAACTAGCCGGACCCCGGACCCCCACTCGTTTCGCAGCCCTGCCCCGCCGATGCGCACCAACGACTTCCTCGCCCACCACGGGGTCGCCACGAACCCGTTCGCCGAAGAGGACGCCCAGACCGACCAGGTGTTCAAGGTCCGCTGCGTCGATGTCCGGCACCCGGCCTGGGACAAAGTTTACGGCGACCCGTCCGACCCGGCGACGTCGCTCGTCTTCGGCGAGAAGGGCGCCGGCAAGACGGCCATGCGGCTGCAGATCGCCGATACCGTCGAGAAGCACAACGCTTCAGCGGCCGAGGGGCAGCGCGTGTGGGTTGTCGAGTACGACGATTTCAATCCGCTGCTCGACCACTTCGCCGATCGGCTTTCGGCTCGCAAGCAACGCGACCCGGCGCGGGTGCTCGCCGAGTGGAAGCTTTGGGACCACATGGACGGGATCCTGTCGCTCGCCGTCACCGACCTAGTGGACCACTTGCTAGGAGTCCGCCCGCCGCGCGGGCCCGCCGCCAATCGGCTATCGGGCGCTGCGCCCCACCGGATGCTCGACGCCTCTCAGAAGCGCGACTTGCTGCTACTGGCGGCTTGCTACGACAACTCGAGCGCCGAGCCGCATTCCGAGCGCTGGGGCCGGCTGCGCCGCTTGCTGCGTGCACCGCGTTGGCGCGCGCTCGGTTGGTTCGCGCTCGGGCTGGCGATCACCGTCGCGATCGTCGGCACGATCGCCGCTACCCAGCAGTGGGGCGTGGTCCGGTCCCCTTTGCCGTACATCGCGATCGCGGCGGGCTGGGCGCCGTGGGCTTGGAAGTGGCTGGTCCGCAACGTGCGGGCGATGCGCGTCGCCGGGAACGTCCGCGTCCTGCGCCGCGAGACGGGGGTCACGCGCGACCTGCTGATGGCGTTCACCTCACGCGAGCTCGAGAACCAGCCCCTCCCCGAGCGCCGCCAGACCGACGACCGCTACGAGCTGCTCGGCAAGCTGCAGTCGGTGCTCCGCTCGATGGGGGTCTCGGGGCTCGTGGTGCTGGTCGATCGCGTCGATGAGCCGCACCTGACCGGCGGCCGCGTCGAGCACATGCGCGACTTCATCTGGTCGATGCTCGACAACAAGTTCCTCAAGCAACCGGGCCTCGGCCTCAAGCTGCTGCTTCCGGCCGAGCTGATGGAGCACCTCAACCGCGAGGGACGCGACTTCCACCAGCGGGCGCGGCTCGACAAGCAAAACGTGATCCCGTCGCTCGACTGGACCGGCGAAGCGCTCGGCGACTTGGCGAATGCGCGGCTGGCCGCCTGCGCCGTGGCGGGCACGTCCCCCACGCTCCGCGAATTGATCGACCCGGCGGTCGGCGACCGGCGGATCATCGACGCCCTGCGTTCACTCCGCACGCCGCGGCACGTTTTTCGCTTCCTGTTCCGCATGATCACCACGCACTGCGGCGCCCACGCCGACTCGGCGCCCGTGTGGCGGGTCGCGCCGGAGACGTTCGAGGCGGTGCTAGCGGTCTACGCGCGGGAGCAAGCGTCGATCGACCGTGGCCTGAGCGCGAGCTGAGCGCGCGGTTGACCGGCGCGGCGTGATTTGCGAGCCTGCGGCCAGTGGGGTGGAGCCCCGCGCACGTTTCGCACCGCAGGAGGGAGCCCGCATGCGTTCGCTGTCGGCCCTAGTACTCGCCACGATCGCCGCAACCCTTCTCGGCTGCGGTGGATCACCAACCACCGGCGCCCCGGCTACCGCCGCGGCGGGCCAGGTCGCCCCCGAGACCGATTCGACCGCGGCCACCGGCGAAGTGGCCGGCGTGGCCGAGCGTTTCTTGCAAGCGATCCTCCGCGGCGACGCGGCCTCCGCCACGCGTTGGCTGACGCGCGTCGCGGCCGAGCGGGCGACGGCCAACCCGGCAATCCTTTCGCCGCTCGGCATGCGGTTCACGGAGTTGCGAGTCGGCGAGGTGCGGCGTTTGTCCGACTCCGAAGCGATCGCCCAGTGCCTGCTGCAGGAGGCGGTGGATAGCCCGTCCGAGGAGGTTTGCTGCCTCCTGCGCCGCGATTCCGATGGCTGGCGCGTGATGGGCCTGGCCTGCGACGCGGGCCCGGGCGCCGAACCGGCGATGATCGACTTCGAGCGGTCCGCCTCCCCCGCGAACCCGCCCGGCGGCCCGTCGCCGATCCCCGGGGCGGACGTTGTGGGGGCGCCAATCGAGGGGGGCCAGCCCGCGAGGCGAACGGCCGAAGCGCCGAATTCGACCGACCGTCGCTAGCGGGCGCGCGGAGCACCCGGCCGCAGCCGGTGACGATCTCGCCCGATATTCGGGCTGAAATCGGGTCGATGGTCCGTCGTGAACCCCCCAATCGTCCCAGCATTTCCCCCACATGGGGGGGTGCGACGAATCTTCCCGGTGGCGCCGCTGCCCCTTTACACGCGGCGAGGGGGTGCTACCCTTGCTGACCCAGACCGCAGGGTCAACGCATTCTCCGCACATCGCGGGATCGTGCGTCTCCCTGTTTTCGGGCTGGGCCCCCGGCCACGGTGGCTGGGGAAAGGCGACTACGGGGTCGGCCCGCATGCTGCCCCACACCCCCACCGTTACGGGAGACCTGAAATGAAGTTCGTTCGCGTTACGATGCTGTTGGCCGCTGCTGCGGTCGTTCTGTCGGCCACGTCGGCCGAGGCCGGTCGTCGCCACCGCAAGAGCTGCGAGCCGGTTTGCTGCGAGGCTGCTCCGGTTTGCTGCGAAGCGGCCCCTGTCTGCTGCGAAGCCCCGGCTCCCGTTTGCTGCGAAACCCCGGCCCCCGCGCCGTGCGTTCAGGCCGCTCCGGCGCCGTGCGTCGAGGCCGCTCCGGCCCCGTGCGTCGAGGCCGCTCCGGCTCCGTGCTGCGAAGAGCCCGCCCCTTGCTGCGAGCCGGCCCCGGTTTGTTGCGACCCGTGCTGCAAGCCGAAGCGCTGCGGTCTGTTCGCTCGCATGAAGGCCAAGCGTGCTTGCTGCGCCCCGGCCTGCGGCTGCTGAGCCTAGCCACGCGAAGGCCGCGTGCTAGCACGCGGCCCGCGTGATCGAGATCGAGCCCCGCCATTCGTAAGAGTGGCGGGGCTTTTTCGTTTGGCGCGTTGAACGACGTCGATCGCGGCGGGCCCGGCTGCTAGTCTCCGCGACCATGTCTTTCCAGGTCGCACTCGACGCCTACGCCGGTCCGCTGGACCTGCTGCTCTACCTCGTCCGCCGCGAGGAGGTCGAGCTCGCCGAGCTCCCGCTGGCGCGAGTGACGCAGCAGTACATGGAGTACGTAGCGCTCCTTGAGAAGCTCGACGTCGATGCGGTGGGCGAGTTCATCGACGTCGCGAGCACGCTGATCGAGCTCAAGTCACGTTCGGTTCTCCCGCAAGCCGACGACGGGACCGACGAGCCGCTCGAACCACAGGAACGGCTCGTCGAGCGCCTGCTCGAGTACAAGCAGGCACGCGACGGGGCCGCCCAGCTCGATCGGCTCCGCTCGGCGTGGCGGCTGCGACGGACGCGGCGAACGCCGCTTGGGGCCCAGGTCGAGCCGGGCGACGTCGATCGGCCGCTCGGGGGGGTCGAGCTTTGGGACCTCGTCTCGGCGTTCGCTCGCGTGCTGCGCGAACGGCTGACGCCAACCCCCGAGCCCGCGACGATCGTCTACGACGAAACGCCGGTCCACGTCCACATGCTGCGGACCTTCGAGCGGCTCCGGGGTGCGGGCCGCGCGGTCCCGTTCGCTGACCTTTTCCCGGAGGGCCCGGTGCACAAATCGACGATGATCGGCGTGTTCCTAGCGGTGCTCGAGCTCATGCGGCACGGGCACGCCGTCGCGACCCAGCAAGTACGCTACGGCCCGATCGAGCTGGGACTCGGAGGAGTGGCGCTCGACGTCACGCTCTACGCAGCGTGACCGAGGCCCCGGGCCCCGTGACCCCGGCGCGCTGCGGGGTACGATACGAGGCCCGCACAGGGCGCATCGCCCCGAGCTCGCGTCCGCTGCGCCGCCCCCCCGCACCCCCCGTGACGAATTGGTTCACAACGCCCCCGTCAAGACGCTCCAGCACGGCGACTTCTCCATCGAGGGCTACTCGCGCGCCGCAGTGCAAAGCTATTGGCGCCTGCCCGAGCTGAACCTGGGGTTCGACCTTGGCGCCCAGCCGTGGAGCTTCATGGGGACCGAGACGTGGTTCGTTTCGCACGGGCACCTCGACCACATCGCGGCGCTGCCGGTGTACGTTGCGCGGCGGCGGATGATGAAGATGGAGCCCCCCGTGATCTACCTCCCGGAGGAGACGATCCCGGCGGTGCGCGAGATCCTAAGGCACTTCACGCGGCTCGACCGCGGGCGGATGCCCGTCGATCTCCGCGGAGTGGCGCCGGGCATGGAGATCGAGCTTTCGCGGGAGCTCGTCGTCACGACCACCGCGACAACGCACACCGTGCCGTCGGTCGGATTCGTCGTCTGGGACCGCCGCAAGAAGCTGCTCCCCGAGTACGCGAACCTCGCCGGAGAGCAGATCCGCGACCTACGCCTGGCGGGGACCGAAGTGACGCGCGAAGTCCGGACGCCGCTGGTCGCGTACCTGGGGGACAGCTCGCCGAAAGGGCTCGACGCGGCGCCCGAGATGTACCAGGCGAAGGTGCTGATCGCCGAGATGACGTTCGTCGATCCCGAGCACCGCAAAGAGAAGATCCACAAGTTCGGCCACATGCACCTCGACGACTGGGTGGAGCGCCGCGAAGTGTTTCAGAACGAGCTCGTGATCGCCGCGCACCTGAGCACGCGCTACCACGCCCGGCAGGTCGAAGCGATCGTCAAGAAGGCCCTCCCCGACATGCTGGGCGGCCGGCTGCACCTGTGGCTCTAGCGGGGGGCGAACGCCGTGGGCCGCACGGTGTATAGTCCCGTTGGAGGATTTTCCTATGCCGATGACTGACCCCCACGCGACGCCCGACCTGGACGCGTTTCTAGAGTTCGTCGCCAACCGGCTGGGTGACGGCGCGCGGCGGATGCCGCTCGAGGACGCGGTCGCCTCGTTCCATCGCTACCGCGATCAGCTCGCCCGGCTCCGCGAGCACCTGCGACCGTCGATCGAGCAAGCCGACCGCGGCGAAGTGCGGCCCCTGGACCTTGAAGCTCTCTTCGCTCGGCTCCATGATCAAACGTCGCCGACACCCGTTGGCGGCGAGGCGGCGAAGTCGTGAGCGAAGCGACCTGGACAGATCGCGCCGAGTTCGAGCTTGAACAGATCCTTCGCTACATCACCGTCCACGCACACCGTCCGCTTACGGCGGAACGGCTCGCGCGCTCTGTGAAAGCTCAGGCCGACCTCCGCGCCACGCAGCCGCGATCCGGCGAGGCGCGCCCTGACCTTGGCGAAGGGCTACACATGTTCCTCCACCAGCGTGTGTCCTGCTCTATCGGCCCAATGAGCGTGGCATCACGGTCGTCGGGATTGTCGATGGCTCGCGAGACTATGGAGACTTTTTCAGCGCCGCTGAGGCCCCTCACCACTTCAGCCCGAACTTCTCGCCGCCGCTGGGGCCGCCGATCCCCCCCTTGAGGTTCCCGCACTCCTTGCGAGGGGGGCGTGGTGACTCGGGAGCGTGGTCGTGTTCTTCGTGGGCCGACTGCGCCTTCTGGGGGGCCGCCTGCAAGGCCTTCAGCGACAGCGCGATCCGCTGCTTCGAGCGATCGACGCTGAGCACCTTGGCCTCGACCTCCTGCCCCTCGACCAGCACGTCCCCCGTGCGGTGGACGCGATGGTGGGCGAGCTCCGAGATGTGGATCAAGCCTTCCACCCCCGCCTCGAGTCGCACGAAGCCGCCGAACTCCATGACCTTCGAGACCTTGCCGCGGACCGTGCCGCCGATCGGGTACGCTTGCTCCGCCTGGTCCCAGGGGTTCGCGGCCTGCTCGCGGTACGAGAGGGCGATCTTGCCGGTCGTGGGGTCGATCTTCTCGATCTTGACCTTCACGGCTTGGCCCTCGGCGAGCACGTCACGCGGGTGCGCAACACGCTCCCAGCTCAGCTTGCTGACGTGGATCAGGCCATCAACCCCTCCCAGGTCAACGAACGCGCCGAAGTCGCGCAGGCTCCGCACGATGCCGTCGCGGACCTGGCCGGGGGCCAGCTCGGAGACGAGCTTGTCGCGCTTCTCGACGCGCTCGCGTTCCATCAGCGAACGGTGGCTGAGGATCAGGTTGCGCTTCCCGCGGTTCGCTTCGGTGATGACGCACGTCAGCTTCTGCCCGACGTATTCCTCGGGGCGCTCGACGCGGTAGAGCGAGATCTGGCCCATCGGCATGAAGCCGCGGATGCCAGAGACCTGGCACTCGAGGCCCCCCTTGTTGTGGCCGGTGATCAGCACATCGACCGTCTGCCCCTCGTGGACGTCGTCCCAGTTGCCGATATCGACGGCGGCGGTCGGCAGGGTCAGCTCGTAGATGCCGTCCTCGGCGTTGAGGCGCACGACCTTGACGTCGAGCTCGGTCCCTTCAGCCGGCGCGTGCGACACGGGGGCGGGCGCGTCGCCCTCGGCAGCGGGCTCGGCGACAACGGGCTCCTTGGGCTCGAATTGATGGACCGGCAGCACCCCCTCGCGGTGGTTCCCCAGGTCAACAAACACGTGGTCGCCGTGCGATCGGACGACGCGGCCGCGGAGCTTGGTCTCGGGGGCCAGCTCGGTGGGGGCGTTCGCGACGTCTCCCGCCATCAGCTCGTCGATCGAAGCGCCGGCCATCGCCGCTTCGAGCTCCGCCTCTTGTTCGGCAGTGAGCGGTGTGCGTGCCGACGGGGCTGCGATCGGCGCCGACGGACGCGGGGCGGGCGCCCCTTCGGTGACGGGCGTCACGGGTCGCGGACGCAGGTCCGACGGCTCGCTACTGGCCGCATCGCGTTCCGAGCCGATTCGCAATCGCTCGCTCGCCGGCCGCACTTCGGCGGGCGCCGCATCGTCCGATGGCGGGTCGGCGATCGCCGAAGTCACAGGGGGTTCGTCGGTGACAACGCCCGCGTTCAACTCGTCGTTCATCCCGCTCGCGGCCTCGCAGCAGTACTTCGGTTCGCGCCCCTCCGGGAACAAGCGGAGAAGAGGTCGGGCGCAACCGCATAGGGCCCAGTCGCAGCGCTCGCTGTGATCGACCACGAACCATCAGCCCGGGGGCTGGGGACCGCGCCGCTCTACCGCGAGAGTGTACCCACGCCGACAACGCCCCTGCAACGATCCCCCGGGACTCATTCTGAAGGAGGGACGGCTTAGGGAGGGGGAACAGCAGCTCGCCGCTCGGCGGCGCCCGAGCCTCGCCGCGCGGCGAGCTTCGCGCGGACCCCGGGGATCAACCGCTCGGCGTTCTCGTAGTAGAGCTTTCGCAGCACGGGGTCGGGTAGTCCGACGCCGTCGATCCACCACATGCCTTGTGGGGGAAATGGGGTTTCTGCGTAAGCGAAGTACTCGTCCCGCGTCTCGAGGAATCGCCAGTTCGCGTCGAGCCGAGCCGCCGGTCGGGGCCCGTCGCTCCCCCACAAAATGCGGTCCTGGTATCGGATTAGGAACCGCCGTGCCGTGTACGGCTGGCGCCCAAGCTCCGCGATCCGCGAGCTCAGCTCGACCACGAGGTTCGGCGCCCGATCAAGCCACGCCCCGACCGCGGCCAAGTCCTCGGGCAGGTTCGCGAGGTGGGCGGCGACGAACGTCGTGTTGGGGTGGCGATCGACAACCCGCCCGAGGGCCGCGATCAGCTCGGCGTGCGCCGGCCAGGGACGACCCTGTGCGTCTGCCCCGTGAAAGCCCCAGTCGGGGTGGCGACGCAGCTCCTCCCAGCGTTCGTTCTGCGCGTCGATCGGCTCGAAGAACGCCAGGGGGTCGGCGACGTGCAGTAGGACGGGGATGCGCAGCTCGCCCGCCGCCGACCAGATCGGGTCCCAGCGCGGGTCATCGACGGCGACCAGCGACCCGTCGGGGTTGCGGAGCCCCAGCCCGAGCTCCTTGAACACCTTCAGACCCACGACCCCGCGAGCCTCGGCGTCGGCAAGTCGCCGCGCGGTGCGGCGGGCGAAGTCGGGGCGGTGGCAGTCCCAACTGGCGGGGTCGCCTTCGGCGCCGTCGCCACGCCAATCGACGTTCGCGAAGACCAGGAAGCGATCGGCGTGCGGCGCGAGGTACGCCAGGTGCTCGTCGAGCGCGTCGCCGAGGCCCCCGTCGAGACTCACGCAGAGGGCGACGTTCTCGGCGTCCATCACGCGGACGAAGTCGTCGAGCAACTGCGGGGCGTGATTGAAGCGGACCCGTGGGTGGACGTGGACATCGACCGCCGGGAACCGCGCGCCGCGCAGCTCGGTCCGCGGCAGGCGGAGCTGCGACTTCGGCCGAAAGTTCTCGAGCGCGAGCGGCCGCCCTTCGGCGCCGTCGAGCGGCTCGGTCGCAACTACGCCTCGCGCGATCATCAAGAGAAACAGCGCGGCGACGCGATGGATCACGATGCTCGGCATCACAGCAGTTCGGAAAGCGGGATGCGGACCTTGCCGAGGCTACCGCCGTAGTCAGCGCCGCAGAGCGCGATCACGCCGTCGCCCGCGGCGGCGTGGAGCGCGGCGCGCATCGCGATCCGCAGCGCGTGCTCGTCGATCGCGTTGACGATGATCTCGTATGCGGCCGCGACCCCCGGTTCGAGCGCCGCCCCGTGGAGTGTCGGGCAGAACGCTTCGTTCGTCGAGGCGACGAGGCCGCGGTAGCGCGACCCCACCTTGCTGCCGCTGCGACAAACACCCCCGGGGAAGGGCGTGATCACCCCCGGCAGCTCGCGCATGGCAGCCACTCCCCGCGTCGCGCCGGCGAGCGCCGCGGCCTGGTCGCGTCCCTGAACGATCAGGTTCCCCCCGGCCACGCCGCGGACGAGCCCCGCGGTGGCGGGGAGCACCACCTGCCCCTCCATGAGGGGGAGGGCCCACGCGTCCCCGTCGCGGCGCTCGTGGCCGTCGCCGAAGTAGCGGAGGTAGTCCCCGAGGGCGAAGCGCTCGGCGGCGCCGCCGAAGCCGTCGAACACCGCGGCCGTGGGGCACGTCAGCAGGCATTGACCGGCGCGGTTCGCAACGGCCTTCCCGACGCGCTCGTTGCGGAAACCAAACGCCAGGACCGCGGCGCCGGATCGGCCGTCGGGCGACTCGTTCGGGGCGAGTCGCCGTTCGACCCCCACCTCGGCGTCGCAGGCAATGACGCTCGTCCCGTAGCCGCAGAAGCTGACCAGCGCCGCGTCGAGCCATTGGTCGTCCGCGGCGGTCACGACCAGCCGCGCGCACCAGGCGGCGAACGCCTCGGCGTAGGAATCGACGATCTTGGTCGGGCCGAGGTACCGCACGGGGGGAGCCCTGAGCGCGCGTTCGTAGACGGCGCCCAGTCTACTCGGAACCAGCGAACGCCGTTGCTCGCGCGTCAGGCGAGGACGCGCGGGAATCGGCCGCCGCTCTCGTAGCGACCCGGGCCGAGGAACCGGCACCACTTGAGCACCACGGTGAGCTCCAACCCGTCGAGCCCCAGTGCCGCTAGGCGCGGGTCGGCGGCGCACAGCAGCACGCGTCGATGCGGAAGCGGCTGGGTGTGCGTGAAGCCGATGCCCCGCTCGCTGAGGTCGCGGCCCCACACGACCGACTCCCCGTCGGCACGCTCGATGATCGACCCGTCCTTCCGAACGGGAGTCATCAGCAGCCGGTACTCGAAATCCAGCCGGGCGTCGGCCCGCCGATCTGCGGCGATCGCCGCGGCGACTCCACAGGGGGAATCGGCGGACGCCACCCCAGCGGCGACGAGCCGCCGGTAGAGCTGTGCAGGCGCGGCGCTAACGGGCGAGGGGACGCTGACTGCGGACATGCTGCTCGGTTCCTGGAGGGATGCCCACGGTCGCGACGAAGGATCGATCGTCCGGAGGCGAGTTCGATCGACGCGTTACTAGTCAACGAAAACCGAGCGGGCCGGGTTGGCGTTGCGTGTACCAACCGACCGCGGGCCCCGGCAAGACGAGCTAGGGCGAGTCGCCGCAAGGCCCTCGCCACCTCAACGCTAGCTCACGAATCCGGGCCGCGCCGGGCGTTTCCGGGATTTCAGGCGTCCCGTCCCGGTCTAGCTAAGGACCCAGCCGAGCGTCGCCATCCCCGTCGCTAGGGCGATCAGGAACGACGCAACGACCATCGCCCCACGCCACGGGGCGTCGCCCCGCTCCAGCGTCTCCTGCGGCGGGATGTACGGCAGCGAACGGCGACCGAGCGACACGCGTTGCCGGGTCGCGGTCCCGGCGCCGTTGCGGACGCGGGTCGAGACGTACCCCTGCGGGGCGATATTCGCACTAGCGGTCGTGCGTGAGACCACCCCCGAGCGATACCCCGGAAGCGACCGCCCCTCCTCGGCCGTAAGGGCCTCGTGGAAAAGGTCGGGCGCCGGCCTCAGGGCTTCGGCCAACCGACCACAGGAAGGACACCGCGACAGGTGCCCTTCGACCTGCAAGTCGAGATCCGACTCGGTCGGGAACGGCGCCCGCGTGAGCACCGCAAAGACTTGGTCACAATCCATTGCCGAATCCCTCCCCGAACCGGACGTCGGCGGGGCGCCAAACGGGGGTCCGCCGGGCGCGGGTCGGGGGCCTCGCGGCCACCGCAATCAACCCACAACACAAGCAACGGACTACCATCACGCGCGGGGCGGATGCGCTCGAGAAGCTGGCGCAGGCGTCACGCGGGTGGGGGCTGAACCGCTGCGGTTCGGCCCCAGCGCCACGCGGCATCGGAGGAGCACCCCAAAGAGTACCGCGGCGTGGCGAGCCCGTGCTAGCCCAAACCGCGAGACACTTCCGGATGCGCCGCCAATGACGAGTTGCCGTACTCCAGCAGCATCGTCCGGCCTAGACGACCGCCTTGAGGGCTTCGAGGACTTGTTCGGCGTGCCCCTCGACATTCACTCGTTTCCACACCTTCGCCACCTTGCCCGAACTGTCCAGCAGGAACGTCGATCGCTGGATCCCCACCGACTTCTTGCCGTACATGCTCTTCTCGCGCCAGGCGCCGAACTTTTCGGCGACCGCGTGGTCGGGGTCGGCAAGCAGCGGGAAGTTGAGCTCGAACTTGTCGCGGAACTTGGCGTGGCTGTCGGCCGAGTCGGGGCTGATGCCCAGCACCTTTGCGCCCAGCTTCTTGAGCGGGGCCTGGGAATCACGGAAGGCGCAGGCCTCCTTGGTGCACCCGGGGGTGTCGTCCTTAGGGTAAAAGTACAGCACCACGGGCGAGCCCTTTAGGTCGGCGAGGCGAACCTTGGCGCCGTCGTCGGCTGTCAGGGTGAACGCGGGGGCCTTGGCGCCCTCTTCGAGCCAGGATTCGTCAGCCATTTTCGTTGAAGCGTGTTAGTTTGGGTGATTAAGGTGAACTGCGGCGTGCCGATTTCGTAGAACGGGCGCAGCGAACAAAGGCTACGCGGCAGGGTACCAAGGGAACCGCCCGCGCACGGCCGGCGTTCCTTGTGAGCTTCTGCGGTAGCCTGCGCGAAGAGTCTAGGAATCGCCCACGAAACGGGCGCCCCCAGGCCCGATTGCGATCGACACCCGGAACGGAGGAGCGAGAGAATCGAACTACGACGCGACTGTCCGGGTTGGGCGGTCCGTCGCGAGCTGGCGTCGATGCGATTACACTAAGGGAAAGCAAACATCCCCGGAGAGCGCATGCCACCTGTCGCCTTGGAGCAGACCACTTCTTCCACCGACCTCCTCGCCGGGGCGATCGCCTCGGGCGGGCCCCTCGGGCCCTCGATCGAGCGGGGTCCCTCTCTCCCGGCTGGCGACCCTCGCCAGGCGGCCCGAGCCCTCGAGCTCGCCCTCGCCGCGGCCGAAACGGCCCACGAGAACCGCGGGACCGACATCGTGGTGCTCGACATGCGTCACGTGACGCCCGTCTTCGACTACTTCGTGATCGCCACGGGCTCCAGCCGCCGGCAGCTCCACGCGATCAGCGAAGAAATCGACCACCGGCTCGAGCAAGGCCTTGGTGACCGCCGCATGGGGATCGAGGGCTACGCCGAAAGCCGCTGGATCCTACTCGACTACGGGTCGGTCGTGATCCATATGTTCGACGACGAGACGCGGACGTACTACGCGCTCGAGGACCTGTGGACCGACGCCGAGCGCGTGCCGCTGCCGTGGGACCGGCCCGAGTCGGCGCAGGGGTGAGCCCCGGGGGCTACACGGGGCGAGCCGCAGCGGCGATCCTCTGCGCATGAATCCGCTACTTGAGTTGCGCCGGCGGTTTGCCGCGGCGCTCGAGCCGCTCGCCGGCGACGCCCAGACCCTCGGGGGGCTCGTCGAGCTGGTCCTGCCGAGCCAGGACGCCAAGTTCGGCGACTACCAGGCCAACTGCGCGATGCCTCTGGGGAAGCGCCTCGGCCGCCCGCCGCGCGACGTTGCGGTCGAGCTGATCGCCTCCCTCGGCAAGCAGGCCGGCTGGGACGCCCTCTGTGCGTCGGCCGAGATTGCCGGCCCGGGGTTCATCAACGTCCGCCTGCGCGACGAGTGGCTCGTCGAGAGCCTCGAAGGGGCTTCGACCGACGTCGAGCGCCTGGGCGTTCTGCCGGTCGATGCGCCCCGGACGATCGTCCTCGACTACTCGTCCCCGAACGTCGCCAAGCCGATGCACGTCGGGCACATCCGCTCGACCGTCATCGGCGACGCGCTGTGCAAGGTGCTGCGATTCGCCGGGCACCGCGTGATCAGCGACAACCACATCGGCGACTGGGGAACCCAGTTCGGGATGATCCTTTACGGCTACAAGAACTTCGCCGACGACGAGGCGCTCGCCGCGGCCCCGGTCGCCGAGCTGAGCCGGCTGTACAAGCTGGTCAACCGCCTCGGCGACGCCCAGGCGGCGGTCGAAGAAGAGCTGCCGGAGCTCCGCGAACGCATCGGGCAACAAGAGGCGCGTGTCGCCTTCGCCCCCGAAGCAACCGGCGACGCGAAGCGCGACAAGGAGGCCGCCAAGAAGCACAAGCAAGCCGAAGCGACCCTCGTCGAGCTGAGGCGCGACCTGGCCCTGCTCCAAGAGAAAATCGCCGCCGACCGCGCCGACGAATCGTTCGGGCGGCTCGTCGCCGAGCACCCGCACGTCGGCGCCTCGGCGCTCGCCGAGACGGCCAAGCTCCACGAGGGAGACGCCGAGAACGTGGCGCTCTGGCGCCGCTTCCTGCCGGCCTGCCTCGACGAGATCGAGGCGACCTACGCGCGCTTGGGGGTGACGTTCGACCACGCGCTCGGCGAGAGCTTCTACCACGACCGGCTCGAAGGGGTCGTCGAGAGCCTCGAACGGCGCGGCATCGCCAAGCGCAGCGACGGCGCGCTGTGCGTGTTCCTCGACGGCTACGAGGCGCCGATGATCGTCCGCAAGCGCGACGGGGCGTTCCTGTACGCCACGACCGACCTGGCGACGATCGCCTACCGGCTCGAAACGTGGAAGCCCGACGCGATCCTGTACGTCGTGGACCACCGACAGTCGCTCCATTTCGAGCAGTTGTTCGCCGCGTCGGCCCTGTGGCTCGAAGGGAACGACGCCCGCGTCGAGCTGACGCACGTCAGCTTCGGCACGGTGCTCGGCGAGGACGGCAAGCCGTACAAGACACGCAGCGGCGCGGCGGTCGGCCTGATGGGCCTCCTCGACGAGGCCGTTGAGCGCGCCGCGGCGATCGCCGCCCAAAGTTCGCTGCTCGACAGCGAAGACGAGCGCCGCGAGGTGGCCGAGCGGATCGGCCTGGGGGCGATCAAGTACGCCGACCTGGCCCACAACCGCACCAGCGACTACGTCTTCAGCTACGACAAGATGCTCGCCATGCAGGGGAACACGGCGGCCTACATGCAGTACAGCGTGGCCCGGGTGAAGAGCATCTTCGCGCGCGGCGCGGTCGATCCGGCGTCGGTCCGCACTGCGCCAATCCAGATCGGCGAGCCGGCCGAGCGCGCTCTGGGGGTCGAGCTGCTGCGTTTCAGCGAGGCCCTCTCGCGCGTCGAGGCCGACTACCGCCCGAACCACCTGACAGCGTACCTGTACGAGCTGGCGAGCCGCTACAGCGAGTTCTTCGAGAAGTGCCCCGTGCTGAAGGCCGACGACGACCGGGCCCGCGCCAGCCGCCTGCGGTTGTGCGACCTCACGGCGCGGACGCTGACGAAGGGCCTGGAGCTGTTAGGGATCCGGACCGTGGAGCGGATGTGAGGCGCGCCGGCGCGCGGTGCTGCGATCCGACAGCGGAGCCGCGACCGTCAAGGGAGCGACCACCGGGCGTTGCGTCGTTAGTCGACTCTGCCTGTGGGCTCATCGGTTGGATAATCCCATTCCGCGTCGAAGCCTTCCTTCAGTCGCGTCAAGGCTTGCGCATAGCTCAACTCCGACGTTTCGTCGTAAGCTTGGGCAACGTGCCTTGCAAGATCGACTAACATGATCCCCCAGTTGAAGGGCTCATCCCATAGGCCTGTCGCCAAGGTGACGTGCAGCTTTCCACCCGCTGCCCATATGCGAGCAAGCTCGACTGGGTGCGGATCACCAGCCACCGCCGGGGGAATCGGCAGCTCACCCGGCTTGGACATCGTCGTAGAGCCCCTCGTCCTCAGGGCCGTAGCCGCTCAGGAAGGCCGAATGGTCGCGAGTCACGCCGTCGCCTTCTGTGGGGCGGATCGAGATCAGCCACTCCCCAGGCCCGACGACCGACGACGCCTCGGGGGGGAGAGCGAGCGGCTCTCCCGGGGCGAGCGCGACGCGGTACGAGAGTTCTTGAAGAGTAGGGTCCATGGCAATGCGTCGTGGAGTGGTCGGACCTGTCTGCCTTTGCAGTATAGCGACGAGCGGGCAGCCAGCGATGGATCGCCCTGCACTTCACCCCACCAGCGACACGGCCAGCACCTGCACGGCCAGGATCCGCAGCAGCATCGTCAGTGGGTAGACGGTCGCATAAGCGACGGTCGGCGCGTCGGACTGGGCGGCGCTCGACGCGAACGCCAGCGCCGGGGGGTCGGTCATGCTCCCGGCCAACAGGCCGCTGATGTCCAGGTAGTTCATCTTCAGCACCGCGCGGGCGAAGGCGCCGACCGCCACGATCGGCACGACCGTGAGCACGAATCCGGCCAGCAGCCACTGCAAGCCCGTCGTCGTCAGCACCGTCGCGAAGAACGCCTCGCCCGCCTTGATGCCAACGGCGGCAAAGAACAAGGCGATGCCCAGCTCTCGGAAGGCGTGGTTGGTGTTCAGCGGCATGTGCCACACGAGGCGACCGATGCGCCCGACGCGGCCGAGCGCGATCGCGGCGATCAGCGGCCCGCCGGCGAGGCCCAGCCGCACCGGGTGTGGCAGGCCAGGGACTGGGATCGGCAGTGTCCCCAGCAGCACTCCGGCGAAGATCCCGAGGAAGAACGGGATAAAGTGCGAGTCGTTGAGCTCTTTCAGCGAGTCGCCCAGGACGCGGGCGGCGCTGTCGAGGTCGGCCGCGGCGCCGACCAGCATCACGTTGTCGCCGAACTGCATCCGCAGGCCGGGGACGGCGGTCATCTCGATGTCGGCCCGCGTGACGCGGGTCACGGCGACGCCGAAGCGGTCGTCGAGGTCGAGGTCGGCGACCGTCTTGCCGAGCGCCTTGCGCGACGTCACCACCACGCGGCGGACGGTCACGTCGCGGTTGTCGAGCACCAAGTCGTCGTGCGCCACGTGGCCGACGACCTTCACGAACTGGTCGAGCCCCTTGCGCGTGCCGACCACCGTCAGTCGGTCGCCGAGTTGCAGCACCGTCGCGCCGGTCGCGACGGTCGTCCGCTCGCCGCTGCGGTGACGCGAGATCGTGACCTCGGTCTCGACGCGGGCCGGCATCGCGTCGATCGTCGTCCCCTCCAGGTTGGGGTTGGTGACGACCATCGTGCGGCGCTCCAGCGGCGCGCGCTGGCGCTGGTTTCGCGCCGCGAACTCGGCCGCCTCCTGCTGCAGGTCGATCTTGAACCACAGCTTAAGCAGCACGAGAGTGGCGATGATCCCCGCGACCGCCGCCGGGTAGGTCACCGCGTACGCCAGGGCCGGCAGTGCGCGCCGCTCGGCGGAGACGCCGGGGATCAGCTCGAGGGTCTGCACCCCGGCGCCGAGCGACGGCGTGTTGGTCGTCGCCCCCGAGAACAAGCCGATCACCGCCGCCTGGTCGAACCCCGCGAGCCAGCCCAGCAGAGGCGCCCCCACCGCGCCCAGCAGCACGATCGTCGCCGCGAGCGTGTTCAGCCTCACCCCCTGCTGCTTGAGGGCCGCGAAGAAACCGGGGCCGAGCTGCAACCCGATCGTGAACACGAACAGGATTAGGCCGAACTCCTTGACGAAGTCGAGCGTGGCGTGGTCGATCCGCCGCTCGAAATGCCCGAGCAGGATCGCGGCGAACAGCACCCCGGCGGTCCCCAGGCCAACCCCCTTCACGCGGATCGTGCCGAGCGACATCCCCACCACGCACGCCAGCGAGATCACCCCCACCGCGTGGGCGATGGGCTGCGTTTGCGGCAGATCGACAAGCCAAGGCATGCGGGGCGCCGTGCGGGAATCGGTGGGCCGGCAGGGGGGGGCTGCCGGGGGGGGGGCGTGGGGAGCCGCGGTGGGGGGGGCCTCGGGGCTGCAGGATCGGTTCGCGCCGATCGAAATGCAACACCGACGCGTCGATCCGCCGCCGTGGCCCCCCCGGGCGGATCGACGCCGGCGCTGAGCGATTGCCCGTGCCCCGTCGGCGGACCTACACTCGGGGCTTTCCCGTTTCTCCCGAAGGCCGGCCCCCGAGCCGGCCCCCGCAATGTTCGACTCGCTCCAGGAATCGCTCGGCTCCGCGTTCAAGGCGCTGCGCGGCCAGTCGAAGCTGACGGAGTCGAACATGCGCGACGGGCTGAAGCTCGTCGAGCGATCGCTGCTCGAGGCCGACGTCTCGTACGACGTCGTCAAGGGCTTCATGCAGCGCGTCACCGACCAGGCGGTTGGCGACAAGGTCCTCGCGGCGCTGCGCCCCAGCGAGCAGGTGGTCGGCATCGTCTACCAAGAGCTCGTCGCGCTCATGGGGCCGGTCGATCACTCGCTGCACCTCAAGGGGAAGGACGAGGTCACCGTCCTGATGATGTGCGGCTTGCAGGGGTCGGGGAAAACGACCACCTGCGGCAAGCTCGGGCGGATGCTCAAGGCCCGCGACCGCAAGCCGCTGCTGGTCGCCGCCGACCTGCAGCGCCCCGCCGCGATCGACCAGTTGCACGTGCTGGGGGAGCAGCTCGGGATCCCCGTCTTCAGCGACCGCACCACGCAGGACCCGGTGGCGGTCTGCAACGCGGCCGTGCAGCAGGCCAGGAAGCTTGGCGCCGACGTGGTGATCCTCGACACGGCCGGCCGGCTGCACATCGACGACGAGCTGATGAAGCAGCTCCAACGCGTCGATCAGCGTTGCTCCCCCGACCAGGTCTATCTGGTCGTCGATGGCATGACGGGCCAGGACGCGGTCAACAGCGCCAAGGCGTTCAACGAAGCGCTCGAGCTCGACGGCGTCATCATGACGAAGCTCGACGGCGACACGCGCGGCGGCGCCGCGATCTCGGTCAAGGAAGTCACCGGCGTCCCGCTCAAGTTCATCGGGGTCGGCGAGCACCTCGAGAACCTCGAAGAGTTCCACCCCGAGCGGATGGCCGGCCGGATCCTCGGACAGGGGGACATCCTCTCGCTCGTCGAGAAGGCGCAGCAGGAGTTCGACCAAGACGAAGCCCGCCGCCTCGAGGAGCAGCTCGCCAAGGGGGAGTTCACGCTCGACGACTTCCTGCGGCAGATGCAGCAGATCAAGCGCCTGGGGCCGCTGAAGAAGGTCATGGGGATGATCCCCGGCATGGGGGCGCTGCTGCAGGGGATGGACGACCTCGACGCCGAGGGGGACCTCCGCCGCTTGCAGGGGATCATCCACTCGATGACCCCCGAAGAGCGCCGCCGGCCGAAGGTCATCGACCAGAGCCGGCGCCGCCGCATCGCCGCCGGAGCGGGGGTCGAGCCGCACGCCGTTAGTGACCTCGTGAAGCAGTTCGACGCCATCGCTCCGATGATGACCGCCATGGCGGGCAAGGGGGTCGGCGACCGGATGAAGATG
The DNA here is from genome assembly GCA_051648405.1 of Lacipirellulaceae bacterium. Classification (GTDB taxonomy): domain Bacteria; phylum Planctomycetota; class Planctomycetia; order Pirellulales; family Lacipirellulaceae; genus JBOFFC01. The sequence continues at coordinate 47,815 of JBOFFC010000139.1, forward strand.
ATGCGCGAGGTGCAGGCGAGCATGATGCAAAACCCCGGCGGCGCGCTGGGCAAGAAGAAGCAGGCGACCGGCAAGCGGCTCAGCACGCAGGACCGAGCACGGGCCCAGAAGGAGCGCGAGAAGCTCCTCAAGAAGCTCAAGAAGCAGCGCAAGGGGGGGTGAGCGGGCGCCCCACAGGGTCGCGGATCGCCCACCCTGCCCCGTCCACCGGCCGACTCTGCCGAGATCGCCGGGTTTGCCCCGCTTTTCGTGCCGTCCTGGGGCTTGTCAGGTCGGGGGCCAAGGGGGCATACTTCGGGGCTTCCGTAGGGGGATTCCCCTCGACAAGAGCGTTAGCACACCAGTCACCCGAACACCCAGGCGGGCCCCCGCCGGCCCCCGCAGGAGAGACGCGAACGTGGCAGTACGTATCCGCATGAAGAAGTTCGGCCGCGCCCACCGGCACTTCTTCCGCATCTGCGCGGCCGACAAGCGGGCGCCTCGGGACGGCAAGGTGCTCGAGGAGCTCGGCACCTACGACCCCCTCGTTCCCGAGACGGACGCCCGCGCCCTGCTCCGCGCTGACCGCATCGATTACTGGCTCAGCAAGGGCGCCCAGCCCTCGGAGAAGGTCGCCATTCTGATCAAGAAGTACGGAACCGGGGGGACGCACGTTGCGGCGCAGCAGGCGGCCCTCCAGCGGCTGTCGCTCCCCGTGGCGCTTCCCGATCCGGGCCCCCCCGCCTCGAAGCCGAAGAGCGAGATCGCTGCCGAGGAAGCGGCCGCTGCCGAGGCGGCCGCGTCCGCCGAGGTGCTGACCCCCGAAGCGCCCGCGAGTGACGCACCCGTGACCGACGCACCCGCGACCGAAGAGGCCGCCGCCGAGTGACGCCTCGCGCCCGGTAGCGACGCCAGCGCCATGCGATTCGACGTCCTGACGCTGTTCCCCGAGGTTTTCTCGGGCTATCTGACGCAGAGCCTGCTGAAGCTGGCGATCGACCGACGGTTGGTCGAGGTCAATTTGCACAACATCCGCGACTGGTCGCGGGGGAAACACAACGAGGTAGACGACCGCCCCTTTGGCGGGGGGCCCGGGATGCTGCTGAAGCCCGAGCCCACCGTCGAGTGCGTCGAAGCGGTCCGGCAAATGGCCCCCGAGCCGGGGCGGCTGCTGATGATGACCCCGCAAGGGAAGCGGCTTGACCAACGGATGGCCGAGGACCTCGCCACCAGCGGCCGATTGCTGCTGCTCTGCGGGCGCTACGAGGGATTCGACCAACGCGTGGCCGACCTGCTGCGGCCCGAAGAGATTTCGATCGGCGACTACGTCCTCAACGGGGGCGAGGTCGCCGCGATGACGATCATCGACGCCACGGTGCGGCTCGTGCCCGGGGTGCTCGGCGACGAACAAAGCAACCAACAAGACAGCTTTAGCCGCGGCGGACGCCTGCTCGAGCACGCCCAGTACACCAGGCCCCGCGAGTACCGCGGCCTCGCCGTGCCGGACGTCCTGCTGTCGGGCGACCACGAAGCGATCGCCCGCTGGCGCGAAGCGGACGCGACGCAACGAACCACCGACCGGCGCAGCGACCTGCTACCGGGCGCACCAGACACGCCTCAGCGGCCCTAGCGGGCCTCGCCGGCCGCCCCCCCGACCAACAGCCACCCCCAACCGCAGCGTCACGACCATGTCCCAGCAAATCCTGGCCCTCGTCGAAGCGTCGAGCATCAAGCAGGGCGCCGACGTCCCGAAGTTCGACATCGGCGACACCGTTGATGTGCACACCCGGATCCTCGAAGGGGACAAGGAGCGGATCCAGGTCTTCTCGGGAGTCGTGATCGCCCGCAGCGGCAGCGGCTCGAAAGAGATGTTCACGGTCCGCCGGATCGTGAACAACGAGGGGGTCGAGCGTAAGTTTCCGGTCCACTCGCCGCGGATCGCCAAGGTCGAGGTCAAGCGTTCGGCAGTCGTTCGCCGCGCGAAGCTGTACTACCTCCGCGACCGCGTCGGCAAGGCGACCCGCCTCGTCGAGCGCCGCCGCGACGTGGCGAAGTAGGCTGTCAGCGGTCAGCTGTTGGCCATCGGCTTTGTGCCGACGCTCACCCCGCCCGACGACTGAAACCATCACCAAGAGACGGACCTCCACGCCACTGGAGTCCGTCTCTTGTCGTTCCCCGCCTCCTTCCGAGCCTCGTTCGCCAAGCTCCGCAGACGCTACGCGCGCTGGCGCTCGCTCGGCGCCCGCGGCGAGCGCCACGCCGCCCGGCTGCTGCGGGCGAAAGGACACCGGATCCTATTGCGCGGCGAGCGAAGCCGCTTCGGCGAGCTCGATATCGTTACGATCGACGAACGCTCGGCCCGGCGGACCGTGGTATTCGTCGAGGTGAAGACCCGCCGCGACGAGCGGGCAGGTTCCCCCCTTGAGGCGGTCACCCCCGCGAAAGCGCGCCGCCTCGTGCGCCTCGCCCACGCGTTCCTCAAGGCGCACGACCTGTCGGACCACCCCACGCGAATCGACGTCGTGGGGATCGTCTGGCCCGTGGGCGCCCGCCGACCGACCAAGACGCTGCACGTCGAGGACGCGATCCGCGGCTGACGACGAAACAACTCACCACAGAGGACCCATCACCACAGAGGACCCAGAGGAGAAATGGTAAACCGCGAATACGCGCGAAGAAGCGCGAAT
>JBOFFC010000140.1:0-24022 GCA_051648405.1 Lacipirellulaceae bacterium
GAATCGACGAACGCCGCCGTTTGCCAGTTCCGCATTCCGAACTCCCCCTTCCGCATTCCCTACAGCTCCACCCCCATCTGCTGCATCAGCAGCTTCATGTCGTCCCAGGTCGCCTTTTTGGCCGACGGGTTCCGCAGCAGGTAGGCGGGGTGGTAGGTGCAAACCACGCGGCGGCCGTGGTGCTCGTGGACCCGGCCCCGTAGACGCCCGATCGGCTCGGTGGTTTCCAGGAAGTTCTGGGCCGCCACCGCCCCTAGGCAGCAGATGTACTCGGGATCGACCAGCTCAAGCTGCCGCTGGAGGAACCCGCGGCAGTTAACGGACTCGTCCGGGGCCGGGTTGCGGTTACCTGGCGGGCGGCATTTGAGCACGTTCAGGATGTAGACCTGCGAGCGGGTCAGCTTGCAGGCCTCGATGATCTTGTCGAGCAACTGCCCGGCGCGGCCAACGAACGGCTCGCCGAGCCGGTCTTCGTCCGCCCCCGGGGCCTCTCCGAGAAAGCAGAGCCGGGCCTTCGGCGGCCCCACGCCAAACACCGTCTGCGTGCGCGTCGAGGCGAGCTCGGCGCACGCCGTGCAGCCCCGGACGAGGTCGTTGAGGACCTCCAGGCTGTGGGCGGCCTCGATCTGATCGCGGGGGGCCTGCTTCGGGCGGCGGGGCATCGTCTCGTCCGTTGCGGTCCGGCGGGGAGGTTCTGCGGGTTCGGGCGCCGCTGAGCTGGGACCTGCGGCCGACCGTGGGCTGGCTCGAGGGGCGTCTAACCCCTGGGCGCTAGCCCGTGGCGCTCGGCGTGGCAGTTGCTCGACCCCCGCGGCGCGCAGCAGCTCAAGGGCGCCCGCGAGCGCTAGGCGGGGGTCGGTCGGCGGCGCCTTGGGGCTGTCCATAACGGGCCGGCAAAGCGTAACGCCGCGCCGGTCGTTTCGGCAGGGTTTAGGACCGCGCGGATCGACGCGCGCCTATCAACCACCTGCCGGGGCTACTATGCTCAGTGGTTCGCCGCAGGCCGCCCGGCGGGGGACTTCGGGTGGCGGGCGTCGGCGTTTCTTCTTTCGCGTTCCTCTGGCAGCGGGCTTCGGCCCGTGCCCCTCCGTCATGGGCGTCCCCCAAGTCGCGATCGTCGGCCGTCCCAACGTCGGCAAGAGCAGCCTCTTGAACTGGCTGGCAGGGGTGCGCGTCGCGGTTGTCGATGACAAGCCGGGCATCACGCGCGACCGCGTCGTCTACTTGATGAAGCACGAAGAGCGTTTCTTCGAGCTCATCGACACGGGCGGCATGGGCCACATGGACGCCGACCAACTGACCGAGGACATCGAGCGACAGATCACCAACGCCATCGACTCGGCCGACGTGATCATGATGATCGTCGATACGCGCGTCGGCCTGACGGCGATGGACCAAGAGGTCGCCAAGCGCTTGCGGTACCTCAAGACGCCGGTGATCTGCGTCGCGAACAAGACCGACGACGAGACGTTCGACAACCAGGCCGAAGAGTTCCGCCGCCTCGGCCACGGCGTGCCGATGAAGGTCAGCACGCTGCAGAATCGGAACAAACCGATCCTGCTGAACCGGCTGGCGGAGCTGCTCCCCGCCGAAGCCGAGGGGGGGGACGAGGCGCCGACCGAGCCGGACATGAAGGTCGCCATCGTCGGTCGCCGCAACGTCGGCAAGAGCACGTTCGTCAACACGCTGGTGCAAGCCGAGCGGATGATCGTCAGCGAGATCCCCGGCACGACGCGCGACAGCGTCGATGTGCGGTTCGAGCTCGACGGCCGGGCCTTCATCGCGATCGACACGCCCGGCATCCGCCGCACGCGGGCCCAGGCGACGTACGACATCGATTTCTACGGCGCCCACCGCGCCCAGCGCAGCATCCGCAGGGCGGACGTCGTGCTGCTGTTCCTCGACGCCTCGCAGCGGATCGGCAAGGTCGATAAGCAGCTCGGCGACTACATCGCGCAGCAGCACAAGCCGTGCATCTTGGTGATCAACAAGTGGGACCTGCTCGCCGGTTCGATGCCGACCGAGAAGTGGGTGTCGTACCTCAACGACAACTTCCGGCCGCTGAGCTACGCCCCGATCGCGTTCATCACCGGCCAGACGGGGAAGAACGTCAAGGCGCTGCTCAACCACAGCTCGATGTTGTTCAAGCAGGCCCGGCAACGTGTCGGCACCGGCGTCATCAACCGAATGGTCCGTAACGCGGTCCGGATGACCCCCCCGCCGCTGCACCAGAACCGCCGGCCGAAGATCTACTACGCGACGCAGGTCGGGACCGAGCCGCCGACGATCGTGCTGTTCTGCAGTCAGCCGTCGGCCCTGTCGAAACCGTACCAGCGGTTCCTGATGGGCAAGTTCCGCGACGAGCTGCCGTTCCCCGAGGTGCCGATCAAGCTCTACCTGCGGAAGCGCGAGCAGACCGACGAGCGCGACGAGATCAACGCCGGCGATGAACCCGACGACCAGGCGCTGATCGACACGAGCGTCGAGGCCGACGAACTCGAAGCGCACGATGCGCCGTCGCACACGGTCGAGACGCACGCCGACGATGCGCGCGATGGCGATGGCCAAGACTCCACGGCAACGCAACTCGACGAGCGCGAGATCGACGCCGTCCAGCAGGGCCACGCGGCGAGCGTGCTCGACGACCTCGACGACGACGCGCCCGGGATGCTGCGTTAGTCGCGCGCTCGCACGGGCGCGCACTCAGCGGCCGGATCTGAGCTGGTGGATCAGCGATCCACGCCCCGACCCGGCGCCGATCCACCCTGGCCAGCGCCCGCCGACGCCAGCCGCGACCAGTCCGGGGTCGATTCACCCGACCCGGCGTAGTACGACGCGACTCCGACTCCGACGACCCAGGCCAGCAGGAAGCCGAAGACTTCGCCGTAGTAGATCACCCCGTTCCACGGGCTGGCGGCGGGATTCGACGGGCGGCTCATCGGGGCACAGCCGAGGCTGCACTGAAGGGCTTGATTCGCCGGCTCGGCCCGCGGGCCGCCGACTGCATGCGATTACACCACGTTACGGCGAAACCCCGCAAGGTCGCTGTGCGCGGAAATCTCGCCGGCGCCGTCGGACTCCGGGCGAGGCGCGACCGATTAAAGGGGGAAGCCGCAGAACCCCGCGGCGGGACAAGCGGCGGGCGAACCCTAGCCAAAGGGTGCTGGTCGGTTAAGATTAAGGCGTCGATCGGGGGATACCCCCGGCCGAGACGAGGGCGCATAGCTCAGTTGGTTAGAGCGCTTGCTTGACATGCAAGAGGTCGCAGATTCGAGTTCTGCTGTGCCCACTGGATGCAAATGCGGAAGGGTGAGGGGTTACGCTCCCGAATCCAAAACGGCCCCTTTTCCTGGGGGCAAGCGGCCCGCGACTGACGCGGCAGTTGCTAGCACCCACGGTGCTCGCAGTCCCCGCTGACGGGCCCGAGGGGAGGAAGCGGTTCGCCGATGCGTTCGACGTGCTCGTTTCCGGCGTCCCCTCTCGTCTAGCAACCTGTTGAGTGACGCCGTCGTGGCGTTTTTCAACCGCGTCAAGCTCACGGCCGAGCCCCTCGCGGCTCGCGAAGCCGCGGCAAAGACGCCTTGGTTTCGACGTCGCCTCGGTGTGGCCTCGTTGCCCGTTGAGAAATCAACCGGCTGCTAGCCTCGCGCCGGTGTTTGCGGGCCGCTGTTCCGCCGCGCTCGACGTTCCACAACCGGCAAAGCCGCGACCTTGCGACTCGGAAGCTCTTGGTTCCATCGCGGTCAACAGCGGTTTTTCGTTGCATTCCTCGGCAACCCGGGTAACCTAACCCTTGGTCTGGCCCGTGCGGCTAAGGGTAGCGCATCAGCGTGCACCCACCCGGACGGAGTCCGCCTGCCTCTCCGCTCTGCCCGCCAAAGTCCTTCTCGTTCGTCCACAATCAACGGCCCGCCGCGTCAGCGTGAATCCCCGTCGCCATCTCGCACCAGTAGCGCTCCCCATGCACGGGGGGTCCGCCGTGGTTGTCGGTAGCGGGCTTAGCAGCCTGTTGATTTTTGACCGGCTGCGTCGTCGCACGGAGGCGACGTCGAAACCGTGGCGCTTTCGCCGCGGTTTCGCGAGCCGCGAGCTTGGCGAGGTTGAAGAACGCCACGACGGCGTTTTTCAACAGGCTGCTAGCAAGGACACGGACGGCCCGTGAGCGCGTGGCTCATTCCCCTGGTCCCGCTGCTGGCCTTCGCGGTGTCGGCCGCGATCACGGGGCTCTCGATTGCGGTATCGCACAGGCTTAACCTGCTCGACCGGCCGGACCCCCGGAAGGTCCACCGGACGCCGACGCCGCGGCTGGGAGGGGTCGGGATTGTCCTGGCGACGGCGCTCGTCGCCGTCCCCGCCTTCGCCCTGCTTGTCGATTCCTCGGCGGCCCAGCCGTGGGAAACGACGAAGCACCACCTCTCGATCCTCGTCGGGGCGTTGTTCGTGTTCGTCGCCGGCGTCGCCGACGACGTCTGGTCGGTCTCGTCGCGCATCAAGCTGATGACGCTCGTCGCGTCCGCGGCGGTGTTCTGCGGCTCGGGAGCGGCCCTCGAGAGCCTGATTTACGCCGATCGCTCGCTGATCGCGTTCCCATGGCTCTCGTGGCTTGTCACGACGCTGTGGATCGTCGGGATGGCGGTCGCGTTCAATTTTATTGACGGGCTCGACGGGCTCGCCGGCGGGCTTGCGCTGCTCGCCTGTGTGGTGCTCGCGTACTTCCTGTTGGTTGCGAACCTCTTCGCCGCCGCCGTCGCGCCGCTCGCCCTCGCCGGTGCGCTGGTTGGGTTCCTTTGCTTCAACGTCCCCCCCGCTCGGACGTTCATGGGAGACGGCGGAAGCCTGACGATCGGCTTCCTCCTCGGGGCGCTGACGATCAACGCCAACCCCGAGCTGGGAACGATGCGGGCGATGGTCGTCCCGGCGCTCGCGCTGAGCGTCGCCCTAGTCGATACGGCGTTCACCCTGTTTCGCCGTCGCTACGAGCAGCGCCGCTCGATGTTCTCCGCCGAGCGCGGGCACATCCACCACGGGCTGCTCGACCGGGGGTTCAGCACGAAGCAAACGGTGCTGCTGATCCACGCGGTCTCCGTTACAGCGGTCGCGATCGGCGTTTTCTCGCTGAATTTCGACGGACTGGCGACCTTCGGCGGGCTGGCCCTCGTGGCGCCCGTCTTGTGGAGCCTGTTCCACGCCGCCGGTTCCGGCCGGACCGGCCTCATGCTTAAGGCGCTCCGGAAGAAACGTGAGATCGACCGTGCGTCACGGCGGTTCCGCGGGTCGTTCGAGACGTCGCAACTCGAGTTCGACGAGACGACGACCTTCAGCGAGTGGTGGGGCGCCGTCTGCAACGCGGCCGAGCGGCTCCAGTTCGCGCGCATCGATCTCCCGATCACCGCCCCCGGAGACGGACAGCCGCGTACTTTCCGATGGGTGAATGAGGGAGACGAACTGATCGGCGCCGGGCCGCGGATCGACGCCAGGATCCCACTCCCGCCGATGGGGGTAAGCGCCGAGTCCGCGACGGCCGAGGTGAGCGTCCCCGTCGGCGACTCGCTCGAGTCGGCCGGCGAGCGGCTGGCCCTCTTCTCGCGGCTGATCGCCGAGAACGGTCAGCGGGCGCTGCGACGCATCCACCGCGCGGACGCTCCCTCGTCGCACGCGGTCGCGTCCGTTCCGCCCGGTGAGTTCGGCCATCTCCGCGTGGCGGTTGTCCACGATTTCTTCTACACCTACGCCGGCGCCGAGCGTGTCGTCGAGCAACTGCTCCGCGTTCTCCCGCACGCCGACGTGTTCGGGCTGTTCGACTTCGTCCCCGACGAGGAGCGCGGTTTCCTACGCGGCAAGCCGGTCACGACGACGTTCCTGCAGCGCATGCCGCTCGTGCGGTCCAAGCACCGCGCCTACTTGCCGCTGATGCCGCTCGCCATCGAGCAGCTCGACGTGTCGGCGTACGACCTCGTGGTGTCGAGCTCGTACCTGGTCGCGAAGGGGGTCATCACGGGCCCCGACCAGCTCCACGTCTGTTACTGCCACAGCCCGGTTCGCTACGGCTGGGACCTTCAGCACCAGTACCTCCGCGACGCGGGCCTCGGCTACGGCCCGCGCGGGATGTTCGCCCGCACGATCCTGCACTACTTGCGGACCTGGGACGCGCGGAGCTCGCTCGGCGTCGATCACTTCTTGGCCAACAGCCAGTTCGTCGCCCGGCGGATCGCGAAGGTCTACCGCCGCGACGCCGAGGTGGTTTACCCGCCGGTCGATACCGAGGCGTTCGTTCCGTTGGAGACGCGGGAGGACTACTACGTCACCGCCAGCCGACTCGTCGGTTACAAGCGGATCGACCTGATCGTCGAGGCGTTCACGCAGTCACCCGGGCGGAAGCTCGTGGTTGTTGGCGACGGCCCGGAGATGCAGCGGCTGCGATCGATCGCCGGCCCGAACGTCGAGTTCGACGGCCAGGCCGACAAGCCGGCCCTCGTCGCGCGGCTGCAGGAGGCGCAAGCCTTCGTCTTCGCCGCCGAGGAGGACTTCGGCATCGCCCCGGTCGAGGCCCTCGCCTGCGGCACGCCGGTGATCGCCTACGGAAAAGGGGGGGTCACCGAGAGCGTCCCCGCCGGCAAGATGGGGACCTTCTTCGCCGAGCAGTCGGTCGAGAGCCTGCTCGACGCGCTCGACCGCTTCGAGCGGCAAACAATCGAAGACGACGACCGTCTCGCCGCCAGGCGCCGCGCGGAGGAGTTCTCGGTGGAGCAGTTTGTGGAGCGGCTGACGGAGAGCTTGCGTGAAGCTTGTGCGGGGAAGTGGCCGGACGGGGGTTCGGACCAACAAGCGGTGACTCCTAAGCAGGTGCTTGCGCCGCAATCGTGAAGCACCTGCTCCGCAGTATCGTTCCCCAGCGCTGGTGGGAGGCTGCCCGCCAAGCACGGATTCGTCGAGCAGCCGCGCGCTACCCTAGGAGGGTCGTTGAGCACCGGTACGGTCGATCGCGGTTCCGCGCATTGATCGCCGACGGCCTCTCTGAAGGTTGGTACAACCACGACTGGGACCAGCTCCCAGAGGTCGAGCTGCTCACGACGAGCCGGCTGACCGGCGAAGGCACGGTGTTCGACCTCGGGGCGCATCAAGGCGTCGTCGCAATGATGCTGGCGGCCGAGATCGCCCCTCGCGGAACGGTCGTCGCTGTCGAAGGGATGAAGCACAACTGCGATGTCGCCGGCGAGAATCTTGCGCTGAACGCGATTACCAACGTCCACGTGCGTCACGCAGTGGTCGCCGATGCGCCCGGACACGTTCGTTTCTTCGACGGGCTTAACGGTTCGGTCGCCCGGTCGGGCGTCGGTCGCTTGGTTGAAGCAGTGACGGTGGACCAGCTCGCCGAACAGTACGGCCATCCGGCTGTCGTGTTCCTCGACGTCGAAGGGTTCGAAGCGAAGGCGCTCGCCGGCGCCACGCGCACGCTTCTTCGCCCTTGCGACTGGTTCATCGAAGTGCACGTTGGGTGCGGCCTCGAAGAGTACGGCGGGTCGTGGCGATCGGTCGTCGAGCGATTCCCCGATGAGTCCTACAAGCGCTTCGCATGGAAGCTCGACTCCGGGGATCGTCCAAGGCCGTTTGTTGCCGACGCCGAGTTGGTCGGAAGCCGGTTCGGTTTCGTCGCGCTGCACCGCCATCCAATCGGCGACTCGCTGGGAGCGTCGATGCCCGACACGTCAATCGCCCCGTGACCCCCAGCACGGCTGCCATCGAATCGCCGACTATCCTGGCGAGTGAAGTCGAAACCGCGCCGGCGCCAACCCCGGCGCGCAAGCCCCACCTGGTCATCGAGCCCGTCAGCGGCTGGCGCTCGCTCCGGCTGGGCGAGCTGTGGGAGTTCCGCGACCTGCTCACCGCGCTCGGCATGCGCGACGTGCTGCTGGTCTACAAGCAGACGCTGCTGGGGGTCGCGTGGGTCGTGCTGCAGCCCCTCTTGGGCGCCGCGATCTTCGCGTTCGTCTTCGGCGTGCTCGCCGACATGCCCTCGGGCAAGCTCCCCTACTTCGTGTTTGCCTTCGCCGGGATGCTCGGCTGGACGATGTTCTCGGCGACCCTCACCGCCGCGTCGCTGGTGATGGTCAACAACGCCCACCTGGTGAGCAAGATCTACTTCCCGCGGCTGCTGCTACCGCTGTCGAGCGCGTTCCAGCCAGTGGTGAACTTCGGGGTTGGCCTGCTGCTGATGGCCGTCTTGATGGAAATCTACGGCGTGGCGCCCACTTGGCGGCTGCTGATGCTGCCGCTGGCGACTGCGCTGCTGCTAGCGTTCGCGCTAGGCCTGGGGTTCTGGTGCTCGTCGGTGATGGTCCGCTACCGCGACGTGCGGTTCGTGGTCCCCGTGGCGGTGCAGTTCCTGCTGTACGCGAGCCCCGTCGGCTACAGCCTCGCCGCCCTGGGGGACAAGGTCCCCGGCCCGTGGCAGGCGGCGTACCTGCTGAACCCGCTGGCAAGCCTGATGGAACTGTTCCGCTGGACGCTGCTGGCCGAGGGGACGCTCGACCCGTGGTGGGTCGCCTACAGCGCAGCGGCGGCGGTCGCGACGCTTGTCGCGGGGGCGTTCGCGTTCCGAAGGGCCGAACGGGGGTTCGCGGATGTTATCTGAGGGGGTTGCAACGCTACCCAACTCAGCGCGATGGAAGCGAGGGCTGCGTAGCGCGCACCGGCTTCCTGAGCTGATTTCCTGCCTGCGCGAGGTCCGCACCGTCAAGCCCTTAGTGTTCGACTTCCTACAGCTCCGGGCGATCGACCACCCTTGGTCGTTCGTCTCTCGGTCGGGAGTCACAATCCGTGTAGAAGATTGGTGGGATGCGACGACGCTCTGGGCGATCTACTGCGCACGCGAGTACGACGTGCGAAAGGATGACCGCGTAGTTGTCGATCTCGGCGCCAACATCGGCGTGTTCGCAACCTACGCGGCATCTGCAGCACAACAATGCCGCGTGCATTCCTACGAGCCGTTTCCCTCGACGTTCATCCGTCTGAACGAAAACGTTCATCGCAACACACTCGCCCATCGCGTTATCTGCTACGAAGAGGCAGTCTTTGCATCGACAGGGTTTGCGATGATGGATTCCGCCGATCGAGCAAGTGTGACAAGGGCGCTTTCCGATGCCCCTCTACATTCTGATTCCATCGCGGTTCGGACGATCGGACTCGAAGAGGTGCTCGAACGATGCAATACGGGTCACATCGACCTGTTGAAGATCGACATTGAAGGCTCCGAAGCCGCGGTCCTTGAAGCCGCCAGCGACGTGGCGCTAGGACGAATCGGTCGCATTTGTGTCGAGATCCATCGCGCCGCCGACCAACTGCCGATTTACCGGCGCCTTGAGTCGGTCGGGTTCACCGCTACCCGCAAGCGGGGCCACGGAGAGGAGCAGACTGTCACCTTCGAGCGACCGCACCGCGATGCCTGACCCCGCCATTCGCATCCGCGGCCTCTCGAAGGCCTACACAATCTCGCACGACCGCGAGCGTTCGACCAGCCTGCGCGAGGCGGTCACGCGCCGGCTGCGCAGCCCCTTCCGCCGCGCCGAGACCGAGACCTTCTGGGCCCTCAAGGACATCGACCTCGACGTCGAGCGCGGCGAGGTCGTCGGCGTCATCGGCCGCAACGGCGCCGGCAAGAGCACGCTCCTCAAGGTCCTCAGCCGGATCACCGAGCCGACCGCCGGGCGCGTCGAGCTGTTCGGCCGCGTCGGCTCGCTGCTCGAGGTCGGCACCGGCTTCCACCCCGAGCTGACCGGCCGCGAGAACATCTACCTGAACGGGGCGATCCTCGGCATGCGGCGCCCGGAGATCCGCCGCCAGTTCGACGCGATCATCGACTTCGCGGGGGTCGAGAAGTTCCTCGACACCCCCGTCAAGCGCTACAGCAGCGGCATGTACGTGCGGCTGGCGTTCGCCGTTGCCGCGCACCTGAACCCCGAGATCCTGATCGTCGACGAGGTCCTCGCCGTCGGCGACGCGGAGTTCCAGAAGAAGTGCCTGGGGAAGATGCAGGACGTGGCGCAGAGCGGGCGGACGGTGCTGTTTGTGAGCCACAATATGGGAGCGGTTTTATCGCTAACAAGCCGCGCACTCGTGTTACACAAAGGCCGATCCGCGTTCTACGGACGCACACCCGAGGCGCTTACACATTACTCGACGGCACTCGACGTCCACCCACAGCAGGGGACCGCAGTTAACCTGTTCAACTCGTTGCTTCTTCAATCTCCAGTGTGCTGCCCGCAGCAAAGCAGCCGGCATTCGTCGCATCGGGTATCACTTCAACTAAAAGCCTGTGCCGACGAGGTTATCTACGATATTGCGCTTCTTTTGCATGGGCCCGACGGCAACCGGATTGCACTCTTCGACCTCCGGTCGCCATCTGGTCCGTACTACCTCGATCGGCACGCAACGGCACGTTTTGAGCTATCGATTCCTGACCTACCGTTGGTAGAGGGTGCCTACGACCTCGGCGTGTACGTGAACTGCAATGGCGGCGCATGTTCCACTTTCGACGGGTGGCAGCTGATTGCGCCTCCAATAGAGCATCCTGGAATTGAGAGACGCGAGCCTCAGTACCGTGGTCTGCTTGACGTCCCGTTCACTTTTACAGCGTTACACATCGCTTCAAACAAAACAGAATCTTTTGGGGCGAAAGAACTTCAATGTGCATTATTGACCGAAGCTAGCAAGGCCGGAGGTCCGCCGAATGACTTTGCGTGACGGTCTGAAGATGGTGCCCGGAGCACGCCGGGCACGACGGCTTCTTCGGCAAGTAGAAACTGCGGCTACGATGATGCGGTTTCGTCAGTCGACGGCGCGCCAACGACCGGAGCTCCCCGCACCATGGTCCGACAGGTTCTTCTGCCTAGGCGACGCTACCCCCACCACCGCGTTTGACCGCCACTACGTGTACCACACGTCGTGGGCCGCAAGGCAAGTAGCTCGGTCCTCACCTGCTCTACACGTCGACATTTCGTCATCTCTGTTTTTTGTCGGTATCATGTCCGCGTACTGTCGAGTACTGCACCTCGATTTTCGCCCGCCGCCGCTCGTTCTCTCCGGGCTTCAATGCGACGCCGGCGATCTTATGTCGCTGCCGTTCGAGACGAACTCCATCGTAAGCCTGTCCTGCCTGCACGTACTCGAGCACGTTGGGCTAGGTCGATACGGGGATCCTCTCGACCCGAACGGCGACCGTCTGGCCGCCGCCGAACTCTCAAGAGTGTTGGCCATCGGCGGCACGCTCTTGGTCGTGGTCCCGGTGGGAAGGCCCCGTGTTTGCTTCAATGCGCACCGTGTCTATTCAGCTGAGATGGTCCGCGGCTTGTTCGAGTCGCTAACTTTAACGGACTGGCAGTTGCTACCAGATAGCGGCGATGATGGTCTAGTGGAGCGTCCAAGTGACGAGCTCGTCGCTTTGCAAGAGTACGGCTGTGGATGCTTTCGCTTTGAGAAAACGAGTTGATTGTAGCGCGTTTAACCGACGGGCTAGGCAACCAGCTGTTCCAATATGCCGCTGCGCGTAGACTTGCGATTGTACATGACGTACCGCTGGTTCTTGACACCGAGTGGTTTCGCAATAACAAGTCGCGACGCTGCGAGATCTGGGACTTTAACATTGTTGCGAGGGAGGCGCGAGTGTCGGACATTGCACGGATCGCGCCCTATGAGGCGTTTGCCCGCGTCGTCAAGGCAAGCGTCGGGATTCACCTCTCCCGAGTCCCGCTTGGCATTCTTCGCAGATTCGGATATCACTCGCCGTGGATGACCACCACTTGGACGACGCTCGCTGACGCAACTGCGGGCGGCGACAACATGTTTTTTGAACGCGACCTTAGCTTCGACCCCGCCGTCCTGTCCCTACCCAGAAACATTGGGATCGCCGGCTATTGGCAGAGCGAGAAGTATTTTTCTGATGCCGCACATGTTTTGAGAGGAGAGTTGACCGAACGGACAGACCACGGCTCGATGAACGCGCGGTGCCTTGCTCGGATCCGCGACTGCGAGTCCGTGTCTGTTCATGTTCGTCGTGGGGACAAGGTCGGCAGCACCACTCATAGTGCGACATCCTCGCAGTACCTTGAGTCAGCGATGTCATTGATCAGCGACAAAGTCGCGTCGCCCGTGTTTTTCTTTTTCTCCGACGACACGACGTGGGTTAAGGGTGCATTCGGTGACAGGCGTGACGTAATCATCGTCGATCACAACACTCCAGATCGTGGCGGGCACGACTTAATGCTCATGGCCGCATGCAAGCACAATATCATTGCATCGAGCTCTATGAGCTGGTGGGGTGCGTGGCTTAACAGCAACTCAGATAAAGTTGTACTTAGTCCGCACCCGTCGCTCTGGTACAGGGACTCCGGATTCTTGGGTTGCGATGTACTCCCCGAGGGCTGGATTGTCGTTCAGTACCCTCTTGCCCATTCGCGTGTTCTCCAACAGGAGCACTAGTCCAATGGCACCCTACGACAGCGCCTTCTTCGAGCAGCAATCCGTCGGGTCGGCCCACTCGGCGGCCATCGTTGTGCCGTTAGTGATGGGATTGCTTCGACCGTCGCGGGTGGTGGACGTTGGCTGCGGAGTGGGCACATGGGCAGACGCCTTTCGCTCGGCCGGAGCGTCACGTGTGCTAGGGGTCGACGGCGACTACGTCGATCGGGCGCTGCTGCAGATCCCAGTTGAGGATTTCCGCCCCGTCGATCTCGCGAGAGACTGGCGATTGGACGAGGAGTTTGACCTCGCCGTGTCGCTCGAAGTCGCAGAGCACCTTTCGGAGGACGCCGCACGCGGCTTCGTCGAGCGACTCTGCCGATCGGCCGAAGCGGTCCTCTTCTCGGCGGCGATCCCGCACCAGGGAGGCACCGACCACCGCAACGAGCAGTGGCCAACCTATTGGGCGCAGCTCTTCGCGGAGAACGCGTTCGCTTGCTTCGACGCGATTCGCCCCCGTGTGTGGGCCGATCCATCGATCGAGGTCTGGTACCGACAGAACACCCTCTTGTTCTGCCGCGAGGCGTCGCCAGCGTATCAGTCAGTGGTGGCTTCTTCGTCGCCACTTGCCCCGGACGCCGTGATGTCCTTAGTGCATCCGGAGCTGTTTGAGTGGAAGGTCGCGGCAGCCGCATCGAGCGTTGGCGTTGGAGCGGGTCCGCGGGCCCTTGTCGGCGCCTTCCCCACCGCCGTAAGCCGGGCGCTCAAGAATCGGCTCCGGGTTGGCGAGCGTGAATAGCCCCGTAGCACCTGCCGTCTCCGTGCTGATGCCGGTGTACAACTGCGAGCCGTACCTCGACGAGGCGATCCGCAGCATCCGCGACCAGACGATCACCGACTTCGAGTTCGTGATCGTCAACGACGGCTCGACCGACGGGTCGCTGGAGACGATCCGCCGTCACGCGGCCGAAGACCCGCGGATCGTTGTGCTAGACCGACCCAACGGCGGCATCGTCGATGCCCTCAACGCTGGTCTAGCCGTCTGCCGCGGCGAGTTGGTCGCGAGGATGGACGGCGACGATTTTGCGAGCCCCTCGCGGCTTGAGCGACAGGTGACGTTCCTCGGAACAAACCCCGAAGTGGGGGTGGTTGGATGCGCGGCGGTTGTTGTCAACGAACTGGGAGTTGAGATCGGCTCAATCGACAATCCCGTCGGCCGGAGTGAAGCAACGCAGCTCGTCCTCGACGGTGGGTACGCGCTCCTCCATCCGACGATCGTCGTTAGAGCCGGGCTGCTGAGATCGTTGCGGGGGTACGACCCCGATTTCCGCTATGCCGAGGACCTCGACTTGTTGCTCCGTCTCGCTCAAGTCACCCGTCTTGCGAACCTGCCGGACAAGCTCCTTCGGTATCGGCGTCGGCGTGACTCGATGAGCGCGGCACGCGAGTCGATCTACCCTGCCTGGGATCTCAAAGCGATCCTGAAAGCGCGGAGTGATGGCTCCGTCCCATCGACGACGGTCGCACGTGCGTTCGACCGCGTGTCATGGAGTCTGCTCGCCGAAGGGAACTTCCGAGGCGCCCTTGGCGCGGCCGCGAACGCCTGCGCCGCAGCGCCGTTCAGCGCAATTGGTCCTAGAGCGATTGCGCGAGCGATCAACAACTGGTTCTGGACTCCACGGGAAGGAGATCGTAGGGCGCATGCGAGCTAACTCCGCCCTTGAGCCGGCTGTTGACGCCGGCTCGCCGCGGGTCTCGGTTTGCATCTGCACAATGTCCCGTCCTGACGACTTGCGGCTGGCGTTGGAGTCGCTCGCCGCGTGTGTTCCAATGTCCCACGAGGTCGTCGTCAGCGACGACTCGCCCGAGCACGATCGTCGGAGCGAGTTGGTTTGCGACGAGTTCCCACGGGTCATCTACCGCCGTGGGCCGAGGCGCGGCCTGGCCGCGAACCGGAACTCGATCGTGGCGCTGAGCTCCGGTGATTGGGTTCACTTCATCGACGACGACGTTGTCGTGCCCTGCGATCTATACGGTCGAGTCACGCGAGTGCTCGTCGGCTGCCGCGACTCGTCAGTTGTCACAGGGGTCGAGCGACGTGTCTTACGTGGCGCTGCTGCCAAGGTGACGATCCTCGGCCCTCCGCGAATTGGGTTTTGGGCCCACGCCACGGAGGCGAGAGGCAAGCCAAACTGCGTGGTCATCAACGCTGCCTTCTTTCCGCGGCGGCTGTTCCAGTCCGGCGTGATGTTCGATGAGTTCCTACGTTACGGTTGCGAGGAGTTTGACGTGTCGCTGGCTGCCGCGAGAGCTGGTTTCCCGCTTCACTTTGACCCTTCGATCGAGGTCACTCACACTCCGTCAACGGACAACCGGGACTGGTACGCAGACGTCGTACTCGCATCAACGGTATATGCCGGGCTCAAGCGGCATTGGGTGCATCGCAGGAGCCCCCTCGCCGCCATCGTCTTCCTTGCTATCGCAGTACCACGCGTTGTGGTTCATCGATTACGCACAGAAGGAGTTGCGTCAATTGCGCCCCTTGTAGTTCAGATCGCGCGAGGCGTCGGAGCATTTGTTCGACGGAACGTCTTCGGGGCACGGCGCTTTGCCTCAGGCTGGTCGGACCTGCGTGTCTAACCTCCCTAACGGCGGCATTGTCGCAACGCCGACAGATGCAGTTCGCTTACACTGTTCACTCTCATCTCTAAAGGTTGCATCAAGTGGCTTTGTAGACGCCCGTGTTGGTAGCGTTGCTGGAGCTAACTCGGTGCTGCTTCGCGAGCTTCTGAAGTACGTTGAGCGACTTACGTTCGCTTCTAAGCCGGAGTTCGTTGACCCACGCCCGTCTGTTAGTGCTCTGCCTTACGCCTCGCGCCTTGACTTCGTTGACTGCACCAACCGGCGAACGGAAGCATTCCGTGGAGCGGTTTGTCATCTGCGCAGCTCACACATCGAGCGGATTTATGGTGCCGTCAACGCGCACACCTATCACCGTAGGATAGTTTCGGCCTTGAAGGCAGTTGACGCCGACATCGATCTGTGGCTCGGTGACTGGGCGCGTGGTCGCGGGAGCCGTCCCGTCGTTAGCTTTGTTCAAGGTCCCCCTGGCACTGATGCCCGGTCGATATTCACGAGGCGGCAGTTGCTGGAACGTCTCTGCGGAAGATGGGCGTGGCAGACTTTTGCCGCAGCCGCTCGGTGGCGACTCGGCCCGGGATTACCACCGTTCCGCCATTCGGACCACGTAATCGTCGGCAGCGAGTGGTCACGCCGGAAACTCATCGAGTGCTATGGATTCCGTTCGGAGGCTACCCACGCATTGCCATATCCCATCGACCTTTGCTCGTTCAGACCTTCGAGCCGCCCCCGCGAGGCTTCCGGACGGCTCCGCGTGCTTTGGCTGGGACGCTTTGCGCCACGCAAACGCCTGGACGTGTTTCTTGATGGACTTGCACTTGCGATCAAGGACGGTGTCGATGCAGAGGCGTGGGTCGTCGGTCAGTCCGCATTCGCCGCCGGGTTCGAGAAGCTCCTCCACGAGTTTCCGTTCAGGGATCGTTTGCGCCATTGGCCGAGTGTCCCGAGGTCAGAGGTTCCAGAGATGCTGGCCCAGGTTGATGTCCTTGCGCAACCAAGCGACGAAGAGAACTTCGGAGCGTCCGTGGCTGAAGCGTTGGCGTGCGGCGTGCCTGCGATCGTCGGCGCTACAAACGGCACAGCGGACTACATCTGCGAGCGATCGGTCCGGCTCCGCGATGATTCTCCGAGCACGTTCGCAAGCGCGCTCGCGGACGTAGCGCTTGCGAAGCGGAACGGCGTGCTGACGGACCGCTCGCCGAGCCGGAACGCTGCGGAACGGCACTTCGATCCGGCCGCGCTGGTGATTCGGCTTATGTCAGTCTTAGATGCGGCCATGAAGAAGTGAGCGAAGCACGTCACCTTCCGTACCTTCCGTTGGCTTGGCGAACCAGCGCTCGCGTGACCGCGATGCCCACAGTCTCCGTCGTCCTGCCGACGTACCGGCGGCCCGACATGCTGCGGCTCTGCCTCGCCGCGCTGCTGAAGCAAACGCTGCCGCCGATCGAGGTGTGCGTCGGCCGCCGAGCAAACGACGCTGAATCGGCAGTTGTGCTCGCTGAGTTTCAAGTATTGTCTCCTGGGATCATCAAGGACGTCAGCATCGGCTCGGAGGACAACTTCCTCGCTTCCCTCAACGCATCACTCGCAGCGACGACGGGTGAGCTTGTGGCCCTGACCGACGACGACGCCGAAGCGCCCATCGACTGGCTGCAGAAGTTGGCGAGCGCGTTTAGCGATCGAGCAATCGCCGGCGTAGGCGGACGAGACGACCAGCCACACGAGGCATGGAACGAGTTAGTGGTAGGCGAACGTAAATGGTGGGGAAAAGTCATTGGCAACCACCATCTCGGACATGGACCGCCGCGTGACGTTGATGTGCTGAAAGGAGTCAACTGCTGTTTTCGAGGCGACGTACTTCGGAGCATCGGGTTTGAACGTGCGCTGCGTGGCAGAGGAAACGTCACGCATACGGAGATGCACCTGTGCTTCCGACTGCGACAGGATGGATACAGACTAATTTATGATCCGTCGATCCGAGTTGCCCATCACGTCGCCCCGAGGAAAGACGGAGACATAAACGCGCGGGGCGGGTTCGAACGTGAGTCATTCATTGATGGCGTCCACAACGGAGCACTTGCGATGCTGATGTACTCATCGCTAGTACGGCGTCAGATTTTCCGATGCTGGCAGTTCTTCATCGGGACTCGATCCGACCCTGGCTTGCTGCAAGTCGTCCGCTTAGCAATCCACGGCGTTCCGCTTGGTCGCGCATTGGAACGTTTCTTCGCGACCCGCGAAGGCTGTGCTGAGGCTGAGCGGACGTACTCTGCGACGACCGGTCCGGCGACCTTCGGAAGCGTGCGACGTGAAGTACGCAACTCCAACCCGACAGTCAGCGCGAGCGAACCCGGTCGATGAACGCGCTCGCAACCCTCGAGATGACCGACGGCGGGATGCGGTTTACGCTCTGCGCCGCGGTCCTGGCGCCTGCCGCGTTGCTGGCGCTGCGGAGGTCGAGCTACCTCATCGACTACTACATCGTCGTTGTGTGTCTGAACCGGCTCGTCCGGCGGCTGCTCGACTGGTCAGAGGGGCAGTACGACGACAAGCCTATCACCAGCCTATTGGCGATGGTCATCGGCGGCTTCGCGGCGCTCGCCGTGCTGTCGGAGTACACGCGGCTGGGGCCGCGACTTCAGCGTGTCGTGCAGTACCTGGGCGCCGCGCTCGGGTACGCGTTCGTCGTGGGTCTGGGGAACGGGACCGGTGCGGTCTTTGCCTTGATGGACTACGTGATGCCGTTCGGCCTGATGCTCTACGGAGCGGCGATCCGCGTCGATGTCGCGACGTTCGATCGCTGGATCAAGACAATGGGCGTCTGCGCCATCGGCGTTGCCCTGTACGGCTGGTACCAGTGGGCGGTGGTCCCAGCGTGGGACGAGACGTGGCTCAATTGGAGCAAGATGTGGAGCTCGATGGGGCAACCGATCCCATTCCAGATGGGGATCTGCTCGACGCTCGAGTCCCGCGGGCCGTTCGCCTGGTTTATGGCCGCCGCCGCGCTGCCGATGATCGCCGCAAACCGTTGGCGCCGCGTCGCGGGATGGGCCGGCGTAGCGATGCTGGTCGCGGTCACCTTGCCTTCGACGGTTAGGTCTTCCTGGGCGATCTTGCTCGTCGGCGCCGTGGCGTACGCCGCTCTGCGCGGCGGGACCAGCCTGTTCCGCGTCGGCGTCGTGCTCGTCGGACTCGTCGCTGGCGGCATGTCGCTCGTCAGCTACCTCCCCGAGTCCGAGCGGCTTATCGCCCGCGCCGAATCCGTTACCGACCTTCAGAACGACGGCTCGTTCCAGGGACGTGTTGAGATCGCGACCGCCGGCTTCGGGGTGTTGCTGTCGCGGCCCCAAGGGTACGGACTCGGCTCCACGGGCATGTCGGGAAAAGTTGGCGGCCAAGCGGGAGTGATCGGCGACAACGGCGTCTGGGAGTTAGTTGCGAACTTCGGCGCACCGGGGTTGGTGCTGCTCTTCGCCGGCTTCGGGATCCTCGTGACCGACACCTATCGGACGCTCCGCGCAACGCGCTCCGAGCACGCTTGCCTTGCTCTTGCGCAGCTCTGCTCGGGTGTGGCGGGCATGGTGTTCGCCAACTGGCTGTCCGGACCGTACGCCGGGCTCTCGTTGATGACGTTCGGCGCGGTACTCGCCCAGACGCCTAGAACAGCGCGGAGCAACGTGCGTGCGGCGGCGCCCCGCTCGGCCTCATCACCAACGGCAAAGCCGCTGCACGTCCGGACGTCGCCCCCGAGCCCATCCCCGTGATGCAGCAACTTAAGCAGCTCCTCAAGAGAGCCCTTCTCCCAAACGGGACCCACCCGCGGCGGATCCGTGGCGGCGCGCTTCGCGGACGGCGGTTCCACCTCGACCTCCAAGCCGATACGCAATGCTGGCGGGGCGTGTACGAGCAGGAGCTCCAGGCGTGGCTCACGCGGGTCGTACGCCCGGAGTCAGTCTGCCTCGACGTAGGGGCGGCCGAGGGTTGGGTGACCCTCCAAATAGCGCTCCTCGCCACGCAAGGGACAACCGACGCCTTCGAGCCCTCGGCCCGTGGCGACTGGATCGACCGCAACTTGGCGCTGAACGCCGACCGGCCCCTCGGCGCCGTGACGATCCAGCGCACCCTCGTCGGCGCCGTTGACTCTTCGCCCCAGGGCGACGTTCCCGGAATGATCTCTCTCGACCGGTACGCCCGAGAGCAAGGGATTGAACGCGTCGATGTTCTCAAGATCGACGTGGACGGGCCCGAGCTTGAAGTGCTCGACGGCGCGAACTGGTTGCTGCAAAACCTGCGGCCCGCCGTGTGCGTCGAGGCGCACTCGCACGACCTGCTCCGCGGCACGCTCGAACGCCTTGAACGCGCAGGATACGCGTGCCGCGTGGTCGAGCCCCCGGCGCACGAGCATCGGCCGCTCGGGTACAACCCGACGGTGTTCGCTGAGGCGAACCCAGGCCAACGCCCGTGACCAGCGCCCCACAGCGGCTGTGGTCGGCTTCGCGATGGCTCCATCAAGCGGGGTTGCGCCCTCTCGCGCGCGCAGTAAAGGGCGTGAACTACTTCCTGCACGGGGCGCTTCTCCCGGCGGAAGCGGTCGTCGGACGGGGGCTTCGGCTCGACCACTACGCCCTCGGCGTGGTGATCCATCCGAACGTGACGATCGGCGACGACTGCCGAATCTATCACCACGTCACGATCGCCGGTGAGATGCCCGTCGGTGCGACGGAACGCGTCGTGATCGGCAACCGCGTGACTATCGGTACGCACGCCGTCATTCTGCCGCGCCCCTACGCCGGCCTAACGATCGGCGACGACGCAGTAGTCGGAGCAGGCGCGGTCGTCACCCGCGACGTTCCCGCCGGAGCGGTGGTCGCCGGCGTGCCGGCGAAGGTAATTCGTTCGCGGTCCGAGACGACGGCCGGCGCCGCCGCGCCGTGAGAACAATCGTCGTGGACGTCGATGCGAAACGCAAGCGGAGCCAGTCCATCGACGCGTCCAACGTTTCGACCGCCACTCTAGCGGCACACCCTGACACTGAAGGTAGCCCGTGACCGCCGAGACAACGCTTGCAACCGGGGTACGGTCGCAACTCATCAACGGCGTTCATTGCCATCTGGACGAAGCTGCGCTAGCGGCCGATGACCTTGCAGAAGTCGAGGCGTATCGACGCACAGCCACCGAGCGGAGCGAGCACGTTGGCCGCGAGCTGTTTGCCGACTTGGTTCACAAGAGCAACTTCATCAAGACGTTTGAGGACGTCCGACCGCTTCTTGCCGTTGAACCAGGGCGCCGCGTTCTTGAGCTGGGGGCTGGCCAAGGATGGGCTAGCACGCTGCTCAAGGCCGACTATCCAACCGCGTATATCGTCGCCAGCGATCTTGCGCCGGATGCTCTTCCATTCAGTACGAACTACGAACGTCTTCTCGACGCGCGCATTGACGAGAAATGGGCGTTTGACTGCCGGGCGATGCCGTTCGCTGACAACCAATTCGACACCGTCTTCACGTTCGCGGCGTTCCACCACTTCGGCGAGAGCGGCGACTACAGCCGCTGTCTGTCGGAGATCGTTCGCCTACTGAAGCCAGGGGGTCGAGCGGTGTTTCTCTACGAACCATCGGCTCCACGCTACCTCTACAAGCGGGCGTACCGACGCGTCAACAGACGTCGCGAGTCCGATGGCGTCGCGGAGGACGTCCTTGTCGTTGGCGACCTTCGAACGATGGTGGAACGCCTTGGGGCCACACTCGAGGTGTGCCCGTATCCCCAGCCACGATGGCGAGAAGGAGTCTCGCAGACGCTCTACTACGCTGTTGTCTCTCGGTTGCCGCAAGCGTATCGGTTTCTTGTCTCCACCGTGACTCTCGTGATCCGTAAGCCGTGACGCGGGGATGTCGCCCGCTCGTCGCCGTCTCTCAGCACCTCACGCGCAACCACGGCCAAGGGAAGATCAATCTCGAGCTGCTTCTGCGATTGGCGCGCAGAGGTTGGCCCATCGACGCGGTCTGCTCGTGGCTCGAACCGTGCGCGACAACGGACCCCATGGTCCGATGGCGCCGGGTCTTCGTCCCGAAGCGAGCGCCGACGAACTGGCTGCGGTGCGAGCTCTTTCGCCACCAGGCTCAGCGGGCGACTCGGGGCGGAGCGCCCGTCGCGCTGAACAACGGCGCCGCCGCGGTCGTTCCTTCGCTGCTGAACGTGGCGATGTTCGTCCACTCGGCGTGGGTCCGCGACGCAAACGGGCCGCGCTGGTCCGCTAGCCCGCGGGCCGCGTTGCAGGCCGCGTTCAGCGCTCACCAAAGCCGCCTCGAGAAGCGGGCGTTCCGTGTTGCGGAGCACGTCGTCGCGCTCTCGGATCGGGTGCGGTCCGAGCTCGTCGAGCACTGCGGCATCGACCAAGACCGGGTGACGGTCATCCCGCCGGGCGTCGATGCCGACGCCTTTCGTCCGATCGATGAGTGCGAAGAAAACGAGTTGCGACGCGCCTGCCGGCTCCCGGCGAAAGACGATCGACCGCTCGCCCTGTTCGTCGGCGAGATCCGCAGCGCCCGCAAGAACCTTGACCTTGTGCTAGAGTCCCTCGTCGGTCAGCCGGACTGGCTTCTGGCGGTCCTTGGCAGCGCGACGGGAAGCCCCTACCCCGCGATGGCCCAGCGCCTGGGGATCGCCGATCGGGTTATCTTTCTCGGCCATCAAGACGACGTCCCCACGCTGATGCGCGGAGGCGACCTGTTCGTTTTCCCGACACACTACGAGCCGTTTGGGCTCGTGGTGACGGAGGCGATGTCGTCGGGCCTTCCGGTGGTCGTCACGGCGCAGGCAGGAGCGGCGTGCGTGGTCCAGCACGGCCGCGACGGTTGGGTGCTCGCGGACGGGTCCGATCGAGCGGGGCTCGACGCCGCCTTCACGGAAGCGAGCGACCCAGAGCATCGACGCACGATCGGCCGCCAGGCGAGGGGATCGGCCGAGCTGCACACCTGGGACGACATGACCGACGCATACGAGCGCTTGCTGACGCGCTTCGGGTGTGACGCCGCAGGGTGACGAGAACTCAGCCCTACGACGAGGCCAACGCCCCGCCCCGCCTCCTCGCCCTCGGCGCCGAGTGGCTCCCCGAGCGTGCCGGGGGGCTCAATCGCTACACCTGGGGCCTTGCGCACGCGTTCGCGACCGAGCGCGTCGAACAGCGGTGGGTCGTGGTCGGCGACCCCGCACGGTGCGCGACCGACGGCGTCGATGTCCGGGCCGTCGCCCCGGCGAGCGCCGGCCTGCGGCGCCGTTGGGGCGCGATCAGGTCGGAAGTCGCTGCCTGCGGGCCGTGGCGGCCGTCGTTGATCGCGACGCACTTCGCGCTCTACGCGTGGCCGGCGGTCGGCGTGCTCCGCGACGTGCCGCACGTCGTCCACTTCCACGGCCCCTGGGCCGACGAGTCGTCCGCCGAAGGGGGACGCTGGTTCGCGGTCGCCGCGAAGCGTTTCCTTGAGAAGCGCGTCTACCGCACGGCAGATCGCTTCGTGGTCCTCTCCGACGCGTTCCGGAAGGTCCTTGTCGAGCGCTACGGCGCCGACCCTGCGCTGGTCCGCGTAGTTCCTGGCGGCGTGGATGTCGCGCGGTTTGCGACGAGCGCCACCCGCACCGCAGCGCGCGAGCGACTCGGGTTGCCGATCAACCGCCCGCTGGTCGTGTGTGTGCGCAGGCTTGCCCATCGGATGGGGATCGACGTGCTCCTCGAAGCGATGGCCGAGGTCGTGAAGTCCGAGCCCTCCGTGATGCTCTGCGTCGCCGGTACCGGACCGCTCCGAGATCACCTCGCGTCGCGCGTCGAAGCCCTCGGCATCGACCGGAACGTCCGGCTTATGGGGTTCGTCCCCGACGACGACCTGCCCACGCTCTATCGCGCCGCCGACCTGAGCGTCGTCCCGTCGCAGGCGCTCGAAGGGTTCGGACTGATCACGATCGAGTCCCTTGCGGCCGGCACGCCGGTGCTTGTTACCCCCGTGGGGGGGCTCCCCGAGGCCGTTGGGGGCCTGTCGCCTACATTAATCCTTGAAGACGCGTCCGCGCGGGCGATCGCCGCCGGGCTCCGCGGGGCGCTCGGCGGTTCGCGCGGGCTCCCCACCGACGACGAGTGCCGCCGCTACGCCCGCGAGGGGTTCGACTGGCCGGTGATCGCGCGACGCGTGCTCGACGTGTACCGCGAAGTCGCCCAATGAACGTGGCGGGGGGGGCGCCTCGCGTCTTGTTCGTCGATCAGACCGGGCAGCTCGGGGGCGCCGAGCTGTTCCTGCTGGACCTCGTCCGCCACCGCGGAGCGCACGATCGCGCTGTGCTGCTCGACGCCGGCCCGCTTGAGGACGAGCTCCGCAACGCAGGCGCCCAGGTGCACGTGCTTCCCTTGTCCGAGGCCGCGGGGAAGGTCCGCAAGCGCGACGGGCTGCTGCGGCAAGCCTGGGCCGCCAAGCTGTTGCCGCCGGTGGTGCGGCGCGTGCGTGAGCTCGCCGCGGGTATCGACGTGATCTACGCGAACACCCCCAAGGCGATGGTCGTGGCGTCGCTCGCGAGTCGCGGGTCCGCCGCGCGGGTCGTCTACCACTTGCACGACATCCTCAGCGCGGAGCACTTTAGTTTCCTCAACCGGCGTCTGCTCGTGACGCTCGCCAACCGCTACGCAGACGCCGTCGTCGCCAACTCCGAAGCCACCGCAGAAGCCTTCGTCGCCGCCGGCGGAAAACGCACGCTCGTAACCGTGATCCCCAACGGAATCGACCCGCTGCCGTACGAGCAAGCCTTCCAGAACCGCCTCGCGATCCGGGAACGACTCCACGCCGAACTCGGATTCACCAACGCACCCGTCGTCGGCGTCTTCGGCAGGCTCGCCCCCTGGAAGGGGCAAACCCTCGCCATCCGGGCCATCAGCGCGATCCCAAACTGCCAA
>JBOFFC010000141.1:0-14634 GCA_051648405.1 Lacipirellulaceae bacterium
CACGACGACCGCCGCCAGCGGCGTGCCGGCGTTGTCGTCGGAGACCCGCTCGAGCGCGTCGCCGAGGCGCGTTTGCGCGGGGTCGATCGACGCGTCGCGGTCGGCCTCTTGAGCGCTGGTCCGCGCGAAGCGGACGACCTCCACGTCGTGGCTCCCTTCGAGACGCGTGCGGAGCGCAGCGATCGCGTCGTCGGCGGCCTCGGCGCGGGTCGGACCGTTGGGTGTGGCGTCGTTTGCTAGGCTCATGCTCGCGCTGGCGTCGACGAGCAGCACGACGCGCGACGGATCGACCTCTTCGGTCGCGTCGCGGCGTTGCGGATCGACGACCAGCAGCGCGACCCCGGCCAAGGCGGTCGCGCGCAGCGCCGCGAGCCAAACGCCGCGTCCACGCGCAACGCCCGGCGCCTCGCGCCACGCGCCCCACGCAGCGGCGGCGACGGCGGCGAGCGTGAGCGTCGCAAGGACCGCGAACCAGTCGGCGCGGTCGGCGAGCCGGTCCCAGCCCGCAAGGTCCCACTGCGACGCGCCGAGTGAGTGTGTCACGCGACCCCCCTGCGCTGCGGAGCGGCGCGGCCCGCGGGGGGACCGGGCGCCTCGTCGCGCGCGTCCGATGCGCGACGCGCCACGACGTGGCTGGCGTGGCAAGCGAGCACCCGCTCGCCCGCGAGCAGAGCGAGCAGCAGCGCCGCGAGCGGCCAGCCGATCGACGCGTCCCCTTCGAGCGACCCGTCGCGGAGCAGTAGCTCGGCAGGGGTCACCTTCGCGACCTCTCCCAGCGCGGCGGCGACGTCGTCGGCCGTCCGGACGCGCAGCGCCCCTTCCTGCGGATCGACGTTCACCGCGAAGACCCGGCCGTTGTTCGCCGCGTCGGCGACGCGATAGACCCCGGGGCCAAGCACGCGTGCGTCTTCCGCGATGACATCGCGGAACACACCCCCGTCGTCGCGCCGCTGGATCGGCTCGGCATCGACTCCCGTGGCGGGGATCGCCGCTCCGACGAGCAGCCCTTTCGGTCGGAGTCGTTCTTGAGCGAGCCAGCCAACGAGCTCGTTCGCGATCACCGGATAGACGGGGAGCTTGGCGAGGTTCGACCACGCGGCGCCCCCCTCGGTGAGGGCCGCCGCCGGCGCCAGGAACGTCACGACCCGCCCGTCGCCGACACGGTCTTCGACGATCCACGCCGCGCGCGTCCCCCCCTCGCCGCGAGCGCTGGCAAGCGTCTGTGTGGCGCCCCCCTCGCCGCTCGCCGAAGTGCCGCCGGTCGAGAGCGAGTGGGCGACGCTAACCCGCACGAGGGGCGTGAAGCCGTTCCGGTCGCCCGCCAACACGCGCAGCGCCGCGTGGGGTCCGACTTCGACGCCGGCCTCGCCGGCCACGGGCCACGGCGTCTGTTGCGGCAGGTCGAGCCCCCAGGGAACGAGGCGTGTGCCGTCGGGGGCTGCGGCGCCGACCAGCTCGTTGAAGCGACGCGCGTCGGCCCGCGGGCCGAGCACCAGCAGCACGCCGCCGCCGCTTTGCGCGTGGCGACGGAGCTCGGCGGCCGCCTGCTTCGAGAGCGCCTCGACGTCGAGCAGCGCGACGACGGCCGTGGTCGCGAGGTCGCCGAGCGACTCGACCCGCTTGCCGCGTTGCCGGCGCGCCGACCAGCCGGTCCTCACGTCGCCGTGCGGTTCGAGGGCCGCGGCGAGCGCGACCCCTTCGTCGCCGCCGCGCGAACCATCGACGAGCAGCACTTCGTGCGGCCCCGCCAGCGCGACGGCCATCGTCCGCGCGTTGTCGGCGCCGAGCGCGTCGTCGGGCAGGCGCGCGACAACCGTGTGGACGCCACGCCCGACCAGCGCGATCGGCACGCGACGCTCGGCGGTCGCCCCCGCGGCGATCGGCGGGAACAGCGCAGCGGGGAGCGGGGCGCCGTCTCGTTCGATCCGCACGGGGACCTCGGCGGTCGGCTTCGCGCCGTGGTTCGTGACGCTCACGACGAGCGCCGTCTCGACCCCCGGAGCGACCGGGCCGGGGGCAAGCGTCACGGCGGCGAGCGAAAGGTTCTCGGCGGATCGCGGGGCGCAGGGCGCCACGACGACCGACTCGGCCACGGCCGCAAGCCGGCCTAGCGCCGGCAAGAACGACGAGGCGTCGCCGTGATCACGGTCGCGCAAGTCACCGAGCAGCACCACGCGCACGCGCGTTCCCGCGGCGCGGGCGTGGTCGATGGCGGCCGTGGCGCCCGCGAGCATGGCGCTCGCCCCGACGGCGGACTCGGACGGTCCTCGCTCGTTGAGGCCCGGGGAGGGGGGAGTCCGCGCGGCGGCGTCTTTGGCTTCGAGTGACGTCGGCGCCGGTTCGCTCGATCGCCAGACGACGAGCCGATCGCCGCGTGTCGTGTCGATCCGCGCCGCAATCCGCTCGAGGGCGTCGCTCGCCACGCGCCACGGACTCCCTCCGACGCCCGCCTCCCCCATCGAGTAGCTGTCGTCGAGCAGCACGAGCGTCGTGGCGGGGGCGCTCCCCCACCAAGCGGCGAGGTTGTCCCCCGTCTGCGGCCGGGCGACGAACAGCCCCGCGAGCGCGATCGCGATCGTCCGCAGCGCGACCAGCAGCCACTCGCTCAGCCGAAGCCAGACGCGGCTGCGGCGGTCGCTTTCGAGCAAGAAATCGATCGCCCCCCAAGGGACGCGCTTGCGGCGTTGGCGGCTTAGCAGGTGGATCACCACCGGCGCGAGCGCCAGCACGCCCCCCGCGATCGCCAGGCTTGGCAGCAGCAACGACACGGCGATTGGGGGCCCGAGGGAGGTGGTTGCGTCAGCGCGAGCGCGAGGGGCGGCGGCCCCCCTGGCGGCGGGCTAGCAGCGGCAAGAGCGCGGCGTCGATGCGCTCGCCCGTCCGCATCAGGGCGTAGTCGGCCCGTTGTCGGGCGCACGCCTCGCGGACCTGCGATTGGTGGCGCTCGAGCGCCGCGAGATACCCCTTACGCAGCGCGCGGGGGTTGGCGTCGAGCCGTGCGCCGCCCTCGAGCCCCTCGAACCGCGTCGGGCCCTCGAACGGGAACTCGATCTCGTCGTCGTCGAGGACCTGCAAGACCACGAGGTCGGCCCCGCGGGCCCGCAGCAGGGCGAGCCCGCGCTCGAGCCCATCGACCGGCGACAAGAGGTCGGACACCAGCACCGCGAGCCCGCGGCCGGGCATCGTCGCCGCGGCGTGCTCGAGCGCGCCGGCGAGGTCGGTGCGGGCCTCGGCCCCCGGGGGCGCCGCCCCTTGGTCGAGCGCGTCGGCGATCGCGCTGAGGTGAATGCGGTTCGCGCGGTGCGGGGCCGCGCTCAGCACGCGGTCGGCGAACGCCATGCACCCCACCGCGTCGTGCTGCCGAAGCAGCAGCCCGGCGAGCACGCAGGCCGCGAGCGCCGCGTGCTCGTGCTTCGCGGGGCGGCCCGCGGCTTGGTACGCCATGCTCGCCGACCGATCCACCAGGAGCGTGGCGCGGAGGTTGGTCTCTTCCTCGAACTGCTTGACGTAAAGCCGGTCCTGGCGCCCCCAGACCTTCCAGTCGACGTGGCGCAGGTCGTCGCCGCGGACGTACTGGCGGTGCTCGCGGAACTCGAGCGAGCGGCCCAGGTAGGGGCTCGCGTGCCGCCCGGTGAAGAAGCCCTCGACGATCCGCTGGGCGCGCACCTCAAGCCTCCCGAGCCGCGCGAGCGAGGCGGGGGTGTTGTCGTGCGCCCTGGGGGGCTCACGACGCCAGGACGGCGCGGAATCGGGGGTCATCGGCGAGCGCGCCTTCGCGCGTGGGGGTGGCGTCGAGGAGCGCATCGACCACGTCGTCGGCCGTCAGGCCGCTGCTCTCGGCGCGGTAGCTCAGGACCAGACGGTGCCGCAGCACCGGGTGGGCGAGCGACTGGATGTCGCTGAGCTCGACGTAGGGCCGGCCGAGCATCAGCGCGCGGGCCTTCGACCCCAGCAGCAGGAACTGCACCGCCCGCGGACCGGCGCCCCAGGCGAGCCACTCGGCGGCTTGCGGCAGCGCCTCGGGCTCGCCGACGCGCGTCCCCCGCGCGAGCGCCACCGCGTAACGCGTGAGGTGGTCCGACACGGGGACCGCGCGGACCAAGGCCTGCAGGGCGACGATCTCCTCGACCGACAGCACCGGCTCGATCACGTCCGACTGCGGCGAGGTGGTCCGCCGCGCGACTTCGACCTCCTCCTCGAACGACGGGTAGCGGACCACCGCCTTCACCATGAAGCGGTCCTGCTGCGCCTCGGGGAGCGGGTACGTCCCTTCCTGCTCGATCGGGTTTTGCGTAGCGAGCACAAAGAACGGGTCGCCGATCCCGTGGCGCACGCGGCCGACGGTGACCTGCCGCTCTTGCATCGCCTCGAGCAGGGCGGCCTGCGTCTTGGGGGGGGTGCGGTTGATCTCGTCGGCGAGGATCACGTGCGAGAAGATCGGCCCGGCAAGGAACCGCAGCTCGCGCTGCCCGGTGGCGCGGTTCTCGTCGATGATCTCGGTGCCGGTGATGTCGGCCGGCATCAGGTCGGGGGTGAACTGGATGCGGCTGTAGGTGAGGTTCAGCGACCGCGCGAGCGTGCTAATGAGCAGCGTCTTGGCGAGCCCCGGCGGCCCTTCGAGTAGGCAATGCCCGCGGCAAAAGAGCGTCATGAGCAGCAGATCAATGACCTCGATTTGACCGACGACGACCCGCGCCAATTGCCCCTTGATCTTGTCGGTTGCGGCGCGCAGGCGGCCCACGACGTCGTCGGGTAGCGGCTCCATAGTGATCCTTGTTCGTAGGGCGCGTCGGCTAGGCGGCGGTTCGTCAGCGCTGGTAGATCGGCAGCGTGGCGTTCTCGATCTGCAGGACGACCAGGTTCAGGGCCGTCGTGTACACGGCGCCGATGTACCCCTGGTTCCAGTAGCAGCCGGGGCCGAGGTCGGTGTCGGCAGCGGTCGCTTCGGAGACGAGCTTCGGGAAGGTCTCGGCGCGGTACTGGCGCCACGACTCCCCCCCGTCGCGGTAGCGGACCTGGGCGTAGTAAAAGTGCGCGTAGTGCCAGTGGCCGTAGTTGTTGGGGTCGTCGGCGCCAAGTCGGAGCTTGCAGTACTCCTTCATCCGCGGGACGAAGCGATCGTCGTACTCTCCGGCGTTGTAGAGCGACGCGATCGCGGCGGCGGTGATCGCCGGCCGCCCGCCACCCCCCTTCGAGCTGTACTGGACTCCCCCGTCGCCGAGCGTGCAGGCGTGGATGTAGCCCACGGCCTTGTCGATCAGCTCCTTGGGGACGGCGATCCCCGCGTTGCGGCAGCCGCGCAGGCCCTGCACCTGCGTGATCGTTGTCGATCCCTCGTCGAAGCCGTTGCCGTCGCGCGCCGAGACGTACCCCCAACCCCCGGCGACGGTTTGCGCTTTGCCCGTGAAATCGACCGCCGCGCCGAGCACACGCAGGAGCTCGTCGCGGCGCTGGGGGTCTTCCTCTTCGCCCAGCACCTGCGACAGGAACAGCATCGCGAAGCCGTGGCCGTAGGTGTAGCGGTCGTCGCGCAGCGGGTCGCCGATCAGGCCGTTGGGACGCGACTGGCGGACGAGGTAGTCGATCGCGCTGCGGACCTGCGACCGGTACCGTCCGCCGTTGGGGGTCGAGCCCTCGCTCAGCAGGGCCATCCCGGCGAGCGCCGTCATCGCCGTCGGGTAGCGTCCCTGGGCGTTCCACGACCCCAGGCGGCTCTGCGTCGAGGCGAGCCAGCGCAGGCCCCCTTCGGTCACGCGCCGAACGTCGGGTTCGACCACTGCCCCGATCGACGGCCGCGGCACGAGCGTCGCCACGACCGCCATCACGGCGATTGGGACCAGGGCGGCGAGGGAAGACCGGAGCGGCAAGCCGTTGCGTGGGCAAAAGGTGGGGAAGGACTCCTCTATCCTATCCCCCGAGCGGCGGATTCCCCAAACGTGAACCGCGGGGCAGGTTGGGCCGCGTCGGAAATCGAACGCGGTCCGAGCGTCGCGGCGGCGTCACCGCGACGGGACGATCATCTGCTCGAACAGCTTGCCCAGGTCGCGGCCGACCCCCATCAGGTCCCCGCCAGCGGGGGGTGCGGGCGCCTCAACGCGAGCGATCGACGGGGGGCGTGGCGGCCGCGGGGCGCCCGTTGATTCGAGCGTCACCCGGGCCGTCCCGAGGCGGAGCGTGACGCGCTGCATAGTACCGCTTCGACCTAGCAGCTCGCTTTGCGCCCAAACCGCTTGCCCCCCCGTGATCGGCGTCGGCAGCAAGTCGTTGCGGTAGAGCGTGCGGCCGGTGACGGCGTCGAGGACCACGAGCCGGTTGAAGGACTCGTCCCCCCCGACCCCCGTCTGCGTGCGGAGGCTGGCGAAGGCGAGCACGGGGGCCGGCGACAGCGGCAGGTCGAGCCAACCCTGCGCGTCGAGCTCGACGGGGTGCGGCCACAGCGACGCGCCGGTCCGCGCGTCGAGGGCGTGGACCTCGCCCGTCACGAGCGGGGCGTCGATCGCGCGGTAACCCGCGGCGCGGTGCGCGGCCTCGTCGAATCGGCCGACCGTCACGTAGAGGCGGTCGCCATCGACACGGCACGCGACCGACGGTGGCGCCGACTTGCCGCTGGCGGCGTCGCCCCGCTCGGCGCTGAGCGGCGGCGGCAGCGCGACCGAAAACCGCTCGGCGCCGCGGCGGACGTCGACGAGCGTCACTCGACGCCTCGCGTCGAAGGTCACGGCGAGTCCCGAGTCGGCGTCGCCCCGACCCGCGAACCGCACGAGCGCCGAACTGGCCGGCGTTGCGCCGCGCCACCGTTCGTCCCCGGTTGCGACGTCGACGACGCGAAGGATCGCGTTATCACCGCGTTCGCTCGCCAGCACGTGCCGCGACGCGGCCGACAACCACACGCCCTCGGGGGCCGTCCACTGGCCGAGCGATGCCCCATCGATCAACGAGAGCGCGGCGCCACCCGCTTCGTCGGCGGCCCCAACGGCGGGCGCGCCTACGTCGGGAGCCACATACAGCCGATCCCCCGCGACGATCGCCCGAGTGAAGGGGGGCGGCGTGGCGCGACGCCACAACTCGGCCCCTGTCAGGGGATCGTGGCACGCGAGCCCCTCCTGACCGGCGATCACCACGCCGAAGGGCCCCACGCCGACGACGTGGTCGCCACTCCCGAGCGTTGACGCTAGCGTCGATGCAAAGGTCGGTGCGGCGGGTGACTCGGCTTCTGACGAGGACTCGACCCCCTCTTCGAGCGCGATGGGCGCGGCTTCGCTCGTCCCTCGTTCTTCGGTGGTCCACAGGGGCTCTCCGTCGGTCTGTCGGTCGCAGGCGTAGGCGCGGACGTGCTCGCCGACGCGCAGCACCAGCAGCGGTCCCCAGTGCCAATCGCTGGGGCGGCCGACGGCCGGGTCGCTGCGGCGCGGATCGATGATGGTCGGCAGGGGGGCGGCGAAGACGCGTTCGCCGACGTCGCTCGCGCCGACCACCTCGCGGCTGTCGGATTGATCGGATCGCATCCGCCACGCGACGGGGGTCCCCGGCGACGGGTCGCTCACACGCACCCCGGCCAGGGCTTCCCCCTCGACACCGGCGAGGTCGATCCGCTGCCGTTGCCACTGCGGAACGCGGTCGCGCGTCGGTTCGACGACCGACTGGACCGCGGTCGAAGTCGCCACCTGCCACCGCCCGATGCCCGGCCCGCTGGGTCGTACCTCGGCGGCGCCGACGGAATCGCCATCAAGGGGCGCCTCCGGCGTGCGCCGAGACGCGATCCACTTCAGCCGGTCGGCAGTCGCCCCCTCGCCGCGGGCGGCCGCTCGGTCCGCGAGCCGCGCGAGGGCAACCGAGCCGGCTTCGAGTGTCGCGAACGCTTCGCCGAGCGCCGCGAGCTCGGCCGTGGTGTTCGCGCTCTGCGCTCGCTCGAGCGCGAGCTCTGCGACGCGGCCAGCGACGCGGGGGTCTTCGATCCGGGCGACCTGGCCCGCGACCCACCGAGCCGCCGACACGTTGTCGGTCCCGCGCACGCGGATCGACCGGTTTGCCTCGCCGAGCACCGCGGCGAGTTTCACGATCTCCGGCGCGTCCCCGGCGGCGACAGCCGCGCGGAATCGTAGGGCGGCCGCCAAGGTGCGTACTTCGCGTCCCGACGCTTGGCGCTCGAACCGCGCGATGGTGTCGCTCGACGCGTCCAACTCCCTTGCCCGTTCGAGGTCCGCCGCCTGTTGTAGGCGGGGCTCGTCGGCTTCGGCGGCGAGGCGTGACCCCTCGCTGCTGTCGCCCCGCGCGAGCGCCGCGAGGACGCGCGCGACGGGGGAGGGGGGGGCGTCGCCGGCGGGCGTCAGGTCGTAGCGTTCGAGCCCCACCGGCGAGCGGAACACGAGCGCGCCCCGATGGAACGCGGCGGTCCCCAGGCGAAGGGGCTCGTCGAGCGGGTCGGGCAGCAGCTTGAGCACTTGCGACGAGTTGTCGCGAAGCCTCACGACAGAAAGACGGCCGTCCTGAAGCGGAGTCACGTAGCGCGCCTGGTCCGCGTCGTCGGCCGCCAGCAGCAGGCCCTCGCCGGTTGGCGCGACCCCCGGCGGGAACTCGACACGCCAGCGCATCGACCCGTCGCTCAGCGACCAAGCCGAAAGGCCCGCCGATTCGACGACCACCGCAACACCGTGCCGCGCCGCGACCAGCAGCACGCCGTCGGGAAGCACCGCTTCGCCGCTCGCGGCGCCCGTTTGGACGTCGAGCCGCCACAGCCGGGGGGACTCGGGAGTTGCGACGACGGCGACCCCGCCATCGACGAGGACCCGCGCCTCGCGCCACCCGCGCCCGCCGTCGAGGGGCGTGTCGGCGCCGACCACGCTCGCCCAGCCCCGCCCTTCGACCCCGCGGAGGTCCTCGGCCTCGACGCCGATCCGCGCGCTCCAAGCGATCGAGCGCGACCACGGGTCGATCGCGACGATCATCCCGCCCCCCGTCGGACAGAGCACAAGCCCCGAGCCCTGCGACACGGTCGGGGCGGCGCCGAGCACGCGGAGCCGCGCGTTCTCGGCGACCCCCCGTTCGAGACTCGCCAGTGTTTGCCGCCAGACTACGGCGCCCGACTCCGCGTCGATTTCGAGCAACGTGATCTGCTGCTGGACCTCGGCGAGGCTCCACAGGCGTCCCTCGAACGGGGTCGGCGCTCCGAGGAAGTAGGCCCCCTCCACGGGCGAGCCGGGTTCGCCTCCGTCGAGTCGCCAGGCGAGCTTCCCCTGGGTCGCGATGGCGTACGCTTCGAGCGCGTTGACCCACCTGCCGGAGGGCGTCTCGCCGAACATCCCGCGTTGGGGGTTCCAGCGAACCGTCACCAACTCC
The DNA here is from genome assembly GCA_051648405.1 of Lacipirellulaceae bacterium. GTDB lineage: Bacteria > Planctomycetota > Planctomycetia > Pirellulales > Lacipirellulaceae > JBOFFC01. The sequence continues at coordinate 9,337 of JBOFFC010000141.1, forward strand.
CCGTCGATCGACGAGCGATCGACGACGAACGCGCGATGGCCGTCTGTTGTGATGCTCCCGTGAACACGGTCGAGCCACGCGCCGCTGGCGAGCGGGTCGTCGAGCGTCGGGCCCCCCGACTCGTTCCATTCGGGGAGCGACGCCCCCTCGCGCGGGGCGTCGCGTCGCGTGGTCCGCCACAGGCGCTTGCCCGACGCGGCGTCGATCGCGACAAGGCCTTGCGCCGTGGGAGTCACGAGCGTCCCCTCGACGGCGACGAGCCCCGCTGCCGAGACGCGCGGCGGGTTGTTCGAGAGCGTCGCGTGCGCGTCGATCCGGTCGAGCCGACGGGCCGCCGCGCGATCGTCGAGCAGCTCGCACCGCCACGTGCGCCACGCGACCGGCGCCCCCGCGGGGGCTTCCGCCTTGCGATCGAAGTCTCCCCCGCTTCCGAGCCACGCCGCGGGCCTCCGGCTGGACCACCAGCGAGTCGCGCCGCTTGCGGTCGGCGTCGGGGGGGCGTCGATCGGAGCGACGCGCTGCGCGTTCTGCTCGACGAGCGCGGAGAGGCGCGGTCCGAGACGCTCGCGCTGGTCGGGACCGACGTCGGATTTCGCGCGAGCGCCGATCGCGGCCGCGGCCGCGTAGTGGCCGCGCTCGGCTTCGAGCTCGGCCCACGCCAGCCAAGCCGGCGCGCCGAGCTGCGACGGCGGGAACCGCGCCGCGAGCCGCGCGAGCGTCGCGCCGTCTCGCCGCGCGGCGGCGTCGGCCGTCAGGCGCTGGGCCTCGAGCTCGAACAGCAGCCGGTAGGCGTTCTGCTGCGCGGGGGTCAGCCGATCGATCAGCTCGCGTGCGGTGTGGCGGAGGCTGCGGGAGTCGGTGTCGGCGCTGTCTTCGTCGGCCGCCAAGGCGCGGTCAACCAGCGGCAGGGCGTCGCTGGGGCGCCCCTCGTCGAGCAGTTGCCGCGCGACGTCGAGGGCGCGTTGCTTGTCCCGATCGGCGGGGAGGCGCGACCCGTAGTACAGCTCGCTTTCGGCCGCCGGGTTGGGCGTTTCAGGCGCGGCGGGGGCCGATTGGGAGGGCGAAGGGGCGAAAATCCCGAGAAAAATCGCGGCCGCCAGGCCGGCGCCGGAACGGCCGGTGAGGTAAGTTTCGCGGCCTGGGGAACGCGTGCCGACGGACCCGAGACGGTCGGACTCAGGTCGCGATTTGACGGCGCTAAAGCCTTGTCGCAAAACGAGTTGCGGCAAGGAGTCCAGCCTCGCGCGAGGCCTCCGGCCGAGTGCGAACGACGGTCCCCCGGGGCCATCGGCGCCGGGGCTGGGGGGGCTCGAAACCACGGTTTTTCTCGGCATCGGCGCGATTTTCCCGCTTGTTCGGCGTGCCTGGGCTTCGCTTTAATCACCCCCACGCTAGCCGAGACGACACAGCTATCGCAACTTTCCGATTCGCTCGGGGCCGTTCCCCGACGAATCCCAACGCTACGACTCTTTCCGCTACCGGAGGATCCAACCCCATGGCGAAGGCCGCCCCGAAGCCCCCTACCAAGACCGAAATCTACGCCAGCATCGCCGAGGCCACGGGCCTGACGCGCAAGCAGGTCGGTGAAGTGTTCGACGCGCTCGACGAGCAGATCAACAAGGCGTTGATCGGCCGTGGCGCCCCGAAGATGTTCGCCATGCCGGGCCTGTGCAAGATCACGTTGCAGCACAAGCCGGCGACCAAAGAGCGTAAGGGGATCAACCCCTTCACGAAGGAAGAGACGGTCTTCAAGGCCAAGCCGGCCAAGAACGTCGTCAAGATCCGCCCGCTCAAGAAGCTCAAGGACATGGTGGGCTGAACCACCGTGTCGTGAGCCCGACAGGCGCACGAGAGAAGGCGGGCCAGCACTGGCCCGCCTTTTTTCGTTGGCTTCGCTCGGATCGCGACCTGTGTTCGCGCGAGCGAGTCGTCGCGGCAGAAATCCCCCTCCCGGTGCGCGGGGAGGCCCCTTACCAGCGAAGCGGGGGGGAGCCCTTACCAGCGAAGCGGGGGGGAGGGGGTTGTGAAGCGGGTACCCGGGTCGCCCCCTCCCCCTACAGCGGGTGGGGGATACTAGACACCGCCCAATGCGTTGCTTCGATCCACACGCCGAGCGTTCGACATGCCCCCCGATACGCCGCTGCTCCACGTCGTGCTGTACCAGCCGGAGATCCCCTACAACACGGGGAGCGTCGGGCGGACGTGCGTCGCGCTGGGGGCCAAGCTGTGGCTCGTGCGGCCGCTGGGGTTCCACGTGGACGACCGACAGCTCCGACGCGCGGGGCTCGACTATTGGCAGCACCTCGCCTGGGAGGTCGTCGATGACTGGCGGCAGCTCCGCGAGCGGCTGCCGACCGACCGGCTGTGGTGCTTCACCAAACGCGGCGACCGCGACTACCTGGACGCCGATTTCCGCGTCGGCGACGCGCTGGTCTTCGGCCGCGAATCGACGGGGCTCCCCGACGACGTGCTGGCGAGCGTCCCCGGCCGGCGCCTGCGGATCGAGACCCGGCCCGAGGTCCGCAGCCTAAACCTCTCGAACAGCGTCGCCGTCGCCGGGTTCGAGGCCCGCCGGCAACTGCGAGGGATCGCCGACGCGGCCGGCGTGGACGGGCCCCCCCACGGCGTCCCGTGACCGGTTCGCGATTTCTGCCACCCTCCGCCGCCTTCCCTAACCGCGCCGGTTCGCCTTGAATAGCGGCTGCCCAACCTCGCTCCCGCCTGTCGCCACGACCCGCCATGCCGCTGGAAACCGGACTCGAGTCGATCCTCACCCCGGCGGCGCCGCTGGCGGACCGCACGTGGTTCCGCGTGGGCGGAGCGGCCGAATGGCTCGCCCGGCCGACGACGCACGACGAGCTCGCGACGGTGGTCGCGCGCTGTCGCGAGTCGGAGACCCCGGTCCGCGTGCTGGGGGGGGGATCAAACGTCCTGGTGCGCGACGAGGGGGTCCGGGGCGTGGTGCTGGTGCTCGACGCGCCGGCTTTCACGTCGGTCGCCGTCGAGGGCTCGCGGCTGCGGGTCGGCGGCGGCGCTTCGCTGGCCACGACCATCAACGAGTCGGTCCGCGCGGGGCTGGCGGGGCTCGACCCGCTGGTCGGAGTCCCCGGTTGCCTCGGCGCCGCGCTGCACAACAACGCTGGGAGCCGCGGCGGCGACATCGGCCAGTGGGCCGTCGAGGCGACCGTCCTAACGCGTTCGGGGGACCGCCTCACCCGCAAGCGCGACGAGCTGGTCTTCGCCTACCGCGAGTCGAGCCTCGACGAGCTGGTGATCCTTGAGGCGGTATTCCAGCTCGAGCCGACCGACCCTGCCGAGCTGACCAAGCGGATGCAGAAGCAGTGGATCGTCAGCAAGGTCGGCCAGCCGATGGCCCACCAGCGCACCGGGCAAGTGTTCCGCAACCCGCGCGGCATGAGCGCCGGCATGCTGATCGACCAGGCGGGCCTGAAGGGCGCCAGCGTTGGAGGTGCCGAGGTGAGCCAGAAGCACGCCAACTTTCTCGTCGCCTCGGACGCCGCGACGAGCGACGACATCCTGCGGCTGATCGACACCGTGCGCGACCGCGTGGCCGACCGCATGGGGGTTGAACTGGAGCTGTCGCTCGAGATTTGGTAGTCCTCGCGGCCTCCGATCTCGGTCCGTACCGCTTCAAGGACGAAGCCCATGGGCAAGGCGCCCGCAGCGCGGCGTGAACCTGCGCCCCGAACCCCCGCGCCCGACGCGGGCCCTTGGCTGGCCCGTTCGCTGCGCGGCCGCGGCCCGCTGCTCGGTTCGCTAGGGCTGCTCGTCGGCTTGGGGCTCGCGAGCGCAACCGTTTGGCGGATCGCCGAGCCGTCGATCCGCGACGAGGCGCAGTACCGCGTCACCCCATCGAGTGTCACGCTGTCCCCCCCCCCGCCGTGGGTGCGCAGCGACGTGCGGGCCGAGGCGATGCAGAACGCGGGGTTGCTCGGCGCCGACCCCAACTCAACGCTGTCGATCCTCGACGGGCCCGATCGGCTGGAGAAGCGGCTCTCGACCGCCCTGGGGTTCCACCCCTGGGTCCGGTCGGTCGGGGCGATCCGTAAGGCGCCCCCGAACCTCGTGAGCGTCGAGGTCGAGTACCGTCGCCCGCTGGCCGCGGTGACGACCGGCGGGCCGCTGCTTCCGATCGACGTCGATGGGGTGCTGCTGCCGGCCCGCGACCTGACGCCCGAGGAACTGAGCTGGCTCCCGCGGATCGACGCCCGGCCGTCTGCCGCCGACGTGACGAGTCCCCAGCCACGCGTTGGCGAGCGGTGGGCCGACCCGCGGCTGATCGGCGCCGTCGCGCTCGTCGCTTCGATCGGCGCCGAGTGGAATCGACTTTGCCTCCTCGAAGTGATTCCCGCCAGCACGCCCGAGGTGCGCGGCGACCAGCGGTACTGCACGTTCGAGTTGCGGACTACCGGCAACACGCGGATCGGGTGGGGCGCCGCCCCCGGATTCGCCCCGCCCGACGAGTCGCCGTTCGCCGAGAAGCTCGCGCGGCTGCGGGCCTACATCGCCGCGAACGGGCCGCTCGACACGACCGCCAGCCCCGAGTGGATCGACGTCCGCAACGGCCTCACGACGCGCCCGCGGATGGTCCGCCGCGACACGGGGGACGGAGCGGCGGAAGTCGTCAAGTAGCCTCGTCGGGACCCACGGTCACGCGGGGGGCGTTTCCTTCGCGAGCGCGCTGACGGCTCGGAACGCGGGGTGCGTCGCGTCGGCGACCCACTCGAAGAGCGCCGCTTCGGTTGTCGTCACAACAACCCCCAGCGACTCCAGGCGCCGCAGCGCAACGCGGTGGTCGTGCTCGGAGCGCGACGCGACGGCGTCGGCGACGACCTGCGGCTCGAATCCCTCGGCGAGCAGGTCGATCGCCGTCTGCGCGACGCAGACGTGCGTCTCGAAGCCCACGAGCACGACGTGCCGCACGCCCCCCTCGCGCCACGCATCGAACAGCCTTTCACACGCCGCGGCGCTGAAGGCGGTCTTGGCGATCGGCGCCGGCAGACGCTCGGCGAGGGCCGGGTCGGTCGGCCCGAGCTTGTCGGGGGACTGCTCGGTGACAGCGAGCGCGACGCCCGTCGCCCGAGCCCCGTCGATCAATCGCCGGCAATTCCACAGCACCCGCGACGCCTCGGGCTGCGCCGCAACGAGCCGTGGCTGCACGTCGATCACCAGCAGCGCGGCCTCTGCGGCGTTCATCAGCAGCGGGCTACGCCGCGGCGAGTCGGAACGAGTCTGGTGGTCCACGGCGTGGCTCGGTGAGGTCGAACGGGGCGAGTC
>JBOFFC010000142.1:0-19021 GCA_051648405.1 Lacipirellulaceae bacterium
TCGGCGTCGAGGCCCCACAGGGGGCTGATCTCCACCTGCGCGCCGGCGGGGACCGCCACGCCGGCCCCCTCGAGCCAACCAAGGTGCTGCGCTATCAGGAACTGCCGGACGTACTCGGGGGTGTCCTTCGGGGCCCCCGAGGCGTTCTTCAGCGGGGCGAAGACCTCGGCCTCGGCGTACTCGACCACCAGCGGACGCGCGGCCTGCGGCAGGAGGTCGAAGATGAACCGCTCGAACTTGAGGGCGTTCGCGTCGGCCGGCTCGACGAGCTTCCCCGCGTCGGGCCCTTCGGTCGCGACGTAGGGGACCTTCTTCACCGCGACGTGGAACGGGAGCGAGTCCTTGAGCGCCAGGACGCGCTCGAGGAACGACGCCTCGAAGACGTGCACGGCGATGCTGCCGGCCCAGAAGCGGAGCGAGCCGTCGGCGCTGCGCTGGGTGGCGACGTCGTCCGGGAAGTCGCTGTACTCGATCACCGACTGCTTGCCGTCGACGGTGACGAAGTTCCCCAGTTTGTCGTGCGGCTCGGTCTTCGCGACCGCGATCGACGTGAGCTCGCTCTGGGCGAGGCGGTGGTAACCCACCAGCTCGGCGTCGCCGATCGGCACCAGCGGGTTATCGACCTGCCAGTAGAAGAGCTGCTTCACGCCGCGACGCCGCATGTGCAGGGTCGCGCCGCTGGAGGCGAGCGCCGCGATCGTCCCGCCGTGGCCGTCGGGGCTGAGGAACAGCTTGCCCGGCTCGCCGAGCAGCAGCCGGCCCGTTTCGCGATCCACCGCCGGCATCGTCCCCTGGCAGAAGACGAACAGGTCGTCTTCAGCGAGCCCGAAGCGGTCGTTCTCGGCGAGGAACGCAAGCTGCTCGTCGTGCGTGATCGGGCTGGTCATCAGGTAGACCGGCACGCCGCGGCCGTAGCGCTTCGCCAGCGCGACCGCTTTCTCGATGTGGACCTGCAACAGCGTGGCGCCCGACACCGCCCCGATCGGGTAGAGCCCCTTTGCGCGGTCGAACCCCAGTCGGCTCCCCTGCCCCCCGGCGACGAGCAACATGCCGACTTCGCCCGCGGCGAGCGCCCGCCGGCCCTCGGCGACCGCCTGCTCGTGCGAAACCCCCAAGGCGCCTGCCTCGCCACCGCGGCGTTCGGCGAGCCGCACGGCGACCGGTGGTTCGGCCTTCCGGGCGACGGCGTGCCAGTCGGGCTGATCGATCTCCCCTTTGAACAGCGCAGAGAGCTGCCCGAGGTCGATGCCAGCAAGTTGCTTTACGAGCCCCGCCTGATCAGCGGGGGGCAACTCGTCCCAGAAACGGAGCACATGCTGCTGCTCGAACGGGGCGAGTCGTTGGGCGAGGTCGGCGGGAGCGGGCATCCCCTAGTTCTCTGCGTGCTGTTCGAGCGGCTCGACGGCCGTGATGTTCATTAGCGAAAGAAGCGTGTGCCGCATGGCGCCGTCGCGCCGGAGCAGCACCGATACGGTGTAGTCACCGATCGTGATGAACTCGGGCTTCTCGACCATGTACTCCAGTCCCTCGTTCATCCTGATCCGGAAGGGGCAGCGCTTGAGCTGACCCTCGATGTCTTCTTTTTCCACGATGCGCCTCCTTGAGTTCCTCGGTCTTGGGCGGTCACTCGACTCCAAGTATCGCACAAACCTCGGTTTGCGGCACGGCGAGCCCGCGGGGCGCGGATTCTGCGGATTTGTGGGGCGCCAGCCGGTTGCTCGTCTGGGAGGGGCGTCAATATACTGTCGGGTCGCCCAAAGCCTGCCGGGCGAGGTCCCCCGTTCCCGCATCGCGTCGCCGGCCCCCCCTCCCGAGCCCGGCGGCGCCCGTCCCCCCTTGCGTTCCTTCTGGAGTCCCCCCGTGGCGTCTGGCAACTACCTGTTCACGAGCGAGTCCGTCAGCATGGGCCACCCCGACAAGGTGGCCGACCAGATCTCCGACGCGATCGTCGATGACATCCTGGCGAACGACCCTGACCCGGCCAACTGCCGCGTTGCGGTCGAGACCCTCGTGACCACCGGCCAGGTGGTCGTCGCGGGCGAGGTCCGCACGAGCCACTACGTGGACGTCCAGCAGGTGGTCCGCGACACGATCAAGCGGATCGGCTACACGCACAGCGACATCGGCTTCAGCTACGACGCCTGCGGCGTGCTGAACGCGATCCACGGGCAGTCGCCTGACATCGCCCAAGGCGTGGACTCGGCGACCGACGTGGCGGGCGAGCAGGGCGCCGGCGACCAAGGCTTGATGTTCGGCTACGCGGTCAACGAGACCGACACACTGATGCCGCTGCCGATCCACCTGTCGCACCGGATCGTCGAGCTGCTCGCCGAGCTCCGCGCCTCGGGGACGCTCCCCTACCTGCGCCCCGACGCCAAGAGCCAAGTGACCGTCGAGTACGACGCCGACAACAAGCCGGTGCGGATCCACACGGTGGTTGTCAGCACGCAGCACGACGAGTCGATCCTCGCCCCCGGCGGCAAGACGATCACCGAGGCGGCCAAGAAAGAGATCATCGAGAAGGCCGTGAAGCCGGTCCTCCCCGCCGAGTACGTGAAGGGGGAGATCAAGTACCACATCAACCCGACCGGCAAGTTCGTCGTCGGCGGGCCGCACGGCGACACGGGGCTCACGGGCCGCAAGATCATCGTCGATACCTACGGCGGCCGCGGCCGTCACGGCGGCGGCGCGTTCAGCGGCAAGGACCCCTCGAAGGTCGATCGCTCGGCCGCCTACATGGCCCGCTACGTGGCGAAGAACCTGGTCGCTTCGGGCCTGGCCGACGAGGTCGAGGTGCAGCTCGCTTACGCGATTGGCGTCGCCGAGCCGGTGAGCGTGAACGTCAACACGTTCGGCACCGGCAAGATCGACGAGGGGTCGATTATCAAGCTGATCCGCGAACACTTCTGCCTCACGCCGCGGGGGCTGATCCGCGAGCTGGGCCTCACACGCCCCGTGATGAGCGTCACGGCCGTCCACGGGCACTTCGGCCGCGAACCGGGCCCGAACGGCGAGTTCAGTTGGGAGAAGACCGACAAGGCCGCCCTGCTGGCCAAGGAAGCCGAGAAGTACGCCGTCGCCAGCTGACCGCTTCGAAGCCTGACAGGATGCACAGGATTCGACGGATCAACAGGATGAAGCGCGGGCGAGCAGTCCGTCGCTTCGTTCTTGCATCCGTTCCAATCCTGTAAATCCTGTCAGGCTTTTCTTCTTTATGGACCATCGAATCGGCCTCGGCGAGGATCGGCACCGGCTCGGCGAGCCCGGCTCGGGGCCGCTGCGCGTCGGCGGGGTCGATGTGCCGCACGACCGGGGGCTGGTCGGCCATTCCGACGCTGACGTGTTGCTGCACGCCGTCACCGACTCGTTGCTCGGCGCAGCGGGGCTCCCCGACATCGGCGAGTTGTTCCCCAACACGGACCCCGCCAACGCCGGCCGCGACTCGGCCGAGTTCCTGCGTCTCGCCGCCGAGCGGGTCCGGGTCGCCGGATATGAGGTCGAGAACCTCGACTGCGTCGTCTCGGCCCAGCGGCCGAAGCTCGCCCCGCACAAGCGGGCGATGCGCGAAGCGATCGCCGCGATCCTGGGGATCGATCCCGAACGCGTCGGCCTGAAGGCGAAGACCGGCGAGGGGGTCGGCTGCGTCGGCCGCGAAGAGGCGATCGACGCCCGCTGCGTGGTGTTGCTGCGGGCGGAGTGACGCCGCGCGGCATCCGATCTTCCCCCAAGCGCCCGATAAGCCGTACCCTTACGGTTTTCCAGCTCGGGCGCGGCGGCACGCCGCGACGCGCTGTCCCGCTCGCCGCACGACCGTTTGTCCGCCATGCCCACCGCCGCGACTGCCCCCTTCGACCCCCGGCTCGACGCCCCGCACCCTTCATTGGAGGTGTACAGCACGCTGTCGAAGCGGAAGGAGCCGTTCCACACGGTCCGACCGGGAGCGGTGGGCGTCTACCTGTGCGGCCCGACCGTCTACGACAAGGCCCACATCGGCCACATGGTCGGGCCGGTGATCTTCGACTGCATCAAGCGCTACCTGACCTACTGCGGGTACAAGGTCACCTGGGTGGTCAACATCACCGACGTCGATGACAAGCTGATCAACAAGGCGACCGAGCGCGGCGTGACGATGCTCGACGTCGCCGCCGAGAACATCCGCGACTACGAGGAGAACCTCGCCGCGCTGGGGGTCGATCAGATCGACCACTTCCCCCGCGCCACCGACTGCATGCCGGAGATCATCGAGTTCGTCGAGGGGCTCGTCGCCGAGGGCTTCGCCTACGCGTCGGAGGGGGACGTTTACTTCGACGTCGGCCGCGACACCGAGTACGGCAAGCTCAGCAACCGCACGGTCGCGGGGATGCAAGGAGACGGCGGCGGGCAGGCCGACCGCAAGCGGAGCCTCGCCGACTTCGCCCTCTGGAAGCGCGCCAAGCCGGGCGAGCCGAGCTGGGAGAGCCCCTGGGGCGCCGGCCGGCCGGGGTGGCACATCGAGTGCTCGGCGATGGCCAAGAAGCTGCTCGGCGAGACGTTCGACATCCACGGCGGCGGCCTCGACCTGGTCTTCCCGCACCACGAGAACGAGATCGCCCAGAGCGAGTGTCGCCACGGCAAACCGATGGTCCGCTACTGGGCCCACAACGGGCTGCTGCGGCGCGACGCGGCGGCCGGCAAGATCGGTGGCAAGGCAGAACGAGATACGGTCGCCGCCCCCGACGACGCGGTGAGCGGCAAGATGAGCCGCAGCAAGGGCGCCGGCGGTCTGGCCGACCTGATCAACAAGCAGGGGGGCGAGCGGATCCGCTTCTTCTTGCTGCGTACGCACTACCGCAGCACCGTGCTGTTCAGCGAGCCGGCGATCGAAGAGGCCGCCGTGGGCTTGGAGACGTTCTACCGCCTGTTCAAGCGCTACGCCCGCGTCACGGGGAAGGACTTCTACGACCTGGCGACCCCAGTGAACCGGGTCGCCACCTCGCCGCTGGCGGGGGACGCGTCGGCGACGGCCGTCGGCGCCGAGAAGTCGCGCGCCAAGTTCATCGCCGCGATGGACGACGACTTTAACACCGGCGGAGCGACCGCCGAGCTGTTCGAGCTGGCGCGGCTGGCGAACAAGCTGTGCGACGACGCGGGGCTCGAAGGCCCAGGCTCGCCCGACGCCGCCACGCTCGCCACGTTCGCCGGCGTGCTGACGGTCATCAAGGAGTTGGCGGCGATCCTCGGCATCTTCGCGTCGGCCCCCGCGCAAGGGGGGAGCGGAAACGAACTGCTCGGCAAGGTGATGGGGTTGGTGCTCGACCTCCGCGCCGAAGCGCGGGGGGCGAAGAACTTCGCGATCGCCGACGCGATCCGCGACGGTCTCAAGCCGGCCGGCGTGACGATCGAGGACCGCCCCAGCGGCGCCGAGTGGTCGGCCGCGGGGGACGCGCTGGAGGGGGTGATGCGGATGCTGATCGACCTCCGCGCCACAAGCCGCAAGAACAAGGACTTCGCGTTCGCCGACGCGCTGCGCGACCGTCTCGGTTCGATCGGCGTGACGATCGAAGACCGCGCCGGCGGCGCCGAGTGGACAGCAACCTGACCCGTTAGTCGGCGCCCTCGTGGTGCCGCTCGCCCCCCGAAAGACGCACCGCCATGCGCTACAAGATCGCCCTGGAACACTCCGACGAAGGGGTCGCCGCGTCGGTGCTCGGACTTCCGGGCTGCCACTCGCAAGAACGCGACGAGGCCGAGGCGATTGCGAACGTGCGTGAGGCGATCCGGGAATACGAAGAAGTCCAGCGTGAGCTCACTTCGGAGCAGCAGTGGGACGCGGCGTTCGCCGGGTCTGCCGACGTGCTCCGCGGGCTCGCAGCGGAAGCGGTTGCGCGGCACAAACGTGGCGAAACCGAAGCTCTCGATCCGGATCGGTTGTAATCTCGCATGCGTGTCCTCGGCCTCGACCCGGGCCTTAATACCACCGGTTACGGCGTCGTCGAGCGCGACGAGCGCGGGCGTGTTCGGCTCGTTGAGGCGGGGGTTGTGCGCGGTGGGCGTCGCGACGCGACGGGGCTCCTCAAGGGGACCGCTTCGCTGGCGCACCGCCTCGCCGACATCCACGACGGCGTCGCCGAGGTGATCCGCACGCTGCGGCCCGACGCGATCTCGCTAGAAGAACTGTACTCGCATTACGAGCGCCCGCGGACCGCGATCCTGATGGGGCACGCCCGTGGCGTGATCGTCCTCGCGGCACAGCAGGCGGGCCTGCAAGTCGCGCCGTACGCCGCGACGCGTATCAAGAAGGTCATCACCGGCGCCGGCCGCGCGCCGAAGCTTCAGGTCCAGCTCGCGATCCAGCGTGAGCTGGGACTCGCCGCCCCCCCCGAACCGCCGGACGTCGCCGACGCACTGGCGATCGCGCTGACGCATCTTTACTTGAGCAGGCAGCAAGCAGCGGGCAGCAGGCAGTGAAGAAAAGCTGTCGGCTGTCGGCATTCAGCGATCGGCCTCGGTGTCGTCTACCTACTCAATTTCACTGCCCACTGCCTGCTGCCCACTGCCCACTTTCGTCATGATCACCAAACTCACTGGCCGCGTCGTCTCGGTCGCGGGCGACACGGCGACGCTCGCCGCCGAGCCCTTCGAGTACGAGGTGCTGATCCCCGAGTTCGCCCGCCGGCGGCTGCAAGGGGACCTCGGCAAGAAGGCCGCGCTGCACACCATCGAGTACCTCGAAGGGGACCCGACCCGCGGGCGCCTGACGCCGCGCCTGGTGGGGTTCCTCGACCCGATCGAGCGGGAGTTCTTCGAGATGTTCTGCCAGGTCGATGGCGTCGGCGTGAAGAAGGCGCTGCGGGCGATGGTGCGGCCCGTCGCCGAGATGGCGACGATGATCGAGGAGCAGGACGTGAAGGGGCTCGCCACGCTCCCCGGTGTCGGGCCGGCGACCGCCGAGCGGATCGTCGCCAAGCTGCGCCGCAAGGCGGCCAAGTTCGCGCTGCTGGTGGGTCGCGACGAAGTGGGCGGCGGCGCCGACGTGCCGCGCGACGTGCTCGCCGAAGCGTTCGAGTCGCTGCGTGCGCTCGGCCACAGCGAGTCCGACGCCCGACGCCTGATCGACGCCGCGCTCGCCCGGCAGAAGAAGTTCAAGGACGTCGAGTCGCTGCTGCTGGCCGTGTACGAGCAGCGGCACGGGTAGGCCCGTCGTTCCCCCCTCCCCCTTCAGGGGGCAGGGGCCGGGGGAGGGGGCGTTGAAGCGGGTACCCGGGACGCCCCCTCCCCTCGCTTTCCTGATCCTGGGAAACGGCCTCCCCCTGAAGGAGGAGGGGGATTCGCAGCGCTACGCCCGCTTCCAACTTCACGAGTCTCTCCGCGATGACGCAGCCCGCCGCGACACCCACGAAGCCCCGACGTATAGGGCGCTGGCTCCTACGCATCGCAAGGCTGCTGCTGGTCCCCTACCTGCTGATCGTGCTGGCGATGGCGCTGCTCGAAACACGGCTCGTCTACCCCGCGCCCCCCCCGGCGCCGGCCGATTGGGTCCCACCGGAACCGCAGCACACGGACGCCTGGGCCGACTCGACCGACGGCGTGCGCGTGCACGGCTGGTTCTACGACCGTGAGGACGCCCAGCGCGCCGTCCTCTACTGCCACGGCAACGCCGAGACGGTCGCCGACAACGACCCGCTCGCCCGCACGATCCGCGACGAGCTCCGCGCCGACGTCCTGGTGTTCGACTACCGGGGCTACGGGAAGACAGTGGGCGCCCCCAGCGAAGCCGGGATCGTCGCCGACGGCGCGGCCGCGCAGCGCTGGCTCGCCGCGAAGACGCGCCGCCCCATCGACGAGGTCGTGATCGTCGGCCGGTCGATCGGCGGCGGGGTCGCGACGGCGCTCGCCGCCGACGAGGGCGCCGGCGCGCTCGTCCTGCAAGACACGTTCACCCGCCTGACTGACGCGGCTTCGACCCACTACCCGTGGCTCCCCGTGCGGTGGGTGATGGACAACCGCTACGACTCGCTGGAGCGGATCGCTCGCTACCGGGGGCCGGTCTACAGCAGCCACGGCGCGCTCGACCGCGTCGTGCCGATCGAGCAAGGCCGGCGGCTGTTCGAGACGGCCCCGACCCAGCGCAAGGCGTGGGTCGAGTTCCCCCGCCGCAACCACGACGCGGCGCTCCCGGCGTCGTACTGGCGCGACCTGCGCGGGTGGCTGGAGGGGAATGCGGAAGTCGCGGTTCCGAATGCGGGATCGAAGCGCTAAACCGCGAACCGGGGTTCGCCCCTTTCTCGGTGGGCTACGGTCGGCGAAACTACGCGGTTTCCTGACGGCACTCCCCCGACGACTCTCCGAAGACGACGCCATGGCAGGTCACTCTCACTGGGCGGGCATCAAGCACAAGAAGGCGCTGATCGACTCACGGCGCGGCAAGGTCTGGAGCAAGATGAGCCGGGCGATCATCGTCGCGGCCAAGATGGGTGGCGGCGACCCCGACACGAACCTCCGGCTGCGCTACGCGATCAACGACGCCAAAGCGATCTCGATGCCCAAAGACAACATCGAACGGGCGATCGCCAAGGGCTCGGGCGAGGCCGGCGGCGACAACTACGAAGAGGTCGTCTACGAGGGGCACGGCCCGGCCGGCGTCGCCTTCATGGTCGATATCCTCACCGACAACCGCAACCGCACGGCCCCCGAGGTGCGCAAGATCTTCGAGGTCTGCGGCGGCCGACTCGGCGTCACCGGCTGCGCTGCGTGGATGTTCGACCGCCGCGGGGTGTTCACGCTCCCCGCGCAGCAGCCGGCGCCTGACGACGGCAAGCCGGGCCGCCTGCTGAGCGAAGACGACCTGATGGAGCTCGTCCTCGAAGCGGGCGCCGACGACGTGCGTGACGGGGGCGACGCGTTCCAGGTGCTGTGCGCCGTCGACGACTACCAAGCGGTCGGCGAGGCGCTCGAAGCGGCCGGCCTGCGGCTCGACAGCCGGGCCCTGTCGTACGTCGCGAAGGACACGGTCGCCATCGCCGGCGACGACGCCCGCAACGCGCTGAAGCTCATGGAGCGCCTCGACGACCACGACGACATCCAACAAGTATCGGTGAACTTCACGGTCGACGAGGAAGAGCTGGCGAAGTTGGAGGGGTGAGGTCGGGGCGACGACGGTAACGACCGACACCTTCCGCCTTGGTTAGGGCGCCAGTTTGTCCCGGAGCACGTCGTAGTCGTAGATCTTGCCGATTGCCCCAGCGGAGTTGATTGTCGCAACGATCGGCGGCTGTCGGTGGCGGATCAGCTTTTGCATGGGGGTGAGCGCCAGCACGAACGCCGCCGCCACTCCGTCACACGACAAGGGCTTCGCACCCGTTCGCAGAACAAAGACGTGGGTGTCCGCGGCGAGCAACGCGGCTACTTCGGGGATTCTTGTCAGAATCCGCCGGTCTTTCGTGAGCACGATCCATCGCTTGGCGCCGACGATCGGCAGCCATGCCGAGTCGGCTTCGTCCCCTCGGAACCACGCCGAGTGGCGTTCCACCGTTGCGCCCGCCGCAACAAGCGACGTAGCCAGGGGCTCCATGTCGATGCACCGGTCAAGAAAGAACGCCAACGACTCGCTCAAGCGGCGTGGTCCTTCGTCTCGTACCTTAGGGCGACCTCGACATCCTCCCGTTGGCACCGGAAGTTCTCGGCGATCTGTTCGATCGAGTCGCCGGCTCGCCAGAGGCTGTAGAGCTCCTCGGTCGGCACGCCGATCCGATCGACAACGGGCCGTCCAAACGCGCGCCGCATGTCGATGACCACCGGACGCGGACTGTCAACACTCTCGTTGAGGCTGGCGAACGGATAGAGCCGAGACGCCAGACGGTCTTCCCATTCCACACGACCGAGGTGAGCGTGGAACAGAGCGAGTTGCCCGCTCTTCGCGTCCCGCGGCCCCGGGATGGAGTCGATGAACAGCCGAACGCCGTCCGTCTTGAAGCCCTCGTGCAGTAGCGGCCTGTCGCACTGCAATTCGCATCGAACGCCGTCGAGTGCTTCGCGAATGTCTTGCAAGTTGATGCCGTACTGCTTCCGCAGCGCTCGAAGAACGAACACCTCGGCCAAGTTAAAGTACGACAACTGCTTGGCAGCGCCGTCGAACGGCGATGCGATGACAGGCGCGAACCGTTTCTTTCGGTCACCGCTGCCGGTCGTTGTTCCGAACACCCAGGCGCGGACCGTCGCGGTGGGGATGTCGAGGTTGCCAGCCGCCTCCGGAACGGTGTAGTTAGGGAGCTCCCGCGGATCGGGCAAACTGGCCAGGATCGACGGGTCGAAGGCGCTGGGTTCCATACGGGTAGCTTCGCCCCTCCGTCTGCTGCGGTCAAGCAACGCCCCCCCTCACTCCATCCCTTCGTGCTTCACCTGCGGCCAGTACTTTTGGAAGTCGAAGTCGGGGCTGTTGTCGAGGTCGTGGCACTGCAGGCAGTTGTTGACCGCCTTGCCGAGCTTCTGGCCCGGCATGTTCCCCTCGTTCCCTTCGATGTCGAGGTGCAGCGCTTGGCGGAGCGCCGTCTCTTCTGCTTCGGGGACCTCTAGGTCGCCGTTCTCGACCGCGGCGTGCCGCGCCGCGGGGCCGTGGCAGTTCTCGCAGCCTTGGCCGAACATCGCCGGCGTCTTTTCGTACGACAGCCAGCCGCTGGCGAACGGGAAGTACTTCTGAGGCTCCCAGCCGGTCGAGTGGCAGGAGATGCACTCCGGGTCGAAGTGCCGCGCCGGCGAGAGGGCCACCAGCGTCTCGGTGGTCGAGAAGTGGGGCGTGTTGACGAACACCTCCCAGGCCGCCGTGTGGCAGTCGGCGCAGGCGGCCGAGCCGGCGAACTCGTTCGCGGTGGGGTGCGGCTGGCTGCGGACGTTGAGCCCCTCCCAGCCGAGCGTGCGGAGCTCGTCCTGGTAATCGACCAGGCGCTTCTGCATCTCGGGCGAGTCGGCCCAGCGGTGGTCGAGCGGCACACGCTGGTAGCGGGCCAGCCACCCCTCGCCGGGGACGCGCTCGGCGGGGGCGCCCGGCTTGCGGTACAGTCCGACGACGACGGCGTACTGACCCTTGTGGCCGACCTCGACCAGCTGCGCCCCGCCGCCGCGCTTGGTCCCCTCGACGGCCATCGAGCGGTTGGGCGGCTCGTCGGACCCGCGGGCGGCGACGACCCAGTCGAACACGTCGTGCGTGCGGACCAGCGCTTCGGCCTCGGCGCGGTCGCCGTAGACGAGCAGCACGTTCTGGTCGCACTTCTCGGCGAGCAGCGACTCCTTGATCGCCGCGATCCCTTCGGCGGCCGGGGTCGTCACGATGTCGTCGTTCGGGCCGAGCTCCTTGAGCGCCGCGTCGCCCGTGACGGCGGTGACGCCGACGCGGATCGCGCCGGGTCCTTGGCCGAGCGTGACGACGCGGTAGCGCTTGGTGAGCCCCGACTCGAAGTCCATCAGCGCGACGTTCGCCGAGGTCAGCGGGTTGTTCGCCTCGTCGAGGTTGATCGCCAGGCCGAGCACGTCGGTCCGCAGGTCGCGGACTCCGAATCCGATCGCCTGGTAGCCGATCTCCACCAGCGACTCGATCGACTGCCGGAACTTGATCTGGGCCTGCGGCCCGAAGTGCTTGACCTGCTCGCCGGCGTCCATCAGCGCCAGCGGCCAGCCCCACTCGTCGCGCAGCGTCCGGACCATCGTGTGGCGGCGCTTGAGGCCCCCTTTTTGGTTTTCGAGGCCGGCGCAACCGCACGGCTCGATGTAGCCGTCTTGCTCGCCGGTGAACACGAGCGCCGCGTCGGGCTTGAGCCACGGCTCGCCGGTCGTCCCGTCGAGGAAGATCGCGCCGTTGGCCTCGACCGGGTCGGGCTTGGGTTGGCCCTGGTGGTGCTCGAGCCGCTCGTGCGCGACGGCGAGCCGCTCGGCAGCTTCGGCGTCGAGGCCGAACTCCTTCACCAGCCGCGGCAGGTCGTCGGCGTCGGCCACGTAGCGAACCCCCTGCGGGGGGGTCGAGGCGGCGACCGGCCGCGCAGGGACTTCCGCCACCGCGATCGATAGCACGCCGCCGAGGCCCGCCACGAGCGCGCCAAAGACGCGAAATACAAGGATCGAACCCAGTCGCGGCACGGCGGCGGCTCCAAGGGGGGCGAATCGAGTGGTGGCGTCGCGCTGCTGGCGCCGTCGCGCCGGCGCGCACCCGCGCAGAGCCCTCTGGCTACCCGACAAACGCCCCGCGGATCAACCCCGCCTGCGGCGCGAGAGGCGAGAGGAGATCAACAGGGAGCCCTAAGCGCGAGCGCCGGGAGTGCAGCGGGTACCGACTTCCCTGCCGGCGCTCGCGCTTAGGGCTCCCCCCCGCGCTTCGTTTTTCTCGCCTCTCGCCTCTGCCCTCTCGCCTCTATTGGGTGATGATCGCCCGGATGCGGATCTCGACTTCGGGGGTCTTCGGGTGGTTGGTGCGGAGCACGACCCGCCCGTCACCCGTCCCCTGGCCGCTATCGACCATCAGCAGCGGCGGTCGGCCGGAGGGGATCCACACCCGCAGCGGGACGTGGGTCTTGCCGGGGGCCACCTGCTTCGCCTCGCCCACCTCCGCGCGGACCCAGTCGGGGTCGGACTTGGCGACGCTCAGCGTGGCGCCCTCGGCGTGTTCCCCCTTGAACGACACGATCAGGTTGCTGGTGGCGCCCTCGCCCCCGGCGAACGTGCCGAAGTTCAGCAGCCCAAGCGACTTGTTCCAGCCCCGACCGTGCAGCGAGATGTCCCCCTCGACGACGCCGAGGATCGGGACCTGGACCTGCGGCGCCTCGGGGAGGTTCGTCTTGAGGACGACCCACTCGGTGAGGTGCCCCAGCGGCAGGCCGGGGGCGACGCGGACCGTGACCCGGGCGGCCGAAGTGGCGCCCTGGACCTTGGATTGGTCCTTGGCGACCGGCTCGACGGAAAGCTGGAACAGCTCGGCCCGCGGCGTCCCTTCGGCCATCGTGGCGGTGACCTCGATCGGCGTCTCCTTGTAGGCGCCGATCTCGATCGACGCCGTGCGCTCGTCGTCGGTCGTGAACTCACCGAGCAAGAAGTCGGCGGGGACGATCCCCGTGGCGTCGGTCACCGTGCCGTTGACCATCAGATCGACCCGCGGCTTGCGAGGGTCGTTGGTGAGGATCGTGGCGGTCTGGCGGAACTCGCCGGCGGCGACCTTGGCCGACCATTCGAGCTTCACCGGGACCGACGCGCCCGGGGCGAGGGGCGCCGAGCTCACCTGGCCGAGGGTGCATTTGCAGCTCGTCTGACCGACCTTCAGGCTCAGCGGCGCGTCCCCCGTGTTCTTGAAGACGAACTCGTGCGTCTCGGTCGCCCCGCGCTGCATCGTGCCGAAGTTGAACTCCGGCTGATCGACTTCGACTTCGGGGTAGGGCTGCGCCGCGCCGGCCTGCGGTCCGGTCGAGGGGACGTCGTCGATCGAGTTCGCGGGGGCGAAGCGGCCCTCGGCCCCGCCGGCATCGACGTAGGCGAGCGCGCCCCCAACGGACGAACCGAGGAGCGCCGAACCAATCACCAAAGGAAGCAGCTTCATGACGTAGGGGGCTGTAGGGTTGGGGCTCGGGCGTTCAGGAGTTGTCGGCCGTGGAAGCGAGCGGCTCGACGCTGCAGATGGCGACGAGCGAGAGGAGCCGATGCCGCAGTTTGCCGTCTTCGCTCCGAACCAGGACCGCCGCCGTGAGGTCGGACACCGTAGCGAACTCGATGCTCGGCACGTCGAACGTGTCGCCGTTGTTCATCTTGATTCGCACCGGCCCAAGCCGGATCAGTTCAAGGATCGAGTCGCGGTCCATGGTCGAATTTCTTCGTTACGGGAGGGGTGATCGGCGGGTAAAGCCTTACCCCATTCTACCCAGAGAAGCCAAGCGGCCGCCACGACGAGCGGCGCCCGCGGCCGTGGCTCTGCGCCGCAGCGGGTCGCCGTCTCGGATGCCGTGGGCGGATCAATAAGGAACCCAGCAGAACACTCGATTCAGGGCCTCCAGAACGAGCACCAAAGCGACGAAGAACGCGCAGGCCCGGATGCGTCCCAACTCCCGCAGAAGCTGCTTGGCTTGCTCTTCGTTCATCGATTGCGCCTTTCGTTGTTCGGACGACGCCACGCAGTTCCGCATCGACACGACGCGACTCGCAAGCATCGACAGCCGATCGCCGACAGCCCCCTTCAGTACGCCCGCGCAAACACGGCCCGCTGCGTTGTCGCCTCGCCGCTGAACAGGCACTTCGCGTCGCCACCCGTTGTCAGCTTGCCGCCGGCCAGCTCCTCGGGCGCTAGAGGCAGGCAACGCGGCGTGACCTTCAGCTCCTTGCACTTGGCCTCCATCGCCGGGCCATCGACGAACGGTGCGTAGACGAAGCCCCCGTCGGACCCCTCGGCGAAGAACGACTCGAAGTCGGACAAGTTGTCGATCGCCACCGTCGATGCGTCGCGCTCGGCGAGCGCCCGGTCGTATAGGGACTGCTGCATCGCCCCGAGCGTCGCGGCGACGGTCGCCATCAGCTCGGCCCGCGGCGTCGCCACCCCCTTGCCGTCGGAGGGGACGCGCTTCGAGACGAACGGGCTGTCGGAATCGACGTCCCGCGGCCCGACCTCGATCCGCAGCGGCACGCCGCGCTTGACCCACTGCCACTTCTTCTCGCCGCCACGCAGGTCGCGGTCGTCGATTCGGACGCGCACCGACTCGCCGTCGTACGACTGAGCCGAGAGCTCGGCCTTCAGCTTCTCGGCGTACGGCAGGACCTTTGCGCGCTCTTCGTCGTTGCGGTAGATCGGCAGGATCACGGCGTGCGCCGGCGCCAAGGCCGGGGGCAACACCAGTCCGTCGTCGTCGGAGTGGGTCATGATCAGCGCGCCGATCAGCCGCGTCGAAACGCCCCAACTCGTCGTCCAGGCGAAGACCAAGTCCCCCGCCTCGTTTTGAAACTTGATCTCTTGGGCCTTGGCGAAATTCTGGCCGAGGAAGTGGCTGGTGCCGGCCTGCAGCGCCTTGCGGTCCTGCATCATGGCCTCGATCGAGTAGGTATCGACCGCCCCCGGGAACCGCTCGCCGGCGGTCTTCGCGCCGGTGATGACCGGCATCGCCATTGCGCCGCGGGCGAAGTCGGCGTACTCGCCGAGCATCGTGCGGGTCTCGGCGCGGGCCTCGTCGGCGGTGGCGTGGACCGTGTGCCCTTCTTGCCAGAGGAACTCGCTGGTGCGCAGGAACAGCCGCGTGCGCATCTCCCAGCGGACGACGTTCGCCCACTGGTTGATGAGGATCGGCAGGTCGCGGTAGCTCTGCACCCAGCGGGCGAAGGTCGCGCCGATGATCGTCTCGCTGGTGGGGCGGACGATCAGCGGCTCGTCGAGCTTGGCCGACGGCGCGGGGCGCAGGCCCCCCGTCTCGGGGTCGGGCTCCAGGCGGTGGTGCGTGACCACCGCACACTCCTTGGCGAACCCCTCGACGTGCTTCGCTTCCTTCTCCAGGAAGCTCATCGGGATGAACAGCGGGAAGTACGCGTTCTCGTGCCCCGTGGCCTTGAAGCGGGTGTCGAGCCGGCGCTGGATGTTCTCCCACAACGCGTAGCCCCACGGCTTGATGACCATCGAGCCGCGGACGTCCGAGTTCTCGGCCAGGTCGGCCCCTTTGACGACCTGCTGGTACCACTCGGGGTAGTTCTCGGCCCGGGTCGGGGTGATCGCGGTTTTGGGCATAGGGGAGCGGAATGCGGAGTTCGGAGTTCGGATTGCGGAATGAAGAATGGTAAGTCCAACGCCCCCTTGGCGGCAGCGGGGCGTCCCGTAGCCAGGATCGCCGGGGCGGCCTTTCTGCTAGGCTTGCGACCTTCTTCCCATTTCCGCACTCCGAACTCCCCCATGCGCCGCTTCGTCAGCCAACTGAACCACAACGAGCAGGTCGAGCAGGCCTTCCTGGCCAGCAACAAGCAGTTGCGCCCCAACCGGGCCGGCAACCTGTACTTGCAGCTCGATCTGTCGGACCGCTCGGGCTCGATCGCGACCCGCATGTGGAACGCCAGCGAATCGGACTACAAGGCGTTCGAGAACGGCGACTACGTTCACGTCGAGGGGTCGGTGCAGTTGTTCCAGGGCTCGCTGCAGTTCATCGCCCAGCACCTGCGCAAGGCGCGCCCCGACGAGGTCGAGGAATCGGACTACCTGACCCTGCAGACCGGCGACGTCGATCGCCTCCGGGAGCGTCTCGTCGCGATCCTCGGCACGGTGCAGTCGGCGCCCCTCGCCGCCCTCGTGAAGGCGTACACGGGGGACGCCGTGTTCATGGACAAGTTCGCCCGCGCCCCGGCCGGCATGAAGAACCACCACGCCTACCGCGGCGGCTTGCTGGAGCACGTCGTGAGCATGATGGAGCTAGTGCTGGTCGTGGCGCCACGCTACCCGCAGCTCGATCAAGAGAAGCTGCTGCTGGGGGCGTTCCTGCACGACTCGGCGAAGATCGACGAGCTTTCGTACGAGCGCGACATCGCCTACACGGACGAGGGGCAGATGCTCGGCCACATGATCCAGGCGATCAGCGAGCTCGACGCCAAGTCCCGCGACGCCGAGCGGATCGGCCAGGTCGCGTTCCCGCCGATGCTGCTGATGGAGCTCAAGCACATGGTGATCAGCCACCACGGCGAGTACGCCTACGGCAGCGCGAAGCTGCCGATGACGCTTGAAGCGGTCGCCCTGCACTACTTGGACAACCTCGACGCGAAGCTGGCGAGCTTCTCGCAACTGATCGCCGACTGCCCCAACACGGACAGCCGCTGGACGCAGTACTACCCCAACATCGACCGCAAGCTCTGGAAGGGCATCCGTCCCAGCGGCGCCGTCTAGCAGCCTGTTGAAGAACGCCGTCGTGGCGTTTTTCAACCTCGCCAAGCTCACGGCCGGGCTGCTATCCGACCCGCGGCGCGGCCCCTCTCGGGGCGTCAGGCTGCGGCCCTAGCCGGGGTCGCGTACTCGTCGCCGCTCCCCGCCCCGTCCGACGCCTTGGAGTACCAGATCTGCAGGATCGAGTCGCGAAGTCGCTGCTGCGGCGGTAGGGCCGCCTTGCCGTGCCAGCTCTTCTTCAGGACCGTGTTGAGCACGACGAACGCCGACGCCGTGTTGCGCCGGAAGGGCGCCGACTTGGCCGTCTCGAACCCGCGTGGCTCACTGAGCCACGCCGCCGGCGCGAACGATCGCCGGTAGAAGTCGGTCCCCAGGCCGTCCTGCGCGTCGTCGGGCGTTAGCGGGATCTGCATCGTGACGATCTTCTTCCGGGTGTCGGGGTGCGGCGCGATGCTGTAGCCGCTGCGTTCGCGGAAGATCGCCGGCACGGCGAAGCCCGGGGCGCGCTCGACCACCTCGTCGGGGCGGCAACCGAAGCGGTACGACAAGCCGTCGGCCAGGCGGGTGTAGATCGCGGCGCGGAACGCCTCGCTCACCAGCGCTTGATGAGCCGCTCGCCAAACCCGCTGCGCACGCAGCGGCAGTTGCTCGATCGCTGTTCCTCGCAGCTCGAAACGCAGTCGGGAAGCCGCGACCGTGTCGCGCGGCCCGTTCTTGTCGGCCACATGGCACGACGACACGGGCGGCATGTTGGCGAGCAGCTCGTCGTAGAAGTCGTCGGGGAACAGCCCCTCGATCGTCAGGTGCGGGAACGGGTCGGCGAAGACCTCGGTGCGATCACGCACGCTCCTCGCAATGTACGCGGCGACTTTCGATCCGAGACCCGCGGTGGACGAGTGCAGCATTTCCGGTCCTGCGATGTTCGGCGGCGGGCCGGGCGCCCGCGGGGGGTCAATGCGCGCTCCGCTCGAACGCGCCGCGGGGGGCTTTTCTCCGGAGAACGGGGAGCGCGTCAACGCCGGTTCCGCCGACCCCCCGCGCAGCGCCCCGCCCGTCACGACTCCGCCCCGTGGCGAGCCGGCGCCGATATCCCCTTCGGCGGGGTACGCGGTTGACCCCCCGCTCGGGGCTGCCGATAATCTCCAGACCTTCCCAAACCCCGCAAACCACGCCGCGTGCGCCGACAGACGCGCGGCGCCGGCTTGGCCGTCGCGGTCGCTGGCGCCGCTGTTGAGCTGGTTGCATCCCCCCTGGAACCAACCCCCCAATGATCTCGGCCGTCGAAAGACTGCTTGTCTACCCGGCCCCGCCGCGGACCCGCGGCAACTGGAAGACCCGTTGGGTCCAGAAGGAAGACGCTTGGTTCGAGTCGCGGGAGAACCCCGCGGCGGCGCCCGCGCGGCTGCACGGCTGGTTCGCACCGCACCCGCGCCAGCGGCGCGTCGTGCTTTACGCGCACGGCGCCACCGAGCACGTCGCGGACTTGGTCAGCGTGATCGTCCGCCTGCAGGACGCGCTGGACGCCTCGGTGCTGGTGTTCGACTACCGCGGCTACGGACAAAGCGAGGGGGTCCCCAGCGAAGGGGGCTGCATCGCCGACGGCCTCGCCGCGCAGCAGTGGCTGGCCGAACGGACCGGCGTCCTCCCCGAGGACATCGTGTTGGTCGGTCGCTCGCTGGGGGGCGCCGTGTGCGTTGCGGTCGCCGCCGAGCGGGGCGCCCGCTGCCTGGTCGTTGAGAACACGTTCTCCCGGCTGAGCGACGTCGCCGCCTACAAGTATCCGTGGCTGCCGGTCCGGCAACTGATGCGCGACCAGTACGACTCGATCGCCCGCATCGGCCGCTACTCGGGCCCGCTGCTGCAACTTCACGGGACCCGCGACCGGGTGGCGCCGGCGAAGTTCGCGCGGCAACTGTTCGCGGCCTGTCCCTCGCCGCGCAAGCGGTTCTACACGGTCCGCGGCGGAAGCCACTACGAGCCGACGCCGCTGGCGTTCTACGCGACGCTCGACCGTTTCCTCAATGACATCGACGCGGCCGAATCGGGCCGCGGGAACGTGCTCGACGCCACGACCGCGATCGACCTCAGCCCCCTGGCGGCCACGTCCCCCGAGCTCTCGTCGATCGGCTGAGGCGCGACCGAAGCGCCCGTCGAGAGCCGGAAGCGGGGGGG
>JBOFFC010000143.1:0-20546 GCA_051648405.1 Lacipirellulaceae bacterium
TCGTTGGGGTAGGTGACGGGCTCGGCGCCGCTGCGCCGCCGCAGGTAGGGGTGGACCATGTCCCCCTGGATCGGCCCCGGGCGGACGATCGCCACCTCGATCACCAGGTCGTAGAAGCAGCGCGGCCGCAGACGCGGCAGCATCGACATCTGCGCGCGGCTCTCGATCTGGAATACGCCGAGCGTGTCGGCGGCGCAGATCATGTCGTAGACCCCCTCGTCTCCGGCGGGGATCGTCGCCAGCTCCCAGCGGCGGCCCGTGTGCTGTTCTAGTAAGTCGAAGCACTTGCGGATCGCGGTCAGCATCCCCAGCGCGAGGCAATCGACCTTGAGGATGCCGAGCGCTTCGAGGTCGTCCTTGTCCCACTGGACGACGGTACGGCCCTCCATCGCGGCGTTCTCGATGGGGACCATCTCGCACAGCGGGCCGCGGGTCATCACCATCCCGCCGACGTGCTGCGAAAGGTGACGCGGGAAGCCGACGAGCTCTTCGACGGTCCACAGCAGGCGCTTGCCGACGGGCGAACGGGGATCGACCCCCGCGTCGGCCATCCGCTGCGGGAGCTTGGGGTCGCGCGTCCAGCCATCGACTTGCTTGGCGAGGGCGTCGACCCGGTCGAGCGACAGGCCGAGCGCCTTCCCCGCGTCGCGGATTGCCGACCGGAGTTGGTACGAGATCACCGTCGCCGCGAGGCCTGCGCGGTCGCGGCCGTACTTCGCGTACAGGTACTGCAGGACCTCTTCGCGGCGTTCGTGCTCGAAGTCGATGTCGATGTCCGGCGGCTCGCCCCGCTCCTCGGAGAGGAACCGTTCGAACAACAGCTCGCTCTCCGCCGGATCGACCGACGTGACGCCGAGGCAGTAGCAGACCGCCGAGTTCGCCGCCGACCCGCGACCCTGGCAGAGGATGCCGCGCGCGCGGGCGAACCGCACGAGGTCCCAGACGGTGATGAAGTACGCCTCGTAGTCGAGCTTGCGGATCAGGGCGAGCTCGCTGGCGATCGTCGCGGCGACCTTCGGGGGGACGCCGTCGGGGTAGCGCCGGGCGGCGCCCTCGTGCGTGAGCCGGGCGAGCCACTCGCGCGGCGGCACGCCGTTGGGGGCGACCTCGTCCGGGTACTCGTAGCGCAGCTCGTCGAGAGAGAAGCGGCAACGCTCGGCGACGTCGATCGTCCGCGCGAGCGCGTCGGGGCGGTCGTGATAAAGCTGCGCGAGGTCGCCGCGCGAGCGCAGGTGACGCTGGCCATTGGAGAGCAGCGTCATGCCGTCGGCCTCGGCGACGGTGACGCCGTGGCGGATCGCGGTCAGCACGTCGTGCAGCGGCTGGCGCTCGGCGACGTGGTAGTGAACGTCTCCCGACGCCACGAGCGGCAGCGTAAAGCGTCGCGACACGTCACCGAGCGCCGCGAGCCGCGCGCGGTCGTCGCCGTCGCGGTGCAACTCGGCGAGCAAGACCACGCGGTCGCCGAACGCCTCGCCGTAGCGCCCCAGGTTCGCGGCGCCCGCGTCGCGTGGGTCGGCGAGCGAAACCCCCGCGACGAGCCCCGCGCCGTGCGTGGCGACGTCGTCCCAAGAGAGCAGGCACGAACCTTTCTCTGCGCGGCGACGGCCGAGCGTCAGCAGCCGGCAGAGCCGGCCGTACGCGGCCCGGTCGGTCGCCCAGACGACGGTCCGGGGGGCGTCGCTGGGGGTGAGCTCGGCGCCGACCAGCAGCTTGAGCCCCGCCCCCTTCGCCGCGACGTGCGCCCGCACCACGCCGGCGAGGCTGTTGCGGTCGGTCACCGCCAGGGCGTGGTAGCCGAGCTCGGCGGCGCGCGTCACGAGCTCGTCGGCGTGCGAGGCCCCTTCGAGGAACGAGAAGCTCGTGCGGCAGCGGAGCTCGGCGTACGGCGGGGCTTCGCCCGAGTCGGGGGCTGCGCACGGCGCGCCGCTCGGGGCGTCCGCCGGGCGGCGCTTCTCGTAGACGGGGAGTTCGGGCACGTCAGCAGAACTCCCCGGCCAGCGACCAACGGCGGGTCCCCAGGTCGAACGACAACCACAACCGCCGGCCGTCTTCGAGATCGACCCAGTAGGCGTCGCGCCGCAGCCGGCGGCCACGCCACCAACCGGTCTCGACACGCTCGGGCCCCCACGAGCGGACCACCGTTCGCCACGCGCCGACGAGGACGCTCGCGGGGGCGCCGCTCGAATCGACGCGGACCCCCACCGGGTCCCCCCCGCCGAAGCACATCCCCAGCGGCAACCGCCGCGTGCTCTCCGTTTGGCCGGGCCCCATGTCGAAGCGACGCGCGACGACGTCGGTCGCCGGCGACTCGGTGTAGGTCCGCCGCGGGTCGAGGCTGTGCCGCTTCTCGACCCGCACCACACGCCCCGCGCCGACGCGGCTCGTGAGTCGGTTCACCAGCAGGGCGAGCGTGTGGGGGTCGTCTCGCTGGTCCTCGTCGAACAGCAGTCGCTGCCGCGTCTCGATCGGCGCTAGCGCCCCCACGAGCACACGCACCTCGCGGATCGGGTGCCGGAACCAACGCCCCTCGACGTGCAGCGCGGCGAGCTCGGCCAGCTCGCGCGCCGAGTTGGTCGGGCGGAAGAGTCGCAGCACGACCTGCTCGTCGCTCGCCGGGGCGTTCTGCGCGACGTCGGCGACGTAGGTGACCAGCACCCGCAGCGCCCCGCGACGCCGCCGGCGGAGGTCCCCCGTCACGCGCTCTAGTAGCGCCCGCAGCGCGCTCTCGAGCGGCGCGCCGCTCGACACCGAGGTCTCGAACTCCCACGACGCGGCGAGGGGCGGTTCGGCCGAGAAGGACTCGAGCACCTCGGGGGCGCGGCCCAAGAGCTGGTCGAGGCGGCGGCCGAGCTGCGGGCCGAACCGCGAGGGGAGGCTCCACCGCGGCAGTTCGACGAGCTTCCCTACGGTATCGACGCCGAGGCTCACGAGCGTGTCGATCGTCTCGGGGTCGGTGCGCAGCGCGTCAACGGGCAACCGCGCTGCCATCTCGGCGGCGCTGGCCGGGGGAACGACGAGCGGCTCGACGGCGCCGGTCGCGCTGGTCCACGTCGAGGGGGCGAACCGCGCCATGGCGAGCGCCAGGCCGACCGTCGGGGCGACCGCGATCGACGCGTCGAGCCGCTCGGCGCCGGCCCAGCACGCGACGGCCCGCGCCAACGCCACCTCCCCCGGCTCGTCGGCCGTCTCCCACAGCGGCGTCACCGCCGAGGCGTCGAGCACGAGCGCCGCCGGCTCGGGCGCGTCCTCCAGCGCGACGATCGGGCTGAAGCGCTCGCAGCGGCCCGCGAGCAGCCCGAGCTCGCGACGGTCCTCCAGCGGCCGATGGGGTAAGACCGTGAGTCCCCCCGGGCCGACGAGCGACTGGGCGTCGGGGGTTCGCATCCCCGTGTGGACTCCGAGCCTCCGCCCCTCGACCGAGCAAGCAGCGACGCGCTCCGAGCGGCCGTCGCCGGTCGAGACGACGATCGCTTTCCCACGCAGCTCGGGCCGCTCACGCCGGAGTCGCTGCACGGGCCAGTCGGCCATCACCACGGCGAGGAACCACGCGGCCGGCGACTTCGGGGGTTGGTGCATTGCGCTGTGCCTCGCTGATTCGTTCGCCAATCCGACCCGTACGCCAGTCGATCGCCAAAGTCGCTACCCCCCCCGCCGGCCCGTGCCGGTTGCGGGTCCGTGTGACCCGCACCGCGAAGGGCGCCTCGTTGATGGCCTCGTCGGGCGCCCCCGCTTCGAGGGGCTCAGCGGGGAGCGGGTCGAACCGCAGTTGCACGTCCCCCCAACTGGGGTCGGGCTCGTGCCGCGCCGAACGGACCAGCACCCCCAGCGCCTCGCCCGCTTCAGCGGCGAGCAGCAGCCGGCGGAACTCCTTCCCACCGAGCCGCCCCAGCGACGCCCACACGGCGCCCACCGCCGGCGAACGGAGCGACTGCTCGACCGCGGCGAGCGCGTCGCCGGGGGTCGTCGGGCGGACAACAAGCAGCCGCCGCGCATCGACCCCCCAGGCGATCGCCGCGGGGGGATAGAAGGTCCCCTGCGAATCGACGACCACCAGCTCGCCGCGACGCTCGCACGCCTGCCGGCAGAGCCACAGCCCCGCCAGCCCCGCCCCGCTGCCGGGGGACCCGGCCAGGCAATCGACCAGCCGCCGCGGCCCCACGTCCCCCACCAACTGACGCCACGCCGAGGCCGCGGCCCTTCCCGGGGTCGCGACGCGGGGGCGCCCTTCTTGGCGGAGGAGCGTACGCAGTTGTTCGAGCCGCTTCGTGCGGTCGTTGTCCATGGCTTCGGCCTACCAGAGCGAGTGCGGGGGAAGAACCACCCCCGCAGCCTAATAGTGAACATCAGTTCACTCAAGCCTCCTTCCGAGATTCGGCGCCGAGCCCCCGCAACTTGAACCGCAGCCGCGGCGAGGGGAACTTAGGGACCCCGCCGGGCGTCCGGGCTGGGGCCTTTCTCCCCTCTGCCGACGAGTTCTCTCGATGCACCGGACGCTGCTGGTTGTGACGGTGATGACCGCCTTGAGCTGCGGCTCCCTGGGGGCGGGCGCCAACGAGGGGACGCCCCAAGTGGCGCCCACCGTGAAGCGACCCGCGGGGGCGGGGGCGCCCGTGCTGTGGCCCGTCTTTGGCGCCGAGAACGGGGGCGCCGAGCTACGGATGTGCTGCTGGTGGCACGACGGCTGGGAACGCTTCGCCGAGGAACGCGCCCTGCCCGTGGTCCGGCACTACGGCCGCGTCTGGGTCCACAACCCAGGGGGCTTTATCCCGGGGGAGGACATGAAGTTCCAGCAGTTCTCCGACGCGAGCGCGCAGGCGAAGCTCTCGGCGAGCCCCGCGCTCGGGCGGATCGCCGACTGGGAAGAATTCACCCGCCAGATGAACCGCATCGTCAAAGAAGGGGACCTCGCCGTCTACGTCGGCTGCCCGGCGACGATGCACCTCGCGGAGGGAGAAACCGACGAGCAGTGGCTCGTCCGCGCGTGGCGCGAGCTCGCGCCGGTGCGGGGGATCGAAAAGAAGCCGCTGCTGGGATTCGACGCCACGATCGGCCAGCCGGCCGACCCGCGCCAGGGCCAATGGTCCCGGTTTGGCGGGCCGCGCGGCCTCGTCGCGCAGCTCTTCCGCAAGCTCCACGCCGAGGGTTACGAGCTGACCGTCGAGCCGAGCATCCTGATGCAGGCGACGTGGCTCAACGAGATCTCGGGGACCGTCGCCACCGAGTTCTGGTGGGACCGGATGCTCGGGGGCAAAGACACCGCGTCGCCGTGCGGCGTCGCCGGCTGGGGGGACCACCTGCGGCCGTCGCAGGTCCGCGGACGGCAGGTCCGCTACCTGTTCGACCTGTGGCGCAAGCCCAAAGAGAAGCAGTGGCCGATCGCCGAGGCGACCCTGGCCGCCGGCTACGACATCGCCGTGAGCGTCTACGAGTGCCCCGGCTACCCCGTGTGGGAAGAAGACAAAGCGAACGAAGAAGCCGCCGAGGCCCCGCCGCAACCGGCCGAGCCGAAGGCCGACTAGCCGACTAAGCGGCCAGGCGGCGGCAGTGCCGCTGCACGAACGCGGCGTAGTCGGCCGGCGTGTCGATGCCGCTACTGGCCTTCGGCACAACGCCAACACGGATCGCGATGCCCGCCTCGAGCACGCGCAGTTGCTCGAGCTTCTCCGCCTGCTCGAGCATCGACGGCGGCAGCTCGGCGAACGTCCTCAAGAACTCGCGACGGTACGCGTAGAGGCCGATGTGGTGCAGGAACAGCGGCTGCTGCCCCGTGGTTGTGGCCGCTTGCGCGTCGCGCACGAACGGGATCGCGCTGCGACTGAAGTACAGCGCCCTGCCGGTGCGGTCGAGCACCACCTTCACGACGGCCGGATTGACGAGCGTCTCGGGGTCCACCAGCGGAGCGGCGACGGTCGCCATCGGCGTCGTGTCGTCGGCAGCGAGCACCTCGATCACGCGGTCGATCGACGCCGGGTCGATCTCGGGCTCGTCCCCTTGCAGGTTGACGAACACGTCGAACCCGGGGAGGCGTCGCGCGACCTCGGCGACGCGGTCGGTGCCGCTCTGGCAGTCGGGGCTGGTCATCAGGACCTCGCCCCCAAAGCGGCGGACCTCGGCGGCGATGTCCTCGTGGTCGGTGGCGACGACCACCGCGAGCGGCAGCTTCGCCTGCAACGCGGCGGCGTGCGTGTGCTCGAGCATCGAGCAACCCGTCTCGCGCAGCAACATCTTGCTCGGCAGCCGAGTCGAGTTCATGCGGGCCGGCAGGACGACACACACGCGCGGCGTGGCGCCGACGATCGACGAAGATTGAGGCGAGGCGACCATCGGTACGGGTAGCTCCATCGCAACGGAGGACTGCTGGGTTCCTGAGGGAACGATTCGTAAGCGATCCGGCGGAACGCGGCGAGAGCGCTTTGCACGCGCGGAACGCCGCATTCCGCGGCGTGCGATCGGCCCCTAGAATCTCGCTGGCGCCAGCGTTCCGCTAGCGTCACCGCGCCTCCCGGAGACGTGACCCCATGTGCGGCATCGTTGGCTACATCGGCCCCCACGCGGCGGCAGACTTCCTGCTGGAGGGTCTGCGCCGCCTGGAGTACCGCGGGTACGACAGCGCGGGAATCGTGACCGCCGAAGAAGGGGCCGAGCGGGGGAACGAGCTCGCCGTCACCAAGGCGACGGGGCGGATCGACCGCCTGGCCGACGCGCTGGCGGCGACGCCGCACGGCGGGAGCGTCGGCGTCGGGCACACGCGCTGGGCGACGCACGGGCCGGCCACCGAGGCGAACGCGCACCCGCACTTCGGCGGGGACAACGCCCTCGCCCTGGTCCACAACGGCGTCATCGAGAACTACCAACAGCTCAAGCAGCAACTGCTGGCGCGGGGCTACAAGTTCCAATCCGACACCGACAGCGAGGTGATCGCCCACCTGATCGACTGCGAGCTCATCGACCAGCGCGCCGCCGACGCGCGGACCTCCGCCCCGGGGGCCGACCCCTACCAGCCGCTGGTCGAAGCGGTCCGCGCCGCGCTCGGGCAGCTCCGCGGGACGTACGGTCTGGCGATCATGTTCCGCGACTGGCCCGACGTGATCATCGCCGCCCGGCTCGGCAGCCCGCTGGTGATCGGCGTCGGGGCCGGCGAGCACTTCCTGGCGAGCGACGGCTCGCCGCTCGTCGGGCACACCGACCGCATCGTCTACCTGGCCGACCACGAGCTGGCGGTGATCACGGCCCAATCGATCCGCGTGCAGGCCCGCGACTCGTCGCACGTCTCGCACCTGGTCGAGGACCTCGAGATCGACGCCACGCAGGTCGAGCTCGGCGCGTACCCCCACTACATGCTCAAGGAGATATTCGAGCAACCCGAGTCGATCCGCAACGCGATGCGAGGCCGGCTCGACCGCGACGGCGCCACCGCCGTGTTCGGCGGCCTGAACCTCACGCCGCACCAGCTGCGCTCGATCGACCGTGTGGTGCTCACGGCCTGCGGCACGAGCTGGCACGCGTCGATGGTCGGCGAGTACATGATCGAGGCCTTCGCCCGCCTGCCGGTCGAGGTCGAGTACGCCAGCGAGCTGCGGTACCGCAACCCGCCGCTGTCGCCGCAGACGCTGCTCATCGCGGTCACGCAGAGCGGCGAGACGATCGACACGCTCGCCGCGCTCCGCGAGGTGAAGCGCAAAGGCCACCGCGTGCTGTCGATCTGCAACGTCGTCGGGAGCACGATCGCCCGCGAAGCGGACGGGGGCGTCTACCTGCACGCCGGCCCCGAGATCGGGGTCGCCTCGACCAAGGCGTTCACGTCGCAGTGCGTGGTGCTGGCGCTGCTCGCGTTGCACCTGGGGCGCCTGCGCCACCTGAGCTACGAGGCGGGGCAGCGGATCGTCGATGAGCTCGAGCGTCTCCCGAACGCCGTGGAACAGGCGCTCGAGACCAACGACCTGTGCCGCCGCATCGCGACCAAGTACGCCGGCTGCGACAACTTCCTGTACCTCGGCCGCCAGTTCAACTTCCCGACGGCGCTCGAAGGGGCGCTCAAGCTCAAGGAGATCAGCTACATCCACGCCGAGGGCTACCCCGCCGCCGAGATGAAGCACGGCCCGATCGCGCTGGTCGATGAGCACACTCCGAGCGTGTTCATCGTCCCCCAGGGGGCGGTCTACGACAAAGTCCTGGCGAATATGGAAGAGATCAAGGCCCGCGGGGGGCCGGTGATCGCGATCGTTGATCACGAGGACGAGCACGCCACCCGGATCGCCGACGACGTGATCCGCGTGCCGGCGGTCGCCGACTACCTGCAGCCGGTCGTCACCGCGGCGCCGCTGCAACTGCTGGCGTACCACATCGCCCTGCTGCGCGGTTGCGACGTCGATAAACCGCGGAACCTGGCGAAAAGCGTGACGGTCGAGTAACGCGAATCCCCGCGAACTCGCCGCTCGGCTGGCCGGCACACGAGGGGCGCCCCGCCGGTTGCGGGCGAACGTTTGCCGCCTTGGCCGGGCCTTGGTACGATCAACAGAGCGTGGTTTTGGCGGACCGCGCTCGGCGGTTGCCTCTCTTCTCGCCTCGCGATTCTTGGGGTCCGGCCCTGCGTCGGTAGCCCCAAAGACCGGGGACGAGCCCCGCACGCGGTGAACGTCATGCCTGTCGGCCACTCTCCGAGCACGCCCGTCGCCGCCTCTCCCTCGTGGAGCGCGCCGTTCGGTGTCTGGGGCGGGGTGCCGGTTCGGCTGCACCTTTCGCTGGTCGCGACGCTGGTGGTCGGCGGCTGGTGGGCGACAGAAACCCAGTCCTATTCGTTGGCCGCGGCGCTCGTGGTCCTCATCGCGAGCCTGGTGGCCCACGAGGGGGCCCACGCCCTGGCGGCGCTGCGTGTCGGCGGGAAGATCGACGGCGTCGTGCTCTGCCCCCTCGGGAGCCTGCGCCACCCCCGTCTGCCGGACGACCCCGAGTCGCGGGTCTTCGTAGCAATGGCGGGGCCGATGGCCAACCTGCTGCTGGTGGTCGCCGGGGCCGTCTGTCTCGCCGGCTACGACGAGCCCGGCTTGGCCGAGCTGTTCTTCCCGCGGCTCGACACGCTCGTGTCGGGCGCCGCGCTCGGTTCAAGCCCTGTGAGCGCTGACCCCGGCGCGGCGGCGACGGCGTTCGCCACGACCTTCGCCAAGCTGCTTGTGTGGGTCAACTGGCCGCTCTTCGCGTTAAACCTGCTCCCCGCAACGCCTTTCGACGGCGGCCGCGCGCTCGGCGGGCTGCTGGCCCCGTGGGTCGGCAACTTCCTCGCGGCCCAGGTGGTGGGGCGCCTGGCCGTGGCGACGGGGGTCCTCCTCGGCGCCAGTGCGGTGTTGATCGAAGCCGACCCGACGGGCGCCCCCCCCGCCGACTTGGCCCTGGCCCTCGTCGGGATGCTCGTCGCTTTCGGTGGCATCTACGACCTGTCCCACGCAGGGAACGGCGGGGGCGCCACGCAGCACGGCTGGCGCATTCGCGAGGCCGACGACGCCATCGACGACGACTGGTGGGCCTCTTCCGACGAAGACGCGGTGGTCCTGGTCGAAGCGAGCCTCGCGGCCGAAGAGCAAGCGACCCGCGCGACACCCACCGACGTTGACGAGGGCTCCGAGGAGTCGCGACTCGACGCGGTCCTCGCAAAACTCCACACGGCGGGGCTCACGGCCCTCTCCCCCGACGAGCGCGCGGTGCTCGACCGCGCCAGCCGCCGTTTCCGAATGCGCCGCGGTCGCGAGTAGCCCGGCGGCGGCCTCCCGAGTCCGCTGGCCGGCGTGCGCCGTTACAACCGGCGCGACCGGTGCGATCTCGCCGCAACGCAGCCGCTGCGGAAGTCCATAACGGCAGGGCGTGTCACTACGCGGGGGTTAAGCTTTTGGGCGCAACCGACGCCGACGCACGTCGAGCGGTCGCGCGGTTGGTCCTCCGGCATCCTGCGGCCCTTGATCACCTCGCCCGAAATCGTCGGGTTCCCCTCCGGAACGCTCGCTGTTGCGCCCCGAGCCGGGGCTTCTGACGGCGTCGCGCGCGGCCTGCTCGCGCAGCTCGACGACGCGTTCGGTCAGGCGTTTGCGGTCGTGGACCTCTCGAACGGGGTGCTGGACCGCGTTTCGAGCGACTGGCCGCGGGTCGATGTGTTCCGCTGGCAGTCGGTCTGCGAAGTGGTCGCCCGGCGCGGGTGTCCCGAAGTGATCGAGGAACACGCCCCGTGGGCGCTGCTCGCCGTCCCGCTGCCGCGGACCGACGACTCCCCTGCGGCGATCGCGGTTGCGGTCCTGGTGACCGACGCCGTCCGGAGCATCGCCGAGATCGAGTCCGCAGCCCGCGTATTCGGCGTCGATCCCGATCGGGCCTACGCCTGGTCGCGGTCCCGCTCGCCGCTTCCGCCGCGCGTCGCGCTGCACCTCGCCGCGGCGATCGTCGATCGGCACGCGGCGAAGGCCGCGCTCGCGTCGCAGAAGCATCAACTGGCCGACGTGTCGGGGCACTTGCTCGCGACGTTCGAAGAGCTGAGCCTGCTCCACCGCTTGACCGAAGGACTTACGCTGGGCCGCAGCGCCGCACAGCTTTTCGGGCAAAGCGTCGAATGGTTGTCGCACGTCTTGCCGGCTGAATCGATCACCGCACGGTGGCTCGACGACGATGAAGCGGCGCGGTTCGACGGCCCGAGTCCCGCCACGGACGCTTCCGCCGGGCGCGTCCTTACGTTCGGTCGCTGCCCGCTGCCGACCGACGACCTCGACCTCTTCTTCGATCGCCTCGGCAACGACGCGACCAAACGGTCCTTGGTCTTGAACCGCAACCGCACGAGTTCCCCGACCTGGGACTACCCCGGCGTGCGCGAGGTGGTGTGCGTGCCGATCCGCTCCGACGGCCGATTGATAGGGTGGATCGCCGGGCTCAACTACAGGGCGACGCGCGGCTCGATCGAGC
Source organism: Lacipirellulaceae bacterium (assembly GCA_051648405.1). GTDB lineage: Bacteria > Planctomycetota > Planctomycetia > Pirellulales > Lacipirellulaceae > JBOFFC01. Next base: position 10,942 of record JBOFFC010000143.1, read on the forward strand.
GCGAGTTCGGCTCGGTCGAGGCGAGCCTGCTGACGAGCGTCTCCGCGCTGCTGGGGGTCCACGCCGGCAACCGCCGGCTGTTCCGCGAGCGGACCGAGCTGTTCGAAAGCTCCGTCCGCGCGATCAGCCTCGCGCTCGACGCCAAGGACCCCTACACGTGCGGCCACAGCGACCGCGTCGCGCGGATCGCCGTGCGGATCGCCCAGCAGATGGGCCGCCCCGACGACGAGCTGAGCGTCGTGTACCTCGCCGGTCTGCTGCACGACGTCGGCAAGATCGGCATCGACGACCAGGTCCTCCGCAAGCCCGACAAGCTGACCGACGACGAGTACGAGCACATCAAGACGCACCCCGTGCTCGGCGAGCGCATCCTACAAGGGGTCTCGCAACTCGCGCCGGTGCTGCCGATCGTCCGCCACCACCACGAGGCGTGGGACGGCGGCGGGTACCCCGACGGCCTCGCGGGCGAGGCGACTCCGGTGCTGGCGCGGATCATGGCCGTCGCCGACTCGGTCGATGCGATGCGCAGCGACCGACCGTACCGCAAGGGGATGCACCTGGAGGGGGTCGAGCAGATCCTGCGTGAAGGCGCGGGGAAGCAGTGGGACGCCGCGATCGTCGAGGCGTACTTCGCCGCCCGCGACGACGTCGCCGCGATCGGCGCCGTCGAACGCGAGCCGCTCGACCTCGACGTCCGTCGCTGGCGGCGCGAGTGAGGCGGGGGCTACACGACGACGGCCGACGTGTCGCCGATCGTAAGAGGCGTCCCCGGCGCAGCGTGAGCGCGGCGCACGTAGGCGAGCGCCACAGCCCCTTCCGGGGTCGCGGCGCACGACGTGACTCGCCCCACGGCGCGCCCCTCGTGCATCAGCTCCGCCCCCGCTTCGACGACGCGCGTCACGCGCACCACGCGGAGCAGCCGGTTGACGTGCCCCAGGGCGTCGATCCGCGCGACCGGCTCCTGCCCCAGGTAGCACCCCTTGGTGAAGCTGATCGCAGCGGCGTCGCGATCGACCTCTTGCGGAAGGTGATGCTCGTCGATGTCGATCCAGTCGAGCGGCTGGCGGGCGAGGATCCGCGTCGCGTGCCAGTCGTTTGGCGTGAGCTCCGCGAGGCCCGCTGATGCCAGTGCGGCGGCGAAGTCCCCCGTCGCCCCTGCGTCGCCGTAGGCCACCACGCACTCGGCGCCCAGCCCGCCGATCGCCGCTGTGGCGAGGCTCGGCGGGACCTCGGTCGCCCCCTGGACGACGAGCACCGCGACGGGCGCCTCGGTCGTTTCGAGCGTCACGCGTTCACGGATCAGGTAGCGGTCGAGGTGCGCGGCCAGCTCGGCCGTGCGCGGAGAGCCCAGCAGCACGTCGAAGCCTGCTTCGCGGCGCGTCACCCACGCGTACGCCAGCACGTGCGCCTTGACGTCGGTGAAGAACGCCTCGCAGGTGGCGCCGAGCGCAAGCTTCTGAACGTCGTTCGTGCAGAATCCTTGCAGGAACTTCCCGGCGTCCTCTCCCACTACGGGGAGCAGCGACCAGTCGCCCGGGGCCGTGAACCAGCGGTCGCGGTTCATTCGGCGTCCCCCTGGTCACGCGGCGCAAAGCAGACGTGCTGCGACTCGTCGAGCACGATCCGCGTCGCGTAGTGGCTGGCGAGACGCAGCAGCTCGTCGGGCCCGTGCAGCGGCGTGAGGCCGAGCTCCTCGACCAGCTCGTCGCTGAGCCGACTCCGCAAGTAGACCGGCCCGCGCTCGAGCGCCTGCACCAGCCGCCAGGCGGCGAGCGCTTCGGCCCCAAACTCGCGGGCGAGTTCGTCGGCGACGCGCTCGCGGTCCTCGGCGCCCACCAGCCGCCCGAGCGACGGGCCGATCGGCTCGTCGAGGTCGCTCCACACGGCGATCGCGGCGCCCGGCGCGGCGAGCGACTCGGCCGCCGCGACGGCCCGGCCGACGCTGGACCAAGTCTGTTCGTCGGGGCCGCCGCCGATCATCGCAACCACTAGGTCGGCCGGCTCCGGGAGAGGGAGCGACCACGTGCGCTGGCCCACCTCGCGCGCCTTTCGCGCCACCGCCGAAGGCTCGCCGGCGAGGACACACTCCAGAGCCCCGCCACGCCCCGGGACGACGCGCACGACGCACGGCGCGCCGATCAGCCACCCCGCCTCGTTGGCGTCGCGCTCGCGGGCCGACGAGGCGCCAGCCTTCGCGTTGCGCTTCACGGGATCGGCCTTCGCGACGCTGCGCACGCGGCGCAAGCGCTTGATCGTCGCCCGGTCGCAGAAGTCGGGGAACACGCCGCCGTAGACCCCGGCGTCGGGGCGGTCGGTCGGCAGCTCGGTCGAGATCGGCAGCACCACGTCGGCTTCGAATAGCCTGCGGTTGAGCATCAGCGGGCGCTCGGCGGTCATAAGGCCCGCGAAGCAGAGCCGCGTCTCGTCGCCCGGGTCGTGCGCCTCGACCACCACGTCCGCCGCGACGCTCGCCAGCGCGCTGCGGACCCCCTCGGCGTCGCGCGGGTCACTCACCACGACCGCCATCCGTTCGCGCTGCACGCCGCAGCGTTCGAGCGCCGCGACCACGCCCGCGACGATCGCCGGCGCCGAAGGGGTCGCGGCTCCCAAGGCGATCGCCACGTGGTCGTCCGACGTGAGGGATTGCTCGAGCGGCGGGAAGCCAAGCGGCGCGCCGAGCGCACGCGCGACGTCGTCGATGATCGCCCCCACGTCGGCCGATGCGGCGCCGAGCGGGAACGAGTCGGCCCGCAGCAACTCCGTCGCCGCCGAGGCGCCGCCGAGTCGCAGTGCGGTGAGGTCGGCCGGTGCGTTCACGGGTCTGCTTGGTTGAGTGTGGCGAGCGGGGGCCAGCTCCGAATCGTATCCCCCTCCCCCTGCCTGAGCCAACCGTCCTGCGCCCTGCCCTCTGGGCGGCGATCCGTCGCAACTGGTCGCTCCGCGGGGGCTGTGCTAGCCTGCGGCAGAATCGCAACTAAACGGGTCGGCCCTCCAGCGGGGACGCCGCCGCTCCGATCCTTCGACATCCCAGCGAGGCCACGATGCCCCTCTCCGAGCAAGCCCTCACGTCCTTCTGCGAGTCGATCGTCGAGGGGCGTGAAGCCGCACCCGACCTGTCGCTCGGCGACTACTTGGCCGCCGTCCCGCGCCTCGAGTCGCTCGCCGACGTCCCCAGCGGCACGCCGGTCCTGGTGCGCGGCGACACCGACGCCAAGCCCGGCGCCACGATCGGCGACGGCGACATCCGCCTCCGCTCGATGATCGACACGCTCAAGTTCGGCGTCGAGCGCGGTTGGAAGCAAGTGGTCTTCGGCCACGTCGGCCGCAAGCCCGAGGGCTCGCTCGACAAGGTCGCCAAGCGCCTCGGCGAGCTGCTCGGCCAAGAGGTCACGCTGATCACCGACTGGCTCGACGAGGCGACGACGACCGTGCTGCCGGCGGTCGAGCAGGCGATCGCGGCGGCCAAGCCGGGCTCGGTGATCGTGCTCGAGAACTCGCGCAAGTACGCCGTCGAGATGGCGCTCTGGAAGGCCAAGCCGGCCGACCTGCCGGGGCTCGCGCCGAAGCTCGCGAAGTTCGCCACGGAGCTCGCCACCAAGGTCGCCAAGGTCTACGTCCACGAGGCGTTCTCGGCCGGCTCCCTCGACTCGTCGAGTGTTGTCGTCCCCGCGGCGATGGAACGTGTCGCGCTCGGCAAGTACGCGGCGGGCGAGTTCGACGGGCCGATGCAGCAGTGCCTGAAGGCGGCGCTGGTGGTCTTCAGCGGGATCAAGATCGACAAGCTCGACGACATGGAGGCGATGATCGCCCGCGGGTCGGTCAAGCAGGTGTTCGCGTCGGGCTCGTTGGCGATGGCGATCCGCAAGGCGATCGGCGCGCTCGACGGGCGTCCGGTGTCGCTGGGCGCCGCCGAGGACCCGGCCCACAGCGCCGAGCCGTGGTACATCCCGCCGGCGCGGGTCGAGCAGGCGAAGGAGATCGTCGCCGACGGCCGCGCGAAGGGGATCACCTTCACCGTGCCGTGCGACTCGATCCTGGCCGACGGCTCGGCCAAGGACGAGCTGTCGCCGACCGACCAGCAGTTCGACATCGGCCCCAAGTCGATCGCCCACTTCCACGACTCGGTGACGGCCTTCATCGAGCGAGTGGGCCCCGGCGCTGTGGCGTTCCACAACGGCGTGTTCGGGATGTTCGAGGACCCCAAGTTCGAGGCCGGCACCAAGGCCTGGATCCCCGAGCTCAAGCGGATGAAAGACGCGGGCCTCGAGGTCTACGTCGGCGGGGGCGAAGGGGGGACGGCCCTCGAACGCTACGGCAAGCCCGACTGGGTGACCCACAACTTCACCGCGGGGGGGACGGTGCTCAACGCGCTCGGCTCGGAGCCGGTGCCGTACCTGGCGGCGCTGCGCCTGGCGGCGGCGAGAGGTGAGAGGTGAGAGGTGAGGGGTGAGGGGTGAGGGGGTCTCACGCGGAGACGCATACGAACCGCGCTTCCCAAGGGCTAGCGCTTGCTCTGGGGGAAATGGGCAGGTGCCCAGTCTGCGCGACTTAAATTCACGTACTCGACAAAGGTCCCTACGGCCGAGTCAGAACACTCACACCATATAGCAGGAATCCGCGTCGCGGACACGTTTACCTTGGCAGCTTCGCTTCTTGACCAAACTCCCTGATCGCGTCCAAAGTGCGCACTGGCCCCGACGCCTGAGTGAGGATCACGTACCTTGAGACGCGTCATCGTTCTCCTGACTCAATTCACCTCCCCCTTGAAGTCCATTTAAAACGCCTTCCTCGCGACGTGGCTTGATCTCGACCAAGCATAGTGGAACCAAGGCGGCCACAAGAAACCCGTAGCCAACCAACGTTCCCACCCAATCGATGGGCCCCACAACTGCTCTTCCGCCTTTCCGGTCTGGATTGACGGCGGACTTCTGGGGATGGTTCGCGGCCACCAAAGCCTCACCTTCCTTCCGCGAAAACACGTCGTCGGTCCAATGAACCATGCAATCCGCCGTCGCGAAGTAAACAGGCGTTCTATCACTGCGGCGTACCCAACCGTGGTTGACCGATCGGGTGTAGCCGCGACTAGTTTCGTCGGTCAGCCAAGTGAGAACCTCCTCAACCGACGGGTCTTCGGGCTTGCACCACGGAGTCCCTCGGCCCGGCATCGCAATCAACATCAGTGTCTTGCTGGGTTCGCGCAGATCACCGATTCGCACCCGTTTTCCGTTGGACGACCAACACGTTCCCTCACCGGCTGGCGCGTAGAGGTCCGACTGTGTCTGCGGCTCAAGGTTCAATGAGAATTCACTAAGTGGAACCCGCGCTAGACCTTGATTCACGTTCGCATTCCAAGGCTGCCGACGGACGATCTGACCATCGAGCATTGACCCCGACTCCAAGAACGGCAGCAACTCGGTTCTCCAGCTGTGCATCAGCGCCTCTTCGTCAGGCTCAGCGCTGACCTGCGGAAACCTACGGTGCATGGCGTGATACCTGTCGATCGCGAGGGCCACCTCCTTGACGGCGAACACTGCCCTCACCGGTCGCAACGCATCAGAGCGCTCTCTTATAGCGGGCTCCAACAGACCCACAGTGAACGCAAGCAGGCACACGATCCGCGCAAATGAAGCCGGCACCGATCCTTGCACTTCGAACAGCAGCCAAAAGGCAAGAAGCGCTATCGTCGCGACCAGGTATCCGGAATATAGTCCACATGCAGCGAACGCTGCACCCCATAGCCACGTCGCAAAGTTGTTGCCCATAACTCCTCCAGCCATTGATCAAGTACACGTAACGAAAGTGACGCCACTTGTGTTGTCGTCCCCCTGGAAGTCGCAAATCGTTCGTAACCAGAAGTAAAAGCGTGTCGAAGCGACGAATTGTCGTCGATTGTTGTATTCGGAGCCGGTTGAAGAGGGCGGTGGGTTCGGGGAGAAGGCAGGGCTAGCGCCAGCTCTGGGGGGAACGTGCAGGTGCCCAGTCAGCGCGACTTAAAATGACGTACGCGACAAAGGTCCCTACGCCCGAGTCAGAACACTCACACGACATAGCAGAATCCGCGTCGCGGTCACGTTCAACTTGGCAGCTTCGCTTCTTGACCAAACTCCCTGATCGCGTCCAAAGTGCGCGCTGGCCCTGCGCGCTTTCCCTTCCCCCGTTGGGGGAGGGCCGGGGTGGGGGTGAACCCGCTCAGGGCGAAACTCGCTGCGAGGGCTGAGTCGGCGTCGGGTCAGGCGTTGCTGGGCTGCGGCTTGGCTCCGGGCTTCTTCTTTTTCTGTTCGTCGAGATCTACGCTGAGAAACTTCGCAGCGACCTGTTTTTCCAGTTCGCCGAAGCCCTGGCCCGTGTCTTTTCGGGACTCTCGATCCGTCTTGGTGTACTTGTCGATTACGCCGTTCTTCGAATCGGCTTTCCATAGGTTGTACGCAGGGCGCCAAAGCATCACCTCCTCGACGCTGTCCGGAAGTTTGTCGTCAACCGTGTTCAGACCGTACTGCTGGATGAACTCCTCGATGGTCATTGCGGCGGGATTGTCGGGGTCACTGGCCTTTTGTTCCTTCTTGTACCGCGCGTAGGCGTCCTCCATTGCTTTGATGTTCTCGTCCACGACCTTGTTGCCGTCAATGTCACCAGCCGAAATGAACGGGCCGTCAGTCGCATACGAATCGTAGCCCGTTGCTTCCCCAGGCTTGTGGTGGAACTCGTGCGTGAGCTCAAACGGACGCGCGACCCCGTCTTTTCCGACGACGTCTATCGCATCGCTTTCGAGAGAGCCTTTCTTGGCGTGCCCGGCGGCCGACCGGCGAAACCCAAGCTTGCAGTCAGCTTGAAGCGCGGCGAGCAACTCAGAGTCACCCTTTTCGGCTTCAAACGCATCGACGATCGTCTTAACTTCTTTCTCGAAGGACGACTCGGCTTTACCTTCGAGGACGGACTTGTCCGTGTGCTCGTCTTCCAAGCGAGGCGAGATTGTCAGCTCGTCCAGGTGCTTATGAAGCGGCTGCTGCGCACCTTCGACTTTGACGATTTTTTTCAGGAACCGAACGAGCTTCTGCGTGTGATCCGCGAGGTTGGTGGTTTCGCTATGGAAGCCGAAGTAAACGGTCAGACGGAGCGCTTTTCCCTTGAGCGCCAGGCGTCGGACGATCGTCGTCGCGTTCTTGTACGGGTCCTGGTCCTTGCTGAAGTGCGGCGCGAACGCGAGCGTCGCAGTCCCCTCGTACTGAACTAGGACGTCCGCAAGATTCTTCACGCTGTTGCGGTTGAAGTCCGAGAGGAAGAGCGCATGGAGGCCCTTCTCGAGGGGCGCGCCGGGAACGGGTGCTTGGTCTTGTGGCGGCGCCGGTGATCCTGGCATCGTGTCGTTCCCAGCCACGTCAACCTGGGCGGGAGCGATTTGCGCGGCCTCAGCCCCGCCCGTCTTCCGATGCGCGTCCGCCACCGCCGCGGCAGCCTGGCGGTACTTCCGCTGATCGGCCCTCTTCTGGACGGCGTTCAAAAGCGCGCGGAGGCCCTTCTCTCGCGGGTCGGCGCTGGCGCCCCAGCGGTCGGCGGTGGCGTGCAGCTCCTCCAGCTTCTGAGCCGCCGCCTCCCACTCTTGCCACGCGACCTCCGCTTTGGCGCCGCTCTCCTCGGCCACCCCTGCGGTCTTCTGAGAGGCGGCAAGCACCTTGCCTCTCGACTGCATAGCCGCGGAGGCATCGGCGCCGTCGGCGCGCCGCGAAACGCCTTGGTAGGCCGCGATCAGCTTTTCGCGCTGCCCCAGGAGCTCGCTGCGACTCTCCGGGTCCCCCTTGGTGGCGGCGCGCCGCAACGCCGCGTTGATCCGCTTCAGGCCGCGGCGGAAGTCCGAAGAGAACGCCTCCGAGTCGGCGCCTTTGGCCTTGGATTCGGCGTCGCCAACTCCCCACAGTTCGCGAAGGCCTCGGCTCATGGGACTACCCCCTGCATGGTTCCGATTGCAAAACGGACACTCCTACCTGCAGAACGACGTGCGAAGCGCCCCCGCGCGCTATCCCGGACGGATTTTCGGCGACGCGGTTCTATCTTCAAGCTGGCAGCACGGCGGGCGGGAACCCGCAGCAATTTGCGAGGGCTCGCGTCCGTGGGGCCCACCAACAGACAGCGAGCTCACGCCTGCGTCGGCCGCAGCCTTCAAGGCACAACTCCGCGTTCGCGTCGGTCGATGCACCGGGTGCAGGCGAACTGGCCGAACCATGCCCCCTCGCCAGCAAGCGAGCGCCACGTCACTTCCAGACGCGATCGACGCCGTAAGCATCCAGGGCTGCGTCGGAACTAACGATCGACATCCCCTCAATTGTCGCTTGAGCGACGAGCAGTCGGTCGAAAGGGTCGCGGTGGTGGTGCGACAAGCCCACCAATTCCTGAACGTGCCGGAGCTCGATCGGTAGGATCGAGAAGCCGTTCCCTTCCACGGCCGCGGCGAAGAACTCGTCAAGCCTGCCAGGGACGGAGTACTTCCCGAGCGACACCTTGATCGTCGTCTCCCAGAAGCTGGCCGGGCTGATCCATTTCGTGTGGTCGGCCGATTCGATCGCGTCGCGAGCTGCAAGCGACAGCCGTGGCTCTCCCAAAGCGAACCAGAGAAGCGAGTGCGTGTCGAGCAGCAGCTTCAAGGCACGTACTCCGCGAAGTCCGCGAGGTGCTCGTCGTCCTCCGTGTTGACGACGAGCATTCCCTTGCAAGCGCCGAATCGAGGCGTTGCCAGCGGAGCGGGGAGCGACGACAGCACGGCAACCGGCCGGTCGCGATCGACGATCGTGACCGAGGCCCCGGCACTCAAACCCGCGATGAGGTCGCGGAGCCCGACTTGGGCGACGCAGATGTCCACGACTTCCATCGTTCAGTCTCCGTATTGCGGGCGCTGCGGGACCTTGCTACCCCCATCCTACCCCCCCACCACCCGCCCCGCCTCCTCACAAACCGCCACCGCGTCGGCCAGCTCCGGCGCCTCGGCCACCAGGCGGACGATCGGCTCGGTGTTGCTCGCGCGGACCAGCAGCCATTTGCGCTCGGCGGACCAGTCGATGCGCAGGCCGTCTTGGCGGCTCGTCATCGTGCCGGGGAAGTGCCGCTCGAGCGCGTCGAGGGCGGCCGGCACGCGCTCGGCGGCGAGCGTGATCTTGGTCTTGTGGATCGCGTAACGCGGAAGCTCGTCGGCCAGCTCGGCGACCGTCCTCTCGCGGGCGGCCATCGCGTCGAGCACCATCGCCATCCCCACGAAACTGTCGCGGACGAAGACCACCGCCGGGTGGATCACGCCGCCGGCGCCTTCGCCCCCCAGGACCGCGTTGCAGGTGAGCATCGCATCGACGACGTTCGCCTCGCCGACCGCCGAGCGGATGAACGGCTGGCCGTGTCGCTCGGCCAGGTCCTGCGTGACACGGCTGCTCGAGCAGTTGCTAACCACCGGGCCCGGGGCGCTGCGGAGCTGGTGATCGACGCACAGGGCGAGCGTCAGCTCCTCGCCGAGGTAGCGCCCGGCGGCGTCGACGATCGCCAGGCGGTCGGCGTCGGGGTCCTGAGCGAAGCCGACGGCCGCGCCCGAGGCGGCCACCATCGCCGAGAACCGTTGCAGGTTTGCC
>JBOFFC010000144.1:0-3905 GCA_051648405.1 Lacipirellulaceae bacterium
CGCCCGTGCCGCCGACGGCGGGCGTCCCCCCACGTTGGCGAAAGAACCCGATCGATCGCTTCATCTACGCACGACTGGCGGAAGAAGGGCTCGCGCCCAATCCGCGCGCGGATCGGCCGGCCCTCTTGCGCCGCGTGACGTACGACCTGACGGGACTGCCACCGACGACGGACGAGGTCAACCGATTCGTCGCCGACCGCTCGCCAGACGCGTACGAGATCGTCGTAGACGAGCTGCTGGCGTCTCCCCGCTACGGTGAGCAATGGGGGCGGCACTGGCTCGACGTAGTGAGGTTTGGCGAGAGCACCGGCTACGAAGTCAACAGCCTCGTGGACAACGCCTGGCGCTTCCGCGACTACGTCATCGCGTCGCTAAACGAGGACAAACCCATCGATCAGCTCATCACCGAACACCTGGCCGGCGACGCCGTCGGCGGCGGCGACCCGGCGATCGAGCAGGGACTCGCCTTCCTCGTATGCGGTCCCCACGACGGCGTCGGCAATCAAGACGCGGTGAAGGCGAAGCAGATCCGCGCCGACGGCATCGACGAGATCATCCGCGCGACGAGCGAGGCCTTCCTTGGCTTGACGTTTGGTTGCGCCCGCTGTCACGACCACAAGTTCGACCCCATCTCGCAGCGTGACTATTACCGACTGTACGCGACGTTCGCCGGCGTCTTTCCCGGCGACCGCCCCGTGGCGCCGCGCGCGCAGCTCGCGGCACGCGATCAGCAGGGGGCGGAGATCGAGGCTCGCAAGATGGCGCTCGTCGATGAGCGGACGAGGATTGCCGCGACGCCCGAGTCGGGCGCCGCTCGAGTCGCTGAGATCAAGAGCGAGCTCGCGAAGCTAGACGAACGGCTCGCCGCACTCCCGCAGTACCCCGTGTTGCCGGTGGGCCGGTTCGAGCAGCCTGCGCCCGAGCAGACCGTTTTCGTGGGGGGCGACGTTTCGCGTCTCGGCGAAGCCGTTGTGCCGGCAAGCCCGAGTACGTTGGACGAGGTGACGAAGGCCTACGGCCTCTCCGGCGAGGCGCAGGAGCAGACCCGCCGACTGATGCTGGCGCGGTGGATGGTCGCGAACGACAACCCGCTCACGCCGCGGGTGCTCGCCAACCGCCTGTGGCGTTACCACTTCGTTCGGGGGATCGTCGCCACTCCGAACGACTTCGGCTACATGGGCGATAAGCCGACTCACCCTGAGCTGCTCGACTGGTTGGCCGCAGAGCTTCGCGACTCGGGCTGGCGGCTCAAGGGGCTGCATCGATTGATCGTGACGTCCGAGACTTACCGACAGTCGAGCGAGGCCCGTCCCGAGGCGCTGGCCCGCGACGCGGCGGCGGTTCACCTGTGGCGTTTCCCGCCGCGTCGCCTCGCGGCCGAAGAGCTGCGAGACTCGATGCTGTACGTCGCGGGACTGCTCGACGAGCGGCGTGGAGGGCCGGGCTTCCGGCTGTACGACTACTCGCGCGACAACGTCGCCACCTACAAGCCGCGTGACGAAGTGGGTCCCGAGACTTACCGGCGCGCCATCTATCACCAGAACGCTCGGTCGGCGCGAGTCGATCTGCTGACCGATTTCGATCTCCCGGACCCGGTCTTCTCGGTCGGCCGACGCGCGCAGACGACGACGCCGCTCCAAGCGCTGACGTTGATGAACCACGACTTCTGTCACCAGATGTCGGACGAGGCCGCCAAAGGCTTGGCCCTCGAAACCGGCGCCGGCGACCACGCCCTTCAGGTCGATGCGGCGTTCCGGCGGTTCTTCGGTCGCCTGCCCGATGGCGAGGAACGCGGCGCAGCCGAGGCGCTCGTCCGCGAACACGGGCTTCGTGCGCTATGCCGGGCGCTCTTCAACAGCAACGAGCTGCTGTACCTACACTAGCGGTAGTCACTCATGCAGGATCGCCATCATTGCTTGACCCAGGGGCTGGACGAGCACGTGCTCTCCCGTCGGGGGCTGCTCGCCGACGCCTTCGCCGGGTTGGCCGGCGTCGCGCTGGCGGGCCTGGTGGCCGGAGACTTGCCCGCCGCCGAGGCGGGCCCCCGTCCGACGTCGCCGAAGCCGCAGTATCCCGCGCGGGCGCAGCGTGTGCTGCAGATATTCTGCCCGGGCGGCGCTTCGCACATGGACCTGTGGGAGCACAAGCCGACGCTGACAAAGCTGCACGGCCAACCGCTGCCGGGCGAGACGGGAGTCTCGACGTTTCAAGGCAAGAACGGCCCGTTGATGGCGAGCCCATGGCCGTTCCGTCCCGCCGGCGAGAGCGGCAAGATGATCAGCTCGCTCCTGCCCCAGATGGCCGCGCACGTGGACGACATCGCCTTCGTTCACTCGATGCAGTCGAAGACCAACACCCACGGTCCCGGCTGCGTGTTCATGAACACGGGGACGATCTTTGAGGGCTTCCCGTCGGCCGGCGCATGGGTCGGCTACGCCCTCGGCTCCGCGAACGAGAACCTGCCAACGTACGTGGCGATTCCCGACGTCCGCGGCGAGCCCCCCAACGGACAGGCCAACTGGGGCCACGGCTTCTTGCCCGCCCAGCACCAAGCCGTCGTCATCGCCGCGCATCAACCGGTCCGCAACGTGTCGCGGCCGGCGAGCGTCTCGGCCGAGGAAGACCGCGCGACGCGCGGCTTCCTGCGGCTGATGAACGAACGCCACGCCACGCAGCACCCCGGGCACAGCGAGCTCCAAGCGCGCATCAAGGCCCACGAGCTCGCCGCACGCATGCAGCTCTCGGCCCCGGCGGTGCTCAACCTCGACGGCGAGTCCCCCGACACCCTTCGACGGTACGCTACCGACGACCCCAACCCGCTCAAGGCGGGCTACGGTCGCAACTGCCTACTCGCCCGCCGACTGTTGGAGCAAGGCGTGCGGTACGTCAACCTCTACTGCGCGTCGCGGGCTTCGGGCGTCGACGGCCTGCTGAACTGGGACGCCCACAAGACACTCAAGGAAGACTACGATCGGCACGCGCCGATCTTCGATCAGCCGACCGCTGCGCTCCTCACCGACCTGAAGCAGCGTGGCTTGCTCGCCGACACGCTCGTGCTGTGGACGACGGAGTTCGGCCGCATGCCCACGCAACAGGAAGGGACCCCGGGCCGCGACCACAACCCCGACGGCTTCACCTGCTGGATCATGGGCGCCGGCGTGAAGCCGGGCGTCGTGCTGGGCGCCACCGACGAGTTCGGTCGGCGTGCGGCCATCGACCCGGTCACGGTCTGGGATTTCTACGCGACGGTGCTGCGGATTCTCGGCTTCGACCACCGCCAACTGACCTACTACCACAACGGCCTCAACCGCCGGCTGACCGACGTCCACGGATCGGTGCTCGAGCCGCTGTTGAACTAGTGGTGCGACGGAGGATCGCGCTCTCCACGCCGCCGCTGAGCGCAACCGTAGAGCCGCGCCCGCAAGGAAGCGGAGAGCCCTTCACGGGGCGCCCCGGAATTCGCGTGCGCCGTCGCGACAAACCGCTTGACTTGCCACCGCATGGTATGCCATACATAGCGTAGGCGATGACGTGACCTCTTTCCCGTGGAGCCTCCCATGAAGCTCGAACGCGAGATGATGCGTGGTGCGGGGCCGACGGCGGTCCTCAAGCTGCTCGCCGGGGGCGAGAAGTACGGCTACGAGCTCGTCGAGGCCTTGGGCCGCCAATCCGGCGGCGTCCTGGCGATGGGCCAGTCGACCCTCTACCCGATGCTCTACAACCTCGAAGCCAAGGGGTACGTGAAGTCGCGCTTCGACGAGTCGGGCCCGCGCCCGCGGCGCTACTACCGGCTGACCAAGAGCGGCGAGCGCCGCCTGGCGAGCGACGCGCGGCAATGGCGGGCCCTGTTCGACGCGCTAGGGAGCCTCGAAGTGCTCCCGGCGCCCGTTCAACCGGCGCGTCGC
>JBOFFC010000145.1:0-4056 GCA_051648405.1 Lacipirellulaceae bacterium
CCGAAGGGGCGTGCGACGGTCGCCGTGTTGGCGGTCAACGACCCCGATCGGGTCGAGCTCCGCACGCTGTGCGTGTGGCCGTGAACGGATGCCCGTCCGGTCGCTCGCTCGACGGTCGCGGCTCGGCTGCTGGCCGTCCGGGAAAAAATGTTCACAAACGGGGCGCAAAATCTTGACGCCCCGCGGGCCCGCAACCACTATCGCACGCGACGAATGGCCAGGGACGGTCCCCAAGAGTCCCCTCGGCCACCTCGCGAGTGCCCCGATGACCCGCCTAGTTTGTGCTGCGCTGATGTTGGTTGTCGGAATCCCGCTCGCTAGCCGGGCGGCAATCGTCGCGGAGTGGGACCTCAGCAACGTTCCGAACCAGAACGTGGCGACGGTTGACCCCGCAGCGTCGGCGGCGAACGTCACCGCGTCGCTGCTTTCCAGGGGCGGGGGATTGGCCATCGTGGCGCAGGCAGGTGCGTTCAGTTCGTCCGGTTGGGAGCAGAGCGTTGCAATGTCGCCTTTCGGCGACGAGTACTTCGAGTTCGGGTTCGTCGTCGCCAGCGGCTACCAAGTCGACCTGAGCTTCCTGAACATCGGGACCCGGTCGAACAACACGGGGCCCGGGACGGTTGGGCTTTACCACAGCGGCGACAACTTCTCGGCGCCGCTTGCGTCGATCGCTCAGCCCAACTCGACGTTCGTCAACTCGCAGATCAATCTGCCGGCGCTCCCCCAGTTGACCGGCACGGTTCTCTTCCGAATCGCCCAGATTGGCAACTTGGCGCCGAACGGGTCGGCCACCATAAGCCTGGGGACGCTGCGCCTTACCGACTACTTCGTGTCCGGAGTCGAATCTACGAATATGCGGTTCGAGGGAGTGATCTCCGCCGTCCCCGAGCCGAGCGCGTTCCTCTTCGGCGGGCTGATGGCCGGCGCGGCGGCGTGCAGCGGCGGGCGTCGGAGTCGCGGAGCGTGCGCGTAGGCGAGCCGGCGGCGTTAGCCGTCGGAGGGACGTCGCTTAGGCACTCTCGCCCGGAGTAGCGTGGTATACTTTCTGCATGAGCGACCTGGACCTCGTGCTGCAGACGCTGCCCCGGCTCGGCGAGGCCGACTTGCAAGTCGTGCGCTCGGTGGTCAACGCCACCCGAACCGCCGCCGCGGAGAGCGCCGGTTCCACGACCGCGATGGCCCCGCCGTCGCACACGACTTCGCCGATGGACATCATCGGGCTGCTCGCCGACCAGCCAGAACTCGCGGACTGGATTTCCGAGGAGGCGATGCGTCAACGCGAATTGCGGCCGTACTTCCCGCGGCCGACGGGCGATGAGTTGTGACCCGTTGCTTGGTGGACACCGACATCCTGTCGGAGGTCATCAAGGGTCGGGACGCAACGGTCTGTGCGAACGCCGCGGCGTACGTTCGAGAGCATGGGCATCTGAGCGTCGCTGCCTGCACGGTGGCCGAAGTGGTGCGCGGGTACGCGTCTCGTAGTCGCGTGGCCGAACTCGACGCCTTCCTGAAGACCCTCGCCTCGCAGGAAGTCGTCCCGCTCACCACCGAGATTGCCGTTCTGGGCGGCCGGATCGACGCGGCCCTAACCCGAGGGGGTGGGTCGATCGGCCGCATCGACCCGCTGATTGCGGCGACTGCGGTCGTCACGGGCCTTGTGCTGGTGACCGGCAACACGCGGCACTTCGAGCGCGTCGTGGCGGCAGGCTTCGCGCTGCTGCTGGAGGACTGGCGCTCGGCGCGGAGCTAATCGGGACTGGGTTAGCGGTCTTGAGCAGCGTCGGCGTTCCGCCGGCTCAGGCCGACGGCTCGACAGCCGGCGCTTCGCGCGGCGTGGCTGACGCCAGCGAGCCGGTCACCATCCCGATGATCGCCGCCGCGAGGCCCGCCAGTTGCGGCGGGAAGGCCAGCCCGAGCCACGTCGCGTGGAACGCCAGCCACACCGCTAGGCCCAGGACGATCGAGCACTGCGCGCCGAGCTTCGACGCCCGCGGCCAGTAAATCCCCGCCACCAGCGGCACAACCGCGGCGACAACGGGGGCCTCGTAGCTGCTCGCCACGAGCTCGTAGATCGTCGTCCCCTGCATGGCGATCGCGTAGCCGAGGACCCCCGCCGCGAAGCCGAAAAGGGCGAATCGCATCAGGCGTAGCTCGCCGCGGTCGCTGAGCGTGGGGAGGAAGTCCTTCAGCACGTTCTGCACGACCAGCGTCGAAGGGGCGAGCAGCGTCGCCGAGGCGGTCGACATGATCGCCGACAGCAGCGCGCCGAAGAACAGCACCTGCATCCAGAACGGGGCGTGCGTCATCACGAACAGCGGGAGCAAACGCTGCCGCTGCGAGTCGTCGTCGAGCAGCCGGTCGGCCTCGTCCGGCATGACGATCAGGCTGGCGGTGACGATGAACATCGGGACGAAGGCGAACAGCAGGTAGGCGACGCCGCCGATGATCGGCCCGCGGGCCGCGTTGTCTTCGCTGTTGGCCGACATCACGCGTTGGAAGACGTCCTGCTGCGGCATCGAGCCGAGCATCAGCGTGATCGCTGCGCCGATGTAAAACGCCCAGGCGTGGAACGTCGGCTCGGGGAAGACGCGGAACATGTCGCGCCCGCGCGCGACTTCGAGCACCGGCTGGAGTCCCCCGGCGAGGTCGGCCGCCAGGTAGGCGATCGCCGACAAGCCGGCGACGATCAGGATCACCTGCAAGAAGTCGGTCAGCGCGACCGACACCATCCCCCCCAGCGCCGTGTAAAACAGCACGACGCCGATCCCCAGCACCATCCCCGCAACGGGGCCGATCGCCCCCTGCGAGAGCTCGCCGAAGACGAGCGCCAGGGCGGTGACCTGCGCGGCGACCCACCCCAAGTAACTGAGGATGCTTACGATCGAGCAGGTCATCTCGACCGACTTGCCGTACCGCTGGCGGTAGTAATCGCCGATCGTCAGCAGGTTCATGCGGTACAGCGGTCGGGCGAGGAATGCGCCGACCAGCACCAGGCAGAACGCGCAGCCCCAGGGGTCCTCGACCGTCGCCTCGAGGCCGCCGTGGACGAACCTCGCGGGGATCCCGAGTACCGTCTCCGAGCCGAACCAGGTGGCGAACGACGTCGCGACGACGACCGCCAGCGGCATCGAGCGCCCGGCGACGGCGAAGTCCGCCGTGCTCTTCACGCGTAGCGCGGCAACCAGGCCGATCGCCATCGAGGCGACTAGGTAGAGCGCGACCCAGAAGACGAGCCCCATGGCGGGTCGATTCCGTTCAAGCTTCGCGTTGAGGGAGCTACTGCACAGAGAACCTGGCTACTGAACTGAAAATTTGTACACGCAGACGTGGCGGTACGTCTCGCCCGGTCGGAGGGTGACCGAGGGGAAGTTCGGCTTGTTCGGCGAGTCGGGGAAGTGCTGCGTCTCGAGGCAGCAGCCGCTACGGTAGGCGTACGGCTTGCCCCCCTTGCCGGCGTCTCCCTTGAGGAAGTTTCCGCCGTAGAACTGAAGGCCCGGCTGGTCGGTGAGGACCGTTAGGCGGCGCCCAGTGGTGGGTTCGTCGAGGACCGCCGCGACGGCCAGCGCGCCGGGCTCGACGCCGTCGCGGTTGAGGACCCAATTGTGGTCGTAGCCGCTCGCCGAGGTGGGGTTCAGCTCGTCGATGCGGTCGCCGATCCGCCAGCTCCGTCGGAAGTCGAACGGGGTCCCCTTCACGGGGGCAAGTTCGCCGGTCGGAACGGCCGCCGCATCGACCGGCGTGTAGTAGTCGGCGTCGATCCGCAGCTGCTGGTCGTTGATCGTCGCCGCCCCCGCGCCGGCGAGGTTGAAGTACGCGTGGTTGGTGAGGCCCACGGGGGTCGGCTTGTCGGTGGTCGCGGTGTAGTCGATCCGCAGCTCCCCTTCGCACGTGAGCGCGTAGCGGACCTCGGCCTTGAGCTCGCCCGGGTAGCCCTCCTCGCCGTCGGGGCTCGTGTAGCGGAACACGACCCCCGCAACGCCGTGGTCGATGAACATCTCGGCTGTCCACACGACGCGGGTCATGCTCCGTGCCCCGCCGCCATGCAGGTGATTCGGG
>JBOFFC010000146.1:0-88574 GCA_051648405.1 Lacipirellulaceae bacterium
CGGCTGCTCGGCGAAGCGGGGGTGTACGAGTGGTTCGTGCCGGTCGAACGCGGCGGGCAGGGCTGGGACGAGGAGCGCCTCGTCCGCGGGTACGTGGCCCTGAGCGGGGCCTGCCTGACGACGACCTTCGTCCTCACGCAGCGCGTCGGCGCCTGCAAGCGGGTCGTCGCCAGCGACAACACGGAACTCGCCGACCGGCTGTTGCCGGGCCTGCTCTCGGGCGCGGCTTTCGGCACGGTTGGGATCTCGCACCTGACGACGAGCCGCCAGCACCTCGGTCGGCCGGCGCTCGGCGCGGTCCGCGCCAATGGAGGCTGGGTTCTTGACGGGAGGGCGCCCTGGGTAACCGGGGGGGAGTTCGCCGACTTCGTCGTGATCGGGGCATCGGTGGTCGATGGGGGCGAGGCGACGGGGGACGAGCTGCTCGTCGCCGTTCCGCGGACGACGCCGGGCGTGAGCGCCCCCGCGAGCTTCGCGATGGTCGGCCTGAGCGCCAGCAAGACGGGGCCGATCGAAGTCCGCGACGTGTTCGTCGCCGATTCTGAGGTGGTCGCCGGCCCGACAACCAAGGTCGTACAAAGCGGCATCGGGGCGCGGCCCGGGGGGCACCAGACCTCGGCGCTGGCGATCGGCGCCGCCAAGGGATCGATCGACCTGTTGCGCGGCGAGGCGGCCCGGCGACCCGACCTCGTGGCCGCGACGCAGGCCCTCGGCGCCGAGCTCGCCGAGGTGCACGCCGACCTGCTGGCGGCGGCCCGCGGTGACCCGACTTGCACCAGCGAGTCGCTGCGGCAGCGCGCCAACAGCCTCGTGTTGCGGGCGAGCCAAGCGGCGCTCACCGCCACCAAGGGGGCGGGGTACCTCGTCGATGCGCCGGCCGGCCGGTACTGCCGCGAGGCGCTGTTCTTCCTCGTCTGGAGCTGCCCCGCCCCGGTGCAAAACGCGAACCTGTGCGAACTGGCCGGCCTCGCGTAGCACCCTCGGTTTCCTTCATCCTGTCGATCCGCTCCCGTCATCCTGTGATCCTGTCGAGCTTCCTTCCGCCTCATGCCATCCGACCCCGCCGAACCGATCGTTGTCTGGCACGAGCACGCCGTCGGGCGCGCCGACCGCGAGCGCCTCAACGGGCACCGCGGGGCCGTCGTGTGGTTCACGGGGCTGTCGGGTTCCGGAAAGAGCACGGTTGCCGGCGCGGTCGAGAAGCGGCTCCACGCGCGCGGCGTGCGGACCTACTTGCTCGACGGCGACAACGTGCGTCACGGCCTGGGGGCCACGCCGGCGATCCTCGAACCGGCTTACGGCGAAGCGTTCGCGAAGCGATTCGGCCTCTCGTTCGGCGCCGAGGACCGCGCCGAGAACATCCGCCGGGTGGGGGAAGTGGCGAAGATCTTCTGCGAAAGCGGCCTCGTCGTGCTCACGGCCTTCGTGAGCCCGTACCGCGCAGACCGCGACGCGGTGCGCCGCCGGCTCGGCGTCCAGGGGGCCGACGCCAGCGGCCACTCCGGCGGGGATTTCCACGAGGTGTTCGTCGATACGCCGCTCGCGGTGTGCGAAGCGCGCGACCCGAAGGGGCTCTACAAGAAGGCGCGTGCCGGGGAGATCAAGCATTTTACGGGGATCGACGACCCCTACGAAGCGCCGCTCGCGGCCGAGCTCGTGCTCGCCGGCGGGGAGCGCTCGATCGATGAGCTAGCGGACCAAGTGGTCGCTTATCTCGACGCCTCGGGCTTAACGCGGGTCGGTTGATAGCCCGGCGCATCCCACGCCGCAGGACTTGTTTGACAGGTCCGGTGACGATGGGATAAGGTCGAGCAGTCGCGCGGCGCCCCTCTTCTGGAACAGGCACCTCGGCGTTCGTGTCGCGCGAATCGCGGTTAGGTCTGCAGGCGAACACAAGGACGACGTCGCCGTCGTCACCGGTGCGAACGCACCGCGTCCCGTCGGGACGCGCGATCGTGGCGGGGACGCCCGTTGGAGTCGTCTCTCGACACGCCCAACGTGCCTGCCGCGCCACGAAATCGCCCCTGGGTCGGCCCGTTCGGGAACGACGCGTCTGCGGACGCGTCGGGCGCGAAGGCGGGCAGTTTTCCAACGCGGGCAACGCCACTGCAACCGGTCACTTCGATGACGCCGAGCACCCCGCGTCGGATGAGCCTTTCCGCCGACGCCGCGTCGACGCTGGAAGGGCGGATCCGCGACCGGATCGCTTCGCGCCTCGGCTCGCGCGTCCGCAACCTGACGGTTTGTTTGACCGAAGGGGTGATCCAGATTGGCGGCGAGTGCTCGACGTACTACTCGAAGCAGCTCGCGCAGCACGCGGCGCTGGGGCTGATCGAGGACGAAGCGCTCGACAACGCGATCGTCGTCACCACGCCGCGGTGACGCGCCGCAGCGGCCTCGCGTCGCCCGCGGCCTTCACTCGGCCGGCACGCGGGCGGCGACCCGATCGACGAGCGACGCGACCAATTCCTCGCCGACGGTGAAGCGGGCCTCGATCGTGACCCCCCACAGCGGCAGGTCGGCGAGCGACGCGGCGGCGACCTTCACCAGGTCCTTGTGCGTCGTCACGACGGCGCTGGCGCCCGACTCGCGCGCCCCGCGCTCGATTCGTTCGACGTCGGCCCGCCCGTAGGGGTGGTGATCGGGGAAATCGCCGAACCACGCGACCTCGGCCCCGAGGCGCTCGAGCGTCCGCCGGAACACGGCGGGGTTCCCCAGGCCGCAGAAGGCGGCGACCCGCGCGCCACGCAGCGTCTCGAGCGGCGCTTCGATGCTCGACGCAAAATCCCCCTCGCTCCGCAGCCCGACGAGCGACGTCGGCTCGGCGACCGCCTCGGCCCAAACGGCCCGCGGGGCGAGCCGCGCGACGCGTTCGCGCACCGCTGCTCGGGCTGGTTCCTCGACAAGGTCCGCCCGGGTCAGCACCACGGCGTGCGCGCGGCGCAGCGACGACGCGGGCTCGCGCAGCGAACCGCGCGGGAAGACGTGGCCGAACCCGAACGGCGCCGTGGCGTCGAGCAGCACGATGTCGAGGTCGCGCGCCAGCCGCCGGTGTTGAAAGCCGTCGTCGAGCACCACCACCTGGGACGCCAGCTCGTCGGCCGCGAGCTGCGCAGCGGCGACACGGTCGGCGTTCTCGAGGTGCGGAACGTCGGGGAGGGCGTGCTCGAGTTCGAGCCCCTCGTCACTGGAACCGCGCTGCGCGGCCCCGTACCCGCGGCTGACGATCGCCACACGCACGGACCCCCTCCGCAGTCGCCGCGCGACCCACTTCACCATCGGTGTCTTGCCGGTACCGCCGAGCGTCAGGTTGCCGACGCTCACCACCGGGGTTTGGGCGTGCTGGGCGAGCGCAGGCCGGGTGTCGTAGCGCCGGTTGCGCCACCAGACGACCGCCCGGTAAGGCCCCTCTGCGAGCGCGAGCCCCCCCCGCGCGAGGCTCGCCCCCACGCCACGCCGGCGGCCGCTCACGAGGTCGTAGAAGTCGCTGGCGTTCACGCGCGGGAGTCTCGGAGGGGCGTTTGCGGGTCGCGCCCATCGTAGGGGGTCGCCCGGCGCGTCAGAAAGCCGTGCCGAAGCCTATACTTGGGTTGCCCGCTTCGCCTTCGACCTGAGCGCCCCGCCGCATGGCCAGTCCCGTCGCACCCCCTGCCCCGCCGCTGGCCCCCCGCGCGGCGCCGCGCGGCAAGCCGTCACTCGTCGAGTCCGCGGTGTTTATCGACGGGCGGGTCCGTGCGACGCGACGCGCCGTTTGGCAGACCGACGTGCTGACTGCGCTCGTGACGCTCGCCGCCGGGGGGCTGGGCTTCGTCCTCGTCGCCGGCGCCGTCGAGCACTGGGTCGTGCCGCGCGGGTACGACGGGGCGCAGCGGACCGGGTTGCTGGCGGTCGCCGCGGTCGCCGCGGTCGTCTACGCGGCCCGCAACCTCGCGCCGCCGCTGCTGCGCCGAGTAAACCCGCTCTACGCAGCGCGCGAGCTGGAGCGCGACGCGCCGAACCTGAAAAACACGCTCGTCAGCGCGCTCGAACTACGCAACGACGAGGCGACCCACGCCGCGGTCCGCACCACGGTCGAGCGCCAGGCGGCGGAGGGGCTGGCGGCCGCCCCCGAGGCGACGATCGACCGCGCCGCGCTGCTGCGCGCCGCCACGGTGCTGGGCGCGCTGGTCCTCGTCGTTGGGGTCTACACGATTGCCTCGCCGAAGAACCTGTGGACCTCGGCCCTGCGACTCGCGATGCCCTGGGCGCCGATCGCGGCCCCGAGCCGCGTCGCCATCACCCAGGTCGAGCCCGGCCGCGCCACGCTCACGCAGGGAGAGCGGCTTGAGGTCTCGGCCGACGTCGCGGGCCTGACGGGGGACGAGACGGTCGAGCTCGTTTACTCGACCGACGACGGCCGCTACACCGACCACCGCGTCGCGATGCGCGGCGCGTCCGATAGCGCTGCCAACACGCGCTACGCGCTGGCGCTGCCGGACGGGGCGAGCCCGGGCCTCGGCCTGCAGTCGAGCCTCCGCTATCGGCTGGAGGGGGGGGACGCGCGGTCGATCGACTACCGCGTGCGTGTGCTCGCGTCGCCGACAATCGCCCCCGTGTCGGTCGCCTACGACTTCCCCTCCTACAGCGGTTACGCCGACCGGGGGGTCGAGGGGACCGGCGACCTGCGCGCGCTCGAGGGGACGCGGGTCACGATCACCGCCGAGGCGAACCTCGACCTCGCGTCAGCATCGATCGACCTGGGGGCCGATGGTCGGGTGGACACGCGGATGAAGGTCGCAGGGCGACGGGCGACCGGGGACGTCGTGCTGCGGCTCGACCGCCGCGGCGAGCCCGCCGCCGTGAAGTACGTCCTGCGAATGGAATCCACGGCGGGCGAGCGGAACCGCGAACCGGCCGAGTACCGCATCGAGACCCTCGCCGACCTCGCCCCCGAGGCGACGATTGTCGAGCCGCAGACGCCGACGACCGACGTGCCGGTCGATCGCGCGGTGAAGATCGTCGGCGAGGCCCGCGACCCCGACTTCGGGCTCGCCGGCGTGCGGCTGCGGGGCGAGACCGCGGGCCGCGCCGTGTTCGACGTCGAGCTGCTGCCGAAGCCCAACAGCGGCGGAGGCTACCGCGGCAAGTTCCTCGGCGAGCACACGGTGCTGCCGGCGAAGCTCGGGTTGAAACCCGGGGACGTAGTTAGCTACTGGGTCGAAGCGACCGACGTCCGCTCCCCCGACCCCAAGCGAGGGCTCTCCGAGCGGTTGCGCCTGCGCGTCGTCGATCCTGTCGATCCACCGCGCGGTGGTGGCGAGAAGGGCGAACGAGGAGAAAACGACCAAGCCGGCGAGCAAGCCCCGGGGCGTGAACAAGGCTCGGGCGACGAGCAAGGAGCAAACGGCGAGCAAGGCAAGAACGGCCAGCAGCGTTCTGGCGACCAAGGGGGCGAAGCGGGCGCCGAGGGACAGCCGGGGGCCCAGGGTCAGCCCGGCGCCGAGGGACAGCCCGGAGCCCAGGGCGAAAACGGTGATCCCGGCCCCGACGGCGAGCAAGGGGAGCAAGGCCAACCCGGTGAGCAAGGGGCTGGCCAACAACCGCAGCCGGGCGGACCCGAGGGAGCGGGCGAGCAAGGCGCTGACCAACAAGGCGCCGGTCAGGCCGGTGACGACGGCCAACAGGGGGAGAGGAAACAAAACGGCGAAGGGGCGTCCCCCACCGGCGAGCAACCTCAGAGCGGCGACGACCAATCCGAGGGAGGGGCGCAGCAACCGGCAGGCGTCCAAGGCCCCGGCAAGCAGCGGTCGGGCGCCGAGCAGTCGGATCAGGGAGGGTCGAAGGGGGAATCGGGTGACGGGTCGCAGCAGGCGCAAGAGGGCGCCTCGAAAGGAGGGGGGACGAACCCCAGTCAGAGCCCGAGCGAAAACCAAGGCCAAGGCGCCGGCGAACCCGGAGGCGAACCACAGCCGGGCGCCGAGGGAACACGCGCAAAGCGGGAACCGGGCTCGCCGCGTGGCGGCGCAGCCGCTCCCGTCGCGAAGGACGGCAGCGACGACGGCGCGGCGTTCCAGCGGATCCGCGAGTTCTTGGACGGCGCCGGCGAAGGGGAACGCAGCCAGCGCCCGCCGTCGGGGAACGAGAAGAAGCCCGAGCGGTTCGGGAACGACCCCGGGAGCGGGAACGAGAAGCTCGAAGACGCCGGCGCCGACGCCCCGAAGACCGGCGCGAACGGCGTCGGCGACCGCCCGCGCGACGCGACCGGTCCTTCACCCGATCGGCCCGCGGACGGTTCCCAGCGCTCCGAGCAGCAAAAGGACCCCAAGGGCCGCGCGTCGGACTCACAGAACAGCGAGCAAGGCGCCGACGCACCGCGGGGCCAACCGACCAAGCCCGACGCCGGCCCGCGCGAGGGGACCGGCGACAGCGGCCAGAACCAGGCCGCCGACCAAGGGGGGGGCCAAGCCGGCGACCAAGGCGCGGGGGAGTCCTGGGGCCAAGCCGGCGAGCAGCAGCTCGCCGAGGGCGAGACCGGCAAGTCGAGCGGCGACACGCAGGGCGAGGGATCGAAGTCACGGCCTGTGGGCTCGGCTTCGGGTGAACAATCCGACGGAGAGGGCGCCGGCGAGCGGGCCACGCAGCAACAGGGGGAGCAGTCGCAAGGCCAGGCGCCCAGCGGGTCCGAACAGGGCGATCCTTCCAGCGGCCGATCCAAGCCCGGCGGTCAAACCATCGGTGGGGGCGACCCCGGCGCGGCCGCGCAGGGGGGCGACCGCTCCGGCGACGGACCTCAGCAACCGGGGCCGCAGGACGCCGCGGGCGGGGCGGGAGACGAAGCGAACCTCGACTACGCGCGGCGTCAGACCGACCTGGTGCTCGACCGACTCGCGGATCAGCTCGACCGCAAGTCGGCCGACCGGGCGCTACTTGAGAAGCTCGGCTGGACCGATGAGGACCTGCGCCGATTCGTCGATCGCTGGCGGGCTCGCAAGCAGGGGGCGGCGGAAGGAGACCGCGCGAGTAAGGCGGAACTCGACGACGCGCTGCGCAGCCTGGGCCTCGGCGCCGAGCGGCCCCTCGCGGCCGGTCCGCTAGAACGCGACACTCAGCGTGACCTACGCGAGCGGGCGAGGACCACGGTCCCGCCGGTGCTGCGAGAGCGACTCGAGGCCTACAACCGCGGCGTGACGAGCGGCGCGGCGGGGCCGTAGCCGGCAGGCGTCACGCCCGGCGCCGGCGCCGCACGGCGCCGGCGAGCACGGCGACGAGCGCTGTGCTCTGCGGCTCGGGGACGGCGACAGCGGCGCCGCTGCCGACCGCGTCGCGCCAGACCGTGTAGTCGGCGGCGTTGACGATGCCGTCGCCGTTCCCATCGGTCGAGAGCGTGCGACGCTAGCCAAGCTCCGACAGCCACCGCGACGTGGCGCGATTTCGGTTGCGTCTGGCATGCGGTTACTCTTATTGTTCGCCTCAACACCGGCAGGCGTTTGGCCCCTTCTCCGCAGACGTGCGCATGCCCGACCCCTCCGACCCGTCGAATCCGCGCTACCTGGTCCCGTTCCACCCCAAACGGATCCCGCACCACTTCGTCGACGTGCTGGTGATCGGGGGGGGGATCGCCGGGCTGCGGGCGGCGATGGAGGTCGATCCGCGCCTGAGCCTGTTGATCGTCACCAAGGACAAGCTCCGCGAGTCGAACAGCAGCTACGCCCAGGGGGGGATCGCCGGGGTGCTCGACCCCGAGGACGCCTTCTCGAACCACGTCCGCGACACGCTGACGGCGGGCGCCAACCTGTGCGACCCGGCGGTGGTCGAGTTCGTCGTCCGCGAGGCGCCGGAGCACATCCGCCAACTGATCGCCTGGGGCGCGCAGTTCGACCTCGCGCAAGGGGGCGAGCTGCAACTCGGTCGCGAGGGGGGGCACAGCCACCACCGAATCGTCCACGCCCTGGGAGACGCCACCGGCAAGGAGATCATGCGCGCCATGTGGCAGCACGCCCGCGAGGTGCTCGGCGCGCAGGTCTGGCAGGACACGTTCACGATCGACCTGCTGACGCACGAAGGCGCCTGCCGCGGCGCGCTCGTCTGGAACGCCAGCCACGGCAAGACGTTCGTGTGGGCCAAGCAGACGGTCCTGGCGACCGGCGGGGTCGGGCAACTCTACCGCGAGACGACCAACCCGGCGGTCGCCACCGGCGACGGGCACGCTTTGGCGTACCGCGCGGGGGCCGAGCTCGCCGACATGGAGTTCATGCAGTTCCACCCCACGGTGCTGTACATCGCCGGATCGAGCCGCAGCCTGATCACCGAGGCGATGCGCGGCGAAGGGGCCTGGCTCGTCGATAGCGAGGGGCGTCGGTTCATGCCCGACTTTGACGACCGCGCCGAGCTCGCGCCGCGCGACATCGTCAGTCGGTCGATCGTCCATCAGATGGAGAAGACGAAGCACCCTTGCGTGTACCTCGACCTGAGCCACCTCGACGCCGCGCACGTCCGAGCGCGGTTTCCGGGGATCGCGCGGACTTGCCAAGAGTTCGGCATCGACATCGCGACCGACCGGATCCCGGTGCGGCCCGGCGCGCACTACATGATCGGCGGCGTGCGCGTCGATACCAGCGGCGCGACGACCGTCCCGGGGCTGTGGGGGGCCGGGGAGGTCACCTCGACCGGCCTGCACGGCGCGAACCGCCTCGCGTCGAACAGCCTGCTTGAAGGGCTCGTCTACGGGGCGAAGGCTGGCGCGGGGGCCTCGGTGGCGGCCCTCGGGGCGGACGACTCGTATCGGGCGCTGCCGCTGGAGAACGCCGCGACCACGCCGCACGACGAAGAGCTCGACCTCGCCGACATCCGCAACGCGCTCAAGAGCCTCATGTGGCGTTCGGCCGGCGTGTGGCGCGACGGCGAGCGGCTGGCCGAAGCGCTCCGCAGCATCCAGCAGTGGCGTCGCTACGTGCTGGGGCGGCAGCTGGCGGGCCCCTCGGGGTGGGAGCTTCAGAACATGGTCCACGTGGCGGAACTGGTGATCCGATCGGCGATCGCCCGCGAGGAGTCGCGCGGCGTCCACCTGCGGACCGACTTCCCCCAGACCGACGACGCGTACTGGCGGAGGCAAGTGCTGACGTCGCGCGCGGCGGGGGGGCCGGCAGTCGTTAAGGGCGCCCCCCTGGAGTAGGTGCGCGGGGCTGCCCGGAGAGTCGCGACGGCGGCGCGCGAACCTTCGCCGCCCGCGCGTCGTAGCGGGCTGGTAGTGGTCTGCGCACCGGACTGCGCCGCGAGCGGCAAGCCCTTGCGGGATAGACAGTTGGGGGCGGAGGCGGGTACGTTTTCGGTTCTCCCTCGCCCCGAGCGCAGTCCGCCCGGGGTGACCGTTCGGACCGCCTCGCTTCGAACGGCGAGATGGTCCCCCGCCACGATGCGCACCCCTGCGCGGCCACTTGATCGCAACCCGCTGGCAACCAAGAGGTTTCGCCCGATGACCAGATCCGCAGTCGCTGGGTCCCCCGCCCCCGCCGCGTCGCACGCCTCAGCCGGCGTCGCGCGTGCGGCGATGATCGAGGCCGACGGACTGTCGAAGTTCTACGGCGACTTCGCCGCCACGCGCGACGTGAGCTTCACGATCCGCGAGGGGGAAGTCGCCGCGTTCCTGGGCCCCAACGGGGCCGGCAAGAGCACGACCATGAAGCTGCTGACCGGGTACCTGGCCCCATCGGCCGGCTCGGCGCGGATCGCCGGGCACAACGTCTCGAGCGACCGCATCGAGGCCTCGAAGCGGCTGGGTTATCTCCCCGAGAACGGCCCGCTGTACCCCGACATGACGCCGCGCACGCTGCTGCGGTTCTTCGGCGAGGCGCGCGGCATGGGGGGGGACCACCTGCGTCGCCGGACGGAGAAGGTCATCGAGCAGTGCCGGCTCGAGGCGGTCGTCGGCAAGCCGATCGGCAAGCTCTCCAAGGGCTACCGCCAGCGCGTCGGCATGGCCCAGGTGCTGCTGCACGAGCCGGACGTGCTGATCCTCGACGAACCGACCGCGGGGCTCGACCCGAACCAGATCAGCGAGGTCCGCAAGCTGATCCGCGAGCTCGGCCAGACCAAGACCGTGCTCCTCAGCACGCACATCCTGCAAGAGGTGAACGCGATGTGCAACCGCGTGCTGTTCATCAATGAGGGCCGCGTGGCGTTCGACGGCGCCCCCGACGAGTTCGGGGCCGACCCGTCGAGCCTCGACGCGCGGTTCCACGAGCTCAGCGGTCACGAGCTCACCGGTCACGAGCTCAGCGGCGCCGAGGGGTAACCGAGGCTGACAGGCAAGATTCCAGGGGTACGCAGGATCGCAGGGAAGGCGTCAGGTAGTCGAGACGAGCGCGGCCTCTTCGTAGCAGCTCCTCGCCAGCGACGGCTGCCGCAAGTCGATGGCGCGGCGACCGAGCCTCGGCGCGGTCGACTTCCCCGCGATCTCCGTGAGCCACACAGCTTAAAACCAAGCGAGCGACAGGCGATGAACTTCACGATCATCAAGGCGATCTTCCGCCGCGACTTTGTCAGCTACTTCTCGAACCCGACGGGTTACGTCTTCATCTGCGTCTTCGTGATGCTGACGGCCCTCGCCGCGTTCTGGCCCCCCGAGTTCTTCAGCAACAACCTGGCGAACCTCGACCAGCTCAGCCGCTGGATGCCGTTCATCCTGCTGGTGTTCATCCCCGCGATCTCGATGAGCATCTGGGCGGAAGAGAAGCGCCAGGGGACCGACGAGTTGCTGTTGACGCTGCCGGCGCAGGACTTCGACGTGGTCCTCGGCAAGTTCAAGGCGGCGGTCGCGATTTACACCGTGTCGCTGCTGTTCTCGATGTTCTCGGTGTTCTTGGTGTTCACCTGGGGCCTCGGCGAGCCCGACGGCGGCTTGTTCCTGGGGTCCTACCTCGGCTACTGGTTCGTCGGCGTCGCGATGCTGTCGATCGGCATGGTGGCGTCGTTCCTGACGAGCAACCTGACGGTCGGTTTCATCCTCGGGATGCTGTTCAACGCGCCGCTGGCGCTGTTCGGCGCGGCGGACTTGGTGGTGAAGAACCCGGCCGTCGCCCAGACGCTGCGGCAGTGGAGCATCGCCGAGCAGTTCGCCGACTTCGAGCGCGGCGTCGTCAGCCTGCGGTCGGTGCTGTACTTCGCGAGCATCGTGGCGGTGATGCTCTACGTCTCGATGGTGCTGATCAGCAAGCGGCACTGGGGTGGTGGCGAGGACGGCGAGTCGAAGGGTGGGCACTTCTTGGTCCGCTCGCTGTCGCTGCTGGCGGTGGTCGGCGCGCTCAACGCGCTGCTCGCCGATCGCGACTCGGTGCGGGTGGACCTGACGAGCGAAAGCCTCAACTCGCTCTCGCCGCGAACGGTGACCCTCGTCAAGGATCTGGGCGCCGACAAAGAGGTCCCGCCGATCCGCGTCGACGCCTACATCAGCCCCGAGGTGCCGGCCGAGTACGCCGCCCAGAAGCGGAACCTGCTCTCGACCCTCGACGAGCTGGAGGCCACGAGCGCGGGCAAGATCCGCGTCGTGAAGCACGTCGTCGAGAACTTCAGCGAAGAGGCGACCCTCGCGGAGCGCACCTACGGCATCGAGGCCAAGAGCGTCTCGGTGATGAGCCGCGGCGCCCGGGCCGACCAAGAGATCTTCTTGGGGGCGGCGTTCACGTGCGGCCTCGACAAGGTCGTGCTGCCGTTCATCGACAAGGGGTTGCCGGTCGAGTACGAGGTCGTCCGCTCGATCACCACCGTTGCGCAGCCCAAGCGTCAGCGGGTCGGCGTCGTGAAGACCGACGTGCAACTGAACGGCGGGTTCAGCATGCAGGGCTCGACCCCCGAGACGCGGCTGATCGCCGAGCTTAAGAAGCAGTACGACGTCGTCGAGGTCGATCCGACCAAGCCGATCGCCGACACGTACGACGTGCTGCTCGCCGTGCAGCCGTCGTCGCTGGGCCCGGCCGAGATGGACCACTTCGTCGCGGCCGTGAAGAAGGGCCAACCGACGGCGATCTTCGAGGACCCGTTCCCGCTCCCCAATTTCTGGCAGGACGTGGTCGGCACTGCGCAGCCGAACCAACCCGGCGGCGGTGGGATGATGGGGATGTTCGGCGGTGGCGGGCCCCCCAAGCCAAAGGGGGACATCAACCAGCTCTGGAACCTGCTCGGCGTCCGCATGGAAGGGGACGAGGTCGTGTGGCAAGAGTACAACCCCTACCCCCGCGCCGAGGCGTTCGTCGATTCGCAGTGGCTGTTCATCGACGAGGGTTGCGGCGCCGCCAAGCCGTTCAACCCCGACGAGCCGATCGTCGCCGGCCTGCGGCAGGTGCTGTTCCTGCTCGCGGGGTCGTTCCAACCCGCGAACGGCTCGAAGCTCGACTTCGCGCAGCTCGCCGTCACCGGCGAAAACACCGGGGTGATCTCGCACGCCGACTTGCAGATGGCGTCGCAGAGCGGTGGCCTGGGGCTGCGGCAACGCCGGACCGGTGACCCCTACATCGTCGCTGCCCGCGTCTCGGGGGAGCTGATCGACGAACAAGAGCTGTCGCTCAAGGCGCTCAAGGCCGACGCGGCCGGCGAAGGCAAGGACGCGGCCGATGCCGGCAAGGGCGAGGCCGCCAACGACGACGCAGAGAAGGACGACTCGAAGGCCACCGAAGGCGACGCGAAGGACGACACCCTCCCCGCCGCCGACGCGGTCAAGCTGAACGTCGTGCTGGTGGCCGACATCGACTGCCTGGCCGACCCCTTCTTCGCGATCCGCGAGATGGGGGACGACGAGGAGGCGCTCGTTGACTGGAACTTCCAGAACGTGGCCTTTGTGCTGAACGCGCTCGACTCGCTCGCCGGGGACGACCGCTTCCTCGACGTCCGCAAGCGGACGCGGCAACACCGGATCCTCAGCAAGATCGAAGAGGCGACCGAGACGGCACGCGAGGAGGCGAGCAAAGAACGCTCGAAGTTCGTCGCCGACGCGACGCAGTCGATCGAGGCCGCCCGCGAGGAGTTCACCAAAAAGATCGCCGAGATCGAGGCCCGGACCGACGTCCCCGCGATCGCCAAGCGGCAGATGATCGAGCAGGCGCAGATGCGGCTCGGCCGGAGCCGCGACGTGAAGATCGCCGCCCAGGAAAAAGACCGCGACCGCAAGATGCGTCAGACCGAGCGCGACCTGGCGGCCAAGGTCCGCGGCGTGCAGGACTTCTACAAGCTGTGCGCCGTCGTGCTGCCGCCGATCCCGCCGATCCTGCTGGCGTTCCTGGTCTTCTTCCACCGCCGCGAGAGCGAGCGCGAAGGAGTCGCCAAGAGTCGCCTGCGTTTCGGCCGCAAGGAAGACAAGCAGACTTAGTAGCGGGTCGCGCCCGGGGCCGAGAGAGGGCGAACACCCCTCGATTCGGCGCCAGCGTCCCGTGAATCCCTTCCCGACCCTGTCATCCCGTGAAGCTTTCGACGAAACGTCGCGACGCCATGAAAGAGACGACTCAAACCCTCTGGTTCCTCGGCGCCGCCGCCGCGTCCGTGGCGCTCGCCGTGGGGACCCGACCGACGACGGCCACGTACGAAGTGAACGACCTGGTGGGCAAGCCGCTCACGAAGGCGTTCGAGGCCGAGGAGGCCAAGTCGCTGCGCATCGTCCGCTTCGACGAGGCGACCGCCACGCTGCGCGAGTTCGAGGTCGAAGAGAAAGACGGCCTTTGGTCGATCCCGTCGCAGGGGGGCTACCCGGCCGACGCCGAGCAGCAGATGGCCCGCGCCGCGACCGGCGTGATCGACCGCGAGGTGCTGGCCGTCGCCGCCCAGACCGCCGCCGACCACGCCAAGTTCGGGGTCATCGACCCGCTGTCGGACCTGGAGGTTGGCGAGACGGGGGTCGGCACGCGCGTCACGCTCGCCAAGGACGACGGCGCGGCGCTCGTGGACCTGGTGATCGGCAAGAAGGTCAAGGACTCTTCCGACCAGCACTACGTCCGCCGCGCCACGCAGGACGTGGTGTTCGTCGCCGAGGTGAACCCCGACGACTTCTCGACGAAGTTCGAGGACTGGATCGAACCCGACTTGCTGGGCCTCAGCGCGCTGGACATCGCTCGCGTGCAGATGAAGGACTACACGGCCGAGCTCGTGCTGGTGGGCTTCGAGCCGCGGATCGAGTGGGACCGCCGCAGCGAGATCACGCTCGCCTACGACGACGAGGACAGCAAGTGGCGTCCGGAGGAGCTGCTCGCTTACGACAAGTCGAAGAAAGACTTCGAGCCCTTTGCGCTGCTGGAGAACCAGGAGCTCAACGAGGACAAGCTCCGCGAGCTGAAGAACGCGCTGGACGACCTGCGGATCGTCGACGTCGAGCCCAAGCCCGAGGGCCTGTCGGCCGACCTCCAAGCGGGGGACGACTTTCTGAAGGACCGCGAGAGCGTGTCGAGCCTCGTGCAACGCGGCTTCGCCCCGGTGCCGGTGAAGGGGAAAACCGAGATCCTCTCTGGCGAAGGGGAGGTGATCTGCACGCTCAAGGACGGTGTCGAGTACGTCCTGCGGTTCGGCAACTTGCAGGTCTCGGCGACCGACGACGACGCCAAGAAGGCGGGCGAAGAGGCCGAGCAGGACGCCGCTCCCGACGGGGCCGCCAAGGACAAGCAAGAGAAGAAGGACGGCGTGAACCGCTACCTGTTCGCGATGGCGCGTCTGAACGAGGGGGTGATCGCCAAGCCGCAGCTCGACGACCTCCCCGAGCTCCCGGCCGACGCCGACGCCGATGAACCGGCCGCAGACGACTCGAAGGCCGACACCGCCGAAGCCGACGCCGAGACGACCGATGCGGCCAAGGCCGAAGACGCAGCCAAGGGTAGCGACGCCGACGGCGCCGCGCTGGACAAAGTGATCGCCGAGCGCAAGGAGATCGAGTTCCGCAACCAGCAGAAGCTCGACGAGTACAACGCGTCCCTCAAGAGGGCCCGCGAGCGTGTCGCCGAGCTCAACGCTCGGTTCGGCGACTGGTACTACGTCGTCTCGAACGACGTTTACCAGAAGGTGCGGCTGGGGCGCGACGACGTCGTGAAGGCGAAGGACGCAAAGGAGGGCGCCGCGGGGACTCCCCCCACGACCGACCCCGCGCTGAACCCGTTCGGCGCCCCGGGAAGCGCACCCCCCGGTCTGCCCGAGATCCCGGTCGATCCCGCGGAGAGCCCCACCGAACCGGCGGATGCCCCCGAGGCGAGTGCCGAAGCCGACGCTACGCCCGCCGACGCGGCGCCCCCGGCAGGTGCGCCCCCTGCAACGACCGAGCCCCCCGTCGGGACGCCGCCGCCGGTGACCGACGCGCCGATCGCTCCGCCCACCGCTCCGCCGGCTGAATGAACGGCGCCTGCGGAGTGAACGGCGCCTGCGGAGTGATCGGCGTCACGCGGACGCCACGCTCTCGTCGGCGCCCAGCTCGCGCAGTAGCTCGAACGTGTAGATCCCCGTGTTGTGCCCGTCGCTGAAGTCGATGTGGTACGCGTAGGACCCCACCGGCCGCATCCCCGCGACTCTGAGCGGCTGCGCCTCGGCAGCGGAGAGGACCGTGAGCCGCAGCTTGGCCGGCGCGGGCGCCGAACGCTTCTCGCGGCACGTCGCGCAGGGGCAACGGTCGCGGAGCTCCCCCGTGCGGTAGACGCGCCGCGTCCCGTCGGACCACGAGATCCGCAGCCGTTGGTCGTCGAGTCGTTCGATCTGCGTCGGATTCGGAATGACCATCTCGTCACGTTCAGGGGCAAGGCGTCAACCGCTAACGAATCTCTGCGAACTCACCGCGGAGAGCACGGAGAGAAGAGATGGAACCACAGATGAACACGGATGAACGCAGATAGGTGTAAGGAAGCGATGCTCAACTCGTTCGTCCTTTATCCGTGTTCATCTGCGTTCATCTGTGGTTCCTTCTTTCCTCCATGTCCTCCGCGCTCTCCGCGGTGAACCTGTCAGCGTTTGTCGAAAAACCTCCGGGACTTCCCCTCCGAGCGCGGCAGGCTCATCGCCGGGGCGAGTCGCACCTCGACGCGCAACCCTAACCGTACGTGCAGCTCGTCGGCAATCCGGGCGGGTTCGCCGAGGTGGTCCTCGACCTCGACGACGAGCTCGTCCATCTCGCCGCGACGGACGACCGTCGTACGGTGCTCGACGACCTCGGGGAAGCCGTGCAGCACCTCGTCGAGGGCCGACGGGAAGACGTTGACGCCGCGCACGACCGCCATGTCGTCGGCCCGACCAAGGACCCCTCCCTCGAGTCGCACGAACCGGCACGCGCCCTTGTCGGGCCAGTGCGGCCGCGCGAGGTCCCCCGTGCGGTAGCGCACCACGGGCGAGCTGTGCCGCCCGAGCGGTGTGATCACCAGGTGCGAGAGCTCCCCCTGGGCGGCAGGCTTGCCCGTCTCGACGGAAAGGAACTCGGCGATGAACTCGGTCTCGATCACGCGGACCCCGGGGGTGCGGTAGTCGGTTGGCTCGCCGTCGCGCGGGGGGCCCTCGGACGGCGTCCCCTCGATCAGGTTGTCACCGAAGCCCCAAGGCCCGACCTCCGTCGCCCCCGCGTGATCGACGACCTCGGCGGCCCAAGCGCGGGCGATCCGCGTGCGGGTCGCTGGCGCGCTCCCCCCCGGTTCCCCTGCGACGACAACGCGTGTCACCGACGTGCTCGCGGGGTCGATCCCGTGGGACCGCGCCTCCTCGGCCAGGTGCAGCGCGTACGTCGGCGTGCAGAACAGGAGCGACGGCGCCATCCGCTCGATCAATTCGAGGCGCTGCCGCCCGTTCATCCCCCCGCCGGGGAGCACCAGCACGCCCCGTTCGGCGAGCGCCTCGAACGCGCTCCAGAAGCCGATGAACGGCCCGAACGAGAAGGCGAGTAACGCCCCCTCGCCGGGCTCGACACGCGCCGCGTCGAGCACGTGCTGCCAGGTGTCGATCCACCACCGCCAGTCGCGGGCCGTGTCGAGCACCGCCAGCGGACGACCGTGCGTGCCGGACGTTTGGTGGTAGCGGACGTAGGCCGAGTCGGGTCGCGTCCGCCACGCCCCTTCGGCGGCCCCCTCGACGAGGTCCTCCTTGGTGGTCAGCGGCAGTTCGGCGAGCTCCGCCAGCGACGCCAACCGCGGCGCCACGGGCCCGAGCTTCGATCGGTACAACGGACTCGCCGGCACGACCTCGGCCAGCAGCTCGTTAAGTCGCTCGAGTTGCAGCGCCTCGAGCGCCGGTCGCCCGAGGCCCCACTCCGCACGTCGATCCTTGCGCCCGCCCATTACGGTCGAGGATAGCAGGGTGCGGGCGTGCGTCTACCGGTTGATCTTGTACTCCTCGAACTTGCGGTACAGGGTCGCCCGTCCGATGCCGAGCAGCTTCGCCGCGTCGGGGACCGAACCGCCGGCCCGGTCGAGGGCTTCGAGGATCAGCTTGCGCTCCCACTCGTCGAGGCGCAGCGTGTCGAGGTCCTGGCGGCCCGCGTCGCGGAGCGCCAGGTCGAGCGGTCGGACCTCGTCCCCTTCGGCCATCACCACGGCGCTGTCGATCACGTTCCGCAACTGCCGCACGTTCCCGGGCCAGTCGTACCCCAGCAGCTTGTCGCGGGCGCCTGCCGACAGCTCGAGGCCCGGCCGGCCGTGCTCGCCCCGGAAGTGCTGAAAGAAGAAATCGATCAGCAGGCCGATATCCGTGCTACGCTCGCGCAGCGGCGGCAAACGAAGCTCGAACACGCTGAGGCGGTAGTACAGGTCCTCGCGGAACCTCCGCTCGCGGACGTAGGCTTGTAAGTCCTGGTTGGTGGCCGCCACGACCCGCACGTCGACCGACACCGGCTGCGTGGCGCCCACAGGCAGGAACGGGTGCCCCTCGAGCACGCGGAGCAGCTTCGCCTGCCCCTCGGGGGTCATCTCCCCCACCTCGTCGAGGAACAGCGTCCCCGTGTCGGCCTGCTGGAAGTAGCCGATGTGATCGCGGTCGGCGCCGGTGAACGAGCCCGCCTTGTGACCAAACAGCTGGCTCTCCATCAGGTCGTGGGGGATCGCGGCGCAGTTCACCGAGACCATCGCCCGCTCGGCGCGGGGGCCGGCGCGGTGGATCGCGCGGGCCACGAGCTCCTTGCCCGAGCCGCTCTCGCCGCGCACCAACACGGCCCCCGAGGCCCGCGCCACGCGGGCGATCTTCTGCTTGAGGTCGAGCATCGGCTCGCTCTGGCCGACGAGCTCGTCGTACCCCGGCGCCGCCGCCTCGAGCCGCGCCATGCGCTGCGACATGTGGCTCATCTCGAGCGCCCGGGCGAGCGACACGGCGAGCAGGTTCGCGACCGAGATCAGGAAGTCGAAGTCCGACTGTCGGAAGCGGCCGTCCTCGAGGTAGGCGTGCAGCGCGCCGAGCGCGACACGCTTCCCCTTGCGGTTCCGCCCCACGAGCGGCGCGCAGATCGCGTCGGCGAACGTCCCCAGGCCGTCGGCCCCGCTGGGCGCCTCTTGGTTGGCGACCCACACGGCGTGCCCGGCGCGCGACACGAGGTCGGTGAGGCTCGGGCTCAGCACGACGCGGGCCCGCGCGTCGGCCGGCAGGACGATCTTGGGGCGCAGCTCGCCGTCGTCGCTAGGCCACAGGTAGCCGACGATCGAGGCGCCGGTGCGCTTGCGCAGCAAGTCGAGCGCCGTCTCGACAAGCCCCTCGGGCTCGACCCCCCCCAGGAGCTTGATGCAGAGCTGGTACAGGAGCATCAGCTCCTTCACTTGCTCGGCGTTGGGGAGGCCGTCGAGAGACGCCTCGTCGACTCCCCCTTCGTAGACCGGCGCCTCGTGGACGATCGTCTGCGTGAGCTGCGGGCTCGCCCCCCCTTCGGCGGTCGGCGGCTCCTCCGAGGCGTGGAAGCAGAGCTCGGTCCCGCCGATCCGCACGACGTGCCCGTCCCCCAGCAGCGCCTCGTCGGTCTTCTGCCCGTTGACGAAGGTCCCGTTGCGGCTGCCGGCGTCCTCGACCACCCAGCCGCTTTCGCGGGCGACGACCCGCGCGTGGACGCGCGAACACAGGGGGTCGGCAAGGGCGATCTGGCAGGCGCCGCCGCGGCCGAGCAGCGTCTCGCCACTGGGGGGCAACGGGAAGTTCGCGCCGGCGCGGGGGCCGGTTTGGACCGTGAGGTACGCGTACAACGAGGCCACCTAGCGCGCCGATCGGCTGAAGAGTTTGCCCCTCTTTCGAGCCCCCATCGTAACCGCGGGGCGAGCCGCCGGCAGCAGTCGTTTCGCGGGGCCGGGCGGCCGACGCCGCGGCGTCGCGAGCCGGGTTGGCCCCCCCGCCCCGGCCTGCTAAGCTCCGGGCTTGTCGAACCCGTTCGCGGGTTTCTCGGGCTGTAGCTCAGCTTGGCTAGAGCGCTGCGTTCGGGACGCAGAGGTCGAAGGTTCAAATCCTTTCAGCCCGACTGGTTTTTTGGCGGTCTCGGCTTGGCTACGCCAAGACCTCGCGTCGCTCGGTTGTGTTCCTTCAGAAGCTAGACAGGATTACAGGATAAGGAAGGATTGACAGGAAAAGCAGCGGTTCCTGTTCATCCCTTTCCAATCCCGTAGATCCTGTCAGGCTTTCTGTGGTGCGAGCAAGACTTGACCGGAGCGAGTTGAGCGGGGCCCTGGGGGACCTGGGGACGTTTCTCCCGCTGCTGGTGGCGATGTCGGTCGAGAACGGGCTCGACTTCGCAGCCGCCCTCTTCTTCGCCGGCCTCTTCAACGTCGTCACCGGCGTGACGTTCGGCATCCCGATGGCGGTGCAGCCGATGAAGGCGATCGCCGCCGTGGCGCTCGCCCAGGGGCTCCCCGCTTTGCAGGTCGTCGCCGCGGGGGCGTCGGTGAGCGCGATCGTGCTGCTGGCGGGTGTGACCGGGTTCGTCGAGACGCTCTCCCGTATCGTGCCGAAGCCCGTCGTGCGCGGCGTGCAACTGGCCCTCGCGCTGACGCTCGTCACGAAGGGGCTCGGCATGGTTTCAGCGACGGGGGCGTGGCTGTCGCTCGACGGCTTCGCCACGGCGCTTGCTGCGGCGGCGCTCGTCGTCGGCGCCGGGGCTTCGAGCCGCGTGCCGGTTGGCCTCGTGCTGTTCGTCGTCGGCCTGGCGATCGCCGCGATCGTGCGGCCTGAAGGGGTGCAAGCGCTCGCGTTCGGCCTGTGGACGCCGAGCTGGACTCCCCCGGCATGGAACGACTTCGTCACCGCCTTCCCGGTGGCGACCGTGCCGCAGGTCCCGCTGACGCTCGTGAACTCGGTGGTCGCCGTCTGCGCGCTGTCGAGCGACCTGTTCCCCGACCGCCCCGCCGCCCCGCGCAAGGTGGCGATCTCGGTGGGGCTCATGAACCTGACGACCTGTTGGTTCGGGGCGATGCCGATGTGCCACGGGGCCGGAGGCCTGGCGGGGCAGTACCGATTTGGCGCGCGGACCGCCGGGTCGATTCTGTTCCTCGGCGCCGCGAAGACGTTGCTCGCGGTGCTTTTCGGGGCGTCGCTCGTGACGCTCGTCGCGGCGTTCCCGGCGAGCATCCTCGGCGTCATGGTCGTCGCCAGCGGGCTTGAGCTGGGCGTCGCGGCACGCGACCAGACCGAGCGCGACGACGCCTACGCGATGCTCGTCACGGCCGGGGTCGCGCTGGGAACGGGGAACATCGCGCTGGGCCTCGCCGCGGGATGGCTCGTCGCGCTCCGCCAAGGAAGCTGGACAGGATTTGCTGGATGAAGAACGGATCGAGGGAGGATTCGCAATCCTGTTGATCCCTTTTCATCCTGTCATCCTGTCAAGCTTTCCCGTCATTCGGCGTTGAGGAACTCGTACGGCTCGGCGGGCTTGAACTCGTCGGTGACGTTCCCCGCCAGGTCGGGGTTGCCGTCGAGTTGTAGTTTCCGCACCCCTGATCCGGGCGAGAAGTCGAGGTCCGCCAGCTTGATCCACGTCGCGCTCGGCGAGTACGTCCCTTCGTAGTAGTAGACCATGCTCTTCTGGTTGGCGACGGTGCGCCAAATGGTCGTCGAGATGTTCGGCTGACCCGGCGTGGTGATGCCGCGCGGGACGCTGACGTTGCGCATCACGCTGAAGACGCTCGCCACCCCTTCGCGTGGCTCGGCGGTGCGCGTGCAGGCGCCAATGTAGAACGAGGCCCGCGCGAAGCGGTCCGCCGCGCGGTTCGTGCCGGGGAGCATCGTCGTCCCGCCGATCTGCTTCCAGTACTCGTTGAGCGCGAGCTGCTTTTCGAAGGTCGGCGAGTTGGTCATCACCTGGTGCTCGCGGCCGTGGTGGATCACCAGCTTGCCGCCGACGTACTCGAAGACCGCCGAATCGCCGGTCGCGTCGGAGAGCGACACGTGGCCGTTCCCCGCCATGCCGTTGGGGAGCGTTGGGCCGACGACGCGGAACTCCTCGCGGCCGAGCGCATCGACCGCCTCGGCGACGGTCGCGAAGCGGTCGAGCACGTACTGCCCCCAAGCGGCGATCGACATCGCGGGGCGGTCGTCTCCGGCCGCGGGGTACTCCGACTCGACGAGGTACAGCAGGTTCATCACCAGTCCGCGCTCGTTCATCCCGTCGGTCGATGCGGCCTCGTAGCCGCTCACGACGACGCTGCCGTGGAGGCTGGCCCACTCGAGCGAGTTCTCTCCCGCTGCCCCCGAACGCTTCATCCCTTGCGGGAATACCCACAGGTTCGAGTGCAGGTCCTCAACCCAGTCCATCGTCCGGCCGGTGATGACGAGCCCTTCCTCCCCCAGGTAGACAGCGCGGGAGCAGGCGGCCAAGTCGATCGGGACGCAGCAAGCCACCGCGAGCGCGAGGCAGGCGGCTCGACGGAGCGTGCGCTGAAACCGGACCGACGTCATCGTGGTGTTCCTGGTGGAAGTCGTCGCAGGCAACGGCGCCGCTGGAGTCGCGGCGCCGTCGCCCAACAGCGAGTTGATTAAGGTCGTGCCAACCGCAGCGTCGCCGCGCAGCCGACGGCGAGCACCCAGGCGCTCGGTTCGGGGACCGCGACGAGCACCGCCTGCGTCGCCTCGGCGAGGGCATCGGCGGTGGTGGCGCCGTAGTTCGCGACCCAGGTGGCGTAGTCCCCCTGGTCGAACGAGGTTCCCAAGCCGTCACGCCAGACCGTGTAGTCGGCGGCGTTCACGAGGCCGTCGCCGTTGAAGTCCCCCGCGATGCTCGACGCCGGGCCGATCAGGTCGCGGAGCATCGCGGGGAGCTGCGCCCGCCAGTTGCCCCACGAGTGCCCCTCGTTCGCCTCGTCGTAGGTGTAGTCGTGGCTGAACTGCTGCAAGATGGCCGCCATCGTGGGGCCGCCGTTGCCGTCGTTGATCGTGCCGGCGGTCATGAAGAGCTTTTGGTCCGCATAGGGGGCGCGGCGGTAGCGGTCGTAGATCGACGTGCCGGCCCCGAAGGCGGGGCTTTGGATGCCGATCCGTGCGAACGTCTCGGGCTCGGTCGCCCCGACGAACGCCGCCGCGACCCCGCCCAGCGACGTGCCGAGGATCATCCGGTCGGTCGCCTGAGCGCTCGTTCCGAAGGCGCCGTCGATCGCCGGCACAAGCTCGTCCGCCAGGTAGGTCGCGAACGCCGGGTTGTTGACGTACTGGCTCTGGCGCCGGTTCTCGCCGAGGTTAGTCGGGTTCCGCGGATCGACGAACACGGCGATCGTCGGCCGGATCGAGCCGTCGTCGATCAGGTTATCGAGCACCGCGGCGAGGCTCCCCATGTGGTCGGCCGAGTACTCGTGCCCGTCGGTCACGTAGACCACGGGGAGCCCGTCCGCCGCGACGGGGTCGTAGCCGGCCGGCGTGTAGACGCGGTGCTGGACGCTGTAGCCGAGCGCCGTGCTCGTGCGGACAACGTTTGGCCCGAGCGTCCCGCGGGCGATCCCCGGGCGGCGGATCGCCTCCTCGGGGTAGTCGTACGAGGGCATCCGCAGCTCGGAGTTCGGCCCGAAGCCGCTCCACATCTGCAGCGGGTTGACGGGGTCGAGGACCCAATTGG
Organism: Lacipirellulaceae bacterium; assembly: GCA_051648405.1. Classification (GTDB taxonomy): domain Bacteria; phylum Planctomycetota; class Planctomycetia; order Pirellulales; family Lacipirellulaceae; genus JBOFFC01. The sequence goes on from JBOFFC010000146.1 coordinate 22,979, forward strand.
TCCCGCCGGTGACGATCTTGTAGTCAACGCGGGCGTCGGCGGGCAGCGTCAGCTCGCGGACCCACAGGTCGGTCCCCACCACCTGCGTCGCGCGACTGGCGGTGGCGCTCCAACTGTTGAAGTCGCCGGCGACGGATACCTGCGACGCGGAGCCCCGCCAGAGGAACGCCGCCTGGTTCCCCTGCGCGTAGGGGGTCTGACCCGCGGCCCGGAGCTGCGTCCACAGCGTGTTGAGGCGCGTCGAGCGAGCGGTCGCGTCGGCGGTCGCCGAGATCGCGGCGAGCTCGTCCTTGAACGCCTGGTAGCTCGGGAAGACCTGCTGCCGAACGTAGTTGGGGTCGGGGGGCGCCTGGGCGCTCGCGAGCACCCCCAACGTTGCCGCGGTCAACGCGACTACCCCTCGGAGCAAGCCTGTCATCGCGCCCGCCTTCGCCTGAATTGATCCCGCCGATTGACCTTGCATCAATCGAGCCTAACACGCCGCCACGCTGAGCCGCAAAGCGCTGGGGCGAGGGATGTGCACGGGCATTGACCGCAGGCCTCGGCCCGAGCGCCAGCCGGGGCCATCGCAGCGTGGCGATAGCCCCGGCACAACGCTTCGTTTCAGGGCTCAGCGGCGGCGTCGGAACGCCAGCGGGGTGAACAGCGCGGCCACCATCGCGACCGACGCGGGCTCGGGGACGATCTGGCCGCGGATCTCACCCCCCCGGTTCAGGTCCGTGTGGATGTTGAAGTACAGGTTGCCGGCCAGCATGGCGCTCGCCAGCGTGTCGGTCAGCGGGTTCGTGGCGTCGTCCCAACGCCAGTCGCCGGTGATCGTCCCCGACTGCGTGCCGACCCAGCCCGCGACGCCGTCGAGGAAGTGGACGACCGAGCCGTTGATGCCGGCCGGCGCGTTGTGGATGTGGGCCCCGGGGGGGTTCACGATCACGCTCTGGAGGCCCGTGTAGTCGATGTTGTAGGCCGCGACCCAAGCCCCGGCGCCCCCGGAGAGGTTCACCGTGGCGGTCCCCGTCGCGGTGGTCGCCACGGGGCCGACCTCTTGGGCGCCGTTCAATACCGCCACCAACGACTGAGCCGAAGCAACCGAACCCAACCAGCCAAGTGCCGCAACCGCCAGCGTGCAGAGCATCGGACGCATGGTTCGCTCCTTTGGAAGAACTTAGGGGGGTAATCCGCAGACACCCGATCCTACGGGATCGGACGACAAAACGCGCGGCGATCCGATGAATTTTTCGGGCGCAAGGGGGGGCGGGCGGGCCCCCGAGCCGCGGGCCGATCGCTCGCAGCGGATCGCCCGAAACGGGGCGATCGCGACGGGCCGATCGCGACGGGCCGCTCGCGGCGCACGGGGTCACCAGCGCCAGGGACGGGGACGGGGCGTTCCGCTGCGCAGCGGCCACGAAGCCGTCACGCCGGCCGGGGCGCTCTCGTTCGAGCCGAATGCTCACCGGGGGTTCACGAAACGACAACACTCTCCCTGTAAGGTTACGACCCCGGTCGATTCACCGAGAGGCTGCCCTCGGTGACGCATCCCCAAGCTACGGAGAGACTCATGCTTCGCGATTGTGCTCCGAGTCGTGTCGTGCTGTTGCTCACCGCTCTGGTGCTCGGCAGCAGCCTCGCGTCGGCCGACCCGTTCCGGTTCGTCACGCTTCCCGACACGCAGGTCTACAGCGAGAACCTGTTCCCCAATGGCCCGGGTAGTCGCCCGAACATCGTCGATCCGCAGGGCACGTTCCGCTACTTCACCGCCCAGACCCAGTGGATCGCCGACAACGCGGCGGCGCAGAACATCGGCTACGTCAGCCACCTTGGCGACATTATCGAGAACGGCGGGACCTTAGCCGCGGCGGCCGAATGGGCCCGCGCTCGCCAGGCGATGGACACCCTCCTCACGGCCGATATCCCCCACGGCACGGCCATGGGCAACCACGACGACGACCCGTCACAAGGCCCCAACTATCGCGCCGACTACCTCGCCAACTTCGGCCCCGCGCGCTACGCGGGCAAGGCTTGGTACAACGCCTCGCCGTCGGGCGCCGCCAACTACACCATCCTCGAGCACGAGGGCCGCAAGATCGGCTTCGTGAACTTCTCGATCGACCAGCCGGCGGACGAGATCGCGTGGGCGAACAACGTGATCGCCTCGAACCGCGACACGATGTTCGTGCTCGGCACGCACCGCTACATGTACGACTTCAAACTCGCCGCCGCCCGCTACGGCGAAGTCAACGTGAGCCCGATCGGGACGTTCAACATCATCGACCCCGAGACCCTCGCAACCCCCGACTACCGCACCGGCCAGCAGCTCTACGACGACGTCATTGCAGGCAACCGCAACGTGTTCATGATTAACTCCGGCCACTTCCACAGCGAGTGGATCCGCGAGACCGCCCGCCCGGGCATGGAGAAGGTCGTCGAGGTCCTCACCGACTACCAGGACGGCCGCAACGGCGGCGACGGCTGGCTGCGGGTCTACACCATGGACTTCGACAACAACAAGCTCGACTGGCGCACCTACTCGCCGGTGCTCAACGAAGACCGCTCGGTCCTCCACCACTTCGTCGAGACGATCCAACAGGCGTGGGCGAACCGCGAGCAGGTCAAGCCGCTCCTGGGCATCCCCGCCGGCGCGGCGACCGACTCGGTCTACCTGGGGTTCATCAACCAAAACCTGAAGGACAACCCCCAGGTACCCAACAACTTCCTCGCCCTGCACCCCGACTTCGGCAACGGGCAGAAGTGGAACAACTACCTCGCGGACATGTTCGGTGTCTCCAACGGCGGGACGATCCCCGCGGGCTTCACCAACCTCCTCGAGTGGGAGAACCTCTGGCTCGCCGCCTTCGCCAAGAACCCGCTCAATCCGCTCGATTTCAGCGCCGGCGTCCGTTCCCCCAGCGGATCGACGTCGCTCAACTACGACAGCCTGATCCCCGAACCGACCTCGCTCGCCCTTGTCGCCGGCGGGGCGCTGCTGGCCCTGCGTCGCTCGCGCCGCTGATCGGACCCCGACCCACGCCGGCCGCGCGTCTTGCGCGGCCGGCGTTTCTCTGCGATCCGTCGGGCCCACCCCCGGCGTCATGGGCTGGGGGCCGCGATCACCAGCACGCCGAACCTGTGGAGCGCGCTCTGCGTCGACGCCACGCAGGGCTTCCCCGCGATCGACTGGGCCCTCAAACCCGTCGCCCTGGGCCGCACGAATTGCCTGTTAGCCGACGCGGCCGCGTCCGCGCCGATCTACGCTGGCCAGGCGGTGATGGCCTTGGGGTGCACAACCGTGCGCGTCGATCTGATGAGTTTTTCGGGCGCGCCGGGCGGGGCGTCACTCAGCGTTCCAGAGGGCCGCCTCGGCCACGATTCCCGGCCCGAAGCCGAGCATCAGCACGGGCCCGCGGACCGCCTTGCGCCGTAGCCTCTCCGCCAGGAACAGCACCGTCGCGCTCGACATGTTGCCGTGCGCGGCGAGCACCGCGCGGCTTTCCGCCGTGGCTTCGCTGGGAAGCCCCATCGCGACCTCGACCGAGGTCACGATCTTCGGCCCCCCCGGGTGGACGGCCCAGGCCGCGACGTCCCCCAAGGCCAAGCCGTGCGACTCGAGCCAGGGGGTCAGCCACCCGGCGAGCTCGCGCTCGACGAGCCCCGGCAACTCGGCGGAGAGGGTCATCTCGAACCCGTGGTTGCGGAGCCGCCAGGTCATCATCTCCGCGGAGTTGGGGAGCACGCACGAGCCCGTCGCGATCAGGCGCCACGTGCGCTCGCCGCGCGGGGCGCGGGCTTCGGGAAGGCACACCAGCGCCGCCGACCCGTCGGCGAACAGCGCGTTGCCCGTAATCCGCTCGGGTTCCCAGTGGAAGCAGTAGTGGATGCTGCACAGCTCGGTAGCGACCAGTAGCACCGCCGAGCGCGGTTCGCTGGCGGCGATCGCCCGCGCCACACGCAGGCCGTTGATCGCGCCATGGCAGCCCATGAACCCGACGTTTACACGCTGCGTGGTCGGGTGGAGACCGAGGCCCTCGATGAGCCGCGCATCGACGCCCGGCGCCTCGAAACCGGTGCACGACACGGTGACGACGTGGGTCACGTCGCGCGGCTCGAACGAGGCGTCGGCGAGGGCCCGGCGGGCCGACTCGATCGCCAGCGGCCCCGCGTGCGTCTCGTACCAATCCATCCGATCGGCGAGCGTCGGCCCGTCCGGGTCCCCCTCCCAGCGGAACGCCTCGGTGAACGGCACGCAGGTCGCCCGCGACTCGACACCCGAGCGGCGGTACAGCGTCTCGGTGAGGCGCCGCTGCCGGTCGTCGGTGCAGCAAATCCGCTTGGCGAGCTCGACCGCGTCGCTCGCCACGAGCGCGTGCGGGGGGGTCGCCGTCCCGAGTCCGATCAGTCGCATCGCTGGTGAATCTTTCGCTGAACGGGGGGGGTCCACGCCGAGGCGCCCCTTAGGTCGTACCCCTCACGGCGCGGCGGCGATAGCGCGTCGCGACGACCCGCTACGCCCCGGGGGGCCGTCGATCGACCGAATCACCGGCGACGCCAGCCACGGCGCGGCCGCCAGCATCCGCACGACGAGCGGCGTGGCGCGACGCGCGCCGATCACCGCGCACACCCAGCGACAACGCCGCTGCTGCCGCCCCACGGCGGCGCGGTGCGCGCGTTCCCAGGCTGCGACAAGATCGCCACGCCCGTCGAGCCCCCGCTCGTCCAGCAGCGACGCGAGCGCCATCGCCGACCGCAGCCCCCAACCGACCCCCTCGCCGGTGAACGGCTCGACGTACCCGGCGGCGTCCCCCACCAGGAGCAGCCGCTCGGCGCCCAGCCGTCGCGGCCGCTGGGTCAGAGTCGGCGTCCCCCGCCACGCGGCGGACGCGAACCCCGCGGGGATCGGCAGACCCGCTTCGGCAAGGATGCGCTGCGCCTCGGCGGCGAGGCCGCGCTCGCGGACTCCCCGCGGGTCGAGCGCCGCGGCGACGTCGATGCGCGGCGGCCCCCCCGGCAGGTCGGGCGCCAATCGTGCGACGCCGACGTAGCCCTCGCCCCGCGCTGCGCACGCCATGTGAATGACGCCCGGCTCGTAGAGCCCCTGGGGGTCGTCGATGATCGCCCCCGCCCCCAGACGCGGCACTCCTAGGCACGGCGCACCCCGACGCGAAGCAACCGGCGCGAGCGCTAAGGCGTCGGGTCCTTCGACCACCGAGCCCCCCCCGAGCCCCGCGGCGACGACGACCAGCCTCGCGCTGATTGCCGAGCCGTCGCCCAACGTCACGGCGCGGCGACCCGCCTGCGCTAGCCCAACCGCGGCGCGGAGCCCTTCGAACACGACGACCCCGGCGCCCCGCGCTGCGTCCAGCAGCGCGTAGTCGAACGCCCCGCGCTCGACGGCCGCGCGTCGCCCCAGGGGCAAGGTCGCCGATCGATGCGCGTGAAAGACGCGCACGTGCGTGAGGGGCGCCGACGGCACGCCGAGGCCGGCGAGCGAGAGCCCCGCGGCGTCGAGCGCGTCGAGCGCCACGCGCCCGAAGCACCCGCCGCACACCTTGTCGCGCGGGAAGCGCCGTTTATCGACGAGCACCACCGACAACCCGGTGAGCGCCATCTGGCGTGCGGTCAGGGCGCCGGCCGGCCCCCCACCGACGACGCACACGTCGCACTCACGAGGCGTCACGCTGTGTGCCGGCCAGAGGGTATCGCCGACGCTCATGGGTGCTCCTTCGCGGGCGGATCCTTATGCCACTCGAGCAGCAACCGCTGCGGCCAAGCCGGCCGCAGCGTGGCGCCCGCGAGTCCCGCTTCGGCTGCGACACGCAGCAGCTCGTCGCGCGTGAAGGCCCCCTCAACAGACCGTGGCCCGTCGATCCGCACCACCGGCGAGCGCGTCAAGACGCGGCACGCGACGTGCGCGAGTGCGTAACCCACCAACGAACGCCGCAGGTCGCTCACGAGCACGCAGCGCTCCGCGGCCCGCGCCATCGCCGCCAACAGGCTCGTTGCCTGGGGCTGCGTCAGGTGGTGCAGGAACAGCGTCGAGACGACCAGGTCGAACCCCGGCGGCAGCTCGCCCGCCAGCACGTCGGCGCGCCGGAACGACACGCGGGCCCCCGGGGGGACGCGCAGCTCAGCGCTCGCAATAGCGGTCGGGCTGAAGTCGAGGCCGAACACTTCTAGCGGGATCCCGTGGCGCTCGCCGCGGCGCCACAGGCCGAGCGCCACGTCGCCCCCGCCGCTCGCGACGTCGAGCACGCGCAGCGGGCGCCCTGCGGATGCGCCAACCTCCCGCGCCAGCCTCCTCACCCGCGGCCACAGCCCCCCCGCGGCGTTGCTCCAACGGTTGATCCGCCCCAACGCCGCGAGGGCCCGGCGGTGCTCGGCCGGGTCGAGCGCGGGGTCGTCCATGAGCTCCGGGGTGAGGCGGCGCTGGCGGAGCGAAGGCACGGGCGAGGCGCTGGCGGAGGTTCGAGCGGGCCTGGCGACTCGAACGCGCCCCAACGGCGGCGTCAATTGACCGGCTCTACTTCGGCGAACGTCCGCGGGGTCCGGCCCCCCCGCCAGCTCGGGTTCTTGCCCCCGGCGCGTTGTGCTACGCTCGCGGCCGCGGTTAACACCGGGGTGGGCCGTGGAGCGCCCCCCTGCCCTATTCGCGTCGCCCTCGCTCGGGCACGCCCTTCCCCGTGCGTCCCTCAGCCAAGCGAAGAGTGGCCGTCGTCGGCGCCGGCCCCGGGGGCCTAGCGGCCGCGATGCTGCTGGCGAACGCGGGTTGCCGCGTCACGCTGTTCGAGCGACACGGCACGCCGGGGGGCCGCACGTCGAGCCTCGAAGCCGACGGCTTCCGCTGGGACCTGGGGCCCACGTTCTTCCTCTACCCCCGCGTGCTCGCGGAGGTCTTCAAGACGTGCGGACGGGACCTGTTCGCGGAGGTCCCGATGACGCGGCTCGACCCGCAGTACCGGCTGGTGTTCGGCGAAGGGCCGAAGCAGGCCGCTGGCACGCTCGACGCCACGCCTGACCTCGAGCGGATGGAGGCCGAGGTCACGCGGCTGTCGCCGGCCGACGCGGGGGCTTTCCGCCGGTTTATGGCCGACAACCGGGCGAAGCTCAAGGGCTTCACGCCGATCCTCGAGTCCCCGTTCGGCAAGCTCACCGACTTGCTGCGGCCCGAGGTGCTCCGTTCGGCCCACCTCGTCCGCCCGTGGCGGTCGCTGCACAACGAGGTCGGGCGGTTCTTCAAGGACCCGCGCCTGCAACTGGCCTTCACCTTCCAAGGAAAATACCTGGGGATGAGCCCGTTCCAGTGCCCGAGCCTGTTCTCGATCCTAGCGTTCCTGGAGTACGAGCACGGCGTGTGGCACCCCACCGGGGGCTGCGGGCAGGTATCCACGCGGATGGCCCAGATCGTTACCGAACTCGGGGGGGAGGTCCGGCTCGGCGAGCCGATCGAGCGGCTGTCGTTCGACGGACGAAGGGTCACCGGCGTGACGACGGCCAGCGGCCACCACCCGGTCGATTCGCTGGTGATTAATTCCGACTTCGCGCAGACGATGACCGACCTGGTCCCCGACGCGCTGCGCCGGCGCTGGACCGACCGATCGCTGAGCCGCAAGCAGTACAGTTGCAGCACGTTTATGATGTACCTAGGGCTCGAAGGGGACCTGCCGGGCCTGGCGCACCACACGATCTACCTGGCGCCCGACTACCGCGGGAACCTGCGCGCGATCGAGCGTGGAGAGCCGCTGGCCGACGACTGTTCGGTGTACGTGCAAGCGGCGACGCAGACCGACGCCTCGCTGGCGCCGGTCGGCTGCTCGACGCTCTACGTCCTGGTGCCGACGTCGAACCTGGGGGTGGGGTCGATCGACTGGACGAAGGAGCCAACGCGGCTGCGGCGGGTCGTGTTCCAGCAACTCGCCCGCCTGGGGGTCGAGGACGCCGAGCGCCGCGTCCGTGTCGAGCGGACCGTCACCCCCCTCGACTGGCGCCACCAGCACCACATTTACCGCGGCGCCACGTTCAACCTGGCCCACAGCCTCGGGCAGATGCTCTACTGGCGTCCGCACAACCGCTTCGAAGACCTCGACGGGGTGTACCTCGTCGGCGGCGGCACGCACCCCGGGAGCGGCCTTCCGACGATCTACTCGTCGGCCCGCATCGCGACCGACGCGTTGCTCGCCGACCTGGCCGCCTAGCCCGATCGCGACACCCGAAGGGCTCATGACGCGCGACGAGTTGCTCTCCGATCTGTTGCAGCGGACCAGCCGTACGTTTGCGCTGGCGATCCCGCTGCTGCCGGACGGGCTGCGGCAACAGGTGGGGCTGGGCTACCTGCTGTTCCGCATCGCCGACACGCTCGAGGACGCGGAACTGCTCGGCCGAGACGCGCGGCGCGAAGAGCTTCGGCGCTACGTCGCGTTGCTTGAAAGCCCAGGCGAAGCCGAAGCCCAGCGGCTCGCGCAGCGATGGTCGGCGACGCCCGCTTCGACGAACGCCGACTACAACCGTCTACTTGCGCACACGGCCGACGTGATCGCTGCGCTCAACGACCTGCCAGCCGACTCGCGCGACGCGCTCGTGCGTCACGCGATCCGCTCGGCCGAGGGGATGAGCGAAACCCTCGCCGGGGCCGACGAGGCCGGTTCGTTCCGCCTCGTCTCGGTCGATGACCTGCGTCGCTACTGCTACTTCGTCGCGGGGATCGTCGGCGAGATGCTCACCGAGCTGTTCCGCCTGCGCCTGGCTCCGAGCCCCGCGGCCGAAGCGCTCGCCGAGCACGCGGCAGCGTTCGGCGAGGGGCTACAACTCGTGAACATCCTCAAGGACTCGTCGGGGGACGCCGAGCAGGGCCGGGTCTACCTCCCCCCCGGCGTACCGCGCGAGGGGGTCTTCGCGATCGCCCGCGAGGACCTGGCTCGCGCTGCGACGTACGGCGAGCGCCTCGCGAAGGCCGGTGCGCCCGAGGGGGTATTGGCGTTCGTCACGGTGCCGCGGCTGCTCGCGGAGGGGACGCTCGAAGTGCTCGAATGCGGTGACCGCGGCAAACTCAACAGGACGGAAGTTGCCCACATCATGGCCGCAGCCGAGGGCGAGATCGCTCGCCTGACCGGCGCCGATCGAGGAGCCTCCGTGTGAACGACTCGATCGCAGCGATCGTGGCCGCCGCGCGCGACGCCCAACCCGCGTGGGAAGCGGCCGGCCTGCGCGCCCGACTGCGCGTCATCGACGGCGTGCGCCGCGCGATCGGCTCGGACCCCGACGCCTGGGCCGAGACCATCACCGCGGCAGACGGGGAGCGCACACGAGCCGTGAGCCTCGCCACGGAGGTCGGCCCGGTCGCCGACGCGTGTCGCTGGCTCGGACGCCGCGCCGCGGGGGTCCTTGCGCCGCGGCGTTCGGGGGGATTGCTCGCGGCGCTCGTCGGTGGCGTGTCGATCGGCGTGCGGAGGAAGCCGCACGGCGTCGTCCTGGTCGTCGGCGCCTCGAACTACCCGTTGCTGCTGCTCGCGATCCCGGCGCTCCAGGCGCTCGCGGCCGGCAACGCGGTCCTGCTGAAGCCGCCGCCGGGGGGCGAAGCGGCCGCCGAAAGGCTGCACGAGGCGCTCGAACGGGCGGGCCTCGACGCGGGTTTGTGCGCGGTCCTCGGCAACGACGCCGCCGCGGCGCAGCAGGCGATCGCCGCGGGAGTGGACCACATCGTCGCAACCGGCTCCTCGACGACCGGCCGCGCGGTCGCCGCTGCGGCAGCCCAGCGCCTCACGCCGTGTACGCTCGAGTGCTCCGGGAGCGATGCCGTTGTCGTCCTCGCCGGGGCCGACACGCGGCGTGTCATCGACTGCGTCGCGTGGGGTCTGCTGCTCAACGGTGGCGCCACCTGCATCGCGCCGCGACGGCTGATCGTGGTCGATGAACTGTACGATGACGTGACCGAGGGGGTGATCGAGCGTCTGCTCGATGTGCCCCCCGTCCACGTGCCCGCGGCCGTGGCGGAGGGGGTGCGGCGGGTTGTCGGCGCGGAGCTCGACGCGGGATCGACTGTCTACGTCCCGGCGCGATTCACCCGCGCCGACCTCGATCGCCTGTGCGACGAGCGGGAGCTCGGCCCGATCGTCCTCGCGCCGCGGAGCGCGCCGTCGGCCGTTTCGCAGGCGGATACCTTCGCCCCCGTCTTGTCGCTGGAGGTCGCGGCCGACGTCGATCACGCGGTCGAACTGGCGAACGACTCGCCGTACGCCCTCGGGGCCTCGGTCTTCGGACGCTGGCGCGACGCGCGCGGTGTCGCAAACCGGCTGCGCGCGGGTTGCGTCACGGTGAACGACCTGATCGCGCCGACGGCCGACCCGCGCGTGCCGTTCGGCGGCGCCGCCGAGAGCGGCTACGGCGTCACGCGCGGCGCCGAGGGGCTGCTGGCGATGACGCGCCCGCAAGCGACCGTGCGCCGACGCGGCCGGTGGCTTCCCCACCTCGACGCACCCCGTCCGACGCTGGACGATCTTGTTGCGGGGATGATCCAGATGAAACACGCACGCGGCTTCACGGCGCGCTGCGGCGGGCTGCGGCGCTTGATCGCGGCCGCCAAACGACAACCGAACCAAACCAACAACGAAACCTGACCGGATGGCGGCTCGGCGATCACTCGCCGGACCACGTCTTGTCGAGCTTCATAAGACCCCGAGGGGAACATGAACCAGCAGAACGGCGCCAAGGTTGCGGTGATCGGCGGGGGCCTGGGAGGGCTCGCCGCGGCGTGCACGCTCGCCGCGCGGGGGTACGCGGTGTCCCTGTTCGAGCGCAACGCCACCGTCGGCGGCAAGGCGGTGCAGCTCCGCAGGGGCGGCTACCGCTTCGACATGGGTCCGACCATCCTGACGCTCCCCTCGGTGCTGCGGCGGATCTTTGGCGAGGCGGGCCTCGCCCTCGAGGAGCGGATGGAGCTGCTGCGGCTCGACCCGCAATGGCGCTGCTTCTTCGACGACCACACGGTGCTCGACCTGGTGGCCGACCTCGACGCAATGAAGCGCACGCTGCGCGAGTTCTCCGGCCGCGACGACGTCGGCGCCGGGTACGAGAAGTTCCTCAACACCAGCAAGCGGCTGCACGAGATCTCCGACCGCTTCTTCTTCTGGAAGAGCGTCGGTGGCATCGTCGATACGATGGACATGAAGGGGACCTTTAACGCCAAGGTCCTGGGGGACTTGCTGCAACTGCGAATGGGTCAGACCGTCGCGAAGACGGTCCGCTCGCACGTCCCCGACGCGCGCGTCGCGCAGATGATCGACCACTTCACGCAGTACGTCGGTTCGAACCCCGAGGGCTCCCCCGCCGTGCTGTGCGGCATCGCCCACATGCAGACGAGCGAGGGGGTTTGGTACCCGATGGGGGGGACCCGCGCCGTGCCCGAGGCGCTCGCGCGGCTGGCCAGCGAGCTGGGGGTCGAGGTCCACACCGAGACACCCGTGCGGAAGATCGTCGTCGAGCACGGCCGCACGGTGGGGGTCGAGACGCAGGAGGGGGTGCGTCACGCGTGCGACGCCGTCGTGAGCAACTGCGACAGCGTGCTGACGCACAAGGAGCTGCTCGGCGAAGGCCCCAAGTCGCCGTTCCTGCGCCGCCGGAAGTACGAGCCGGCTTGTTCAGGGGTGGTGCTCTACCTGGGCCTCAAGCGTCGGTTCGACCAACTGCTGCACCACAACTTCGTCTTCTCCGAAGACCCGCACGAGGAGTTCAAGGCGATCTACCAGCGTGGCGAGCCGGCGCCCGACCCGACGTGCTACGTCTGCGCGCCGGCGACCAGCGAGCCAGGGGTCGCCCCCCCGGGGGGCGAGGCGCTGTACATCCTGGTCCACACCCCCTACCGACGAGACGGGCAGGACTGGAAGAAGATGCTCCCCGCCTACCGCCAGGTGATCCTCGACAAGCTCGAACGGACCGCGGGGATGGAAGGGATCAGCGACGCGATCGAGGTCGAGGAAGCGCTGACGCCGGCCGACATCGAGAGCCGCTACAACACGCTCCGCGGGGCGATCTACGGCCTGGCGAGCCACGGCCGATTCTTCGGCGCGTTCAAGCCGGCGAATCGCAGCCGCGACGTAAAGGGGCTCTACCTGGCCGGGGGCGCCGCCCACCCGGGCCCCGGCATGCCGATGGTGCTGATGAGCGGCTGGATCGCGGCCGATGCGCTCGACGCCGACCACGCCAAGGCAGCGGTGGCGCGCTGACGCAAATGACCAGTGACCAGTGACCAGTGACCAGTGACCAGTGACCAGTGACCAGTGACCAAGAGGAGTGGGCGGTAGGCAGTGAGCGGTGGGCCGTAACCGACAGCATTTGGTCATTGGTGCTTGGTCATTGGTGCTTGGTCATTGGTGCTTTCTGTACTTAGGACGCTTGCTCCCAACTGATGCCACAACGCTCCGACAGCCCGTCTCCCGCCGTCTCGCCGTGGCTCCTCGGCTGGTTCCTGTGGTACGTGCGGCGTTACCTGCGTAAGTCGTTCCACTCGGTCGCGCTGCTGGGGGGCGAGGGGCCCTGCGTGCCGCTCGATGCGCCGCTCGTTGTGTACATGAACCACGCCTCGTGGTGGGACCCGCTGGTGGCGATGCACCTGGCGGCTGCGGAGCTCCCCGGCAAAGCCCTGTACGCCCCGTTCGACGCCGAGGCGCTCGCCCGCTACCCGGTCTTCGAGCGGCTCGGGTTCTTCGGCGTCGAGCAAGAGACGCGGCGTGGCGCCGCCGCTTACCTGCGGACCTCGCGCGACGTGCTCGCCCGACCGGGGGGCTCGCTGTGGATTACCCCCGAGGGGCGGTTCGTCGATCCGCGCGACGAGGCCGTAGCCTTCAAGCCGGGCCTTGCGCACGTCATCGAAGACCTCGCGGCGTCGAACCCCTCGACGGTCGTCCTGCCGCTGGCGATCGAGTACCCGTTTTGGGAAGAACGCCTCCCCGAGGCCCTCGCCGCGTGGGGCGAGCCGATCGTCGTGGCCGACCACGCGGGGCTCGACAAAGGGGCCTGGGACGCGCTGCTGCGGGAGCGGCTGCGCGCGACGCAAGGGGCGTTGTCCCAGGCGTCGATCGCCCGAAACGCCGCCGCGTTCCGCGTGCTCCTCGGGGGGGCGGAAGGCGTCGGCGGGCCCTACGAGGGGTGGCGAAAGCTGATCGCCCGCGCGACCGGCCGGCGCTACCAGCCGAACCACAGCGATAAACTGCGGCTCGGGGGTGCGGAACCACCGATGAACACGGAGGAACGCAGATGACGACAACGGTCCTTGCCGCCTTGTCGCTGGTGTTCGCGGCGTTGCCGTTCTACTTCTACTTGCGGAACCGAGTGGTGTTCCGCTTGGCGCCGTTCGAGGCGCCATCGGCGGATACCCGGTTGTCGGTCCTGGTCCCCGCGCGGAACGAGGCCGCCAACATCGAGGCGTGCGTCGAGTCGATCCTCGCGGCCGCGGACGGGGTCACCGTCGAGGTCGTTGCGCTCGACGACTCGTCAGAGGACGACACGGCGGCGATCGTCGCGCTACTCACTTCGGGGGACTCGCGTGTCCGATCGCTCCGCGGCGCGCCGCTCCCCGCCGGTTGGAACGGCAAGCAGCACGCTTGCCAGCAGCTCGCCGAAGCCGCCCGTTACGAGCGCCTGCTGTTCCTCGACGCCGACGTGCGCCTCGAACCGCACGCCATCCCGCGGCTGGTTGCCGAGCAGCGGCGGTCGGGGGCAGCGCTCGTGAGTGGCTTCCCGAGGCAAGTCACCGGGACCCTGTCCGAAGGGCTGCTGTTGCCACTGATCCACTTCATCCTGCTGGGGTTCTTGTCGCTGCGGCGGATGCGGCAGGACGCCGACCCGGCCTTCGGCGCCGGCTGCGGGCAACTGTTCTTCACCGAGAAGGACGCTTACTTCGCCGCCGGGGGGCACGCGGCGGTGAAGTCGTCGCGTCACGACGGCGTCACGCTCCCCCGCGCGTACCGCAAGGCGGGCCTCGCCACGGACCTGTTCGACGCCACCGACCTGGCCCGCTGCCGGATGTACGCCGGCGCGCGGCAGGTTTGGCGGGGACTGCTGAAGAACGCGACCGAAGGGGTCGCCAAACCGGCGCTACTCCCGGCGGTTACGCTGGTCCTCGGCCTGGGGCAAGTGGCGCCGCTGCCGATATTGGTCGCCAGTTGTTGGGGGGGAGGTTGGTCGGCCGCTTCGGTGCTCGCTGGGCTCGCCGCGATCGCGTCGTACGCCCCGCGCTTCGACGCAGCCGACCGCTTCCGCCAGTCGCGGCTCGGGGCGCTGCTCCACCCGCTGGGGGTGCTGCTGTTCCTCGTCGCGCAGTGGGAGGCGCTGGTTCGATCAACGACAGGCAAGCAGGTGGCGTGGAAAGGGAGGCAGTAGGGGAATTCGGAGGTCGGAATGCGGAATCGTCCCGGACACGCCGCGTTCCGAACTCCGTACTCCCAATTCCCCCTCAGTCTCGTTCCCAGCGCAGCGCGAACAGCCTCGCGATCAGCAGCAGGACCACGGTCGCCGCGGCCATGAACGCCAGCTCGGGCCACAGCTCGGTGGCCGGCAGGTCGCGCCAGAAGAGCTTTGTGTAGCCGTCGATCGCCCAGGCGTTGAACGTCACGCGCCCGAGCTGCTGCATCGAGTCGCTCATCAAGTAGCGAGGGACCATGCTCCCCCCCAGCGCCGACATCGACAGCACGAGGACCACGCTCACGGCGTTGAGCTGCGCGCGGCTGCGGCACGCGGCGGCCAGGGCGAGCGCGAGTGCGGAGGCGGCGGCGGCGGTCGCCAAGGTCATCGGCACGAACCCGTCGAGCTTCTTCACGACGTCCACGCCGAACGCCACTTGCGCCCAAGCGAACATCACCGCGATCTGCACGAAGCCCACCAGCGCGATCGACAACCACTTGCCGAGCAACACGTGCGTCATCGTCAGCCGCGAAGCGAGCAGCCGTTCAAGCGTCTGATTCTCTTCTTCTTCTAGGAGCGCCCCGGCCGCGCCGGTGGCGCTGAACAGCAGGAACATCACGGCGATCCCCGCGGCGTACATCGACACTACGGGGTTTGCCTTGCTCTCGCCCAGTACGTCGATCACCTCGACCGCCGACGGCGCCGAGAGCGGCGATGAAGCCGATAGCGAAGGCTGTTGCGGCGCCGGCGCCCCGGGTGGGAGCGGCCGCCCGGCGGAAGCCCTCTCGGCGAACGTCGCGCCGATCGCTTCTTGCACGAGGGCCGCGGCGAGCTTCGGGCTCACCTGGTCGGACGAGTCGGCGAGCAAAAACACCTTGCCGGGCTCGGACGTATCGAGCGTTGCGCTCCACCCCTCAGGGACGACGATCGCAACGCTCGCGTCGCCCCGCAGGACGCGGTCGCGAGCGGCGTCGAGCGGATCGGGAGACGGCGTCGCGCCGGCGTCGATCAGTCGGATCGCGTCGCTCCCTTTGATTTTCTCGGCGAGCTGCTTCGCGGCGTCGCCGCTGTCGAGGTTGGTGACCGCGAGCTTGATGCGCTTCGATCTACCCGAGCCGACGCCGTTGTCGAAGATCCAAGCGAAGATCGTGAAGAACAAGATGGGGACGAGGAATGTCAGCAGCAGCTCGGCGCGCGCGTGGGTCATCCGCCTCAATCCGACCATCGCGACTTCACGAACCAGGCGGGTGGTCATTCGCGCAGCTCCCGCCCGGTGAGGTGCAGGAAGACCGCTTGCAAGTCGGGGGCGTGGACCTCGAGGTCGCGGAGGTCCCCCCCGGCCGACGCCACGGCGTCGAGGACGCGCGGCAGCTCCGCGGCGACGTTCCGCAGGCGAGCGCTCCAGACGAGGGGGTCGCCCCCCACCGCGCGATCGACGCCGGGGACGAGGCTGGCGACCATCCCCGCGGCGCCGTTGGCGAGCGGCTTGGAGAACCGCAGCGTTGCGCGTCGGTCGGCGCCGATCGTCTGATCGATGAGCTCGGTGAGCGTGCCGTCGGCGATCACCCGGCCGGCATCGACGATCACGATCCGGTCCGCCTCGCGCTCGGCTTCTTCCAGGTGGTGCGTCGTCAGGACGATCGCCGTTCCCTCGTCACGCAACGAGCGAATCATCGCAAAGATTCGTGCGCGGCTCTGGGGATCGACCCCCACCGTCGGCTCGTCGAGCAGCAGCACGCGCGGCGAATGGAGCACGCCGCACGCCAGGTTCACGCGCCGCTTCATGCCGCCGGAGAAGGTCCGCGGGAGGTCGTCGGCGCGGTCTTCGAGGCCGGTCCACTCGAGCGCCCAGTCGATGCGCTCGCGGAGCCGCCCCCCGCGAAGGCCGTTGAAGACTCCGAACGCGCGGAGGTTCTCGCGCGTGGTGAGGTCGGGGTAGACCCCCAGTTCCTGTGGCACGAAGCCGAGCGCCTCGCGCCCGCCGCGGGCCGGCAGGGTCCTGCCGAGCAGCTCGATCGTGCCGGCATCGACCCGTACGCGGCCACAGATCGCGCGGATGAGCGTCGTCTTGCCTGCGCCGTTGGGGCCGAGCAGCGCCAGCAGCTCTCCCGACTCAACGGCGAACGACACGCCCTCGAGCGCCGGCTGCGCGCCATACGACTTCGCGAGCCCCTCGACGCGCAGCGCGGTGGTCATCGGCGGCGGTCGCGGGGCGATAGCGTGGGCGTGAGGAGCGGGCCCCGTATCGTAGGCGATCCCCGCAATCCCGGCACGGCGGGTTTCGCACCGCACTCTTGCTAGCAGCGAAGCCCCCGCGCGATGCGGCGAACGAAACTTGGGGGGAACGCCGCCGTGGCGTTCCCCCCGTTTCGCGACAACAACGCTGTCACAACGCCACTTCAGTCGCGCCGACGCCGCAGCGCAACCCCCGCCGCGAACGCGACCAACAGCCCCGCGGCCGGCTCGGGGACCTGGACGATCGCCTCGAGGGCATCGACATCGACCACAACGATCCCGTTGGGAGAGCCGACGGGAGGAAGCACGCGCAGGTTCGTGAGGGCGTACGCCTTGTCCCAGACGTGGCCGCCGTGCCCCAAGAAGCTGACGGCGCCGGTCGAGTCGAGCAGGAAGATCTCGCTCCCGGTGGCGTAGTAGCCCGTCGGGTCCGTGACGTCGATCACCTGGCGGATGCTGAACAGCACCGAGTCAAACGCCCCGCCGCCAGTCGGGTTTCGGTCGAACGATTCATTCGACTCGAGCTGGTCGAGGACCATCAGCGCGTCGAGGTCGATCGCCTCGGTACCTCGCAAATCCGCCCCGGGGGGGTTCGCCAGCACAGCGGAGCCCGGGACGGGACCGAGCAACGCCGCGACCGCGCTAACGACACCGCCGTGCGTCAAGTAGACGCCGCCCGTACCGTTCCACACGGACACCCCGCTGAAGGTATCGACCTCAAGCGAGTACTTATCGACGTCGGCCGTGAAGCCCGGTTCCGGCCCCCAGACCTCGACGCCGTCGATGTCGTTGGGGAGGGGCATGCCGTTGATCTCGACCTGCGTTGCCCAGACGGTCTGCGTCTGCGGCGGAGCGAAGGCGCCGGCGTTCTCGACGCTGATCTCCCCGGCGCCTCCGATCAAGTTTCCGTTCGAAAGTGGGACCGGGCCACCCGACGGGAGCGTCCACGGCCCGAACGCGCCGGCGCCCCCCGCTGCGGGGGGAACGACGACCGCGGACTCGCGGTCGATCGAGAAGATGAGGTGCGCCAAGTCGAGCCGCGACACGGCGTCGTACCAGGCGTCGCCGTGGTTGGCGATCGCGTCGATGTCCTGGTCGGGGGTCCAGTTGGGGCGCGTCCCCGTGAAGTCCTGGCCATCGGCCACGCCGCCGATGCCGTCCCACGCGATGATCTGCTGCGGATCGACGGCCGGTGTTGAATCGACGTCGCGGTCGTGCGAGTACTCTTTGCCGATCACGACGCTCGGCGGCTCGACCCCCGGACCGACGTTCTGCGACCCTACGATCGGCACGGGGGTGTAAGGGATCGTCGCCAGAGCGAGCGACGAGCAAGCCACGGCGCACACGGCGCCGAGGCTAAAGGGGTAGCGGGTCATTAGCGTTTCCTCCGGACTGCGGGACAGGGGGGCGCAGACCGTAGGCCGCAGCGGGCCCTACGGGGCGCCGAACAACAGCGAGGAATTGGGCGAGATCACACGCAGAAGAAACTGCGGCTGCCGTCTCGATGACAGGAGGTGCGCAGCCTTGCGCCCGCATAGAGCAAATCGGGCGCGCCCCCCGCGGCCCGACAAAGATCGCGCTTTTCGAAGGCGCGACGACGTGTCGCACCGGAACTTCGCGCGGATTTCACCGGAGTCCGTTGCAATCGCCACGCGGCGAAGCGCACAGTGGAAGAGCGTCCCCCAGCGAAGGGCGTGACCCTTCGGCTGGTTGCGGACGGAGTCGGGCCCGACAGCGAGGACGCCATGGCCCTCATCGGTTATGTGACACCGCACTCAGAGACGGGGGCCGATCGGTTCGATCGGACCCCCCGCTTGCTGGCGCGACTGCGAGCCGGCAACGCCGCCGCGCAGCGTGAGTTGTGGGAACGCTACTTCCGCCGGCTCGTGGCGCTCGCGCGCACGAAGCTCGGCAACACTCCGCGGGCCGCGGCCGACGAAGAGGACGTCGCCATCGTCGCGATCGAAGCGCTCCTCGAGGGCCTCGCCCGCGACCGCTTCCCCGACCTCGGACGCAGCGGCTCGGTCTGGGCGCTTCTAGCGAAGATCGCCGCCCGCGAGGCGGTCAACGAACGCCGTCGACAGCACGCGCTCAAGCGTGGCGGCGGGCGCGTGGTCAGCCCGTTGCGCTGGGACGAAGACGAACCGCAGTCACACGCCGCCCCCCCGGCGCCGATCCGCTCCAACGAGCCGATCGACCAGCACGAGCCCCCCGAAGCGGTGGCCCTGGTGCACGAGGCGTTCGAGCGGCTGATGGCCGCCTGCTCGGACCCGATGCTGCGCGATGTCGCTCAGCGGCGGATCGACGGCTGGACCAACGCCGAGATCGCCGAGGACCTGGGAGTCGCCGAACGGACGATCGAACGCCGCGTTCGCCGCGTGCGGGCGTGCTGGAACCGCGTCGGGGGCACGCCTCAGGGGGGGCGCCCCGAGGCGTCCGCCGGGCGTTGATGCGGGGGGGGCGTTGTGCGAGAGTGCGGCCCTGGGGGGGACCCCCCCGGCCCCGCTCGTCTTCCGTAGCGTTCCGAAAGCCTCGCGATGCAGATCTGGCCGGCCATCGACCTGCGTGGGGGGCGCTGCGTGCGCCTCCGCCAGGGGGACTACTCCCAAGAGACCGTCTTCGGCGACAACCCGGCCGCCGTGGCCCTGGGCTTCGCCGAAACCGGCGCCCGGCGCCTGCACGTTGTCGATCTGGACGGCGCCCGCGAGGGGGCGCCGGTGAACATCCCCGCGATCGAGTCGATCCTCGAAGCGGTGGGCCCGTCTGCTGCGCCGGGCCGGCGGATGGAGGTCGAGCTCGGGGGCGGGATCCGCGACGAGCAATCGATCGAAGAGCTGCTCGCGTTTGGCCTCGATCGACTCGTCGTCGGCACGTCGGCCATCAAGCGGACCGACTGGTTCGAGACGATCGTCGAACGATTCCCCCACAAGCTCGTCCTGGGGATCGACGCGCGCGACGGCCTCGTGGCGACCGACGGTTGGCTCGAAACAAGCACCCTGGGGGCCGTCGAGCTCGCCCAGCGGTTCCGCGGCGCTCCGCTGGCGGCAATCGTCTACACCGACATCGCGACCGACGGCATGATGCGGGGGCCCAACGTGGCGGCGATGGCCGAAATGCAGCGCGGCGTCGCGCCGCTGTGCGTCGTGGCGTCGGGGGGAGTGACGACGATCGACGACGTCCGGGCTCTGGCCGACGCCGGCCTCGGCGCGGCGATCATCGGCCGGGCGCTCTACGAGGGGACGATCGACCTCAGCGAAGCAGTGCGCGTCGCGGGGGACGCCTAACGCGACGCCGCCGCCGCTCGCTTCTTCGGCAGGAATCCCACCGCGAAGCACGAGGCCATCGACACCCAGAACGCCCAAAACGCCGGGTGCCGCCAGTCGTGGAAGTCGACAACGTGCGGGTGCTCCGCCGAGTTGAACCCCCAGTCGGCGAGGAGCTTCGCGCCGATCACCGCCACGAGCAGGTAGGCCGCTTCCTCGAAACGCGGGAAACGCTCGAGCAGCCTGATGAACAGCACCGCCGCGAAGCGCATCAGGACGATCCCGAGGATCCCCCCCAGGACGATGACCCACAGCTTCGGGTGCGGAGCTTCGGTGGGGTGACCCGGCGGGGGGCTGCCGACGAGCGCCATGGCGGCGAGGATCGAATCGACGGCGAACGCGATGTCGGTGAGCTCGATCACCAGCACGGTCGGCCAGAAGCGGGCGTACTTCGTGGCAGACTCGCGGCCCGCGACCTGCTCGAGCACCGCGGCGGGGAGGCGCTCTTCCAGTTCGGACTTCTCTTGCTCGGGGGTCAGTGGCTCGCCCGTCGCCTCATCGACGAGGCCGATCTCGCCGTCGGATTCCTCGACCGCGGTGGCGTCGTTGTGACTCGTGCGCGAGTCGATGAGCAAGTGCTTCAGCGCGATGTACATCAGATACCCGCCGCCGAGCAGCTTGACCCACCGCCATTGAAGCAAGTAGGCCGCTAACAGGACGGCGATGAAGCGGAACACGAACGCCCCGACGAGCCCGTAGGTGAGCGCCTTCGAGCGCTGTTCCTTCGGGAGGCGCTTGGCGAGGATCCCCAGCACCAGGGCGTTGTCGATTGACAACACCCCTTCGAGCAGCACCAGCAGGCCGACGACCCCCAGGTCCCCCCACGCCATGTCCTGGCCGAGGAACAGTGTCGCGATCGGCAGGAAGTCGGCGGGCATCGGCGGGAGGTGGGTGCAGAGGTTAGCGGACACCTCAGTGTGGCAGATCGGAGGAGTGGATTCACCCCCCGCCCCGGCCGAAGATGCGCCAACGAAAAAGCCCCGGGTCGCAGCGACCCGGGGCTTCGGAGTCTTTCCATCGGACTGCGCACGGGAGATCAGGCCGTGCCGAACTCGGGGCGACGCCGCCCGAGCTGCGACTGCAGCCGCTGGACGATGGCCGAGTGCATCTGGCTGACGCGGCTCTCGGAGAGGTCGAGCGTTGCGCCGATCTCCTTCATCGTCAGCTCTTCGTAGTAGTAGAGGATGATGATCAGGCGCTCGTTGCGGTTCAGGCCCTTCGTGACCAGGCGCATCAGGTCCGACTTCTGCACGCGCCGCGTGGGGTCTTCCCCCTTCTTGTCCTCGAGGATGTCGATCTCGCGGACGTCTTTGTAGCTGTCGGTCTCGTACCACTTCTTGTTCAGGCTGATGAGGCCCACGGCGTTCGCCTCTTGGATCATGCGCTCGAGCTCGGCGACGCTGATCTCCATCTGCTGGGCGAGCTCGACCTCGGTCGGCGAGCGGCCGAACTTCGCCTCGAGGAGCTTCACGGCCTCGTTCAGGCGGCTGGCCTTCGAGCGCACCAGGCGCGGGACCCAGTCCATGCTGCGGAGCTCGTCGAGCATCGCCCCGCGGATGCGCGGCACGCAGTACGTCTCGAACTTCACGCCGCGGTCCATGTCGAACGCGTTGATCGCGTCCATCAGGCCGAAGACGCCGGCCGAGATCAAGTCGTCGAGCTCGACGCCGTCGGGGAGACGGTTCCAGATCCGTTCGCCGTTGTACTTCACCAGCGGCAGGTACTGCTCGACCAGCCGGTTTCGCAGCGACTTGTTTCCCGGGTCCGCCTTGTAGCGGCGCCAGATCTCGGCGATTTCTTCGGCGGGTGTGTCGCGAACGGAGAGCGTCGACGCTGCCATGCAATCCTCCGTGAAGCGCGCCGCCGGTCAGCGGCGCGGAAGCGGTCGTTCGACGGGCGATCCGTGCCCGGCGTCGTTGTTTCCGATTGTCCCTGGGGGAAGCGTCCGCGCGCTTGTCGTCACGCTTTGGGCGTGTCGATCTCCGCGAGCTCGGCTTCCAGTCGTTGGCGGACCGACTCGTCGATGGTCGCCTCGGCGATCCACCCAACGAGCCCTCCGACCGCGGCGAAGGTCACGAGCGCGGTGACGGCCGTTGTGGCCGTCCCCTCGAACCCCGCCCCGGCCAGGGCGCCCCGAGCCATGGCGACAGCCATGCCCAAGCACCCCAGCACACCGGCGTAGCTCTGCGCCATGAATCGCCTCGGTCGCTGTCCGCAAACTCGCGGCAAACCCCCCATCTTTCCCTACGCGGGCGTGGAGCCTGCCACCGAACTTGCATCGACCAACGCGACCCGAGGGGTTGAATCGAATCGGAGAGTTTTATCAGTCGCCGCATGGCTGGGGGTTCCTCTCAAGCGGCGACCGCGGCGCCGGGCTTCGGTTGGGCCACGCCGGCGCCGACGAGTCGCTCGGCGAGCGCACGGGCGACGACGCGGGGCGCCGCGGCGCCGGCGAGCGTCTCGCCCGGGGGGGACCACCCCGCCAGCGGCGCCAGCGGCGCTGCGAACCGCTCGGCCGCCTGCGCGACGCAGCGATGCACCCCCTCGGCCGTGGCTTGGTCAGCACAGCGATTGACAACCAGCGCGACCGCCGCCCGTGGAGCAACGCGCCGTAGGTGCTTCAGCGCGCCGTACGCCGTCAGCACGGAGAGCGGTTCGGGGGTGGTGACGAGTAGCACGCGTCCAACGATCTGCGCGAGCTCCGCCGACCACGACCCGAACGCGTCGCCGGCGTCGAAGAGCGTCCACGCGCTGCGCGGGGCGAGGCGCACGACAGTCTGCACGACGCGACGCGCGGCGGCGGCGAGGTCGGCGATCGCCGGAGCACGTCCGCGCTGCCCGGCAATCAAGTGGACGTCCCTATCGACGCCGCGCACGCACGCGGGCGTAGCAGTGGCGCTCAGCAGTGACTCGATCCCGGGGGTTGTCTCGCCGCGCCAGCCGGCGACGAGCGCCAGGTCGCCGCGACCGAGGTGCGCATCGACCGCGAGCGCCGCGGCGCCGCACTCGGCTAGGCCCCGCGCAAGGGCCATCGTGACACTCGAAGCGCCGACCCCCCCCTTCGCCCCGACAACGACAACCATCGGCCCTGCTGCTTCGCGATCGCGCGCGGCGTGCCCGCTGACGCGCGACGCAAGCTCTCGCGCTTGGACGCTGCGCTCTGCGCGTGCCGCCGAGCGGTTGTCCAGGGCGTCGCTCATGAGTTCACGCCGTCGAGGACGCGTTCGGCGAGCCACTCGGCGTCGGCGGGGCGGATGTCCTCGGGGACGCTCTGCCCGTCGGTCAAGTAGCTGATTGGCAGCGAGAGCCCGTGGGCGAGTCCCACGAGCTGGCCGAGTGTCACGGCCTCGTCGAGCTTGGTGAATAGCAGCGACGACACGCCGACCGCGGCGAAGCGACGGGCGGCCTCTTCGAGTCCCCGCGACGCCGTCGTCGCGCTCAGCACGAGGTGCGTCTCGTCGATGCTCGCCTCGGCGAGCAGCAACCGCAGCTCCTCGAGCCGCTCCGCGTCGCGCGGGCTGCGACCCGCGGTGTCGATCAGCACGAGGTCGAGGCCGGCGAGTCGATCCAGCGCGCCCCGCAGCTCGGTGGCGTTCGCCACCACCTCCATCGGCAAGTCCATGATGTCGGCGTAGGCGCCGAGTTGCTCGACGGCGGCGACCCGGTAGGTGTCGATCGTCACCAAGCCCACACGCAGGCCGTCGTCGATCCGCGCGTTTGCGGCGAGCTTCGCGAGGGTCGTCGTCTTGCCCACCCCCGTGGGCCCGACCAGCGCAACGACGCGCGCCCTTCGCGGAGCGAAGGGGGACGGCGCCGCGAAGCGGATGCCGCCGCTGGTGGTGATAGCGTCGCGGATCGCTTCCCACGCAAGGAGCGGGACGCGGGCCGGGTCGTCGGACTTCTCGGCGCGCAGTCGCCGCTGCACGCGCTCGGCGAGCTCGCGGGCCATCGGTGGCTCGAAGCCGGCGTCGAGCAAGGCCCCGTGGCAATGAAACAGCGCGTCGGCGAGTGCTCGCGAGGCGCGTGCGGAGGTAGCGGTGCGCGGCGACTGGTGAACACGTGCCGGCGCCTCGTCCTGCATGGCCGGCGATCGCTGCGTTGCGAAGGACCGTGCGCCAGCGCGGACGGCCGAGGCCGGTTCGCCGCGCGACCCCTCGGCGACGCGCCGGGGCGCCGCCGCGGCCACCTCGACGACAGCCCCGCGCAGCCAACGGGCGATCGGCCCGCGATTCAGTTCCCGCGCGTGCAGCACCGACGCCTCGGGGCCCAAGTCGTCACGCACGAGGTCGAGCGCCTCGCGCATCGTCCGTGCTCGGTAGGTCTTGATGTCCATCGCCAAGGGCAGTGAGGGCTAGAGTTGTACGAGTCTGCTGCGCCGCTACGCGACGTCGGCAACCACTCCGTGGGTCACGAGGGTCGTGTCGCGTGTCACTTCGTTGAAGCTCATCACCACGAGCTGCGGCAGCGCGCTGTCGGTTACCTGCTTGACGGCGGCGCGGACCTGAGGGCTGACGAGCAGCACCGGCACACCCCCTTGCTTCGCGACTTTGTCGATCTCGTTGCGGACTTCGCCGCACACCTTCTCGATGGTCTTCGGCGGGAGGCGGACGAAGAGCCCGCGTTCGTTGTGCTCGAACCCGGCCCGGATGCGGTCCTCGAGCGCCGGGTCGAGCGCGACGACGTGCAAGCGCCCCTCGGCGTCGCGGTAGCGCGTCGAGAGCTGCCTCGCCAGGCGGTGGCGGACGTACTCGGTGAGCAGGATCGGGTCCTTGGAGCGCGGGGCGTGATCGCCAAGCGTTTCGAGGATCAGCGCGAGCTGGCGGATCGACACCTGCTCGCGCAGCAGCATCTGCAGCACCTGCTGCACCTCGGCGAGCGACATCACGTTGGGGATCAGCTCGCCAACCACCGCGGGTGTCGTGGCCTTGAGCTCGTCGATGAGGTGTTTCGCCGCGTCGCGTGTGAGGATCTCGTCGGCGTGGCGACGGCAGACCTCGGTGAGGTGCGTCGCCAGGACGGCGCCCGGCTCGACGACCGTGTAGCCGAGCATCTCGGCTTCTTCCTGGCGCCCGACGCTGATCCACATCGCGTCGGTCCCAAACGCCGGGTCGCGGGTCGGGAGGCCTTCGACCACGCCGCTGGTCATCCCCGAGTCGATCGCCAGAAGGTAACCGGGCTGGAGCTCGTCGGCGGCGACCGGCATGTCGGCGATCTTGATGCGGTACTCGTTCTGCCCCAGGCGCATGTTGTCGCGGATCCGCACCTTGGGCATGACGAGGCCGACCTCGCCGGCCACGCTGTGGCGGACGCGCTGCACGCGGTCGAGCAAGTCGCCCCCCCGCGCGGGGTCCGCCAGGCGGATCAGGCCGACCCCCAGTTCGATCTCCATTGGATCGACCGCCAGGTAGTCCTCGACGCGCGTCTCGACGGGGGGTTTAGCCGCCGCCTCGTCGCGCTTCAGCGTCGCCGCGTCCTCGACGTCGCGGCGGGCGATCACCCGCGACAGCCCCAAGCACGCGCCACCGAGCGCCAGCAGCGGGATCGTTGGCAGGTTGGTGAACACCAGCACCCCCAAGAACCCCGCGGCGACGACCAGCGCCTGCGGCCTCGCGAGCAACTGATCGACGAACTCCTTCGGCAGGTTCGCGCTCTGCGTGCTGCGCGTGGTGAGCAGGCCGGCGGCGAGCGAGATCAGGAAGGCCGGGACCTGGCTCACCAGACCGTCGCCGATCGTCAAGCGCGTGAAGATGGCGCCCGCCTCGGCGAACTCCATCCCCTCCTGGCCGACGCCGATGATGAGGCCGCCAACGATGTTGATGATCGTGATCACGATGCCGGCGATGGCGTCGCCGCGGACGAACTTACTGGCGCCGTCCATCGCCCCGTAGAAGTCGGCCTGCTGCGTGACCTCGAGGCGGCGGCGCTGCGCCTCCTTCTCGTCGATGATCCCGGCGTTCAGGTCGGCGTCGATCGCCATCTGCTTGCCCGGCATGCCGTCCAAGGCGAAGCGCGCCGCAACCTCGCTGATGCGTGTGGCGCCCTTGGTGATCACCAAAAACTGGATGGCGATGATGATGATGAAGATGATCAGTCCGACGACGATCTGCTCGCCGGCGACGAAGTTCGAGAACGCCACGACGACGTCCCCCGCGGCGTTCATCCCCTTGCTGGGCGCCTCGGTGAGGATCAGGCGCGTCGTCGCCACGTTGAGCACCAGCCGTGCGAGCGTCGTCGCGAGCAAGAGCGAAGGGAAGACGCTGAACTCGAGCGGCGTCCTCACGTAGATCGTCGTGAGCAGGATCACGACCGCGACCGTGATGTTCGCGGCGAGCAGCACGTCGAGCAGCACGGGGGGGAGCGGCACGAGGATCACGAGCACGCTGGCGATCATCGCCAGCGGGAGCGCGAGGTCGCTCGCTCGGCTCCAGCCGCTCCGCGGTCGGTCTTCGCTCGCCTGGTTCGCCATACGCGATTGCGACCCCAGCACGAACGCGCCCTCGGCGGGCGGCCCTTGGAGGGGTCGGTACGTTTCCTGTCGGTGCCGCTCCGGGTCCCTCCGGAGCGGGGCGAACCTTAGGGGGCGCCCCCCCGATTGTCCAGGCCGCTGGCGCAGTGCGAACGGGGACTTCGCCTGCGACGACACGTCGCAGGCATGGCTCCCTTGTTGCCCCCCGACGCTAGCGCGATACTCGGTAGCAGCAAAGAGACATCACAACCCGGGAGTCATCCGCCGCCATGCGACGCGCCAAAATCACGATCATCGGGGCCGGAAACGTCGGCGCCACCTGCGCCCATTGGTGCGCCGCCGCCGAGCTCGGGGACATCGTCCTCTTGGACGTCCCCGAGGCGGGGGACATGCCCCGCGGCAAGGCGCTCGACCTGATGCAGTCGTCCCCGGTCTTCGGGTTCGACTCGAAGGTCGTCGGCACGAGCGACTACGCCGACTCGGCGGGGAGCGACGTGGTCGTGATCACGGCCGGGATCGCCCGCAAGCCGGGGATGAGCCGCGACGACCTCCTGGGGACCAACGCCAAGATCATGACGGCGGTCTGCCAGCAGGTGAAAACGTCGAGCCCGAATGCGGTCGTCATCGTCGTCAGCAACCCGCTCGACGCGATGGTGCAGCAGGCGCTGCGCGTCACCGGGTTCGCGCCGCACCGCGTCGTCGGACAAGCGGGCGTGCTCGACACGGCCCGCTATCGGACGTTCCTGGCGATGGAGCTGGGGGTGAGCGTCGAGGACATCTCGGCCCTGCTGATGGGGGGTCATGGCGACACAATGGTGCCGCTTGCTAGCTGCACTTCGGTCGGCGGGATCCCCGTGACGCAGTTGATCGCCCCGGCGCGGCTGGAGGAGATCATCGACCGGGCCCGGAAGGGTGGGGCCGAGATCGTCGGCCTGCTGAAGACCGGGAGCGCCTACTACGCCCCCGCCGCCGCCACGGCGCAGATGGTCGAGGCGATCGTCCGTGACAAGAAGCGGCTGATCCCCTGCGCGGCGTACTGCGACAAGGAGTACGGCGTCGGGGGCTATTACGTCGGCGTGCCGGTGGTGCTGGGCGACGGCGGTGTGGAGCGGATCGTCGAGCTCGAGCTCACGGCGACCGAGCGGGCCGCGTTCCAGAAGAGCGTCGATGCCGTCAAGGAGCTCGTCTCCGCGATGGAGAAGCTCGTCTAGTCGCGGCAGCCTGGTTGGCGGCGCCGCGTGTCTGCTAGCAGACGAATCACCGATTCCTCGTCGGCGTCCTCGCGTTGACGGACGGTGCGCCGCTCGCGTAGATTCCGACCACCCGGCAGCGAAGATCGACTCCCCTCGCTCGTCCGACCTCGCATCGCGGAAGCTGTCCCCTTCGCCGCACCTCGATCGTGGTGACTTCGCCCCGACGCCCCGCAGCGTCCTCCGCGTTGCTCGCTCCGTTCCCACGCTCCATCACTCTGGACGCCCCCGGCAATGAACCGACTCAGCTCCCTCGTGGCGTCGCTCGTCCCTCAACAGCACGCTTTCGCCGGTTCGTACGGCGGCGCCCCATGGGCTTGGGAGGAGTCGGGCACACGGGTCGAAACGCGGGTTCAGACGTTCGCCCCGCAAGGCTACGAGCCGGGATACGCTTACCCGTTGCTCGTTTGGTTGCACGACCGCGGGTCGAGCGAGCGCGCCCTGCCGAAGGTGATGAAGCACGTCAGCGTCCGGAACTACGTGGCGGTCGCCCCGCGCGGCGTTGCGGGAGTAGACACGTTCGGCGCGAGAGAAAATCGCGGTTGGACCACCTGCCCCAACGGGGTCGAGAGCGCCGAACAAGCGGTTGCCGACGCGATCGCGACCGCCCGCGAGCGGTTCAACGTCCACCCGAATCGCGTTTTCGTCGCCGGCTTGGGAGAAGGGGGGACGATGGCCTTGCGACTCGCCCTGACGCGCCCCGAGTTGTTCGCCGGCGCCGCTAGCTTCGACGGCGCCCTCCCCCGGGGCGACCGGCCGCTGTCGCGCGTCAACCACGCCCGCCGCGTCCCGTTGCTGCTTTCTGCCTCGCGACACAGCGTGCGGTACCGCGAGCCGCGTGTATGCCAGGACTTGACGCTGCTCCACGCGGCCGGCTTTCAAGTCGCCGTACGGCAGTACCCCGGAGACGAAGAGCTGACGACGGCGATGCTGTCGGACCTCGACCGCTGGGTCATGGATCGCGTCTGCGGCTAACGGCGCAGTCGGCGCCCCGGGTCGCAGCGCCGCCTCGATTGACACCCGGCGTCGCCGGCTTGTAGAAGCCGCGCGTGCCCGCCCCCCCCGCCGCCACCGAAGCTCCCCCCACAGCGCCGGTCGGCGTGATGCTCCGCGCCCGCGCTTGGGCGGCCGGGCATCCCAAACGGTCGATGGCGATCGGGTTGGCGTTCGTCGGGGCTATGGTCGCGACCGTCGTGGCCTGGGTGATGCTGGCCGACATCGCCGCGGGCCCGCCTCCGGTGACGATCGAGATGGCGCTCGAGGCGCTCGACGCCGGCGACAATGAGCTCGCCGAGTCGCTCGTCGAGCAGATGCAGACGCAGAATCTGATCCTACCAGGCGAGTACGGAGGTCCGCTGTTCGTCCTCGGCGCGATCAAGTGCGCCGCCGCCGACCTGCAATGGGCGCCCGAGCGCAAGCGGACCGAGTTCTTCGTCGCCTCGAAGTACCTGTCCGAGGCCCGCGCCATCGGCTGGCCGCGTGATCGCGATTCGCAGGGCCTGTTCCTCCTCGGGAAGAGCCTGATCTGGAGCCGCCAGACGCGGCGCGGAATGGAGACGCTCGATTCGGCGCTCGAAATCGGGACCCCCGATGAGATCGACGCTCACCTGCTCCTCGCCGAAGCCTACTACTACGCAGGCGTTCCCAACTACTCGAAATCGATCGAGCACCTCGACCTAGCGCTCGACCACCCGGCGATCGACGACAAACGGCGCGGACCCGCGCTCTTGCTGCGGGCCAAGGCGCTCGCCAATCGACGTCGCTGGGACGAGGCTGAGGCGTCGATCACCGCTTCCGAGGGGGCCGTCGAAGCCTCGGATCGGCTCGTAACGCTCGGCAAGGTGCTCGTCGCGCGACTCGAGGCGTCCGTCGATAGCGACGACGCGGCACAGAACGCAGAGCGCGCCCGCAACGCCTTGGATCGCGCCAAGACGTTCGACAAGCTCGCAGAGATCAGCCGCGAAGCCGACTACCTCCTGGCTCGGATCGAGCAATTGACCGGCGACGAAGCGAAGGCCCTAGGCGAGTTCGTCGCGCTGCGCCGCGAGTTCGGCGCGACGACCCCGGGGGTCGCGGCCGCGATCGCCGAAGGAGACTTGCTGCTCGCTTCCGGCGACAGCGACGACGCCGTTGAGGCCTACCGACGAGGGCTCGAAGTGGCGGGTGAGCCGTCTGACTACCGCAGCGACGTGCTGCCGCTCGCCGAGTTTCGCAAGCGGGTCCGCCTTGCGCACTCGACGCTCATTGAGGCGGAAGACTACGCGGCCGCCTACCACCTCGCCGAGCGCGTCACGCCGATGCTCTCGCGCGTGACTCAACTGCGCCTACGGGCGAACACCCTCGCCGCTTGGGGCGAGCACCTGGTCACCAGCACCGAGGGGTTCGCGGCCGACGAGATGCGCTTGCGTCGGATGGGTCGGCGCCGACTGCGCGACGCGGGGGTGGCTTCCGAGGAGCTGGCGCTGGCGCGTTTCGCGCACCGGGAGTACGGCGACCTCTTGTGGCAATCCGCCGACGCGTTCTACCGAGGGAACTCGTACTCGAGCGCTATCCGCATCCTCGAGCGCTACCTGCGCGCCGAGCCGGTCCAACGCAACGCGCTAGCGCTGCTGCGGCTGGGCCAGTCGCACGCGGCGCTCGGCGCAACCGCCCCGGCGCTTGCGGCGTACGAGGAGTGTCTCGAGTTTCATCCCGACGACACGTCGAGCTACCGCGCCAGCTTCGAGTGCGCTCGGGCGCACCGGATAGCCGGCAACACGAAGCGAGCCGAGGAGCTGCTGCGCGCTAACCTCCGTGGTTCGTCGATGACGCCCGAGAGCCCCGAATGGCGCGATTCGCTCTTTGAACTCGGCCGGCTGCTGATCGACGAGGGACGCTACGAGGACGGCCTGAACGCGCTCGACGAAGCGGTGTCGCGCTACCCCGAAGTCACCGCGACGCGGATGGCCCGCTACCGAATGGCCGACGCCCACCGGCGCCTCGCCGTGGGCCCGCTGGAGCGTTTGACGGCGGCGAAGACCGTCAACGAGAAGGAACGGGCCCGCGCCGAGGCCTACAGCCACCTCGAGGCCGCACTGGGGTTGTACGCCCTGGTTCGCGACGAGGTCCTGCTGGCCAACTCGGGGGACCTCCGCGACCGCGTCTTGCTCCGCAACTGCTACATGCTCGGCGGGGCGACGCTGTTTGACCTCGGGCGGTACGAGGAAGCGATCCGCGAATACTCGGACGTCTCGACGCTCTACCAGAACGAGCCGTTCGTGCTCGAGCCGCTGGTTCAGATCTCGCACTGCTGGCGCCGCCGACGAGACCCGGTGCGTGCCGCCGGCGCCATCATGCAGGCGAAAGGTCTGTTGTCGAGGTTGCCGGCGGACGCCGACTTTGCTACTTCCACCACGCTGAGCCGCGCCGAGTGGGTGCAGCTCCTCGACGAACTCGAACGCTTCCACACCCGCGCGTCACGCAACCGCTCCACCCCGCCTGCGCGCGCCGCTTCGGTCCCCGAGACCCCGACCACACGATGAGCCTCGCCGCGACGCAATCCTTGGTCGGACTCGCCCGGCAGCGTCGCCGACTACTCGAGGCGCTCGGCGCCGTCGCCGAGCGGCAGGCCGAGCTCCTGGACGCCTCGGACACGACCGCGCTGTTGCAGCTCTTGTCCGCCAAGCAGAAGCTGATTGGCGCCTTGGGGGTCGTCGAGCGGAGCCTCGACCCGTTCCGCTCCGAGGCCCCCGAGTCGCGGACGTGGGAGTCCAACGAACAACGCGTCGCGTGCGCCGAAGACCTCGACGTAGGCTCGCGCCTCCTGAAGAGCGTCCTCGCCAGCGAGCGCGAACACGAGCGCGTGATCACCGCTCGGCGTGACGAGGTCGCTGGCCAGCTCGCAACGGCGAAGTCCGCGCACGCCGCCGCGTCGGCCTACCAACCGCACACGCGCCGGACCGGCGTGCTCTCGATGACCAGCGACTCGCTCTCGACGGCGCCCCTCGACCTGACCGCTGGCGCCTAGTCTTCCACGTCCTCGCTCGGCGAACCCCTATGTCGGCACTCCGCAATCCGTCGCATCAACAAGATCGCAACGAAGCGGCGCCCTCCCCCCCTCCGCTGGCGCTGTATCGGCCCGACGAGCAGTCGCCGCCGGTCGAGCTCGCCGACTTGCTCGAAGCGTGGGGCGCCGCGACCGAGCGGCTGGAGCGCACGCACGCCCAGCTCCGCGACGAGGTGGCCCGGCTGACGTCCGAGCTCGAAGTGAAGAACCGCGAGCTCGCCCGCAAGAACCGGCTTGCCGACCTAGGCGAAATGGCGTCGCACGTCGCGCACGAGGTCCGCAACAGCCTCACTCCGGTGACGCTCTACCTGAGTCTGCTGCGGCGGCGGCTGGTCGGCGACGCGGCGGCGCTAGGGGTCCTCTCGAAGGCCGAGGCGGGCTTCACGGCCCTCGAAGCGACCGTGAACGACCTGCTGAGCTTCAGCACACACCGCCATCCGCAGTGGAACGGGTTCCTGGTCGGCGACATGATCGACGAGGTCTGCGACTCGCTCGCCCCACAGTTCGACGCCCAAGGGGTCGAGGTCGAGATCGACGTCCCGCCGAACACTGTGCTCGTGGGGGACCGCGAGCTGCTGCGTCGCGCGGTGCTGAACCTGGTGCTCAACGCGCTCGACGTGATGCCGCGCGGGGGCGAGCTTGTCATCACCTCGTACCAGAACGGCAGGGGCTTCGAGCTCGAAGTCGCCGACAGCGGCCCCGGGCTGACCGACGAGCAGAAGCAACGCGTCTTCGAGCCGTTCTACAGCACCAAGGAGACCGGCACCGGCCTCGGGTTGTCGGTCGTGGCGCACGTGGCCGAGGCCCACGGCGGCCACGTGACGGCCGCTAACTGCCCCGAAGGAGGGGCGGCCTTCACGGTCTACGTCCCGCGCCGCACTGCGGGAGCCGCGGCATGAAGACGGACCATCAAGAAATCCGATCGCCGCGCGTCTTGGTGGTCGATGACCACGCCACGGCTCGCCAGTCGGTGGTCGATGTGCTCGGTCACTGCGGCTACGCGGCGACTCCCGCGTCGAGTGGCGCCGAGGCGCTCGCGGCGCTCGCCGCCGCTCAGTTCGACGTCGTGGTCACCGACCTGCAGATGCCCGGCATGAGCGGGCTGGAACTGATCCGCGAGATCGAGCGGCGACGCTTCCCCACCCAAGTGCTGATGGTCACTGCCCACGCCAGTATCGGGACGGCCGTCGAAGCGATGCGGCTCGGCGCGTTCGACTACCTGGAGAAGCCGTACGACGCCGACCGCCTCGAGCGGTCGGTCGCTCGCGCTGTGGCGCGTGGATCGATCCACGCCGGCGAGAACCCCCTCGACGCCGACCCGCTGGCCGCGACGCCGCTACTGGTCGGATCGAGCCCGGCCATGATGCGGCTTCGGGCCGAGATCGCCCGCGTCGCGGTGACCGACGAGACGGTCCTGCTGTGCGGCGAGAGCGGCGTCGGCAAAGAGCTGGTCGCCCAGACGCTGCACGGCGCGAGCCGCCGGGCGGCCGCGCCCCTGGTGAGCCTCAACTGCCCGGTGCTGTCCGAACAACTAACCGAGAGCGAGCTCTTCGGCCACGTGCGCGGCGCCTTCACGGGGGCCGACGCCGACCGCATCGGTCGATTCGAGATGGCCCACGGCGGCTCGCTGCTGCTCGACGAAGTCACCGAGGTGAACCTCGGGCTGCAAGCCA
Source organism: Lacipirellulaceae bacterium (assembly GCA_051648405.1). GTDB lineage: Bacteria > Planctomycetota > Planctomycetia > Pirellulales > Lacipirellulaceae > JBOFFC01. The sequence continues at coordinate 56,353 of JBOFFC010000146.1, forward strand.
AGCTGCTGCGCGTGCTTCAAGAGCGGACGTTCGAGCGCGTCGGTTCGAGCGAATCGCGGAAGGTAGACGCCCGCGTGCTGGCGACCACCAACCGCGACCTCGCCGCCGAGATCGCGGCGGGTCGGTTCCGCGAGGACCTTTACTACCGCCTCGCGGTGCTGCCGGTCCACGTGCCGCCGCTGCGCGAGCGGGAGGGCGACGTGCTCGTCCTGGCGGACCACTTCCTGCGCGGCGCTGCGGCGCGACTCGATCGGCCCGCAATCACCCTCACGGCCGGCGCCCGCGAACTACTGGCGGCGTACAACTGGCCGGGCAACGTCCGTGAGCTGCACAACGTCGTGACACGAGCCTGCGTGCTGTCGCCGAGCGACGCGATCGCGGCGGACCTGGTCGGGCCGTGGTTGCAAAGCTCGAAGGGGAAGTCGTTCGCCCCAGCGGTAGTCCCGACGCCGGCGCCCGCTCTCGAACCCGTCGTCTCGGAGTTGGCCGGTGGCATGCGACTGGAAGAGGTCGAGCGACAAGTGATCCTCGCGACGCTGCGGAAGCACGACGGACACCGCGTGCGGACCGCCGAGGCGCTCGGGATCGGCGTTCGCACGCTCAGCGGCAAGCTGCGGATCTACGGCGTCGCGCCCCGCGACAAAGGGACGGCTGCCGCCGCCTGACGCGCGTCGGTGACTTCGGAGGGGGGCTGTCGGCAACCCTCGCCGGATGCTGGCGGCAGGTCCTGCCGATCGGCCGAAGCCGCGCTGCGCGGCGGGCGAATCGCGCGTTCACCATTTCCCCTGTTCTGCCGAGCCCACGCGTCCGTGGGCCGTCGCCGTGCGCCGTTGGCACGCGCGATGCACTGTCGGCTTTCCTAAACCGCCACGCTTCGCGAGGCTCGCCATGACGCCCGACGTGTTCTCCAACTCGACGCTCCCGATGCTCGAGCAGGTCGTGCAGTTCACCGAGGCACGGCACGGCGTGCTCGCGGGCAACCTTGCGAACCTGAACACTCCCGGCTACAAGACGCGCGACCTTTCGCCCGAGAAGTTCGAGCAAAGCCTCAAGGACGCGATGCAGCAGAGCCGACAGCCGCGAACCTCCGCGGGCGCGAGCGTCGGGGAAGCGGCGGTGCTCGCCGAGCGGGGGATTGCGGCGAGCGGACTGATCACGGCGCGTAACAGCAGCGGCCCCGAGCGCGGCCTCGACTTCGAGGCGCTCGAAGGGGTCCGCGACTCGATGCGCGCGATCCTGCACCACGACGAGCGCGACGTGAGCCTCGAACAACAAGTGACCGAAGTCGCCAAGAACCAAAGTAAGCACAACCTCGCCGTATCGCTGATCGCGCAGCAGTATCGCCTGCTCCGCTCGGCGATCAGCGAGGGGCAGCGCTAAACGCGGCACACTCACCGTAAGCCTCAAGCGGCGACCTTCCCATGCACTCCGCGCTCGACGTCAGCACCAGTGGTTTGGTCGCGCAACGGGCGCGGCTGGACGCGATCTCGGCGAACCTCGCCAACATGTCGACGACTCGCAACGAACGAGGCGAGTTGCAAGCCTACCGCCCGCGTTACGTGACGTTCGCCGAGGACCCTTCAGTCCGGACCCACGGAGGGGGCGTCGGCGTGCGCGTGGACGGCGTCGAGACCTCGACCGAGGCGCCCGACTTACGGTACCAGCCCGGCCACCCCGACGCCGACCCGCAGGGCTACGTCGCCTTCCCCGCGATCGACATGACGGCCGAGTTCGTCAACGCCCTCGAAGCGACGCGTGCGTACGAGGCGAACATCGGCGTGATCGAAGTCACCAAGGAGCTCGGCCGCCAGACGCTCGAGATCCTGGCCTGAGGCCGCTCGCCCCCCCAACCCACGAGCCCGCGATGTCCCCCCTGTCCCTCGCCTCCGGCGGCCCCCGCGTGCTGACGCCCAGCGCGATCGGCGCCGACGGCGCGCTCGCAAGTCCGATCGAAGCCGAGGGGGGCGGGGCATTCCAAGACCTGCTCATGGACTCGATCAAGAGCGTAAACGGCATGCAGCAGGACGCCGACCGCGCGGTCGAGTCGCTGTTCACCGGGGGCGACGTCAGCCCCGCCGAGGTGCTGACCGCCGTCCAGAAGGCCGACATGGCGTTCCGCATGACGATGCAGGTCCGCAACAAGCTGATGGACGTCTACCGCGAGATCCAAGAGGTGCGCGTCTGACGACGCGACCGCGACCGATCAGCAGTCGGACGTCAGCGAGACGGCCCCACCCCCAACGAGACCCGGCGTCGCCGACAGCCGACCGCCGATAGCCGCAAGCCCAACGCGTTATGGACTTCGTCAACCAAACCATCGCCCAGCTACGCGACTTGTTCGCGTCGATGTCGCCGGGGGCGCGCGTCACGGCCGGGCTGTTGCTCGCGGTCGTCGTGGCGAGCTGCGGCTTCCTGTTTCAGCAGGCAGCCTCGGGGGCTGATGAGTTCTTGTTCGGGGCCGAGCCCCTGGCGGCGAGCCAGATCGCCCGCATGGAGGGGGCGATGGCCAAGGCGGGGCTCAGCGAGTTCGTCACCGAGGGAAACCACATCCGAGTGCCGCGGGCCAAGAAGGCCGAGTACATCGCCGCGATCGCCGACGCCGGCGAGCTCCCCCCCGACTATCACCGCATGATGGCCGATGCGATCGACGGCGGCAGCGTGTTCGACAGCCGCGACGTAAAGCGCCAGCGCATCAAGGCGGCCCGCGAAAAGCAGTTGTCGCACGTCATCGGCCTGATGCCGTGGGTCGATCAGGCGATCGTCATCTACGACGACCGCGAGGAATCGGGCCTCAAGGCAACCCGCAGCGCGTCGGCCGCCGTCAGCGTGCTGCCGAAGGCGGGGGAGGTCCTCGACTCCCGCCGGGTGCGGAACCTGCGCGACTTCGTCGCCCGCTCGTGCAACATGCTTGACGACGAGGTGTCCGTCACAAACCTCGGCAACGACGCGATGGTCGGGTCCGACGGCGTAGGGGCCGAGGACTTCGACCACCCGTATTACGCCACCAAGGCGAAGATCGAGCGCAAGCTCCGCGGCGAGTTGATCGACCACCTGAGCTACATCCCGGGCGTCCGGGTCCAGGTGAAGGCGTCGCTCGACAACACGCGTCAGAAGACGACCGTTCAGGTCAAGCCGGAAGAGAAGACCGCCGAACTCAGCAGCACGACGCGCGACGAGACGGTCGAACGCGTCACCGGCGGAGGCGGGGGTCAGATCGGCCTCGAGGCCCAAGGCCCGAACCGCGAGGGCCGCGACGACACGGTCGCCAAGCAGGAGCAGGACAAGACGTCGCGCAACGACGAGTCCCGCGACTTCGTCGTCGGCTCCTCGACCACCCAGACGGCCGAATGGGATTCGACCCTCAAGGAGGCCGAGGCGAGCATCGCGGTCCCTCGTTCGTACGTGGCGTCGGTGTTCCGCGAGCGGGCTCGCGAAGCCGGCAAGGACGCGCCGAAGGAGATCAACCCCGACGAGCTCGCGCAGCTCGAAGGGGAAGTCAAGCTGTCAATCGAGAACCTCGTCCAGCCGCTGCTGCCGAAGCTCGCGCTCGGCGAGAACGAGTTCAAGCAGGTGAAGGTCGAGTTCTACTACGACCTGCCCCGCGCGACGCTCCCCGAGCCGTCGGTCGCCTCGACGGCGTTCGGTTGGGCATCCGACAACGCGTCGAGTATCGCGATGGGGGGTTTCGCGCTGGTGAGCCTTGTCATGCTCCGGTCGATGGCGTCGGGAGGAGCGGCGGCGCGTCTCGGCCCGGCAAACGCCCCGACGCTGCGACTCGAGACCGGGAGCGATCACGCTGACGGGGTGGCAGCGGCGGATGGCGACGATCTCGGCGCCGCGCGGCCCAAGTTGAAGCTGAAGCGCGGTGATTCGCTGAAAGACGACCTTACCGAGATGGTGACAACCGATCCCGACGCGGCGGCCGCGATCCTCCGTAGTTGGATCCAGAACGCTGGTTAACCCGACGCCACAGCGTCGATGGCCGCTACCACATCGCACGGACGCGAAGTGAACGAAACGACCGACAACTCGCTGCGCAAGGCCGCCGTGTTCGTGAGGACCCTTGCGCCGGAAGCAGCCGTCGCGCTGCTCTCGCGGCTTTCCACGGAGGAAGCGTCGCGGCTGCGCGCGGCGATCGCCGCCCTCGGCGACGTCGATGCGGGAGAGCGATCGAGCGTCGCGCACGAGGCCCTGGGTCGATCGACCAAGCGCCTGGAAGTGAGAACCAGCGGCGTCGAGCTGTTGCTCGGTGGGGATCACGCGGAAACGCTGATCTCTCAACGCGAGGCGCCTCGGCGTCCTGACCCACAGCAGCCCGCAGCCCCGAGCGACTGGTTCACGGCCCTAAGCGACGCCGACGCCGAGGCGGTTGCAGCGTACCTCCGCAACGAACAACCCCGCGCCGTGGCGCTGGTCCTGTCGCAGGTCGCCCCGTCGCTAGGCGCCGCGGTGCTCGGCCGCTTCAGCGACGAAGAGCAAGCGACGATCCTCGATCAGTTGGCGACGCTCGGCGACGCCGACCCCTCGACCGTCAACGTGATCGCCTCGGGACTAGCCGAGTGGGTGCGCGCTCAGCACGTTGCCCGCCGCCGAAAGGGGGACCGACTCGCGAGCGTTCAGGCGATCCTCGCGGCGGTCCCCGACGAGCAGCGTGAGCGACTCGCCCGCGAGCTCAGCAAGACGCACGCCGGGATGGTCGCGCCCGAACCACCGGCGACGGAGACGCGCGGCGCTCTGGAACCCGTCGCCGACGGCCCGAGCGACGTCGAAGCGGTCGAGCCGGCGCCGATCGCCGGCCACCCGACGCTCGCCTACGACGAACTCGAGCGGCTCGACGGCCGCGCGATCGCCATGGCCTTGGGGGCCCTCGACCCACGAACGGCCGTGCTGTCGCTCACGGCCGCGAGCGACGGGCTGATGGCCCGCGTCGAGTCGCGGCTGACGCGACGCGCCGTGCGCGAGCTGCGGCGGCGGATCATGACCCTACACCAGACGAGCCTCGACGAGATCGACCGCGCGCAGCACGCGCTCGCCGCGGCCGCGTCGCAGATCGTCCACCACCGGCACGCCGCCCGGTTTCCCTCCCGATCTCCCGCAGCCTAGAGCCGGGAGAACCCGATGGCCACGATCATCCGCAAGCACGCGAGCGAGGCGCCGGCCGGCGAAGCGGTCCGTCCCGTGACGTTCGCGTTCCACAACATCGAGGAGCGAGGAGCCGCCTACGTCCGCTCGGTGCGCGAGCAGGCGGCCAAGGCGGTCCAGGACGCGAACGCCGAAGCCGAAGCGGTCCGCTCGCGCGCCGAAGCAGCCGGCCGCCGCGCCGCCGAGGCGGCGATCGGCGAACTACTCGACAACCGTCTCGGAGAGTTGCTCGCGACGCTCCGCCCGGCGCTCGACGGCGTGGTGGCAAAGATCGAGACCGCCCGGGGCGAATGGCTCGACCACTGGCAGCACGCCACGCTGGACTTGGCCGTCGCGATCGCCGAGCGGATCGTCCGCCGCGAGCTCGAGCGCGAGCCCGAGCTCACGCTCACCTGGGTCCGCGAAGCGCTCGAGCTGGCGGCGGGATCGAGCGAAGCGTCGATCCTGTTGAACCCACTCGACTACGAGCACCTCAAGAACCACGTCGCGCTGCTGGCGACCAGCGTAGCGCGGATCGCGAACCCGACCGTTGCCCCCGACGAGTCGGTCAGTCCCGGCGGGTGCGTCGTCCGCACGAAGCACGGGTTGATCGACGCCCGCCTCGAAACGCAGCTCGCTCAACTCGCCGACGAGCTCAACGGATGACTTCCCCCCTCGCCATCGCCGACCCCCGCGAGCGCGCCACCTTCGTCGCGCGGCTGGCCGCTGCGCAGCCCGCACGGCTGTTGGGGAGCGTCGTCGAGACGACAGGCCTGCTCGCCACCGTCGCCGACTTCCCTGCGCCGATCGGGTCGCTGGCGCGGATCGAGCTGGCGGGGGACTCGATCGACGCCGAGGTGGTAGGCTTCCGCGGCCGATTGACGATGGTTTCGCCGTTCGGCAGCTTGCTCGGCGTTCGCCCGGGCGCGCGGGTGCGGCTTGTTCGTTCCACGCGGACGATCCGCGTCGGGCCGGAGCTGCTCGGCCGCGTGGTCGATGCGCACGGGGAGCCGATCGACGGCCTCCCTCGCCCCACGCTCACCGAGCGGGCGCCGCTTGAGTGTGCTCCCCCGAGGGCGGTCGAGCGGCCGCCGATCGACGCCGAGCTCACGACCGGCGTCCGCGCGATCGATGGCATGCTCGCCTGCGGTCGCGGCCAACGTTTGGGGATCTTCGCCGGCTCCGGAGTCGGCAAGAGCACGCTGCTGGGGATGATGACGCGCTACACGTCGGCCGATGTCGTGGTCGTAGGGCTCGTCGGCGAACGGGGCCGCGAAGTCAACGAGTTTCTGCTGCGCGACCTCGGCGCCAAAGGCCTATCTCGGGCCGTGGTCGTCGTGGCGACGAGCGACGAGCCGGCGCTGGTCCGCCTCCAAGCCGCATCGACCGCAACCGCCATCGCCGAGCACTTCCGCGACCGCGGCCTCGACGTGCTGCTACTCATCGACTCGGTGACGCGCACCGCGCTGGCGAGCCGCGAGCTGGGCCTCGCGGCGGGCGAACCGCCAACAACCCGTGGGTTCCCCCCCTCGACGTTCGCGCTGCTGCCACGCCTCGTCGAGCGCGCCGGTCGGTCGAAGCTCGGAAGCATCACCGCCTTCTACTCGGTCCTCGTCGAGGGGGACGACCCCAACGAGCCGATCGCCGACACGATGCGCGGGTTGCTCGACGGGCACATCTGGCTCAGCCGCAAGCTCGCGGCCCGCGGCCAGTTCCCGGCGATCGACGTCGGCGACAGCATCAGCCGCCTGATGTCGGAAGTCGCACCCCCCGAGCAGCGCACCGCGGCGCAGATGGTCCGGCGGCTGATCGCGACGCTCGCTGAGAACGAGGACCTGATCTCGATCGGCGCGTACCGACGCGGGGCGAACCCGGTGATTGACGCGGCGATCGAGTTCCGCGGCGAGATCGAGGCGTTCCTCCGACAGTCGGTCGATGAGCGCGCCGACCTCAACGCGACACGCAAGCAGCTCACCGCGCTCGCCGATAAGGCCGCGGCGCGCATCGAACGCCCCACGCCACCGAATCAACTCCAACGCTAACCCCGAAGTCTTGCTGAGCAGCAATGGCCCGTTTCGAGTTCCGCCTGAAGACCGTCGCCCGCCTCCGAGAGGCTGCTCGCGACGCCGCGCGCCAGCGCGTCGCCGAGGCGAGCCGCGCGCTAGAGCTGCTGCGCGAGCAGCGACGGACTCTCGAAGGCCAGCTCGACGCGCTCGTCGCGGACCGCCGCCGCGCCACCTGTGGCGAGTCGATGGACGTGCCGCTGATCGCGGCAGCGCAGCGGTACGAGATCGCTGTCCGGGCGCAGCAGAGCAAGATCGACGAGGACGCGCGGGCCGTCGAGGCCGAGCTCGAACGACGCCGCGAGGCGCTGGTTGCGGCCGAGCGGGATGTCCGCGGGATGGAGAAGCTGGAGGACCGGCTCCGCGAGCGGCACGCCGAAGAAGAGCAGCGGCGCGAGGATCGAATCCTCGATGACTTCGCAGTCATGAGGCACAAGCCTCGATCGGCGCCGACGACGCAAGAAGCGACCGCTCTGTAAGGGCTTTAAACGATGCGATTCCTGCTGGCGCTCATCGGCTACTTCGCGACCGCGACGGTGATCGCGACGTCGTTGCTGGTGGGCTACCTGTGGCGGACCCGCGCGCTCGACGACGAGAAGGTGTTCCGGATCATCGCGTTGGTGCACGACGTCGACCTCAACCAGCGGACAACCACCGCCGCAGCACAGGAGAAGACCCAGGCGACCGCACTCACGGACGAGCCCTCGACGGCCGAAGCCGACCGACTGCGTGACATCGCGCTGCTGAACTTCGACGTCAAGCAGAGCTCGCTCGACCAAGGTCGAGGCGAGTTCGGCCACATGCTGCGGCAGCTTGTCGAGGCGCGCGACCGCTTCGACGGGATGGCCCGCGAACTGGAAGAGCGGATCCGCCGCGAGAGCGACGCAGCGACGGACGAGAACGTGGCGACCATCGTCCGCGACCTGCGGAGTGTGAAGGCCGACACGGCAAAAGACCTCCTGTTGCGGATCCTCGAACGCGGGACCGACGAGGAGTCGAAGCGCGAAGCGATGGGGGACGTGGTTCGGGTGATGAGCTCGCTGCCGGCCAACACGCTCACGGCGATCCTCAAAAAGTTCACTTCCGAAGAAGACAAGGCGAAGCTGCACGCGATCCACCGCGAGATGCTCGCGGGGGGGCCGAAGAAGCAAGTGCTCGACGACGCGCTGCGGCAGCTTCAGGACCGAAGCGTCGCCGAGTAGCACACCCCAACCCACGCGTCCCACGGACGGGCGATGAACGAACCACTCCTGCCAACCTCGCTGCTGAGCGTAACGGCGCCGCGCGCGCCGGCGGCCGAACGCCCCGGGTCGGTCGATCCCGAAGCGTTCCAGCGGCGGCTCGCGTCGGTGTCGGCCGGCAAAGTCGCTACTACCGCCGGCGACGGCGCCGCGGTCGCGAGCGATCGTCAGCGGCCCGACCGCAACGAGTCTCGCAAGCCGTCGCAGCCCAGCGAGAAGCCCGAACGCGACGCGACGACCAAGCGCGGTGAAGCTGCTATCAAAGGCCCCGAGGCCCCGCAGGGCCGGCGCAACGCCGATCCCAGCAAGGACTCGGCAATCACCGACGAGGCGTCCGCGCTAAAGGCCGACGACGCCACGGAAGAGCCTGTCGAAGCGTCCGAAGAGGAAGCTGTCGATGCCGCTGCGATCGCCGCGGACGCAGCGGCCTCGGCGACGATCGCTGCGCTCGTCCCAACGGCGAGCCCATCGATCGAGCCGATCGGCACCGAGGCGACCGTCGAGCCGGTGGTTGGTGCGGTCGCTGCGACCGCCACACCCGCGGCCGACGAGTTGCCGCTGCTCGACAAGTTAAGCGATGTGACGAACCCCGAAGGCGCCACGGCCGTTGAGGCCGCGGTCGCCGACGCCGATGCGACGAGCGCGGGGACGCCGGCAACGGAGCTCAGCGGCGCCACGGCACAGGCTGTTGAGGCTTCGAACGCGGCTCCTGTGACGGAAGCGTCGATTGCGCCGGTGGAGCGTCCGGAAAGCGCCGCGAAGGAAGTGAACGCCGAGATCAACGCGTCCGGAGCCGAAGGCGAACAAGCCGTCACGGAGTCGCCCGGGGACACGACTGGCGACCGGCTCGGCGACAACGAGCGCTCGCAGGAAGAGGCTGCGCAACCCGAGGTCGAGAGCGACAACGGGACCCCATCGGGGGGATCCGCGACGGTCGGGCCCGAGCGGATCGACACCGACGCGACAGCGTCTCGCGACGCTGGGGCTCCCCCGCCGGTCGAGCAGTCCCCTACCACCGACGCCTCGAACCGAGCTGCGACCGCCGCGGAACGCCCGGCCCCACGCTCCGACACGCCGTCGGCGTCGCGTTCGGCCGCCGGAGGTCCGGCAGTCGATCCGGCCCGCTTTGTGACGCGCGTCAGCCGCGCGTTCGAGGCGGCAGCCGACCGCGGCGGCGGCCCGATCCGCCTGCGTCTGAGCCCCCCCGAGCTCGGGTCGCTCGAGATCCGACTGGAGATCCGCGACGGCGCCATGACCGCGACGGTGGAAGCCGACACACCGGCCGCGCGCCAGGCGCTGCTTGAGAACCTTCCCGCGCTGCGCGATCGCCTTGCCGAGCAACAGGTCCGTGTCGAGCGCTTCGACGTGAACGTCCGCGACGACGGGCAAGGGGGCGCGTCCCCAAGGGGGGACGCTCAGCAGCAACAGCGCGACGACAGTCGGCCGACGCGACGCGACGCGACGGCGCCGCAAGGCGCTTCCACCGCCGCCCGCGTCGCTCCCGCGGCGCCAAGGTCGATGCGCGTCGGCCCCGACCAGATCAACGTCGTCGCCTGACGCGCGTTCCACTCCAACTCACCAATCCCAACGCCGGGCGTTCCGCCATGTCCACCGTCACCAGCAGCACTGCGCAGGCCGCATCGACCGCGACAAAGGCGAGCGCGACGAGCACGAACGCCGCCGCGACGACTGCGGCAAGGAAGAACGACGAGTCCGGGAACAGCATCAAGGACCTCGACCTCGACGTCTTCCTGGAGCTGATGCTGGCCGAGCTGCAGAACCAGGACCCGCTCGACCCGATGGACAACAACCAACTGTTGCAGCAGATCTCGCAGATCCGCGAGATCAGCGCGAGCGACAAGCTCGCGGGGACGCTCGACTCGGTGCTGCTGGGCCAAAACGTGGCGACTGCGGCGGGGCTGATCGGCAAAGAGGTCGAGGGGATCACGAACGACGGCCGCCGAGTCAACGGGGAGGTCCGCCAGGTGGCGATCAGCGACGGCGAACCGATCCTTGACCTGGCGATCGCGACCTCGGCGAGCGCCGGCTCGCAGGAAGGGAAGGTCGCCGAAGGGGAGTACGTCTACGAGGTCGCCTGGCAGAGCGAAGGGGTCACGTTCAGCGTTCAAGCGGACGTCAACACCGAGAACCTCGGGGAGGACTTTGAGGGCTCGATCCGGCTCGAAAACCTCCCCCCGACTGACGTGCCGAAGAAGGTCTACCGGACCGACAAGTCGGGCGCCGGCGACCTGAAGCTCGTCGGCACGCTCGCGAGCGGCAAGGCGACCGCGTTCGTCGACACGCTCGCCGACAAGGAGCTCAACACCGAGAAGCTAACCGGCACGAGGCAACGCCTCGTCTACGCCGACGTCGCGAAGGTGAAGCTGTCGAACGTCGGCCTCGTGAACTCGGCGAAGTAGCGAAGAAGGCTCTCGGCTGTTAGCTGTCGGCTGACGGACCGGGCTGCCGCGGCGAAGACCACAACCAATCATCAGTCAACTGACAGCCGACGGCCGAAGGCCGAAAGCCCCCGTGCAAGGAGCCTCCCATGGGCCTTCAATCCGCGATGACGACCGCCCTGACGGGCTTGACCGCGGCCGAGACGGCGATCGACGTCATCGGCAACAACATCGCGAACTCGAACACGGTCGGCTTCAAGGAGTCGGACGTCATCTTCGCGACGCAGTTCTTGCAGACGCAGTCGATCGGCTCGGCGCCGAGCGACACGTCGGGCGGCACCAACCCGCGGCAGATCGGCCTCGGCGTGAAGGTCGCGCAGATCACCCCCAACTTCTCGCAGGGGACGATCGAGATCAGCTCGAACCCGCTCGACCTGGCGATCCAGGGGGACGGCTTCCTGACCGTGCAGGGCGCCCAGGGGCAGCCGCTGTACACACGGAACGGGCAGCTCAACCTGAACTCGCTCAACCAAGTCGTGACCTCGACGGGCAACAAGCTGCTCGGCTACGGGGTGAACGACCGGTACGAGTTACAAACCGCGACGACGCGGCCGATCGAGATCCCGCTGGGCTCGCGCCGCGTGGCTCAGGAGACGTCCAACGCGATCTTCGCCGGCGTCCTGAACCCGACGGTCGCCCCCGGCACGACCCCGTCGATCGCGCAGTCGGAGGTCCTGGGAGACGCCTCGGTCGAGCGCATCGACGACGCCGCGTTCACGTTCGCCACCGACTTCGCGATCCGCCCCGCTCCGTCCCCCGGAACAGCGACCGCCACCGGGACCACGGCGACACCGACGCTGACGGCCGGCGTCTACAAGTACCGCGTCGTGCTCGTCGATCCGAACGGCCGCGAAACGAGCGCATCGACCGAGTTCAACGCGACAGCGGCGGCGAACACCGACAACGTCACGCTCAGCAGCCTCCCGACCGAGACCGCGCCGGGTTGGCAGCGGGCGATTTACCGGACGATCGCGGGGGGCAACACGTTCTACCGGATCGGCGCTCCCGCATCCGCCGCAACGCCAGGCCCGGCGGTCGTTGACACGCTCGCCGACGCGACGCTCGTGACCAATCCCCAGCTAGTGACAACGGCGATCGACAACGGCTCGTACTTGTACCACGTGACCTACTACAACCCGTCGAACGGTGAAGAGACCCGGCCGTCGGACCCGTTCGGCACCTTGGCTGTGAACGACAACACGAGCTCGATCCGCATCGACCTCTCGGACGTCGCCCCGCCGACGGACCCCAGCTTCACGCAGATGCGGATCTACCGCAACACGCAGGGGACCACGGACAACTTCCGGCTCGTCGATACTGTCGCCGCGCCCGGCACGGGGGGATTCGTCGCGAGCTACATCGACCGCAAGCCGAGCTCGGCGATCGCAGCGGCCGCCGCCCTCGACCGCGACGGACCGCGCGTCGGGACCGGGAGCCTGCTGACCGACGTGGTCGTCCGCAACGGCAGCACATACCGCCCGCTGTTCGCACCCGGCGTGCTGAGCTTCACCGCCGAGCAAGGGGGCGCCGAGCTCGGCTCGAAGACGCTGACGATCGCCGCCGACACCACGGTGCAGGACCTGCTCGAGTTCATGAACGACGCCCTCGGGCTGCAGCAGACGTCGAACGTGACCGACGTCCCCCTGCCGATCGGCGGCGGCTCGATCACGATCTCCGACGGCGTGATTTCGGTGCGCAGCAACTACGGCGAGCAGAACGCGATCGACATCCCGCTGACCGCGTTCCGCCTGACGCCGACGGGTTCGACGGTGCCGCAGTCGCTCTCCGTCCGGTTCTCCGAGACGCAGGCCGCCAACGGCCCCGGGACGACGTCGGAGTTCGTGGTGTACGACTCGCTCGGCTCGCCGCTGACGGTGCGGATGACGACCGTCCTCGAGTCCGCGACGAGCAATAGCACCACCTATCGGTGGTACGCCACCAGCGCCGACAGCAACCCGGCCCCCCCCGAGCTGACGACCGCCATCGGCAACGGCCTGCTGGTGTTCGACAGCCGCGGCGACCTGTTCAGTTCCCCCAGTGCGCGGATCAGCCTGTCGCGCGAGCTGACCGCCAGCGAGTCGCCGCTGGAGATCGACCTCGACTTCTCGCAGGTCACGTCGCTGTCGGTGAACAACGCGGCCGGGGAGCCGACCAGCAACCTGAGCATGACCAGCCAAGACGGCTTCCCCCCGGGGGTGCTTACCGACTACCTGATCACCGAGAGCGGGCTGATCCTCGGCCAGTTCTCGAACGGCACGCAGCGGACCTTGGGGCAAGTCGTCATGGCGCGGTTCGCCAACAACCAAGGCCTGCGGCAAGTGGGGGACAGCCTGTTCTCCGCGAGCGTCAACTCGGGAGAGCCGTTCGAGGGGGAGCCGGGCCAGGACGGCCTGGGCTCGCTCACAGCCGGGGCCCGCGAGCTGTCGAACACCGACGTCGGACAGGACCTGATCGAGATGATCCTCGCCCAGACGCAGTACCAGGCCGGTTCGCGGGTGATCTCGGCGGCGCAGGAACTGCTCGACGAGTTGCTTGCCCTCCAACGATAGTCGCGGCCCCGTGAGCACTGGCGTTAGGAGGCGAACGCGATGATCCGACTCACCCGGCTCGGCGGCGACGCTTTCCTACTCAACGCCGAGCTCGTCAAGTACGTCGAGTCGCTCCCCGATACTTACGTGACGCTCACTAGCGGAGACCGACTCGTTGTTTCCGAGACTCCCGACGAGGTCTTGCGGCGCGTGATCGAGTACCAGCGATCGAAGCACCTGCTCCCGCCGCCCCACGGCGGCCGCGAAGCAGCGACGTACCCGTGATCCCCTTCCCCGCTCCACCGGCCGCCTCAGCTCGCATGGACGTCGCCTCTACCGCCGGGGTCGTGATCGCCGTCGTGCTGCTGCTCGCTTCGGTAGCGGTCGGGGGGGGGAACCTGTTCGCGTTCTGGGACTCGTCGTCGGTGCTCTTGGTGCTGGGGGGTTCGGTGGCGGCGGCGCTGATCTCGTTCCCCTCGCGCAACCTTGCGTCGGTCCTCACGGTCGCGCGGAAGGTCTTCTTCCGCATCGATCCGTTGGTCGATGACGTCGTGGCCGAAGTCGTGGGGCTCGCCGAGATCGCGCGCCGCGACGGGCTGCTCGCGCTCGATCGCATGTCTGACGACGTGCGGAACGACTTCCTGCGACTGGGCGTTCAGATGGCAGTCGATGGGGCCCGGGCCGAGGTCATCGAGGACGTGCTCCGCAACGAGATCGAAGCGGTCGCCACGCGGCACCGCGACGGGAAGGCGATGATCGAGTGCATGGGGCGCTTCGCCCCCGCGTTCGGGATGATCGGGACGCTCGTCGGCCTGATCATCATGCTCGGCGACATGAGCGACCCGTCGAAGATCGGCGACGGCATGGCGGTCGCCCTGCTGACGACCCTCTACGGAGCGTTGGCGGCGAACGTCGTGTTCCTCCCCTTCGCCGAGAAGCTCGGACGCTCCAGCAAGCAAGAGCGGACCGTCATGGAAGTGGTCGTCCGGGGCGTGCTCGCGATCCAGTCGGGCGAGCACCCGCGCATCGTCGAGCGAAAGCTCGGGGCGTTCTTGCCGTCGCGCACGCGGTCGAGAGCCGCCTGAGCCATGGGCGCCCCCAAGCCGAGCCGATCGATGGTTGACGACGAAGACACGACTCCGCCGGGCGCCCCCGAGTGGGCGGTCACGTTCGGCGACATGATGTCGCTGCTGCTGACGTTTTTCATCATGCTCGTTTCGATGAGCGACGTTCGGCAAGACGAGCGCTACCAGGCGATGCTCGAATCGATGCGCGAGCAGTTCGGGCACGACCTGTCGCTCGCGTCGCTGGTCCCACGCAGCTCGCCGTCGGCCGACTCGGCCGTGCAGTCGCTGGCGAGCCTAGGGAGGGCGAAGCGCGCCGACCTTCTCGAGGGGGGGTCGCGCGTCGATAGCCTCGTCGGGGACGCGGCCCAACTCGGGACCCTCCGACCCGGCCGCGCCCCAACGGTGGGGGCGATGGTGTACTTCGCCGAAGACTCCGCGACGCTCGACGACGAGGCCCTACGGGCGGTCCGCGAAGTCGCGACGCAGGTCGCTGGCAAGCCGCAGACCATCGAGGTCCGCGGGCACGCCACGATCCGACCGACCAGTGGCGGTGACCATTGGGAGCTCGCCTACCGACGCGCAAGGACCGTGCTCGACGCGCTCGTTGCGCAGGGGATCGACCCCGACCGGGCGCGGATCGGCTCGGCCGGGCGGAACGACCCGCTCGACGACCGCCCCGACGCCAACACCCGGCGCCGCAACGCACGGGTCGAGGTGCTGCTGTGGGATTCCTACCCGGGCGAGTAACGCCGGCCGTAACGGGTGCGGTCGGTCGGGTTGCGCGGCTGGCGCCGGCCTGCCGGCAAGCAGTCCCGCGGCCCCGGCGACGGTCGGAACGACCGTCCAGGGTCGTGCAACCTAACGTTGTCGGTTCACTCCGCCGCCGGCTATCGCCAGCGGCGCCACCGCCGGAGCCTCGATCGTGACTGCCGAAGAAACTCAATCGAAGCGCGGCGGCGGGATCATGACCCTCGTGAAAGTCGTGGCCTTCGTGTCGATCCTCGTCGTGGTCGAGCTCGTCGCGGCCGCCATGCTGCTCCCCTCTGCCGCCGACACCGAAGAGCTGGTCCAGGAGATTGCGGCAGCCAAGGAAGGGGAGGAAGCGGCGGCCGAGGACAAACACGAAGACGAGGAATCGATCGGCCACGCCCACGAGAAGACGAGCGAAGTCTCGCTCGGCGAGTACAAGGTCACGCGGTTCTCCCCCGAGACCGACAAGACGATTAACATCGACTTCAAGGCCTACGCCGTCGTCCTGGAGGAGGAAGAAAAGGACTTCGAGCACGAGTACAAGGCCAACAAGAGCCGCATCCAAGAGCAGATCGTGATGACCATGCACGCGGCCGAGGCGGCCGACCTCTCCGCCCCCGGTCTGGGCTTGATCAAGCGGCAGATACTTGAGAAGACCAATCGCGCTCTCGGGCGGCCCCTGCTGCGCGAGGTCGGCTTTACGCGAATCAACTTCGTAGAACGCTAGCGACGCTGTCGTCGCCCGGCGGATCGCGAGGCCAAGGACGGGCCACGATGGCGGACGGATCGGACCAGATCGGCCAGGACGACATCGAGGAGCTGCTGCGCATGTCGCGAGAAGGCGCTGCGCCCGCTCCCCAAGCGCCCTCCGCGTCCACTTCCGCCGCGAGTGACGGCGGCGACTTCTCGCTCGGACAGGACGAGATCGAAGCGCTGATGGCGGGGGCGGCCGGAAGGGCGACCCCGGGCGCCGCTGTCGTTGCCGCGGTCGCCCTCTCCCCGTCTTCCCAGCCCTCCCGCCCGGCCGCCAGCGCGACGTCCTACGCGACGGCGAACGACATCGAGCTGCTGCTCTCCAAGGCGGAGGAAGCGATCGCCTCGATCGACGCCCAGGACTCTCCCCTTCCCGCGGGAGTGAAGGCGTTTCGACTCGACGAGTTCGGCGGCACTCCGGCGAACGAAGACGCGGCCACGTTGCAACTGGTCCGCGACGTACAGCTCGACCTGAAGATCGAGCTCGGCCGCACGCGGATGCCGCTGGAAGACGTCCTGCGCCTGCGGCGCGAGGCGGTCGTGACACTCGACAAGCTCGCCGGCGACCCGGTGGACGTTTACGCCAACGGCCGACTCATCGCGCGGGGCGAGGTGCTCGTCCTGAACGACAACTTCTGCGTTCGGGTCACGGAGCTCGTCGTCGGCGACGCCGCGGTGGCGTAGCGCTCGGCGCCAGCGGGCGCGCGTCCCACGCGACGTGGGGCGACTGGGGTAGACGCCCCCCCGGAACCCCCTCTAGAAGCCCGTGCATTCTGCGCGCGAGGACGTTTCCCTTTCGCGCCCGCACGCTCTGGAGTCGGGAACGCGATCCTGCGATGGCTTCCTTACGCATCCTCGCCTCGCTCGTACTGCTCTCCGCGCCGGTCGGCGGAGTCGCGGGAGACCTCATCGACGCGCCCCCCTTCGCGCGATCGCGCCCGGGGCTCGCTTCGGTCGGACCGCGAGGCCTCCCCGAGGTGAAGCCGAAGCTCGCGGACACGCCGACTCGCGATTTCGCGGTCGAGCCGGCCGCCTTCCAGAGTTCATCGCACGCCAAGCCGCTGCTCGACAGCGGGTCGCTCTGGCCGGAAGACCTTTCGCCACGCGAACGCGCCGGCGATGCGATCCGTGGCCGCATCGCCGCGCCGTTCACCGAATCGCGTCCGGTTGCTTCCGACCCCACGCCACGTGAGACGACGTTCACGTTCAACCACCTGCGCGAGCCGCTCTCCGCCGCTTCGCCGACTTCTGCGAGGGCAAAGGCGCTGCGACCCGATCGGCCCTCGGTAGCGCCACTCGCCGAGCCACTGATCGAGACCAAAGCCTCGGTCGCCGAGCCCGAGTCGAGAACGACCCCCGCCCGCGACGAGCCCCTCGCGGCGCCGGTCGCAACGCTGAGCGCGGAAGTCGCACAGTTGAACGCCACCGCGGCCCCCTCGGTCACCCCGTCGGCGACGGTCGCCACGCCAACTGCGAAGGGGATGCCACTCGGTGGCGCCAGTAAACGAACGGCGTCCCCCGACTTCCGACCGGCGAACCCGCTGAACGCGCTGCTCGCCTGGCGACCCTCGGCGGGGACGTTGGCCACGGCCACGTCGGCGCTGGCCGTCGTCTTGGGTCTGTTGTGCGTCTCGGCGTGGGTGGTCAAGCGCAGTTTGCCGCGCTCGGCCCGCGTGCTGCCGACCGACGTCGCCGAGGTGCTGGGGCGTGTCCCCCTGGCCGGCCGCCAGGTGGGCCAACTGCTGCGCGTTGGGCGCAAGCTGCTGCTGGTGGTGGTGACCCCCACCGGCGTCGAGACGCTCACCGAAATCACCGACGAGGAGGACGTGCAGAACTTGCTACGGATCTGCGACGAGTCGCACGGCCGCGGCGCCGAGGCGGCCTTCGACGACGTCTTCCGCCAGATGGCACGCGAACCGGCGCGCTCGGGCTTCCTCGGCGACGAGGGGCTCGACTACGACCCGCGGCAGCTCGCAGCGGCGTACGCCCGCACCCCCGGGGGGCGCGCGAGTGCTTAGCCTTCGGACCGCCGCGATCCTAGTCGCTGCGCTCGTCGCCTCGCCCGCGGCGCTCGCGCAGGTTGCAGACGCCCCCTCGACCAGCGTCCTCACGCTGACCGAGGAAGGTCTGCAAACCACCGACGAGCGGGCGGGCGAGAAGCGGCTCGCCGCCGAGCAGAAGTCCGACCGAGACACGGTCGATCAGGAAGGCTCCGAGCGAGACGACGCCAAACGGACCGATATCGACGCGCCACTGACCGAGGGGCTGCTCGCCGTCGGAGGCCCCGAGGACTGGACCAAACCCGATCGCCTGAGCTCGACGCTCCAGGTAATGCTGCTACTGACGGTCATCAGCCTCGCCCCGGCGGTGCTGCTGATGACCACCAGCTTCGTGCGGGTGATCATCGTGCTCGGCCTGCTTCGGCAGGCGCTCGGGACGCAGCAGGCGCCCCCGAGCCAAGTGATCACGTCGATCGCGCTGTTCGTCACGCTGCTGCTGATGACCCCCGTTTGGAAGCAGGCGTACGACCGGGGCATCGCCCCCTACCAAGACGGCAAGCTCTCACTCGACGAAGCGCTCGAGCGCACGGCGAAGCCGATCCGCGCCTTCATGGCCAACCAGATCGATCGCCTCGGCAATCACGACGACGTGCGGTTGTTCCTCACCCGTCTGCCCGAAGCGATCGACCCCGCGACCGGCGAGCCGTGGGACAACTACGACTACTTCGAAGTGTCCGGCGGCAAGCGCCTGGTGCCGCTCGCCGCGCTGCTGCCGGCCTACATGCTCAGCGAGCTCAAGACGGCGTTCCTGATCGGCTTCCAGATCTACCTGCCGTTCGTGATCATCGACCTGGTGGTCGCCAGCATCACGATCTCGATGGGCATGCTGATGCTGCCGCCGGTGCTGATCTCGCTCCCCTTCAAGCTGCTGCTGTTCGTGCTTGTCGATGGCTGGACGCTTGTGATCGAGATGCTGCTCGAGAGCTTCGCCCCGTTGTCGATGGTCACCGGATAGCTGTCCGCCGTCCGTACCCACGAACGCGGCAACCCGTCGCCAGCCCCCCCCTTCCGCCTTCCGCCTTCGCCCTTCCGCCTTCCATGGACCCCTCCCTCGCCGTCGATCTCGGTCGCGAAGCGCTCTACGTGACGACGATTATTTCGGCGCCGATCTTGGTGTCGGGGGTAGTCGTGGGCCTGGTCGTCGGGCTTGCGCAGGCGCTGACGCAGATCCAGGAGCAAACGGTGGCGTTCGTACCGAAGCTCATGGCGATGGTTCTGGCGCTCGCCTTCACGCTCCCTTGGATCCTCGGTCAGCTCGTCGAGTACTCCGAGAACCTGATCCGCGACATCCCCGGCACGCTTTGAAACGCCTGACTGCTGAGGTCGTGGCGGCGCGTTCGCGTCAGGCGGCGGCGGCAAGGAGACGCAATGCTCGGCCTTGAGCAATCGCTGACCGACCTGGGAATGACCTTCGCGCTGGTGCTCGCGCGCGTCGGCGCGATGATCGCCACGGCCCCGCTATTCTCCGACGGCGGGGTTCCGATGCGCGTCCGCGCGCTGCTCGCCGTCTCGCTCGCGGCGCTCGTGACCCCGCTAGTTTTGGGCGACTCGAACACGGGGGTCACGACGGCCGCCGAGCTCGGCGCCCGCGCGGCGGCCGAGGGAGTGATCGGGGCGTCGATCGGGCTGGGGGTCGCGATCGTGCTCGCCGGGGTCCAGCTCGCCGGCGAGACCGTCGGCCAGATGAGCGGCATGGCGCTCGCCGAAGGGGCTGACCCCTTCACCGACCTCAACTCGTCGGTCTTCAGCCAGATCTACCAGTACGTCACCGTGGCGGTGTTCGTCGCCCTCGGGGGGCATTCGCAGCTCGTCGATGGCCTGCTGACCACGTTCGAGCACGCCCCCGCCGGGGCGGTTGGTTCGCTCAGTGGGGTCGCCGAGCACGCCCTGGGGCTCGTCGCCGTTGGGTTCGAGCTCGGCATCCGCGCTGCGGCGCCGCTCGTCATCGCGCTGTTCCTGGCGACGATTCTCCTCGGGTTCGTCAGCCGCACGCTGCCGCAGATCAACGCGATGGGCGTCGGCTTTGGGTTCAACGCGATCCTGACCCTGGGGATCCTGATGGCCACGCTCGGCGCGGTCGCGTGGGGGTTCCAAGGGCCGCTGAACGAGACGATCGCGGGCCTCGTCGAGTCGGTGAACCTCGACCCGAGCGAATCGCGCGTCGATCCCACGCCACTCCCGGCCCGAGAGTGACGCGTGGCCGAATCGTCGGGTGAAAAAAGTTTCGACGCGACACCCTACCGCCGCCAGCAGGCGCGCGAGAAAGGGCAGGTTCCTTACAGCCAAGACCTCGGCTCGGCGGTGCTGTTGCTCGCCGGCGCGGGGGTGCTGCAACTGTTCGGCGGGGCGGTCGCCACGGCGATCGCCGGCATCTTCCGCAGGTTCCTTGAGTCGCCGTTCGACCTGCTGGCCGACCGGAGCACGCTCTACGCCCTGGGGGGCGAGCTATCGCTTCAACTGCTGTTCAGCGTGGCCCCCGTGCTGTTCTCGCTGATGCTCGCCGCCGTGGTGGTGAGCGTCGCGCAGGTCGGCTTCTTGTTTGTGCCCGACAAACTGCAGCCCGACTGGGGCCGCGTCAACCCGCTGCAAGGGTTCCAGCGATTATTCTCGGCGCAGGGGGTCGCAAGGCTCGGCTTCGGGCTGTTCAAGGTGATGGTGGTCGCGGTGGTCGGCGCCGCCGTCTTGTGGCGACGCGCTTCGCAGGTGATCGAGTCGGCCGAGCTCGAGATCGGCGCACTAGCGAAGCTGCTGGTCGATTCGTCGTTCGAGGTCACCTACTGGATCGGCGGCGCTCTGCTGATCCTCGCGCTAGGGGACTACCTTTTCCAGTTCTGGAAGCACGAGCAGGACCTCAAGATGACCTCGCAAGAGATCAAAGAGGAAATGCGCAACATGCAGGGCGACCCAGAGATCCAGGCGCGCCGCCGCCAGGTGCAGCGGCAGATGGCGATGGCCAGGATCGGCACGGCCGTCCCCAAGGCCGACGTCGTGGTCACCAACCCGACCGAGCTCGCCGTGGCCCTACGCTACGACCCCGCGACGATGGCCGCCCCGGTCGTTCTGGCGAAGGGGGCCGGGGTCCTCGCCCAGCGGATCCGGCGCCTGGCCCTCGAAGCGGGGGTCCCGATCGTCGAGCGGAAACCCCTCGCTCAGCTCCTGTACAAAGAGGTGAACATCAACCGTCCCGTCCCGGTCGATAGCTACGCCGCGGTGGCCGAGGTCCTGGCGTACGTCTACCAGCTCAAGGGGAAGAAGCCGCCGGCGCCCCCGCGTGCCGCGTAGTCTCCTGTGACCGGGGGCGACGCTTCTCGCTGAGCGGTCGCGGGGCCGTTATCCTGGCGGGCCTCACCCCCCCGCGGAGCCCGCCCCGATGTCGTCCCGTTCCCGCTGGATCGCCCTTGTCACGCTCGACGAGCCCGTGCCGGTTGATCCCGCCAGGTTCCTCGCGGAGTACGCCCGCGGTCTGGGCGACGCAGCGGACACGCCGGTTGAGACCAGCCGGACCAGCGCCGCCACGACCTTCGCCTGGCCCGACCCGCAGCGCCCCGAGGGGGGAGGGGGCGCGACGCTCAACGTGACGCTAATCGACCGGCCGATCCCCCGCTCGCAACTGGAGGGCCCCTGCGCAACCGCTTGGTATTGGCCCGAAGCCGATCGCGTCCTGCGCGACCACACGGCGCACCTGTTCGTGACCCTGCTCGACGAGGATCGCAAGGCGGTCGGCCCGGCGATGCGGATGACACGCGTCGTCGCGGCGCTCGCGAACGCTACCCGCGCAACGGGGATCCTGTGGGGGGCCAGCGGCGCGGTCCACGAGCCGCGCGCGTTCGCCGAGCTGGCCGCGACCGCTACGACCGAACAACTGCCGCTCAACCTGTGGATCGATTTCCGCGTCTACGAGAACGACGCCGACCCCGAACGAGCCGACGGGCTCAGCCCGGGCTTCGGCATGTTCACGACCGGACTCGACGCCCTCGGTCACCGCGAGTTCGAGACGCCGCGCTACGACGGCGATCCCCAACGCCTGGTCGCCGCCGTCTACAACGTCGCGCATTACGTGCTCGAGAAGCAGGCGGTCCTGCGCGACGGCGAAGTGATCGGACTCCCCAACGGCGACGAGGTGACGATCCGTGAAGAACGCTCGATGATCGACGCCGAGCAAGAGGCGCTGCGGCTCGACCTCAACTAGCCCGCTCCGGCGCTTCACTCCCCCCCGCGGTAGACGGCCTGGTTGAGGATGTTCCGGCGGCTGGTGACGGGCCCTTGGGTCACGTCGTCAGCCAAGATCCCCATCATCATCTGGAACTTCGCGTCGCTGTCGTCGGCGAAGTGCACCAGCAGCGCCTCGGGGGTCATCGGCGGCTTGGGGGCGCCCCACTCGGGGAGGCGCTGATGGCTCACGACGATGTGCTCGAGCCGCAACAGCTTCTCGGGGTCGAGCGGCGTCCCCTCGGCGGCGAGCGCGGCGGCGGCCTCGCGGACCATGTCGCGCCCTTGCAGCACGTGGCCGATCAGTGAGCCCGATGCCGTGTACTCGGCGCCGAGCGGCGTAGTGCGGAGCTCGCGGACCTTGCCGATGTCGTGCAGGATCGCCCCCGCGACCACCAGGTCAACGTCCAGCGCCGGGGTCAGCTCCGGGTAGAGCCCCGCGTAACGACGCCCCAACCAGAGGGCCGTTTCCACGACGTTCCCGACGTGTTCGAGGTAGCCCCCGACGAATGCGTGGTGGTTGCGGGTCGCGGCCGGCCAGACCAGCAGCTCGCGTTTGTTCTCGTCGAGCAGACGCAAGACGATCAGCCGCAGCGGCTCGTCCTCGATCTCTTCCGTGGCGATCGCGACCAACCGGGCGAACCGCTCGACCGAGTCGAAGCGTGACGCCTTTTGGCACATGGCCGGGGTAAAGCCGTCGGCGGCATCCGACTCTTCGACCGGTCGGATCCGCCGGATCTCGAGCTGCGGGCCGTAGTTTGTCTCGCGGTACAGAGCGCGGAGCTTGTAGAAGCCACCAACGGCCCACTCGTCGCGGCACGCGTCGGCCAGCGGCGCGTCGCTCCAAATCGGGAAGCTGCAATCCCGGCGCGCGTCGCGGAACGTCACGCGGTGATAAGGTTTACCGTCCTTGGTGGTGAGCGTCTGCTTGTCGGCAAGCAGCGCGAAGAAGTCCCCCTCCTCGCCGCTCGCGAGGTCCGCCATTTCGACGATCATCGGTGTGTCGGACATCAAGTCGCCTCGCTCGTAGGCGTCGCTCGGGCGCCTTCTCTGCAACAGGTTTCGTCGGCAGTTACCCGAACAGCTTCGCCCGCCGCTCGGCCACAAGCTCGTCGAGTGACTGCTGGAGCGCCGTCGCGACGGCCTCCATCGCGGGGTCGGTCGCCGCGGCGCGGTCGCGATCGGGGCTCACGGGGATCGCTTCGCCGACGACCATCGTCGTGTGGATCGGCCCGTGGGACGAGACGCGGTCTTGGTAGTCCTCGACGAGCCGCTCGAACGTCTCGACAACACGCTCCGGAAGGTCGTTCTCCCCCGTCACGTAGCCGCGCGGGTAGTGGGCGATCTGCTGGACATAGTAGCAGGCGGCGAGGTCGCGCCAGCGCTCGTCGCGCTCGGCGGGGCCGACTTTCTTGGCGACGAGGTCGGGGAGCACGACGCCACGGATCGCCTTCACGCGCGCGACGACGCTCGCCTCGCGCCGGCGGTCGTCGGCGGCGCTCGCACCCCCGGGCGACTCGGCCTTGGGGTTGGTTCCCCACTTCGCTTCAAGCCGCTGGAGCACCGTCGCGATCAACCGCTGGGCCCGCTCGTAGGGGTCCCCCGACTGCGAGCCGCCGAGGTACTCGACCTCCTTGAGCGCGAGCAGCGCCTCGCCCCCCTGCATCAATCGGTGCGACAGCGGCAGGTGCCCCTGCGACTGCCAACTGAAGCTGCTCTCGAGCTTCGTGAGCTCGTCGCCGATCGCCGCGGCCGGGTCGCCGCCGAACGAGTAGCGGATCGCGACGGGGTGGATCACCACCGGGCCCTTCCCCTCCTTCTGGCGACGCTTGGCCGCTTGGCGGGCGATGAACCCCGGGCCCTCCATCAACTCCATCACCAAGTCGTTGTGCCGCGAGACGGCCCCCTCGGGGAAGATCAGCAGCGGCCTGCGCCCGTCGAACAAGACCTCGATCGCCTTGTTGACGCTCGCCCGGTCGTTCCCTTCGCGGTAGACGCTGAACGCGCCCATGCGGCGCATGAGGAATCGTTGGCGCCACCCTTCCTTGAAGAGGTGCCAGCTCGCCATCGCGAACAGCTCGCACCGCGCTTCCCCCGCCAACAGCCCCAGCACGAGCGGGTCGCTGAGGCGCGAATGGTTCGACGCCATCACGACCGACGCCCCCGCGTCGAGCGACGCGCGGAGCCGCTCGACGTGGCGGTACTCGTACGAGACAACGCCGAAGTGCTTCCGCAGGTACGGCTTCAGCCAGAACCGCACGACCCAGCACCAGAAGTCCGACTCGACGGGCGGAACGAACGCGTAAGGCTCTTCGAGAACGACGTTCTGCATCGGCCTGGGAGTCCCTCGGGCGGCTAGGGGCGCAGCCCGAACGAGGCCGCAGACTCTCCCCAACCGGCGCCAGCATACCGACCCCCCGGCAACCCTCCCAGGCCCGCGGGCACGCGGTTCGGTCAGCCCGGTCGGCCCGCCGATCTTGATCCGGTACCTGCCAACTCGCGGCGCCTCTTCAACGATCGAGTAGCTGCATTGCCTAACCCCCGCAAGAAGCTCGTCAAGCCGAAGCGCGCCGCGGTCGTTGAGGACGCGGTCCGGTGGATCGACGCGTTCTCGCGCTACCTGGCGAGTGAGCGTCAGCTCTCCTCCAACACGGTCGCCGCCTACCGCCGGGACCTGAAGCGGTTCACGACCTGGCTCAACGGCCGCCGCGCACCGAACCTAACGCTGGCCGAGCTGGCCGAGTACCCGGCGTGGCTCGCCGACGGGGGGTTGGCCGCGACCAGCGTCGCACGGCACGTGGTCTCGCTGAAGACGTTCTTCAAGTTCTTGCAGCTCGAGGGGGTGCTGAACGACAACCAGGCGTCGCTGCTCGCGCCGCGCAAGCTCTGGCGGCGCGTCCCGACGGTGCTGTCGTCGTCGCAGGTCGATAAGCTCCTCGCCTCGCCCCCGGCCGGCGAGCCGCTGTGGCGCCGCGATAGGGCCGTGCTCGAGCTGCTCTACGCGACCGGCGCACGCGTGTCGGAGCTCTCCGGCATGCGGCTGCGCGACCTGCACCTCGCCGAGCGCTACTGCGTCTGCCACGGCAAAGGGGACAAGCAGCGGATCGTCCCGCTGGGGAAGGCGGCCGAGCGGGCGATTAACGCCTACCTCGATCGCGAACGGCCGAAGCTCGCCCTCCGACGCGACCCCCCGAGCGAGCACGTCTTCCTCTCCTCCCGCGGGCAGCGCCTCGCGCGCGAACGCGTGTGGGAGCTTGTAAAGCTCGCCGCTCGCCGCGCTGGCGTAACCGGAAAGCTGAGCCCCCACTCGCTGCGGCACAGCTTCGCGACGCACTTGCTCGCGGGGGGCGCCGACCTCCGGCAAGTCCAAGAGCTGCTGGGGCACGCGTCGATCAGCACGACGCAGCTCTACACGCACGTCGATCAGACGCGACTGAAAAAGGTCCACTCGGCCTTCCACCCCCGCGCGTAGGGCGCCACAGCGGGCTCAAGTCCGGCGGCACAGTCCGAGTGCGGCGACGATCAGCAGCCCGAGCGCAGCGGGCTCGGGGACGGCGATCGGAGTGCCGCCCAGCACGGTGAAGTTGCTGAAAACGGCGGTCGTCGTGCCGCTGACGTGCGCCGGGACGATGCTGACACCCTGGCTCCGCAAGAAGAACGACACCAGCAGCGGCTCGTCGTCCCACAGGTTCTGGATCGAGGCGAGCGTCTGCGTTTCCACCGGAGCACCGGCCCCGAGGACGCCGATCCCGGCGACGACGTTCCCCGTCGCGCTCGTGTAGCGGATGAACATCCGCCCTGTTGGGGTGGGTGATGTGGCGAACAGCGCCGGCGTTTGATCGACGTCGTTAACCCGCCCCGCGGCGCCGTACGCGACCGTCGCGCCGTTGACGGCGGCCATCGCCAGCCCCGCGGAGTCCATGCCGGCAGCGTCCTCGCCGATCCCGAAGCCGATCCCCACTCCCCCCACGACCGACGCCGACTGCAAGTTGAAGTCGATCGCCACCTCGAAGTCGCTCGCGGGGCTGAAGTAGTAGCCCGACGTCGAGCCGGCGACGTTCGAACCGTTGACCGACGCGTAGCCGACGTCGGTCCCCGAAGGAATCGAACCCGTCGCGACCAGTGTTGCGGAGGTTCCTCCGCCGCCGACCGAGCTCGTCATCCCCGCGTGCGCCGGGTCGGCGATCGCCGTCCACTCGGTGAGGTCGTTGATCGACGCGGCGCCCGCCACCGAAGCGGCGCAAACGATCCCAGCGAACAGAAGGTTGCGGAGCATGGTGTGAGGTTCTCTCGGGGTGCAAAACGCCAATCACCCCACAGCGGGTCAGCCCGACGTCGCCCCACCCTTTTTTGTGGGGGGGAACGAAACGGACCGGCCGGCGGCGGGGTGATTCAGGAGCGAAGTCCAGAGGAAGCGGCTTTCCGCAGCATACTCGGGAAGCGGCGGCGGTCAATCAAAAGAGCGGGCAGAGGGCAGCGACCCTTGGCAAACGGCCGATTGCATACTGCCCGCCGCCCTTTGCCCGCTCACTGCTTCTTCATCGGCGCCAGCCGGATCTTCTCGATGAGCTGGTGTCGCTGGCCGTTCTCCAGGTATCCGCTGAGGGCCGTGATCGCCCGCATCACGTAGTCGTAGCGGAGGTCGTAGTCGGCGTTGATCTCGACCTCTTGGTCGCCCGCCGTCCCCGGGCCGCCGGCGTCGTCGATCATCCCGCGGATCGTCGCGTGCAGCTTCGCGAAGCGCTCGGCGCCCTCGAACCGCTGGTCGCCGAGCCGCAGGTCGGCCAGCTCGCCGTTCGCCCCCGCGACCAGCGCCAGCCGGAGCGTTGGCGTCTCGCTGGAGGGGGCCGGGGCCTCGTCCGCGGGGAGCGGCATGCGGATGTTGAAGTCCCCCTCGGGGAGAACGATCTTGAACGTCAACAGGAAGAAGATCAGCAGGTTGAAGACGATGTCGATCATCGGCGTCATCTGCAGCTCGACCTTGTCGCGGTGATCGCCGCGGCGGAACTTCATAGCGCCCCCCCGCGGTCACGTGGTCGAAACACGGTCACGTTCGTCGATGGATGCCTGCGCTGGGTCACGTCCGGCCCCTGGGTTCTCACGGCTCGACGAGCGTAGTGACGTCGCTCTGCTTGCCGCGGAGCGCGAACTTGTCGAGCCCCGCGTCTTGGCAAATCTGGATCACTTCTTGTACTTTGCCCGCACGGGCCGACAAGTCGGCCCGGATGACGACCGTCACTTTCTCGAGTCGCCCTCCTCCGGCGCCCTCCAGGAACTTGGTCTCGCGACGCAGCGCCCCCTTCAGGGACTCGAGGGTTAGTTCCTCGCCACCAAACAGGATCGTCTCGTCGGAGGCGATCTGAACCGTGATTGGCTCTTCGTACGCCGCGTCGGGTGGCTTGGCGAGCTCGCTCGACGGGAGCGAGACCCGCTGGTCGTTGTCGACGTCCGAGAAATTGACCAGCACCATGAAGAAGGCGATCAACTGGAACGCCATGTCGATCATGGGGGTCATGTCGTTCTCGACAATCCCGGCCGGCCTGCGGTTTACGAGTCTCACAGCGACCTCTCTGCCAAACTCAAAGCCGCGGCGTCATACGCCGCACGAAACCGGTCCGGTCCGCCGGTCATTCGCCGGTCCCCCGCTGTCCCAACGGCGGCTCACCCCAGCGTCGCGTCCTGCTTCTGGAAGCGGCTCATCAACCCGTCGCTGACGATCCCGACCTCGAGCGAGAACCGAGCCAAGCGGTTCCGCAGGATGTTGTAGATCGCGACGGCCGGGATCGCGAGCATCAGGCCGACGAGCGTAGTGACGAGCGCCGTGGCGATGCCGTCGGCGAGCTCGCTCGGCTTCGGCGCGGTCGCCGAGGTGGCGATCACGTCGAACGAACGGATCATGCCATCGACCGTCCCCAGCAGCCCCACCATCGGGGCGGTCGTGCCGATGATCGCGATGTAGCTCAGCAGGTGGTCGAGCTTCATGTTCTCGTCCTCACCGACTTCCTGCATCGCCTCGACGGCCTGCGGGTAGGAGCTCCCCCCCGACAGCTTGCCGAGGCCCGCCGCCAGGACCTTCCCGAGGAACGACTCGTCCCCCGCCGCGAGCTCGTACGCCTCGGTGTACTGCCCCGCGCCGACGTGCGCCTCGAACGCCTCGACCAAGTCGGGGGGAGAGATCGCGCTTCGCGTCACCTTCACGGCGCTGAGCACCAGGACACCGACGAGGACGAACGACATCGCCAGGAACGCGATCGTGTACGTCAGGCCCAGCGCCTTGTACATCCACGCCAGGTAGCTGAGGCGCTGCGGGACGGCGGGGGAGTCGGCCGCCGGGGCGTCTGCCTCGGCAGCCGGGTCGGCCGCCCCCGGCGCCGCGTCGTCTTGAGCGCGGGCGCTCGTCGGCGCCCACAGCGCCAAGCAGGCAAGGAGCGACGCCGCGAGCAACGAACCCCGGAGGCAGAATAATCCCATGAACCGCGGTGTGGGGCAGGAGGAGGCTTTGAGGAAACCCGGGGACCGGCGAACCGCCGGGCAGCGTGGAAAGAATCGAAGTGTGCATTGGAAGCAGCGGCGCGAACAGCGTCTAGCTCAACGCGGGGCCCCGTTCGGCTTGCTCGGCGGCGATCGACGGGCCCACGGCGACGCGCCGTACTTCCGCCGCAGCCGCTGCTCGGCGTCAGCAGCCTCGCGCGCCTCGCCCGCCGCGCGCCACAGACGTACGAGCTTCGCCAGCGCCTCGGCGTGGGTGTTCGCGTCGCCGTCGTAGGCGTAATCGACGTGCAGGCGGGCGAACAGCGCGGCGCGCTCGTCGCCCGCCCCCTCGTAACACGCGCCGAGCGCGTTGTGCGCCGCCGCGAGCCGCGCCTCGCGCTCGGGGGACTCGGCCGCCGCGCGGGCATCGAAAACGAGCGAGCGGACAATCTTCAGTCCCCCTTCGAGGTCCCCCGAAGCCGCGAGGCTCGCCCCCTTCCCGCAGGCGGCGGCGAACCGCTCGGCGGCCGCCGGCGGCGACTCGTCGTCGATCGCTCGAACCCCATCGAACCGCTTGATCGCCGCCACGTGGTCCCCCCGCAAAGCGAGCGCACGCCCCGCGAGCACCCCGCCGCGGGCCCGGACCGCCGGCCGCTCCGAGGCGGCAAGCTTGTCGTACTGCTCGACGGCCTTGTCGGTGCGACCGAGCGCCGCGAGCAGGTCCCCGAGCGTGGCGATCGCCTCGTACGAGTGGTGCGTGTCCGTGTTCGTCGCCAAGTACTTGGCGAGCGCACGCCCCCCCTCGGTGACCTCTCGCTCGCCGGCCAGCGCCAACCGCGCCACGCAAAGTGCGCTGTAGAACTCGAGGTCCGCCGCAACCCGCGGGTTCGTCGTCGGCGAGAGTCCGATCGACTGGAGCTTCTTGAGCGCCGTCTTGTATCCTCCGGCGGCCACGTTGAGCCGGGCCTGGGTCAGCTCCGGGGGCTCGTCGTCGAACTGCACCCAGCGGACGTCTTCGATCGGCGTGAAGACGGGGGCGCCGTCGCGGTCGAGCGTGACCCCTTCGCGCGTCACGGACCGAAGCGAACCCGACTCGCTCCCGCTCAGCTTCCAGACCCGGTCGGCGCGCGACGCCGCCCACGACGTCGCCACGAGCGCGAGCGCAACGGAGATCGCACGGTGAATCGGCAGCGCGTGGGTCACGACTCGGCGCCTCCCGCGTCGGCCGCAGAGGCGGCCTGGACGTCGCGCAGCAGCGCCTCGAACTCGCCGCGGCGCTCGGCGCCACCGAGGTCGGGGTACTGCCGCTGCATCGCGCGGATCGTGCTCGTCGCCTTGCGGAGCTGCTCCTCCCGCTGCGGGCCGGTTACGACCTTCGCCACCTGGTAGCGCGAGCGGGCGACGTTCAGCCACGCCTCGTAGAACAGGTCCTGCCGCGCAGGGTCGGTGCGCGCCGCCTGCGCGGCGACCGCCGCGAGCTTCGCCCAACCCCACACCACGTTCTTGCCGTCCGCGCCGCGTTCGGCGCCCTGGATCGCTTGCTCGAGCCGCTGCGGGTCGCCATCCGCCGAGCCCCACGCCTGGAGCGCGCCGGCCGCTTGCCGCTGCGCGTCGAGCAGCGCGTTGCGTTGCTCGAGGACTCGCTTGTAGGCGGCGTAAGCGGCCGCGTTGTCACCGAGCTTGCGGGCACAATCGGCCCCGGCGATCCGCGCGGCGAGCGGCGCGCCAGGGCTGGGGGCGAACCCGGGCTCGCGTTCGGCGCGTTCGGCGAGCGCGTTGTAGGCGTCGCGGGCGACGCCGAGCGCCGCGTCGCGCTCGGGCCCCGGCGGCTTGGCGTCGGCCGCTTGGCTCGAGACCTGGGCGACCCACAGCGAAACGTTCCACTCCTGCGGCGCGTCCTTCGTCAGCGTTGCAACCTGCTGGGCGACCCGCTCGATGACGCTCGTCGCTTCTCCGCGGCGCCCGTTGTCGGTGACGCGCGCGAGGTCCTGTTGCAGCCGCGCGCCGACCGCGACGAGCCCACGCACCCGCTCTGCCGGTTCGGCCCCTTCGAGCGCGGCCGTCAGTCGGTCGAGCGCATCGTTCGCTCGGTCGTCGCCGGCCAGAGCGAACGCCCGCGCGGACGTGCGTGCCGCCTCCTGGGCGAACCGCGGCGTGTCGGTCGGCGGCGTTCCTTCGAGCAGCAGCGCATAGGGACCGTCGGCGGCCCGTGTCAGCAGCCCGACGGCTTCCGCAGCGCGTCTCCGGTCGAGCCAACCCTGCGCGAGGTACAGCACCCCGGCGACCCGCGTCGGCGACACCTTCCCCTCGGCGGGCTGGCCGACGGCCCTTTCGAGGCGATCGACGATCGCGTCGAGCCGGTCCGTGGGGAGGCTCTTGTCGGACGCGGCCCGTTCCCACGAGGCGACCGCGAGCCGCACTTCGAGGTCCGCGCGGCGTCCCTCGGGAGCGCTGGCGACCACCCGCTCGGCGTCCTCGATCCGCCCGTCGCGTAGCGCTTCCGCGAGGCGTAGCGCGAACGCGGCGCTCGCCGTGTCGCCGTCGGGCCACCGCTCGGCGGCGAACGCCGCGAAGCGCTCGACGCGGGCGGCGTGCGCGGCGCGCCCTTCGGCGGCGACTTGCTCCGACAGGCGCTCGAGCGCGGCGAGGCCAACGCGGGCGGCGAGCTCGGCCGAGGGGTCGTCGGCGAACTTGGTAGCGACGTACTCGGCCTTCGCCGCGGCCTTGGCGTCGTCCCCCGCGTCCCAATCGAGCCACGCCAGGAAGTACCGCGCTTCGTTGAGCTTGGCGGCGTCTTCCCGCGGCTTCGCGAGCTTGATCGCCGCCTCGTAGGCCGTCCGGGCCGCTTCGCGGCTCTCGGCGGACTGGGCGACCAGCGCGTCGCTCGACCCCTCGTCCTCGATCCGCACGCGGGTCGCGGCGAGCGTAGCGATCGCGTCCTTGCCGCGCGCGTAGGCGTCGGCGAAGTCGGTCGGCTCGCTCGTGTCGATCCCCAGGAGCGTCGCGACGCGGGCCCACTCCGCGCGGGCGGCGGGCTGGACCTCGCTCGGCTCGCGGGCCGATTCGCCGAGCAAATCCCGCGCGTCGGTCAGCATCCTGCGGCGTTTGGGGTCCCGTTCGCCGAGCGGCTCGGCCTGGGCGATCGCGGCGGTCCCTAGCGTGTAGCGGAGGGTCGCCACCTCGGCGCCAGCCAGGTCGGGCCCTTCCAGCCCGTTGAGCCAACCCGTCGCGCGCTCGATCCCCTTCGCCAAGTCGCCGCCGCTCAGTTCGAGGGCCAGGCGCTCGGCGTGCGCCAGCGTCAGCAACTTGCGCAACTCGGAAGTCGCCGCCGGCTGCGCGGTGAGGTCCTCGATCGCCGCGAGCGCGAGCGGCTCGCGACGTGCAGCGGCGGAGCGCGCTGGTGCGTGAGGCGGCCGCGGCGCTCGACGCGCTGGGTGACCGGGCGCCCTCGGCGGCCCCCGGAGCGCTGGCCGACGCCGCCGGAAAGGTCGCAATCGCCG
>JBOFFC010000147.1:0-13266 GCA_051648405.1 Lacipirellulaceae bacterium
AGCTCCGTCCCCAACAACTCCCGAAAGGCCCAGTCCGACATGGCTCTCCCCTCCTGGCGTCCCTCACCAACACTATCACAACCGACGACAGCAGTGCATCTTCTGGGGTGTGCATAGCGCTGACGCGCGTGGGCATGGCGCCCGTGCTGTCGGCTCTCCGACCGGGGGACATCGATGTCCCCCGTTTGGTCATTGGTGCGTGGTCGTTGGAGCTTGGTCGAAAGTGACCCACTCGCTGCCGTTCGCTTCGAGCGACGCGCGGCAGCCGGGGCAGCTCGCTTCGCCCCCCAGCGTGAGGGTCGCGCGACGCTGCGTGTCGGTCGATGGCCAGGCGGCGTCGCACTCGTCGCACAGCACGACCACACGCCGACAAACGCCGCACCGCCGCAGCCCCAGCGGGCCCGTCCCGCAAACGCGGCATTCGCCGATCGAGTTCATGATCTACGGCCTCACCGGAAAGGCGGTGATCAGGCGGTTGCTTTCGACCACCAAGCGGAGGTGGTTCGCCGCGGGCATGCCTCGGCGGTTCCCCGAGTCGCCGCCGATGTAGCCGACGCGACGCCCCAGGTTGACTGTGTAGACCGTTCGCTCGCCTTCGCGCTCGGTGCGTGTCTGGCGGCCGCTGAGCGCTTGGGCGTACGCCTCGTCCACGAGCGCGACGACCTTTGTCGGCTCGTCGTCGTCGAACACGCCGTGCTGGCCGGCGCGGTTCGGCTCGTCGCGAGTGTGGGCCATCAGATGCGCCAGGCGGTGACCGTGCTGGCTGCCGCGGGTGTAGCGCAGACCGCCGGGGGAATCGAACGGGCCGCGGGCCCCCCGCGCGAGCACGGCATCGATCGCGTCGCCGTCGGCGGAGTCCGTCGCGCTGGCGCGGCGTTGGGGGGCGGGCGGCCGCGGGGCGCTGGGCTCGCGGTCGGACTGATCGACGCGCGGGGCAGGCGCCCCCCCGTCCGCCACCAGCGGCGGCAGCGGGATGCCCCGCTTCACCGCCATCGGCTGGATCACCAGCGCGTAGAGCGCCAGCGCTACGCCGAGCAGCAGAATCGTGGTCCAGCGTGCCCTGCCCCGCGACGTCCGCAAGAGCGTCTGCAACAGGTTCGCTAGCTGGGCCGTTTCGCGCGACATCGATGAGTTCGTCATGGGCCGCCGTTTTCGAGCCGCGCCCGCCAGGAAGCGGAGTTCAAGGGCCCCGCCAAGTTTGACACCCGGGGGGCGTCCGGCCTAGGTTGGTCGTTACGACCGCCGGGGTCTAACGTGCTTTGGGACAGGGCACGCCGCCGGCTGTCGCGGATCACAGGGGAGGCCTCGTCATGTTAATGGCTCATCGAGTCGTCGTTTGCGCATGCGCAGTGATCGCGGTCACGGCGCCGACGCTTGCTTTCGCCGCGGTCACCGGCCTCACGAACCTGGGGAACCCGTCGGGGTCGGGGTCGAACCTGTTCGCGACCCACGCCCAGGGCCTGCCCGCCCGGCTGTACGTCACCGGGCGGACGGGGACGATCTGGATCCTCAACCTGCCGACCAACACGCGGCGAACGACGCCCTACCTAACGATCCCGGGGGTTGCGGCGACGGGCGAAGGGGGCCTGCTGGGCTACGCCTTCCACCCCGACTACGCGACCAACGGCAAGTCGTACGCCTACTACACGACGACCGGCGGTTCGTTCGGCGTGCTGCAGTCGAACATCGTCGAGTTCACCCGCTCTTCCTCGAACCCCGACACGGCGCCCGCCAGCAGCGCGCGGTCCCTGCTGACGTGGAGTCAGCCGCAGGACAACCACAACGGTGGTTGGATCGGCTTCAGCCCGATCGACGGGTACCTGTACATCGCGTCGGGGGACGGGGGCAACGGCAACGACACCGGGACCGGGCACACGGCGGGGACCGGCAACGCGCAGGACATCACCGGCAACCTGCTCGGCAAGATGCTGCGGATCGACGTCAACACCGACGACTTCCCGACCGATAGCGCGCGCAACTACGGCATCCCCGCGACGAACCCCTTCGCCGGGGCCGTTACGGGGGACGACGAGATTTGGTCCTACGGCCTCCGCAACCCGTACCGCGACAGCTTCGACCGCCAGACGGGGGAGCTGTGGATCGCCGACGTCGGGCAGGGCGATCGTGAGGAAGTGAACCGCGAGCCGGCCGGGGCCGCGGGGCGGAATTACGGCTGGCGCCTACGTGAGGGGTCGATCCCCACGCCTGCCAGCGGCATCGGCGGCCCGGCGCCCGTGGGGGCGATCGATCCGACCTACGAGTACTCGCACGGTAGCGGCGCCCTTCAAGGAGACAGCATCACGGGAGGGTACATCTACCGCGGCCCAGACCCCACGCTGCAAGGTTGGTACTACTTCGCCGACTTCGTCGATAGCAACTACTGGCGCTTCAACCCGTCGGACCCCGCCGGCACGGTGCAAAACCTGAACACGCTGTTCGGTGGCGCGTCGCGGCCGTTCAACCCGGTGTCGTTCGCCGAGGACGCGGCGGGCAACCTGTACGTGCTGGCCGGTAACGGCAACATGTTCCGGATGAACACCAATGCGCTGATCGGCGGCGACTACAACGGCGACGGCGTCGTGAACCAGGGAGACTACGACCGCTGGGCGGCCGCTTACGGGATGACCGGCACGAACGCGGCCGACGGCAACGCCGACGGCGTGGTCGATGCGGCCGACTACACGGTTTGGCGTGACAACCTGGGCGCAACGGCTCAGGGAGCGCCTCCAACCGGGCCCGCGTTGAGCACCCCCGAGCCGGGCGCCGCCGTGCTGCTGGCGTTTGGAGCGGCGTCGCTTTCGAGGCGCTCGCGTGTCGGCGGGGCCAGGAAGTAGTAGCCCGCGGCGATTGCCCCGACGACCAGCATCGCCAGGCGATGGGCGAGCGCCACGAGCGTGCCGTCCCCCTCGCCGACGCCGGCCCCCTTGCCGAGCGCCGCGTAGAGCAGCTCGACCGTCGCCTCGACCGTCCCCAGGCCGCTGGGGGAGATCGGCAGCGCGCCGGCGATCATCGACAGCGGCACGATCAGGAAGTGCTCGATAACCCCCGGTGACGCGAGCGGCAGCCCCCACGCCACGGCCACCATCGACAGCACGAAGAGCGCGTCGCACACAAGGCCCACGCCGAGCGCCACGCCGAGCGAGCGCCAGCCCCCCCGGTAGAGCCTCGCGATCCCCACCGCGCGGTGCGCAACGCGCCCCAGAGTCTTGCCGATTAGCGGGGCCCTGGCGACGGCGTGGGCGAGTGCTTCGAGCAGCCGCGGCGGCCCGAGCGCCAGCGCGGCGCACGCAGCCGCGATCGCGGTAACGGCGAGCGTCGAGCGGCTCAGCACGCGCAGCGCCTCGGGCTTGGTCTCGGCCGTGGCGATCCCGGTCGCGACGATCGCCGCGCTGGCGAACAGCAGCAGCGCGAACAGCCCCATCGCGCGATCGACCAGGACGGTCGTCACGGCGACCGCCCGCTGCCCGGGGCGGCGCCGCGCCACGAGGGTCGCCTTCACGACGTCCCCGCCGACGTTCCCCAAGGCGACGAAGTTCGTCGCAAAGCCCAGCGCCCCGATGCGCAGGGCCTCGGCGAGCGGCAACGCCAGCCCCGCCGCGCCCGCCACCAGCCGCCAGCGGACGAACCCCAGCACGACCGACCCGCCGACGAGGGCCACCGCCAACGCGAGCCAGCCCAGGCGCTTGTCGCCGCTAGCGAGCCGCTCGAAGGCGTTCTCCCCCAGCGCCCGCCAGACGAGCAGCCCCACGAGCAGCACGCCGCACGCGAGCTTCGCGGCCTGGACGGGGCGGTTCACGGGGGGGACGTCAGGGGAACTGGCAGCGCTGTCGATCGGGGAGGGCTTTTTCATCGGTCTCGGCGGCGGGGGAGATCCTTCGGCGGGCCGATCGGGAAAAACGGGCAACCGGGGAGCCGTGCCTGCGGAGGCCTCGGTTGACACTCGCCGCGGGGGGTGATACTCCTAGGATGCTCGGCGGCAGGCGGGTGCTCAAGCGCTCCGGCCGGCCGGCGACCACGGGGGATTAGCTCAGTTGGGAGAGCGTCTGGCTGGCAGCCAGAAGGTCAGCGGTTCGAACCCGCTATCCTCCACTCGAAGAGACTCGCCAAGGGCGACCCGTGGGGGTCGCCCTTTTTTTTGTTGGCAGGGTGTTTGCATTCTCGGCCGCCCGCTGCCGATTCTACCGGCCTCTCGTTGCCACCATGCCGGCTGTCGCAGAGTACTCACGGCATCGTTCTACTACGCTGGCGACCCGGGGGCAGGCGATAGGACCCTACGCCGCTGAACAGAGGGGCGAGTTCGTTGGGCAGGGCGCCATTCGATCGAACACGCTCGTGTGGATCGAGACCTTGCAGACTTGGGAACCTGCATCGGCGGTGAGGGGCTTGTTTCAAAGTTCGGGCGCCCCGAGTCCGCCACCGCTCCTGCCGCTGTCCGCGCAGTCACGAGGCACGGGGTTATCGGTTGACCCAGAAGAAGTGCCTTCGCGGACCACTGCCGTACTGCTTGCGTTCTTCCTCGGCTCGTTGGGGGCAGGTCAGGCTCGGACCCACCACCGTGTCCACCGATAGGTCCAAGCAAAGCTGCTCCTCTACGCTTCAAGCCAAGTTCGACTACCACTTAAAGAGACCGATGGAAAAGGGTCTGGCGCTCCGAGCTCCGGCCCGCGGGACTTCGGCGCCGCACGTCACTCCACCGCCGCTCGGTAGAACAGCCGCCGTTCGAGCACCTCGGCCGGTAGCAGACACGCCAGGGCCAAGCAGGCGGCCACCACCGACGGCGTGGCGGTCTCCGTCGGGGGGATGTTCTTCGCCCCCGCGGCGAGGATCTGCGCCCCCAGCGGCAGGATCACCCCCCCTAGCGCCCCGAGGGCGAACCGCGTCGCGGTGGCCGTCACGAGCGGGCCGATCATCAGCCGGGCGGAGCGCTCGAGCGGCGTGACGTCCCCGCCGAGGCTCGAGAAGACCGACGCCTCGGCGGCGAGCTTACCGGCCCCGGCCGACGCCACGAACAACACGACCAGCCCGCCGAACTCACCGAGCTTCTCCCCCGTTTCGCACCGCGTGACGGCCCAAATCACCAGCGCAATCGTGCCCCCCAGCAGCACGGGGGTGAGCCCCTGCCGCAGCGTCGCCGCGACCCCCCGCCAAAGGGGGCGGGCGGCGGCGGCGTGGGCGTTGATCGCCCCCCGCACGGCGGCCGCGCCGGCGACGATCGCCGCAACCCGCAGCAGCGTCATCACCGCGGCCGGGAGCGCGCTCGGCGCGAACGACAGCGCCGCGAGCGGGACCAGCAGCGCGGCGAACATGGCCCGGCGCTTCGAGCCGATGCCACGCAGCAGCGCGAGCCCCAGCATGGCCAGGCAGGTCGCCGTGACGGTGGCCGCGGGCTCGAACTTCGCCGGGGAGTCGATTCCAAACAGGCTCGCGAGCGTGACGACGGCCGTTACTCCGAGCGCCCCCTCGGTCGCGACGAGGCCCAGCGCGCGCCCCGGCGGAGCGGCGAGCGGCACGGGGGCCGGTGTCGCCGCAACCTGGCCGTTCATCAGCGGGGCGTCGATGTGTTCGGGCATCGCGGGTACACGGGGGAGAACGAACTTGCCACCGGTCAATGACCGAGAGAGAAAGATTCGGTAAACACGTCGGCTGGGCGAACGACCACCGACCAATGACCAATGACCAATGACCAATCGGCGTTACCACGCCAGCGCTTGGTCAGTGGTCATTGGTGCTTGGCAGTTGCCGCCTGTCCGCAACCGAAACACCGCGTCGCGACTCGCACCCCTCGCTCCTCTCACTCCGCTGATCGCGCCTCTCGCCTCGCGCCCCTCTCCCGTCACCCCGTGGTCCGCATCCCCGCGGCGAGGCCCTTGATGACGAGCTGCGACACGCGCCGCAGCTCCTCGGGGGGCTCGACGCCCTGGGCGACGCACTCGTTGACACGCCGCATCACTTCCAACTGCACCAGGTTCAGCGGATCGACGTAGCGGTTCCGCAGGCGGATCGACTGCTTAAGCCACGGCACGTCGTCGAGCAGTTCTGCGCCGCCGGTGATCAGCAGCAGCGCAGCGGTCGTGCGGTCGAACTCCTCTTCAAGCAGCCGCGACACCTCGGTCATGCCGGCCTCGCCCCCCGCGAGTCGAGCGTAGCGGCGGAACACGGGGCGGTTCGCCTTGGCGAGCGCCAGGACGGCGTTGTCGATCGTCGCGCGGAAGAAGGGCCACTCGCGGTACATCCGCTGGAGCTCGACGGCGGCGGAGGGCGACTCGTCGAGGAACGACCGCAGGCCCGACCCCAGGCCGTACCACGCCGGCAACAGCGCGCGGCACTGCGTCCAAGAAAACACCCACGGGATCGCCCGCAGGTCTTCGATGCGGTTGCTCGTCTTGCGCTTGGCGGGGCGCGAGCCGATCGGCAGCCCCTCGATGGCGCTGATCGGCGTCGCCGCGCGGAAGAACTCGGTGAACGAAGGGTGCTCGACCAGCCGGCGGTAGGCGGCGAACGACGCGGCCGCCATCCCCTCAATCCGGTCACGCCACCCTTTGGTCGGTTCTTCGGGCTTGGCGTGCGACGCCCTGAGCACCGCCCAGATCACCTGTTCGAGGTGCCGGTGGGCGATCGCCGGGTCGTCGTAGCGTTCGGCGAGGACTTCGCCCTGCTCGGTGAGGCGGAGCGAGCCGTCGAACGTCTCGGGGGGGAGCGACAAGATGCTCCGCGCGGCGGGCCCGCCGCCGCGGCCGAGCGACCCGCCGCGGCCGTGGAAGAACGTCAGGTGGACCCGCTGCGCCGCGGCGACCTCGTGCAGGTCGATTTGCACGCGCTGCAGGCCCCAGCAAGCGGCGAGGTAGCCCCCGTCCTTGGTGCTGTCGGAGTAGCCGATCATCACCGTCTGGCGGTCGCCGCACGCTCGGACGTGGTCGCGGTACGCAGGCTCGTCGAGCGCCGCGCCGAGCGTCTCCCCTGCCCCGGCCAGGTCGCCGATTGTCTCGAACAGCGGGATCACCGGCAGGTGGAGGTCGGCGTCGAGGGGCGACCCGCCGTCGGTCCGCGAGCTCCAATTCCACAGCCACAGCACGGTCAGCAGGTCGCTGGGCTTCTGCGTCATGCTGATGACGTGGCCCCCGAGGCACGCCAGCCCGAACCGCCGCGCGGCGCGCCGTAGCACGCGGAACAGCCGCAGCGTCTCGTGACCCGAGTCGGAGAGCGTTACGGGGTCGTAGTTCGCGGCCGTCGCGAGCGACGCGACGAGCAGCTTGCAGCGGGCCGCTTCGTCGAGGGTCTCCCCCTCGTCCAAGAAGCCAACCGATCGCCACAGCTCGTCGATCACTCCTCGGTAGACCTCCGAGTGTTGCCGCACGTCGAGCCGCGCCGTGTGCAGCCCGAACGTATCGACCTGGTCGAGCCACGTCTGGACCTCGGTTTCGATCACTTCTTCGTTGCCCGACGCGACGAGGGCCACGCGGAGCAGATCGACGTCGGCGGCGAGCTCCTCGGCCGACGTGTAGGCCCCCGCGGGATCGACCTCGAGCGCGCACCCTTCGAGGGTCTTCTCGAGCCTCCAGCGGAGCACGCTCAGCCAGCGTCTGAGCACCTCGAATGGGGGGGAGATCTCCGTTCGCACCACCACCTCGGGCCACGTCGCACACGCCGTGGCGATCGGCTCGTAGAGCGTCGCGCAGCCCGGCGCTTGCTGGACCGAGAGGCTCAGCGACTCGATCAGCGTGTCGCAGTTCTCGAGGTGCCGCTCGACCGCCGCCACACGCAGCCAGAGGAGCGTCTGCCAGGTGATCTCGGGGGTCACGTAGGGGTGACCGTCGCGGTCCCCCCCCATCCACGAGCCGAACGACAACACGGGGGGGACCGAGGGCGCCCCGGCGCCGTACGACTCGGCGATCGCGTCGCGGGCCTCGCTCATGATCCGCGGCACCGTCCGCCACAGCGTGGGCTTGAACGACAGCCCGCGGCGGACTTCTTCGAGCACCGTCGGGCGCGTCGGCCGGCTGACGTCGGTCTGCCACAGCTTGACGATCTCACGCCGCACCAGCAGTCGCAGCCGCTCGGCTTCGCGCGGCGTCAGCGCCGGGTCGTCGAGCTGACCGAGCATCCGCCGCAGCTCGCGGAGCTTCACCCGCAGGCTCTTGCGCTTCGCCTCGGTCGGGTGGGCGGTGAAGACCAGCTCGACCTTGACGTGTGACAACAGCTCCGCGAGCTCCGGGCCCTCGACGCCGCCGGCCTTCAGCTCGCGGATCGCGGCGGCGACCGACTCGGGCCGCGGCGCCGGGTGGCTGGTCCGCTCGCGATCGCGCAGGGCGCGGACCCGCTGCCGGTCCTCGGCCAGGTTCGCAAGCTCCAAGAACCCGCTGAAGGCCTGCGTCACCCCCCGCAATCGATCGACCGGCATATCGCGCAGGACGGCGTCGAGCTCGTCGGCCGCCCCCGCGTCGCCGTCGCAAAAACGCCGCGCCAGCCGGCGCACCTGCTCGACCGCCTCGAACGTCTCGACCCCGGCGAACCGCCGGACCGTGTCGCCGAACGTGCGACCGAGATCGTCGATCTCGCGCCGGAGCCGCTCGTCGGTCGCCATGTCGAATCGCCGCGTGGAGGGGGAGCGCCTGGAGGGTAAACGACCGCGGCCCGCGGACTCCCGGTACGGGAGTCCCACGGGCCGTGGTCAATAGCCTAATCGAACACAGCGGAGAGGACAGGATTCGAACCTGCGGAAGGGGGGACCCCTTCGCCGATTTAGCAAACCGGTGCTTTCGACCACTCAGCCACCTCTCCGGCGTCGGCCCGTTGTCGGGCGACCAAAGTAGTGTACGTCGCCCCTCGGCAGAGGGGCAAGACGTCGCGGGAAGCTCGCAACGGGCGTCACCCGGAGAGGCGTCCCAGCCGCGTCGCGAGGTGGAGGATCAGCGCCGATTGGTTCGCGTTGCGCTCGAGCGCCGCGTCGGCCTCAAGGCACGCTTCCAAGGCTTGCAGCTCGCGATCGGTCGCGGCC
Source organism: Lacipirellulaceae bacterium (assembly GCA_051648405.1). Taxonomy (GTDB): domain Bacteria; phylum Planctomycetota; class Planctomycetia; order Pirellulales; family Lacipirellulaceae; genus JBOFFC01. The sequence continues at coordinate 8,996 of JBOFFC010000147.1, forward strand.
CCCTCCGCCGCGGCGGCGCGGAGCCGCTCGCGGTAGGCGTCGGCGATCGCCCCCAGCAGAGCCCGCGTCCGGTCGCGCCGCAGCGAGGGCTCGGCGCCGGCGGACTTGGTCTCCTCTTCGAGGACCTTCGCGAGCCGCAGCGGGTCGAGCCGCGGGACTTCGATTGCCTCGCGCACGGCCCGCAGCGACGCGGCGAGCCCCTCGTCGGCCCCGTCGAGGGCCCCCGCGACGCTCCCCCCGGCCCCGTGGGCCATCCGCTGCGCCTCGGCCTCGTCTCGACCGTGGGGGGGGGCCGCCAGCACGCGCGCGACTTCGTCGGTCGAGAGGGGCGCAAACCGCACCACCTGCGAACGCGAACGGATCGTCGGCAACTGCCGGGCGAGGCTCGTGCCGATCAGGACCAGCAGCGACCGCGGGGGGGGCTCTTCGAGCGTCTTCAGCAGGCAGTTCGCGCTCTCGGCGCTGAAGTAGTCGGCGTCGTCGATCACCGCTACGCGTCGCGGCGAGACGGCCGGGCGGAGCGCCAGGTCGTGACACAGGCCGCTTCGGCCGCGGTGCTCGGGGGGGCCCAGGAAGGCCTCCAGCGGCAGCGTGCTCTTGCCGGCCGGCCGGGCCACTCGGATCAGGTCGGGGTGCGACGCCGCGTCGAACAGCTTGCACGACTCGCAAGCGCCGCAACCGGCCAGCCGCAGGTGGTCCCCGTCGCGGCACAGCAGGACGCGCGCGAGGCGAGTCGCGAAGTGCCGTTTGCCGATCCCCCGCGGGCCGACGAACAGGTACGTGCTCGCGAGGCGGCCGCTGGCGAGCGTGCGGCGGAAGCGATCAGCGGGGCCGGCGTGGCCGACGACGCCGTCGAGTCCTGCCCCGTCGAAGGGGGCGCCATCGGGTTCGGCGGCGAGCGGGGCCGGCGTCGGCAAGTTCGCGCGTCCTTGCGATTTGGGGGGCGAGCCCCTAACGGGTGGGGACCGCTTGGCCGGTGAACGCCCCGAGGACCGCGTCGCGGAGGTCGCGCTGCTTGACCGGCATCGTCACGACCGCGCGGCGGGCGCCGGGCTTGGCGCTCGCCGCCCAGGGGGCTTGAGGCTGCTCGAGCAGCAGGACGGCCGCCTTGTCGCGGGTGCCGATGTCGCCGCCGAACTTGTTGAAGGCGTGGACCGCGTCGGCGCCGATCGTCGCCGCGCAGAACAGCACCCCCTCGGCCGCGTTGGGATCGCCGATGAACCGCTCCAAGGCGCGGTCGGCGTCGCTGGCGACCAGCACGCGGTAGCCCTGCTGCTTGAAGAGCTCGCGCAGCACGTCCTGGCGCTTGGTGTCCGACTCGACGATCATCAGCTTGCGCGGCTGGCCGTCGGGCCCCTGCCCCTCTTGGCTCTGGAGCGCGGCCTTCCCCTCCGAGGCGCTGGCGGCGCCCTCGGCCCGGCGGATCGCCAGCTTAAGGTCCGTGAGCATGTCCCCCGGCGACTGATAGCGACGCTCGGGGTCGAGCTCCAGTGACTTGCCGATCACCATCGCGATCGCGAGGGGCGTCTTCGGCGCGAGGTCGAGGACGGGGCGGATGTTCTTGAACGTGTCGCGGCCGAATTTCTGCGCGCGGTCCCGCCCCTCGGGGAGCGAGGCGAAACCCGTCAGCAACTGGTGCAGGATGCAGCCGGCGAAGAACACGTCGCTCCGCGGGTCGTCACGCCGCACGCCGGTCGCCTTCTCAAGGGCCGCGTACTCGACGGTCCGCGTGACCCCCGCCACTTCGTCGGTCGCCACGCTGTCGAGCGCCGCGAGGCCGAAGTCGACGACCTTCGCGACGCCGTCGCTCGCCACCAGGACGTTCGACATCTTCAGGTCGCGGTGCGTGATCCCCTGTTGAAACGCGAAGTGCAGGCCCGCCAAGACGCCGGCCAGGATGCTCGTCGCCTCTTGCCACTCGAACTTTCCGCGCACGCGGTACCAGTCGCGGAGGTTGCGCCCCTCGATGAAGTCCATCACCAAGTAGTGCAAACCGGGGCGCGACACCACTTCGTGCACGGCGACAATGTTCTGGTGCTGCAGCGACTTGCCGAGCTCCCCCTCGCGACGGAAGAAATCGACCATCTTGGGGTCGGCCGCCTTGCGAGCGCGGAGCACCTTCACCGCGTAGATCTTGCCGGTCTGCTTGTTGGCGGCGCGGAACACGCGGGCGAACGTCCCCGCCCCCACGCAGTACAGCGCCACGTAGTCGCCGTACGCGTAACCGTCGCGGTCGCCGCGCTGCAGGCGTTCGAGCTGGTACGTGGTGACCAACCCCTTGCGCAGCAGCGCCTGGGCGAAGTCGTCGGCCGAGACGGTCGTCGAGCCGGCTTCGCCCCACGCGGCGCGGAGCTGCGCTTCGGTAAGCACCCCCACGTCGAGGGCGCTCTGGGCGAGCTCTTCGGCGGTGTTACAGGAGTGCATGTTGCCGAAAGAGCGACGCTAGCTGGAGTGAAAGAACGATCCGTGAACCGTTGGGCCGCGATCAATCGGCGTCGCCGGTCAGGTGATCGACCTGCTCGCGGTACGAGTCGCGTTCGCGGCGAGTCGCTTCCAGGTCGAACATTAGGTACTTCATGTCGAGCCGCAACTGGCCCAGGGCCTCCTGAACGAGCGTCAGGATGCGGCGCCGGCGCCCGGTGCTCTCGACCACCCGGTCGAGCAGCGGCTGGAGGTCGGCAACGTGCTCAGCGGGGAGCGCGGCGATCGCCGCAGCCAGGTGCTGCAAGTCCGACGGCAGGTCCGAAATCGAGGTCGTCGTGGCGGTCGAGGGGGTGGGGAGCATGTCGGCCATCGTAACGAGACTCCTGAAGGGGGGAACGCTTCAGGGTGAAAGCAGCCCGCGCGCCACACCGCGACTGCGGCGCCCCGCCGGACGATGCAACCGATTCTACGAGAAGCACTTACGCCTCTTCAAGCAGTTGGGCGAAAAACCGCGGGCGCCGGCTCTCTGTGGCGTTTGGACACCACTTTCTATGGCCACGTTGCGATTTCCGTGCTATGCCGCCGCCGGACCTCGCCCCCAAACGCTCCCCCCAAACGCTCCCCCCATCCGCCCCCCGCCCCGTGCTCCCCGTCGCTCTCCACCCCCGTGCATGGCTCCTGCTGCTGGCTCTCGCGGCCGCCGCAGGGGTGTCGCGCGGCGACACCTGGACCGACCCCTGCGACACTCCGGAGGTCGCCTGGCGGCTGGCGCTCGCGGACCCGGTTACGCGGGTCGTGCGGCACGAGCGGACGGCGATCGGCGGCTCGAACGGGGCGCCGCGACTCGCCGAGCGTATCGAGTACGAATGCCCCCCGGCGTCGGCGGCCTGGTTCTGGCGCGACGTCCCCGCGGCGGCGGTTATCGACGAGCTCCGCGTCGCCGTCTCGATGCGCAGCGACCGGCCGGGGACGCAGGCCGCCGCCGAGGTCGTGCTCCCGCGCACGATCGACCCGATCACGGGGAGACCGCAGCGGCTCGTCATCCGCTCGATCAGCGCCGACGTGACCCCCGCCGGGGACGCCTTGCTGCGGCTCGACAACTTCCCGACCGCCGTCCAGCGGCACGCGCGCGGGGCGCGGCTCGCGAGCGTCGGCGGCCCCACGGCAGGCCGTGACGCCCCGCCACCGACGATCGATCCCCGCGGCGCCTACCTCACACGCGTCGGCCTCGTAGCCCCCGGCGGCGAGAGGCCCACCGAGCTGTGGATCACCGAGGTCCGCGTCGAGGGACTCGTCCCCCCGCCCCCCAGGACCGATTCGCCGATCGCCGAGAGCGACCCCGTCGATGCGGGGACACGCGGTCCCGGCGTCGAGGAGCAGCCCGCGGCCAAGATTGGCGGGCGGGTCGAGGCATCGCGGGTCACGCTCTCCAGCGAGGGGTTCCGTGTCGATGCGGCCCCCTACTTCCCCCGCGCCTGGTCGTGGCGCGGCGAGGGGCTTGAGGCCCTCGCCCGCGGGGGCTTCAACACCCTCTGGCTCGAAGACCCCCCGACGCCCGACCTGCTGCGGGAAGCGGCGTCGCGGAAGATGCGGCTCCTCTGCCCTCCCCCCGCGGACGTGACGCTCCCCGACGGGGTCAGCTGGAGCCCCGTGCTCGCCTGGGTGCTCGCCGGGGAACGCGACGAGCGGTCGCTCGACATGGGCCTGGCCGACGTCAATCGACTGCGGTCGCTCCGCGCCGAGCAGCAGCGTCCCGTCCTGGCGCTGGTGCTGGGCGACGCGGCCTCCTGGAGTCGCGCGGTCGATGGGATCGTCGTATCGACCGCTTCGAGCCGCTTCGCTGCTAG
>JBOFFC010000148.1:0-6384 GCA_051648405.1 Lacipirellulaceae bacterium
AGCTCCGTCCCCAACAACTCCCGAAAGGCCCAGTCCGACATGGCTCTCCCCTCCTGGCGTCCCTCACCAACACTATCACAACCGACGACAGCAGTGCATCTTCTGGGGTGTGCATAGCGCTGACGCGCGTGGGCATGGCACCCGCTACGTGGGCATGACGCGCTCCATCGACGCAGGTCTAGCTCCCCACCAGCGGGTCGCCTAGCGACACGCGGCGCTCCGCCCCTTGCGACTCGATCACCAGCTCGCGTGGCAGGACATCGACGACCTTCGCGTCGAGCTCGCCGACCTTCAGCGGATCGCTCGCGTGGACGCGCAACACTTCGCCCGTCGTGCGGACGTTGATCCACGCTTCGAGCCGCGAGCCCGTGTGCACGATCCCCGTGACGTAGGCGTGCTTCGCGTCGTCGAAAGCCGGCGGCTTCGGACGCGCGGTCACCGCCGCGGGGGCGACCTCGGCGGCCGCGGGGGCGGGTGGCGGCGGAGGGACGTACGCCGCGAAGGGGGTCCGGGCGGTGAGCCGCTTCGCGTACTCGTCGGCCGATGCGAGCCGCAGTCGCGCCGTGGTCGATTCGTCGGCGTCGGGGAGCCCTTCCTTGCGCTTCGCCCCCTCGACGACGAGCGCCACGGAGGTGAGCGACACGCGCAGGCGGTCGGCGTTCCCCTCGCCCGCGTTTCCGGTCACGGGGTTCACTTGCAGCTTCGCCAGTTGGTGCAGCACGGGCTCGCGGTAGTACGCGTCGAGCAGCCGCGCGAGCGACTCGAGGCTCCCCGTGGCGTCGACGTTGAACGACAGCGAGCGGTAGGCGCCGGGGCGACCGCGCTCGCCGGCGAGCTGCACGTCGCCGAGCTCCATGCCCGCCTCGCCGACCGCGTCGACGAGCCACGCGGCGTAGGCCGAGCGGGCGACATCGACGTCGGCGGGGAGCGAGCGGTCGTGCAGCTTTGCGAGTCGTCGGAGCGAGGCGCGGGCCTTCAGCTCGTCGAGTTCGGCGTCGGCGGCTGCGGACTCGGCGGCGACCACCGCCGACTCGCGCGACGAGATCGCCGACTTGTACTGCGTGACGCCGGACCACGCCCCCCACAGCGCCGCTACGGCGCCGAGCCCGACCGCCAGGTTTCGTTCGCGCGGTGTCATGGGGTGGGCGCCCCCTGCGGTTCCGCCGGGCGATCGGCAAACGGGTCGAACGGCGGGACGCGGATCGCGGCTCGGTAGAGGTAGCGGTACGAGTCCGCGGCGCTAGTCTCGGCGGTCGAGAGGGGCTCGACCGGGTGGCTGGCGTCGCGGAGCCGCGCCTCGAGCGCCGCCATCGACGCCGAGGCCGACGCCGCCTGCAGCGCGACGGTCCCGCCGGGCTCGTCCCCCTCGACGCGCGCCGTGGCGACGAGCTGCACCAGCTTGGCGTCGGTCTCGCGTGGGAAGTCCTTGGACTGCACGTCGTTCGGCCGGAGGCGGGTCACGAGCCGCTCGAGCTCGTCGAGCCACGTCACGTCGGTCGCCAGCCAGCGGTCGATGGTCTCGACTTGCTCGCGGTAGGGGCGGAACTCTTCGGCGCCGCGCTTCGCCTCGGCGGTGCGGGCTTCGGCGGCGGCGATCTTGGCGTCGAGCGCCGCGACCCGCGCGTAGGCGCCCCAGGCGCCGGCCAGCAGCGCCGAGGCGGCCGCCGCGGCGACCAGCCCCTGGAGCCGCCAGTCGCGCGTCTTCTTCTTCGCGGCGCGCGGCCGGGCGAGGTCGATCGTCGGGCGATCCCCCACGGCGTGCCCCATCGCCAGGGTCGCGGCGACCGACTCCGTGGCTTGCCGCGCGCGTGCGAAGCGAACGCCGTCGATCGCTGCTGGGCCCGTTGCTGCTGGGCCCGTTGCTGCGGGGCCCGTCGCGCTGGAGTCGATCGCGTCGAGCCCACCGTCGTGCGCGACCGTCAGCACGGACGACTCCGCGGCGCCGTTGCGGGGGACGCCGTCGATCGCGAGCAGCGTGCGACGGAGCTCGAGCAGCACCGCCGCGGCCGGGTCGCTGTCGCCGGCGCGCGCCGAGCGCACGACGAGCGGGGCGCCGTCCTCCAGCAGCACGAAGTCGAGGTCCGCTCCCGCGCGCGCTACAGCGAGGCAAGTCCTGTCGGTTGTGGTCTGGGCGGCGATCGTCTGGGCGGCGACGATCGCCCGCGACGTCACCGTCACGAGCCTGCCGCCGAGCTGCGCGGCGACCGCACGCCAGTGGTCGATCACCGCCGCGTCGCACCAGCAGGCGAGCGCCGAGGGTTGCCCCGAGTCCCCGGCGATCGGCGAGTAGTCGATCACGACCCCCGACTGCGCGTCGCGCTCGACTTGCAGGCGGACGAGCTCGGGCAGTTCGTCGGCGGGGACCGGCGGGACCGCGATCCGGCGCGAGCGAAGGGCGTCCCCCCCGAGCGCAATGAGGAACTCAGCCCCCCGCCTCAGCCCCGGCAAAGCGGCGCGCAAAGCACTCGCCGCGGCAGCCGGGTCGCTCGCCGCAGCGACGGCGGCTGACGCCTCGCCCCGGACCACGATACGCACGTCACCACGCCGCGATCGCTCGGCGAGGACCGCCGCAATTGGGACGCCGCATTGGACGGAGACGATCTGCATACAGAGCAACGCCGGGGACGACTCGTTGGCCTTCAGTCTACGCAGCCGCCGTGGTTCACGGGGCGGTTTGCGCCGCGCCGGCGAGCACTTCCGCCGAGAACCCCTGACCCATCGGGCTCAGGTCGCGGCGCTCGACGACCCGCGGCGCCGCCCCACTTGCATCGACCACGACCTCCAGGCGGCAGGCGGGGCCGTCTTCTTCAAACGCCCCCACGACCTGGGCCCGGTAAACGTCCCCGCGGCCGCAAAGGTAGGGCTCCAGGGCCCGCATTTGCTCGAGCGTCACGACCCCCTCGGCCAGCAGCCAAGAAGCCGAATTGCGGTCGGTCCGCTGGTCGGCGCCGGCCGCGTCGCGGGCGGCAAGGATCGCATCGACCACCTCGGGGGGCATGCCGGGGGTACCCGCCAGCAGCGTGCGGGGGGCCTGGTTGACGTTCAGGCGGCCCGGGATCGTGGGGGACTCGACCGTCGTGAGCGCCTCGAACAGCCGCGCGAGCGTGTCGCGCAGCGTCCCCGAGTCCTCGGCGAAAGGGGACTCGACCAGCGTCTGGCCGCTCGCCTGGTTCTTCTCCACGACCCGCGCCCGCACGCCGACGAGCTCCAGCAGGCTGCCGATCGGCGTCGATCCGGGCTGCGTGAAGTCGATCGAGATCGAAGCCGCGTTCTTGACTTGCTCGGCCCCGGCGACGAGCGCCCCCGCCCCCCCCTGCCCCGCCGCTTGGCCAGTGGCCCCCTGACCCGTGGCGGCCGCCGCCGAGCCGATCGTATCGACCGGCGTCGGCTGATCGGTCGCGGCGCCATCGACGGTGAACGCGTTGTCGGCCGTCGGCAGCTCCTCGGGACCCCCTTGGCGGTAGGCGACGACGAAGTTGGCCGCCTCGGGCCCCAGCGCCTGCGACACCTGGTCGTGCAGCGTCTGCAAGTCCTCCTGGTTGACGTTGATCCGCGGCGTCCCGTCGTCGCGCAGGTTGCGCTCGGCGCTGGTGATCGTCACGAGCGACGCCCACCCCCCGTTGAGCTCGCCGCTGGCGTTGTCGAAATCGACGAACGTCATGGCGGTCGCTTCGAGCGGTTCGGCCGTGTGGTTGCGGTCCTGGTCGACGCCCCACAGGAGCGCAGCGTTGACCCCTTTCACCAGCAGCAGCTCTTCGATCGCCCGCAGCGGCCCGTTCGTCGGGGCGTACGGCGAGACGAGCGACGAGTAGTGCTCGCTCTCGGCGCCCAGCTCGCGGACCTCGCTGTCCTCATCGACCCAGTCGAGGATCGCGTCGGCGATCGGGTCGGTCATCGCCGGGAGCGAGCGCAGCAGTTGTCGTCCGGCGCCCGGCTCGCGCTTGTCGGCGACGACCAGCGTGTTGAGATTGAGCCGCCCCGAGTCGTCCTCGAGGCCGAAACGCGCCCCCTCGATCGCGAGCGTCCCCCACTTGGGAGCGACGATCGAGACGCGCAAGCGGAGGCTCGGGGCGTAGCCGTCGGTGAGCAGCATGCCGCGGAACCGTGCTGCGTTGTCGTACCAGCCCCCGTCGGAGGCGATCGTCGCCGCGTCGTTGGCGAGGTACGCCCGCAGGTACTCGGCCCCCGAGTCGGCCGCGGCCTCGGTCTGCACGCGACGCGTCGCCGCCCCCGACGCGCGGTGTTCGACAAAGGCCCAGTCGAAGTAGGCGAGGTTGGCGATCGTCAGCATGGCGACGACCACCAGCACGACGAGCAACACCATCCCGTTGCGCCGCTCGGCATCACTACGGCAACCGGCGCTTGGCTTCATGTGCTCCCCCCCGTCGTCGCGTCGGTAGCCGATTCTTCCTGTTCGTCTTCGGGGACGAGCTCGGCGGCGGCGGGGATCGCGACCCACCGCCGGTAGACGCGTGTCGGGGCGGCGTCCGCGGGCGAACCGACGGGCGCCGCTTCGGCGATCTCGACCAGCACCTCGACCGCGCGGGGGAGCGCCTCGCGTTCGGCCGGGTCCCACATCGGATAGAGCTGGTCGCCGTCGGAGTACTGAAACGCAACCCGTCGGACCTCCGCCGCCCACGGGACCGCGGCCTCGTCGGCGGTTGGCACAGCCCCTTCGACGGCGGTGAACTCGACCGCGACCCCCTGCTCGACCTTCCAGCGCGAGGCGGCCACCGACGACTCGCTGCGCACGAGCCCCGACGGGCCCATCGCGTACCGCACCCGGACCAGCGACGACGACAGCCGCCCGATCGGCGGCGCGGTCGATGCCGCGTCGGCGCTCGACGCGACGAGCGCCATCACGGGGCGGACGAGATCGACCTCGATCGCGCTCGCGGCACCGGTGATGCCGACGAATCGGTCCGACTCTTCGACCGGCGTGGCGGTCGCGGCCGGATCCGCGGCGGAACCAGCGCCCCCCGCCGACGAATCGCCCGCCGAACCGCTCGTCCCGGCGGCCCCCGCGGCTTGATCGACCGCGTCGACGTTGAACTGCGACTGCTGCGTCGCCAGCGACAACAACGGCCCCATGTCCTGTTCGGCGCCGGCGGTGGCCGCGCGGAGGTCGCTGGCGACGCGGGCGAGGATCGCCTGCGCGAGCCGCGCTCGCTCGACCTCGTCGCGGCTCGCCGTCAACTGACCGAGGTGGCTCTGCACGACGAGGCCCACCAGCCCGAGCACGACCGCCGCGAGCCCCAGCGCGAGGACGAGCTCCAACAGCGAGAACCCTTGTCTGGCCTGCCTGCTCACGACCCGGTCCCCGGGCCGGAGAACCCCGCGGTCGATGACGAAGCGCCCGCAGTTGACGCGGCATCGGCTTCCGACGCGACGCTGGGGTCGGGCATCCACTTGGCGACCTCGACGCGCACCAGCGGCGGGACGCTCCCCGCTTCGAGCGTCACGCCGACGCGGACCACAACGAGCCCCTGCAGCGGGCCGCTCCCCGGGGTCACCGACGTAACCCAGCGGTCGAGCTCGGCGGGGTTCGGCTGGTCGGGACTCGATTGCCACGGGACGTTCTCGGCGGAGGTCAGCGGCCGGGCGCCCGATTCGAGTTCGGCGAGCACGCTCTGGGCGATCCCCAGCGCCTCCGCCTCGCGCGCCGCGCGGAGGGCGTTCTCGTGCGACAGCCGCACCGCCGCGCCGAGCGTCGCCAGCGCCAGGCCGAGGATCGCCAGGGCCAGGACCACCTCGAGCAGCGTGAACGCGCTGCGCTGCTTCCCTCGGGGCGAAGGAATCATTGCGTTCCCCCCTCGACCGCGCTCACTTCGTCGATCGTCACAGCCCCCGTGAGGCCGCGGAGCGAGACGCGCCGGCGCGCGCCCGACTCGGCCTCGATTACCGCGTAGCCGTCTTGGGTCGATCCATCGGGAGAGAAGGCAAGACCCGCGACGGGTGTCGGTTCGACGGCGCCGGGTGGGGCGAGGGCCAGCTCGCGGAACAGCGCCCCGTCGAGCCGCTGCGACGTCGTCGGCGGGCCGCCCCCTGGGGCGGCGGGGGTTGCCCCCCCGTGGGCCTCGGCCAGCGTGACGAGCTGGTAGTCGGACGTCCCCAACAGGGGCTGAAACCACAGCGGCGCGCCGCGGCGCATCGCTTCCAGGCGGGCGTCGGACCAGGCGGTCCGCAACGCTTCGGCCGCGCCGTCGGCGCGGGTCCGGTCGAGCGAACGGCTCCACAGCGGCGCAGAGATCGCCCCGGCGGCGACCACCAGCGCCAAGACGAGCAGCACCTCCACCAGGGTGAAGGCGCGGCGCGGCGCGGCGCTACTTCGAGTCGTCGAGCGTGATGTCGTCATCGCTCCCGTCTTGGCCGTCGGGGCCGGTG
>JBOFFC010000149.1:0-16946 GCA_051648405.1 Lacipirellulaceae bacterium
TCTCGCACAGGCCCCCTTCGCTGAGGGTCATCTGCAGGTGTGAGCTGAACACGTCGCGGACCTGCGACAGGGTCACGCCGGCGCCGTAGTGGAGCCACGCGCTGTAGCAGAGCGTGCGGACCCCCAGCTGGCACTTGGGCAGGGCGTCGGGGACGCGCGGCTCGACGCGTTTCTGGCACTTGCCGCACCAGTCGCGGTGGATCGTGTGCTCGGTGGCGACGGGCTTCAGGTCGTCGGCCAGGTCCTCGGTGTAACGCGTGCGCGTGTCGCCCGTCCGCTTGAGCTTGCCCCCGCAGTCGGGGCAGCAGGGCGCCCGGTGGGTCTTCCGCTGGTCGATCCGCGTCGGCTTGCTGCGACGCTTGCCTTTGTGGCCCGGCTTGGCCCCGCGGGGACCGGCGGGCTCCTTCTCGGCCGAGGGCTTCTCATAAGGCGGCGTCGCCGAAGGAGGGGCGTGCGGCTACACGGCCGCCGCGGCCAGCGCCAGCAGCACGAACGTCACGGCGTCTTCGCCTTCGCGGTAAAGACGCGACGCGTCCGCCTCGGAGAACGCCCCCCGGCGGATCGACTCCACGATCCTCCGCAACTCATTCGCTTCGCTCGAAATGTCGGCCATGCCAAAGGCATAACCGGCTTCCCCTCGGGGCGCTAGCCCACTTCAGATGGGTGAGGGGTTACGCTGCCTGATCCCTTATGGCGAGTTCTTCAGGCGAGGCTGCTTCTTCCTACTCGTTGATAATCTCGCGGGCGAACCCGCGCTGGCTGCCTTCAAGGCGACCAAGGCTCGCATTCACGGGCTGGAAAGCCCTTCCATGCTCGCTCACTCGTCGAGCGTCGTATAGTTCGCATCGATCTCTACTCGTCCAGCGACGGAAACGGATCTACCGTTTCCCGCGAAGGTATTCCCGCGAATGACGACTGGTTCGGGGATCTCCGCCGCGGAGTAGTCCTCGACCGTGTTCGCGTCGGCCATGAAGCCGATGCCGGCCATCTTGTTGCGGTAGAGCACGTTACCGAGGACCTCGATGCGTCGGTCGGATACGCCGGGGTAGTCGATCACCTGCACGCCGTCTTCCCGATTGCCGGCGATCACGTTGTCGCGCAGCACGATCGTGAGCGTCTCTCCGCGGTAGGGGTGCAGCCGGATCTCGACGCCGTCGTCGCCGTTGTCGAGCATCCGGTTGCGCTCGACGAGCGCCGAACTCTCGTCGTCGAGGTCCACGGCGTCGTCCTCGTTGCCGAAGAACAGGTTGTCGCGGCAGACGCCCCCACCCCCTTCGTAGTCGATCGCATCGACGTTTCCGCTCAGGACGCAGTCGCGGATCGTGATCCGGGCGCGGCAAGCGACGCCGTCGTCCCCGCCACGGATCACGAGGTTCGCGATCTCGCTGCCGGCGGCGGTCCGATCGACGTCGATCACGGCCGATCGGCGCCCGTCGAGGTGCTCGTTGTCGTCGGCGTCGTCCCCCGGCGGGCCGTCGTCGGGCGAACCGGGTGGCGCCCCTCCATCGAGAATCGCCCCCTCGGCGCCGGCGGGCGCGTCCCCCAGCAGTCGCACTCGCTTGCCGGCGACGGCCACCGATTCGGAGTAGACGCCCGGAGCGACGAGCACCGTGTCACTGGAGTTCGCGGCATCGACCGCGGCCTGGACGGTGGTGAACTCGCCCGGCACGCGCAGCGTGGCGCCGGTCCATCCGACCGACGTAACGAAGTCACGGGCTCTCACCGGGGACGTCTCGACGCCGGTCGCGACCGTCGCGACGGCACAGCTCGCGATCGCCGCGTAGCACGTCGTGCGGAACGTTCTCGTGTGATTGGACATCGTGTGGTGGGCCGCCCTTGTAGAAGTGCGCTCGTGTCGAGCCGAACGACCGCAAACCGTACCGATGGACCGCACTGACGACAAGCGGCAGCGCCAACACGAGCGCGCTTTGACGCCCTGCGCACTGCAAGTTTGCGCCGCGTGAAGGCCGGATGAAGGTTTGGTGAATCACCGGCGCTCGTTGTTGCGGTCTGGGGAGATGCCGGTAGGGTCTGGTGACTCCCCGTCCACCGCGGTTGCCGCGGTCCTCCCTCCGGAAGCTCAGGCAAGAGGAACACCATGCGTTTGACCCACGCCTTCGCTGCGTATCGATTCGCTGCCGCCTCCGTCTGCGGCTTGGCCCTGTCCGTCGTCGGCGGTGAAGTGGGCGCTCAGTCGCTCATCTTCCAGGACGGCCGGAACGGGTACGACAGCACGATCGACACCGAGTTCCGCGCGGCAAACCCGACCGATCCGCAGGGCGAAAAGGAGTTTCTGTCGATCGACGAGTTCGACGGCGGCTTCCAAACGCAAGGCGCTATCCGCTTCGGCAACGTCTTCGGCGGCCAGTTCGGGGTCCCGAATGGAGTCGATATCCTTTTCGCAGAGCTCGAGTTTTACGCCACCAGCGCGACCGACGCGGCGGCGGTGATCGGCTTCAACCGCGTGCTGGGCCCCGACGCGAACCGGGCTGCCGGGTCGGGCCCCTGGAACAACGACGACACGTGGTTCTCGCTTGGCGGCGACTTGATCCCCGACGGGGCCGGCCTGCTCGATGGGGACCCGATCGTCCAGGACGGCGTTGAGTCGAGCGTAAACCCCGACTCGGTCCTTCCCGCGTCGTTCAACACCGTGGGCAACGGGCGCGTGCGGATCGACGTGACGTCGTCGGTCGAAGCGTGGGCGGCGGTAGGCAACGCCGCCGGCTCGAACGCGGCCAACCTCGGTTGGGCGATCAACAACTCCACCGGCAACGGCTGGGACGTCCTGTCTGCCGAGTACGGAACGCTCGACCCCGTCGCTTCCCAAAACGCCGTCAACACCCGCATCACCAACGGCCTGTTGCCGGCCGGTTCGACGTTTATCGACGTCCGCCCCAAGTTGACGGTGGTCTACGCCGGAGCGGCGGGGCAAGGCGACCTCGACCAGAACGGCGTCGTGAACCTCGCGGACTATGGCTTGCTGCTCACCAACATGGCGGTCGAGTTGAACGGCCCGATCGCGTCGGGGGCGACCGGCGACCTGGACTTCGACCGCGACGTCGATCTGACCGACTTCAACATCTTCAAGAACGTCTACCCGGGTGGCGCCAGTGGGTTGGCGGCCGCGCTGGCCGTTCCCGAGCCGGGGACCGTGTTGCTGGCTGCGATTGCTGCGAGCGGCGTGTTCGTGAGTCGGCGCCGGTGAGCCGGCGGCCGGCCCCTCGTCCGGCCCGCTCGACCGCTTTCGTCGTCCCCTCACCGTACTCCCGCATCAGCCAAGGAACCACACCATGCGACTCACGAAGCAACTCCTGTGCGCCTGGGCGGCCGTCGCCGGCTGGGCGTGCCCGTCCGTCGGCCTAGCCGACCAACCCTTCTCGATCGTCGTTGATCCGCGGACCGGCGCCACGTCGCTCCGCAACGACGGCACGACCACGATCGCGATCGACGGCTACCTGCTGCGATCCGCCTCGTCGCAGACCAACCCGGCCGCGCTCAACGTGGCGGGTTGGGACAACATCGGCGGGGCCTTCGCCTCGACGGCGACGGGGGCCAACCGGATCGGCGAAACAAACCTCAGCGGCTCGCTCTCCGTGGGGCCGGGCGCAACGGTCTCGATCGGCTCGGCTTACACGCCGTTCGCGCCGACCGCTGTAGGTCAACCCGAGCCGACCTTCGACTTCGCCTACAGCGTGGCCGGCGTCGGCGCCGCGGTGGGGGACGTCGAGTTCTCGCGCCGCAACACGGTGGTGCTGGTCGTGAACTCGACCACCGGCGCCGCGACGCTGCAAAACCAGTCGGCGTTCCCCGTACAACTCGACGGCTACCTGCTGACGTCGAGCGCCGGAGTGCTGAACCCCTCGGGCTGGACGACGCTGCAGTCGTCGCTCGGCGGCGGTGGGGGGTGGCAGTCGGGAGCGTCGGCGGCAAACCGGATGGTCGAAGGAAAACTCGTCGGCTCGACGCTCCTCGCCCCCAATGGCGGGTCGCTGTCGATCGGCTTGCCAATCAGCCCGTCGCTGCTGACCGACGAGACGCAACTGCGACTCGAGTACAGCGTCGCGGGGGTCGGCGAGTTGCTCGGCGGGGTGCAGTTCCTGCCGCTGCCGGTCGTCGCGGCGCCCGGCGACTACAACCGCGACGGGCGCGTCAACGCGGCCGACTACACCGTGTGGCGTGACTCGCTCGGCTCGACGTCGAACCTCGCTGCCGACGGCAACGGCAGCGGCTCGATCGACAGTGGCGACTACACGGTCTGGGTGAGCAACTACGGAAGCGGCGCGGGTTCGGCGACCGCGGTCCCCGAGCCGGTTTCGGTCGTGCTCTTGATCTCCGCAGCAACCGCGGTAGTCGGACGCCGCCGCGCTTGAGCTAGCAACGAGTTGGCCGCGACTTGGCCGGGGGGCATTTCGCCCTTCGGGACTCGTCGGGGTTGGACCAAGAGGAACTACGGGATGTTCACCGGACGGAATCGACGGGCTGCGAAACGGACCGGCTTCACGCTTGTGGAGCTGCTGGTTGTGATCGCGATCATTGGGATCCTGATCGCGCTGCTGCTTCCGGCCGTGCAGGCGGCGCGCGAGGCGGCTCGGCGGAGCCAGTGCCAGACGAACTTGAAGAACGATGCGCTCGCGGTGATCAACTTCGCGGACGTGGAGAAGCGCTACCCCGTCGGCGTCACTGGGGGCGATCCGAGCAAACTCCCGCCGGGGGCTCCCGGGGTGGGGATGTGCGACAAGGGGTTCGGGTGGGTCGTGTGGATCCTCCCGTACCTAGAGGAGCAGCCGCTCTACGATCGAGTTTTCGACAAGACGGGTCTCCCGCTGGGGCCGGGCGACGTGTTCCCGTTTCCCAACATCCTCCAGTCGGGCCCTCTGATAATCAACGAGCCCGTCTGGCGCGGTGGCGACCGCAAGCTGGCGACGTTCCGCTGCCCGTCGTCGGACCTCGCGGACTTCGCCGAAGGGTATACCAACAACCGCTGGGTCAATGGCTACGCGACCAGCGACTACAAAGGGAGCAACGGGATCGCCGACGGCGGCATCTTCCAGCACTTGTGCGACAACGCGAACGCCCGCGCAGCTCTGCTGGGAATCGACCAACCCGAGGCGCAGGGAGAAGGCTTTGTTGGCCCCAAGGTGGTATCGATCATCCGGCCATCGAAGGTGACCGACGGGCTCAGCAATACCCTCCTGATCGGCGAGTCGTCCTATTACCGACGGACGATGCAGGGAGGCGTAGGGCACCCCGAGCACTGGCCTACCTGGATGGGGGGCCTCATCAGCGACGAATCAACCCTGTTTAAGACGGGCGAGACGAATACCCAGGGCAAGGCTACCTCGCCGATCAACTGCAACATCCCCCAATCGATCAACTCGTTTGACTTCGGCACCCGCGCGGGTGAGAGCATCCTCAACACCACCGGCGGCCCGACCGACGACGACTGTGCGTTCAGCTTTCACGCCGGGGGGGCGATGTTCGCTCTTTGCGACGGCTCGGTCCACTTCATTCTCGACACCATCGACAACCAGGTTTATCGCAACCTCGGCAGCCGCAACGACGGGAACGTCGTCGGTGAGTTCTGAGCCGCAACGGGCCCTCGGCCCGCGAGTTTCGACAACACACCCGCTTGATTCGCACCGCACCCCGCACCCGAGGTAGAGCTAATGACCCGCTCAAATCTGTCCTTCTTCTTCGCCCTGGGGGTGCTCGCGTTCGCGACGGGCGCGTCGGCCCAGGTGATCTTCGACAACGGCGCCGCCAATACGCTGAGCGCCGCAACGAGCGCCGCCCCGCTGCAAGCGGTCGAGCTGCGTGACGGCCCCGGCGGTGCGGTAACCTCGCTCGACGTGGTCGCCGGCGCCGCGATCGGCACGACCGGTGGCGGCACGATCTCCGGCGCCGGCTCAGAGCTCGCCGGCTCCAACGCTGTGAGCGCCCGCGTCCGCGGCTCGTCGGTCCTCAACGTCTCGGGTGGCGCCCGCGCGACGGGCGACCTCTATGCGACCGACAGCTCGGTGGTGACGCTGTCGGTGCTGGGCTTCGACGACGCCCTCCTCGACATGAACGCGCGCCTCAACCTGCTACCCGGCGGACGAATCGATGACGACATCGTTCTCCTCGGGAACGCCCACCTGCAGATGAGCGGCGGCCGGATGGACGACGAGGTCGAGATCCGCCAGAACGCGACGGCGAACATCTCGGGGGGGCTGATCGACGACGACCTTGTGGTCGTCGATAACGCGGTCGTGACGATCTCGGACGTCACGATCACCGACGACATCGAGGCCTCGGGAAACTCGACCACTACGATCACCGGCGGCACGTTCGGCGGCGTCGGGGCGGGGGGGAACGCGGTGGTGATCGTCGGTGGAGGCCTAGTCCGTCAGGGCCTGAGCACCGCCCAGGGGGGCACGGTCAAGTTCACCGGCGGAACGCTCGCCTCTTTCGACGGCGACGAAGTCGTGGCCGCCCTTAACGGTCGGGTCGAGTTCCTCGGCGGCACGGCGACGACGATCGACGCCCTCGCGCAGAATAGCGGCCAACTGCGTGTCGCCGGCGGGACGACCTCGACGCTCAACGTCCGCTCGCTCGCCGGCGCCGTGCGGATTGACGGCGGCGTTGGCGGCGTCCTCGACGTGAACGCCGAGCTGAACAGCCGCGTCGATATCTTCGGCGGCGACTACGCGTCCGGCGACCTCGAAGCGCTCAGCGGATCGGTGATCACCCTCTTTGGCCCGTCGTTCCTTGTCAACGGGCAGAGCATCGGCTTCGGCGTCGTGCCGTTCGTAGCCGGGAGCATCAGCGGTCGGCTCGCCGACGGGAACGACTTCAGCTACACCTTCCGCCGCCAGTTCTCCCCGGTGGCGTCGGCCGGCACGGTCCGACTGGTGTTCGAGATCCCCGAGCCGACTTCGGCTATCTTGCTGGCCAGCGGCGCGCTCGCGGCCCGTCGCCGCCGCGGCTGAGCCGATCCTGCAAGTTCCGCAACGACAACACCACAAGACACCGGTGCAACCCGCGCGGGTGTCTCGACTACTGAACGAGAGAGACGATGAAGCGCTGCGCACAGGTGCTGTTGGCCGTCGCGATGTGCTGGGCCGCCGCCGGCGTCGATGCCCACGAGGGGCACGGCGAGGCGGAAGCAAAGGCCTTCACTTCGCGCGAGCAGTACGCCCCCACCCCCGTCCCCGACCGTGTCGTGCTGACGTGGTCGGGCGATCCCACGACGTCCGTCGATGTCAGTTGGCGGACGCAGCTCGGCGTGGCCGACCCGGTGATCGAATGGGCGCCCGCCGACGAGCTCCGTGGCAACCTGGCGGCGGGGATGGTCCCCACGGCGCGGCGCGTTGCGGGCGAGTCGGAGACGTTCACCTCGGACCTGGGTGACGCGACGGTCCACAGCGGACGCATCTCAGGCCTCGCCCCCACGACGATGTACGTCTATCGCGTCGGCGACGACGAGCACTGGAGCGAGTGGCACCAGTTCCGCACGGCAAGCGACAAGGACGAGCCCTTCACGTTCGTCTACTTCGGCGACGCCCAAAACGCGATCCGTTCGCTTTGGTCGCGCGTCATCCGCGAAGCGAACCAGCATGCGCCACGCTCGGCGTTCCACCTGCACGCGGGAGACCTGATCAATCACAGCGACAGCGACGGTGAATGGGGCGAGTGGTTTGAGGCCGGCGGCTGGCTCAACGGCATGATCCCCACGATCGCCACTCCGGGGAACCACGAGTACGGCGACGGGCTCACCCGCCATTGGCGGCCGCAGTTCTCGTTCCCGATGAACGGCCCGTCGGACCTCAAGGAGACGGTCTACTGGATCGACTACCAGGGAATGCGGATCATCTCGCTCAACTCGAACGAGGGGATCGCCGAGCAGGCGAAGTGGCTCGAAGAGGTGCTATCGGACCCCGACCGCCCGAAGTGGACCACCGTCACGTTCCACCACCCGATCTTCTCGGCGGCGAAGGAACGCGACAACCCGCTGATCCGCGCCGCTTGGCGCCCGATCCTCGAGCGGCACGGCGTCGATCTCGTCTTGCAAGGGCACGACCACGCCTACGCGCGGTCGGGGCTCGGCGGCCCCGGCAACGTCCCCTCGACGGGCGACGACGCGGCGGTCCTCAAGACCACCGGCAACGTTGCCGACGGCGTCCGGAGGAAGAGCTCCAGCACGGTCTACGTCGTCAGCGTCAGCGGCCCAAAGATGTACGAGCTGCAAGAGAAGTGGGAGGTGCCACGTGTCGCCTCGGGCGCGCAGCTTTTCCAGGTGATCCGCGTCTCGCGCGACGAGATCCGCTACGAGGCCCGGCTGGCCACGGGCGAGCTCTACGACGCCTTCCGCCTGGCGAAGGACGACGCCGGCGTCAGCACGCTGACCGAAGAGGTCCCGCCGTCGGCGGAGATCCGGGAGTGATTGTTGTCAACGCAGCGGCGGTAGGGGAAATGCGGTAGCAGTGGGGAGACAACGGCTCGATTGCCCCCAAAGAGCACTCCCCCGAGCCCGAGTAGAAGTTTCCGGTCGGCGAACCGCAGTTCGTCGCGGAGGTGTGGAGATTCGGCTAGTTTTCGGTTGATGGGCTCTGCGGCGTCCTGGGCCTTCCAGACGTCGGGGAGGAACTGCCCGAGTTCCTCGGCGGGCGTCTTCCGATCTTCGCCAGCACGCTGGTGAGGTAGCGCTGGGGGTCGACGGCGTGTCGTTCGCAGTTGGCGATGAGGCTCCAGAGCCGCGCGTGGTTCTCGGCGGCCTCGTCGATGGCGGCGAAGAGCCAGTGTCTGCGGCCCAGGCTACGCGCTTGAGGGCTCGCTCGCTGGCGTTGTTGTCGATGGCGAGGAAGCCCTGTGTTACGTACACGCAGAGCGCCCCCCACTGCTTCTGGGCGTAGGTGATCGCGGCGCCCATCGGGCTGCGCGGCAGCACGCCTTCCCCTTCGGCGTCGAGCCAGGCCTTGATCCCCGCGATCGTGGGCACGCTCCGCGCTTGACGTAGCGTGAGCCGCGCAGCGTCGGCGGTTTACAGCTCGGCGACGAGCGCCAGCATCCGCGCCGCGCTCATCGGAGTCCTGCGGATAATAAAACTTGCGGCGCGCGTGGGCAGTGTGTAGGGGTGCCGGTCGCCCCTCAGGTAGCACCAGACGCGTCCCTTGCGGCACTGCCCGTTCTTCGCAGACGCAGCGCCCGGGCTCTGGGCCGGGACGGTCGTGTCGTCGGTGTGGATCACCAGCGACCGACGGACCGGCTCGGTCATCGGCGCGACCGGCGGCTTAACGAGCTCTCCGCGCACCGCATCCAGGTCCACGTCGTGCTCCGCTCGACGTGGACCCCTTGGCGTTCGAAGATCCGCTCGAGCCGGGGAGGCCTTTCTCGATCCGCTGCGGCGGCGTGGCCGCCGTGGCGATGCTCGGGTCGTAGCAGCCTGTTGATTTTTCAACAGGCTGCTGCGTCGCACGGAGGCGACGTCGAAAGCACGGCGTTTTCGCCGGGCTTTCGCGAGCCGCGAGCGGCTCGGCCGCGAACTCGGCGAGGTTGAAGAACGCCACGAAGGCGTTCTTCAACAGTCTCGTAGCCCTCGTGGTCGCACTTAGCGCAGCCGTACTTGGGCCGCACGTGCCGCAGGACCTTGAAGCTCGCCGGGAAGTACTCCAGCTGTTCGGAGACCTCCTCGCCATCCGCGAGCGCTCGCGGCCGCACGCCGGGCAGGCCTTGTCATCAAGGTCGTGCTCGATCCCGATCCGCTAGAGCGACTCGGTGAGTTGTTGACGCCCGTGTCGGCGTCGGCGTCGGTTCTTGACCCCCCGCGTGACGAGCTTCTCGCCCGACTCGACTTCGAAGCTCGCCGCGTCGAGCAGGGCCTCTTCGATCTTCGCGTTCTTCGAGGATCAGCCGCTTGAGTGCGTCAACCTCATTCGGCAGTTCTCGAATCTCGGCAATGCGAGCGCATTTTATCGCTGACCGAATCATCGCGCTACGGCGAAATCGCGTTGGCGGCTTCGACTTCACCTCGAGCCCGTAGAGCAGCCGCAAGAGCTGATCGCAGGCGATCTCGACGACGGCGTGTGCGCTCTCGGCCAGCGGAACTGGCCCCGCTCCAGTCGCTCGTAGTAGATCGCTAAGCCGTCGCGGTCTCACCACAAGGCCTTCACCCGGTGGCCCCCGTGATCCGGAACACGAACACGCTCCCCGAAAGCGGGTCGGGCCCCAGGGAGCCGCGGACCACCTCCGCCAGCCCATCAACACTTTTCCGCTTGTCGATCGGCGTGGTCGCCACCCGCACCCGTGTGTTGGCCAGGTCGGAGGCAATCATCGGCAGAGCTCCTGGCCGACGAGGGGCTTCGCTTCGAGCACGAGCACCAGCTCGGCCAGCCACGCCGCCGAGATCGAACTCGGAAGCTTCAGCACGCGGCCGCTGACCAACTCGATGGCGGTCGATGGTTCCGGTGCGTTTGATCGGCCAACTTCACCGGCACGAACGACGGCCCCTTCGCGGGCTCGCCGTCTCGTTCGCCGAACGTCCGCCGAACGTCCGCCGTCAGGCGTAAAACAGCGACTCCGTCAGCCGCTCGGCCCGGCAGAACGCCCGCATCGAAAGCCCGCTCGACGCATGACGAGCGAGCAGCTCACGCCAGCACCGCTCTTTCTCCAAGTCCCGCTCGACCTTCGCCATCGACTCCCTCCAAACAAGAGGAAGCCAAAGCTTGACCCGCACGCCCAGCGGCTAGAAGATGCGGACACGGAACGCTCACGTGAGGGCGACCGCGCAAAATCGGCGGGCTGGTAGGCCGCCGCGCGGAATCGTCACTCCCGACGCGAGAGTCCTTGATCCTTGAGCCCTCGGCCGTGGGGACCCGTGTGCTCGGCTGGATAAGGCGTCCTCCAACCTCGCACCTCGTGCCACACGAACCGGTTGAGGTTGTCCTCGTCACGCGCCGTCTTCATGCCTGTGCGCTGGATCGGAACGCGCGCGGCGATCGCGCGCCATTGGCGTTCGGCGGTCGATTGGTCGGCCAGCGGCTTGGGTCGCTGGTCGAGGGGCGTCTCGGGGACGATCGCTTTGTAGAGGCTGAAGTCGGGCGAGTCGTCGAAGCACGAGGCCATTAGCGGCGAAGCGGCGTCGCGCTGGTTCATGGGGGGGAGCCCGAAGATGTGCAGGATCGTCCGCAGCACCGAGGTCTGGTTGAAGAAGTCGTGGTTCACGCCCCCGCGGCTGTAGGGGCTGACCACGAGACAGATCGAGCGGTGCCCGTCGATGTGGTCGTAACCTCCTTGCGGGTCGTCCTCGTTGACGAAGACCGCCGTGTGCTTCCAGAACCTCGACTCGCTGAGCCCTTCGACGAGCCTCCCGAGCGCGAGGTCGTTGTCGACCATGTGGGCCTGGGACGTCACCGACCCGCCGAAGTGGTCTTGCGGCAGGTAAACGATCGATAGGTTCGGCAGTTCTCCTTCGTGCTCGAATCGGCGCAGCTCGTCGAGGAAACGATCGACGCGCAGGACGTCGGGGATCTCCATGTTCCAGCCGGGGTAGTCGCGGCACGAGTACCGCCGCAACCGATCGACGCCGATCTTCTGTTCGAACTCGACCCGCTCGCCTCGGTCTCGCGCGGCGAGCAGCTTGACGAGGTCGAATCCGGCCGGGGGCTCGGCGTAATCCATCTCGCCGTAGTTGCGGAACGAGAGCCCCGCGGCGAGGACGTGGTCCCAAACGAAGCCGCTCGACGAGTAGGTGATCGGGTCGTCGCCAAACGTGTAGCTCCGGGCGAAGCCGCCGAACGCGCGTTCAAGGTAAGGGGTGACGTTCCCTTCGGTCGCCCACGAATGGCCGTCGGCCGAGAGGACGCCGTTGCAGTAGTAGTTGTCGAGTACACCGAAACGACGCGCGAGCGCGTGGTGGTTGGGGCTCAACTTCTCAGGGAAGGTGCAGAGCGCCGGCTCGCCCCGTGCGCCCTCGATGTCGCCGAAAACCTGATCGTAAGTGCGGTTCTCCTTGATGACGTAGACGACGTGCCGCAGACTGCTTGGTTCGCCGAGCCGCTCCGGCACGGCGCTCGTCGCGACGCCGCCGCCGGCGGCCCGGACGGAGGCTGGCGGCGGCCTGACACCGATCATCGCGCGCGCCGCCGCGTCCCACGCTTTGCGATTGGCAGGGTCGCGGAGGTCCTTCAGAGGAATGCGTTGAACGACGCCTTGGTGGTCGTGAGAGTTTCGGCCCTCGCCAACCGGGCGCGCTTCGTCGCGTGAGCCGGTCCCTTTGGCGCAGGCGACGTACAGGTGGTCGCTGCCAAACGCGACGGCGGTTGGGTACCAAGCTGTCGGCAGTAGCGCGGCAGCGGGTGGCGAGAGTGACTCCCCGGGCGCCGCCAGTGCTTCAGCTCCGACGAACGCCACGCAGTTATTGCCGGCGAGCGCCACGGCGACTTCGCCGGTGGTCGGTTCGAACGCGACGCTCGAAGGCATCGAGCCGTAGGGGAGCTGGACGTCCGGTTTGACGATCACGTCGTGAGGTTCAAGCGTGTCGCTGCGGACCACGGTCAGCGAGTCGTCGTTCGCGTTCGCGGAAACAACCGATGCGCGTCCCGGAGCGAGCGCGATCACGCTCGGCTGCAACCCGGCGCGCGGCTCGGCGACAACGCGGAAGCCATCGACGTCGATCACGGAGATCGTCCCCGAGGACGCGACGCCGCGCTCGTCGATCACGGTGGCGGTACCCGCCGAGGGGGCGCTCGGCTCTTTTTGCGTTGGCCTGCGGCCGCCGGCGTTGGTCACGTAGGCGCGGTTGTTCAGTTGGTCGAAAGCGACGTCGAACGGCGCAACTCCCGTATCGACGACGCGAAGGACCTTTCCATCCGCGAGCCGCACCTCCGCGAGCTGATTGGCCTTCGAGAGGCAGACGTAAGCGAATCGCTCGTCGGACGACAGCGCAAGCCCGCAGGGAAAGCTGTCAGCCGCGAGCGCGATCGACCGCTCCAACCGGAACGAAGTCGCGGGTGACTTGGGCGTTGCACCCGCCGCGTAGACGTGCAGAGCGCCCCCCGCCCCGCTGACATAAACCCGGCCCGAAGCGCCCACCGCCATGCCGTAAAGCGAAGCCCCCCCCGGGCAGTCGAGCGACTCGCGGAGCGTGAAGTCGCTTGTGCTGACAACGCGCACGTGCGAGCGGTCCTTGACGAACAGGAGCTTGCCGTCAACCGAGACCCGCACATCGACCGGACGCCCCGGAAAGACCAGCAGGTCCCCGACGGGAGCGATCGTCTGGCCGTTTGGGAGCCGACGGTCATCAACCGGCGCTCCGGGCGTCGGCGCGGCCCCCCTCATCGGGGTCGCGAGTAACGCGATCGTCAGCGCGACGGTCGCCCAAACGAGTGGGCGTTCGCGACTCACCGGCGACGCTTCGGCGAGGCGAGCGCGAGCCCCGCGAGGGCCGTCAGCATCGCGACCGGCTCGGGGACGGCGACCAGTTCGCCAGCCGTGATCGCCGCCAAGCCGGCGCCGGTGATCGCGGCTTGGAAAGCCGCCAAGTCGGCGATGTCGGTTACGCCATCGAAGTTCAGGTCGCCGTTGCGGATCGTCGTGACGTCGCCGACGCGGCGGTTGGCGATCCGCTTCTCGGAAAGCCAGCCTGCGACGAACGCCGACCGGTCAGAGGCGTCGAGGTCGCCGTCTTGGTCAAGGTCCCCCGGGACGCCGGACAGCACCGACGCGGCGAAGTCGTTGTCGCGGCCCAGCGAGAACGTCGCGGTGAAGTTCTCGACGACGTTTCCGTTCGACGGGTTCGGCCCGCGCACCGCGCCGATGACGAACAGCTCGACGTCGTCGAGGAGGCCCGAGTAGAAGCCCGACTGGCCTCCCGTGAAGCTCATTTCGTCGCCGGCCGTGTCGGCGCCGAGGACGAGGTCGGCCGTGTCTTCGCCGTCGTAGCCGCCGGTGGCTAACGCCACCGCGACACCGTCGATGTACATCGCGGACGCGCCCCCGGCGCCGCGGACGACCATCACGTGCTTCCAGACGTTGGGGGTCGCGGTAACGGTCGAGGCGTAGTCGGCTCCGGCGTAACGCATCGCGTAGGCGCCGGTGGCGTTGATACGTACGCCGTGCTGGTTCGTGTCGGCGATCAGGGTCTGCGCGGTCCCCGGCGTTGACGCGCTCGGCCGCGCCCACAACTGCAACCCGCGGTTTGACACCCCCGTGAAGTCGTAGTTATTGGGGGTGAGGCTCGTGACGGAGGTCGAGGGCAAGCCGAGTCGCCGGCCACGGACGTACTGCTGGGCGGCGCCGTTAAACGAAAGGCCGCGGCCGGTCCCGGAAGCGGGTCGGCCGACGACCGACGTGTAGGTCGGCGACGCGGGCCCGGGGAACAGATCGACGAACTCGTCCTGGCCGAACGTGATCCCTGCGCTGTCGAAGGTCCCGTTGGTCGCGTTGACAGCGGCGCCGTTCACGGCACCCTCAGCGGCTTCGTCCCCGAGGCGGTAGAAGCGATCGACCAGCACGGCCGAAGCCGACGGGGCGAGGCACGCTGCGAGCAGCCCGGCGAGGATTGTGCCGAGCGAGGGGAGAGTCTTCATCGAGTGGCCTCCGCCAGGAAGTGCGAATCGGTGGGGTTGTTGCGAGGGACGGCGACCGCTCATTCGGGCTTGCGACCGCGGCGAGTCGAGCAGACGAACGCGCTCGCCGCGGCGACGAGCACCAAGGCGCCCGGCTCGGGAACAGCAGTCGCAGTCGATCCGGCGCCGTAGTTCGCTACCCAAACGTTGTAGTCCGCGGCGTTCACCGAGCCGTCGTTGTTCCCGTCTGCCGCTAGGTTCGTCGTGCTGTTGAGCGTGTCGCGCCACACGGTGTAGTCCGCCGCGTTGACCGCGCCGTCGCCGTTGTAGTCGCCCGTGAGCGCAACGATCGGCTCGTACTGGACGTTGCCGTACAGCAACAGGCCGTCAGGCGTGCCGTAGCGGAACACGAGGTCGCGCGACCCGGTCGGCCGGAACGCGGCGCCGAGGTTGACCGTCCCTGCACCGACCGTCGAGCTCCCCTGGAGGAACGACTCGGCGATCACCGACGACGACACTCCGCCGGCCGCTTCCCAACCGGTTCCGCCGCTCGCGCCGCCGCTCCCCTCGAAGTCCTGCTCCTGCAGGCTGTTCCAGCTGACCGCGTTGAGCGCGCCGGAGGGGCTCGCGACCTCGTAGTAGTTCAGCGCGACCGGAGCCCCGGTGAGGTTGCGGATCAGCGAGCGTCCGGTGGTCGGATCGACCTGAAGCTGCAAACCGAGGTCGCCAGGTAGGCCGCCAATCCGCAGATCGACCAGGTCAACGTACCCGTCGTAGTTGCCCCCGCCACCGGCCGAGAGGACCTCGACAACGGCTTGCGACGTGCCAACCGGCACCGTTCCTGTGACCCGATCTTGACCCCACGACGTCCGTCCGTCGAGTTGAGGGAGGCCGGCGAGGAAGTCAGGGCCGCCGATCCGCGAGGTCCCGAGCTGCGCGCCGCCGCTGTTCAGAAAGCGGACCTGGAGGAACGCCACGTCGGACTGCGTGAAGTACGTGCTAAAGAAGCCCGACAAATCGAACCGGGCGCTGCCCGTGGCAATCTGAGTCCCCGTGGCGCCGGTCGCAAGCCCGCCGATCGTTTGCGCGACCTGCACTTCGTCGGTCGTTGTGTTGAAGCCCCCCGCGAAGTGGTAGACGCCGCTCGACGGTGGCGCCGGCACGCCGCTGTACGCCGACGCGTACGGGTAAGCGTACGCGTCGCCGACCAGCGACCCCGATGTCGTTGGGTCGCTCGGCGTGGGATCAACCCAGTTGAGCAGTGTCACGGACGTGAAGGGCCCCGGCGTGTTCGCATCGACGTTCTCGAAGCTTGGGTTCACGGCGAGGTTGGTCCGCAGGTCGGCTGCGAACGCCACGGGGGGCGCCAACCCGCCGGCCGCCAGGGCGACCGACAACGTGCGAGTCCACTTGGTGATTCTCATCGGGGGGAACGCTCCCGCGGGGTGCTAGTTCGAGTGAAGACGCGGACACGAGGCGTCGGCTAGTTGGTCTTTTCCGAGCGGTCGGGTCGGCGTCGGCGGGCGGCGGAAGTCACCGCGGCGGTTGCGAGCAGGGCGAACGACGACGGCTCGGGAACGCTCGCGATCGCCGCATCGAAGCTCCCCAGACCGTTGGCCGCGTCGAAGATCGACCGGAAGAGCACGAAGTCGGTGTGGTTGTTCCGACCGTCGCGATTCACGTCCCCGCGGAGGTACGACGCCGTGTTCCGGCCGCCGAGCGTGGCGAGCTGGCTCGAACGCAAGACCGTGTAGTCGGCAACGTCGATATCGCCGTCGGTGTCGAAGTCGCCAAGGGCGAACCCAACCCCTCCGTTGCCGACGTAGTTAACGAAGCCCGTCTTCACCTGACCGCCGGAGACGTAGCTGAACTGCAAGTCCTCAACGTTGCTGGGAACCCAGCCGTCGAGCACGATCGAGCGACCGCTCGGCAGCGTGGCGCCGACGCCGCTCGCTAGGTCGGCTTCGCTGAGGTCGCCCGAGCTGCCGGGCTGCGTCAGCTCGGTCCACACGTTAGTCATGTCGATTGAGCCACCCGAGTTCGCGTCGGCCGTGTCGGCGATCGACCGCCACACGGTCGGGTCGAGCGAACCGGCCGCGGACAGGATCGAGTACCCCGAGACGGGAACTGCCCCGCCGGTCCGGTTGAACAGCGTGATCCCCCCCGTGTCGCGGTTCACCTGCAGGTCGAGCGCCGGGAACGTGAGCGAGCTGCGGACGCTGAAGTCCACGAGATCGACGTAGCCGTCGTGGTTGTTCGTGCCGACGGCCGACAAGATCTCGACCGCGACGCTCGTCGCCGCCGAGGGGATCGGCCCGGCGGCAAAATCGCGACCCCAGTCGGTTTGGGCGCCTGTTACCGGGAGCCCGGCGCGGAACGTCGCGCCACCGACCGACGCCGTCG
>JBOFFC010000150.1:0-14597 GCA_051648405.1 Lacipirellulaceae bacterium
GGGGCGTTCTACTGCATCTACGTGTTCGACGTGGACCCCTACTTCTACTTCGCGAATTCGCAGGACTCGACGAGCGCCTGGGACCTGTTCTACGGCGTCATCAAGAGCGTCTTCTTCGGCGGCGCGATCGCGATCATCAGTTGCTACCGCGGCTTCCACTCCGACGCCGGCGCCGAGGGGGTCGGCCGCGCCGCGACGGTCGCCTTCGTGCAGTCGTTTGTCGTGATCCTGGTGCTCGACCTGATGCTGAGCGTCGTGCTCGACAAGGTCCACGACCTGACGTGGCCCGAGGAGGCGATCCTGTGAGCGACGCCGCGAAGCCCGCCGCCGACCGGCCCTCGAACGAGACGGCCTCGACCCCGCGACACGACCCGATCGTCTCGGTCTCGCGATTGTCGGTCCGTTTCGGCTCGCAGCAGGTGCTGCGCGACGTGTCGGTCGATATCCGCCGCGGCGAGACGCTGGTCGTGATCGGCGAGAGTGGTTGCGGCAAAACGGTCCTGCTGAAGGCGCTGATCGGCCTCGTCGCGCCCACTTCGGGGAGCGTCGTCGTCGAGGGGCAAGACCTCGCGACGCTCGGCGACAAAGCGATCACGCGGCTCCGCACGCGGCTTGGCTTCGTGTTCCAGAACGCGGCGCTGTTCGACAGCCTGTCGGTCGCCGACAACGTGGCCTTCCCGCTGCGCGAGCACCGCCGCATCGACCGCGAGGGCGCCTACCGCGAGGCGATCCGCCGACTGAACGAGGTCGGCCTGCCGGCCTCGGTGATGGCGAAGAAGCCGGCCGAGTTGTCGGGGGGGATGCGTAAGCGTGTGGGGCTGGCGCGGGCCCTGGTGATGGAGCCCGACCTGCTGCTGTACGACGAACCGACCACGGGGCTCGACCCGATCATGAGCGACGTTATCAACGAGCTGATCCTCCGCACACGCAACGCCCGCAAGGGGGACAACCCCGTCACGGGCGTCGTCGTGACGCACGACATGCACAGCGCGCTCAAGCTCGCCGACCGGGTGGTGATGCTCTACCCCCTGGCGAGGCTCTCGCGCACCGAGCCGCAGATCGTGTTCCAAGGAACCCCGGCCGAGCTCAAGAAGTGCGACGACCCGCGCGTCTCGCAGTTCGTCCGCGGCGAGGCGCGCGACCGCCTGCTGGAGATGCAGACGGCGTGATCGACCCCCCTCGGCAGTCGTGGAGAACGACCAATGACCAAGCACCAACGACCAAGCAAATCTCTGCCATCTCTCCATTATCATCTGCCCTCTGTCCTCTAGCCTCTCCCCCATGGCCGACCGACGACAAGAGTTCCGCGTGGGGATCGTCGCCTTGGCGACGGTCGTGATCAGCGCGCTGCTGGTCTCGCTCAACGCCGGATCGACGCTCCGCTGGGGGGCCAACGACTACACGATCCGCATCAAGGTCGATCGCGCCCCGGGGGTGGGGCCGAACACCCCCGTGCGTAAGGACGGCGTGCTGATCGGCCGTGTCGTGCAAACGGAGTTCGTCCCCGGCGGGGGCGTGATGGTTACGGCCGCGATCCAGAAGGGGGCGCCGATCTACCGCTCCGACTCCTGCCGCATCCAGCCGTCGAGCCTGTTCGGCGACGCGGTGATCAACTTCGCCTACCCGGGGGGGACGACCGACGCGACGCCGATCGAGCCGGAGGCCGAGATCGTTGGTTCGGCGCTCCCCGACCCGATCGAGGCGCTCACCAGCCTGCAAGTCGAGGTCGGCCCGTCGATCCGCTCGATCGGCGAGGCGGCCGACGGAGTCACCGAGCTCACGACGAAGCTCAACAAGGCGCTCGGCGAGGACTTCGCCCGCGACCGCGTCGAGGGGCTCTTGGACCAGAGCGTGACGGCGATGGCGCAGTTCACGAAGACCATGGAGCAGGTCCAGGCGACCGTCGCGAGGATCGACGCGTTCGTCAACGACCCAGAGCTCAAGACGACGATCGATTCGATCACGAGCGACGTCCCCGCGATCCTCGCCGACGCGCGCCAGACGGTCGGCAAGGCGGTGACCACGATCGACTCGTTCGGAGGCGTCGTTCAGAGCGCCGAGGCGAACCTCAAGAACCTGGAAGGGCTGACCGGCCCGCTCGGCGAGCGCGGTCCCGAGCTCGCGCAGCAGATCACCGAGGCGATCGGCAACCTGAACGTCGCGCTGAAGGACATCGCCACGTTCGTCGCGGCCGTCAACAACAGTCAGGGCTCGCTCGCGCGGCTGGTGAACGACCCGGCGCTCTACGACAACGTGCAGACCGTGATCGGCAACATGAACGTCGTGCTGGCGAATATCAACGAGCGCGTGAAGGAGCTGCGGCCGGTGATCCACGACGCGCGGGTGTTCGTCGATAAGGTGGCCCGCGAGCCGGGCCGCCTCGTCGGCGGCGCGCTGAACAAAGACCCCGGGCTCAAGTGAGGCGCCCGGCGCAACGCGGCGCCCGCGGGTCGATTTAGTAGCCGAGGCTACTCGGCGGGGCGGGGGGGGGCGGCGCCACAAACTGCGCCGGAGCGCCTCCCAACGGGGCCGGCGGTCCCATCGGCATCGCGCCCAGCGGCGCGACCCCCGTGGGGGCGGCGGCGCGGCGTAGCTCTTCGCCGCGGGCGATCACCTCTTCGGCGGGCGCCATCCGCTCGCGCGACAGGTTGAAGCTGATCGTCCGCGTGTCGTTGATCGTCGTCGGGACCATGTTCTCGCTGATGAAGTCCAGCCCCGGGTACTCGTACCACGGCGTCGGGATCGGCTGGTTGACGGTGAGCGTCTCGTAGCCGGGGGCTGACAGGCGGACCTCGCGGGTCCCGTAGTAGACGTAGTCGAGGGCGCAAGGCGTGACGCCGACGAGCTGGTTGTCGATGTGAACCGTCGCCCCCACGGGGTTGCTGCGGACGAGCAGGCGCCGGCGCACACACCCGGTCGGCAGCAGCATGGCGGCCGCTAGCCCCACCAGCGCGAGGCGCCGCCATGCGGGGCGGCGTGCGGCGTTGCAGAGCGTGGCGAACATTGGCGCGTCCGGGAGCGCAGAAGCGTTGGGGGGCGGAGCGTAGCGGCGCCGCGGGGGTCGCTCCAGGGCAAACTCGCCCCCCCAATTCCCGGGTGGCCGCCGGCGGCTTCGGCGCCGGCGCCATCCGCTGTCCCGGCCGGTGGCACGGGGCTACGATAATGACGCTCCCCCCCCGTCCCGCCGGCGCCGCATGCAATCCACCCCCGCCGACTCCCGCCGCTTGTCGTTCGAGTACGCGGTCCGCTCGGACGTCGGCATGCGCCGCGCGACGAACCAAGACGCCCTGGCGGTGGTCCCGGCCGACGGCCGCGGCGCCGCCGGGCCGGTCCCCCTCGAAGGGGACCGCTTCCTGATGGTTGCCGACGGCATGGGCGCCCACGCCGCGGGGGAGCTCGCCAGCAAGATGGCCGTCGATTTCGTCCCCCACGCATTCCTCAAGACGCGCTCGGCGGCGGCTCCCTCGGCCCTGCGCCAGTCGATCCGCGACGCCAACGAGCGGATCCACTCGAAGGGCTCGGCCTCCCCCGAGCTCGCTGGCATGGGGACCACTTGCAGTTGCTTGGTGCTGACCGGCGGCGCCGCGTTGGTTGCCCACGTCGGCGACAGCCGCGTCTACCGCCTACGCAGCGGCCTGCTCGAGCAACTCACCTTCGATCACAGCCTGGTGTGGGAGATGGCGGCCGCGTCCAAAGTCACCGAGGACAAGGTCCCCTCGTGCATCCCAAAGAACGTCATCACCCGTTCGCTCGGCCCGCACGAGTCGGTGAACGTCGACCTCGAAGGGCCACACGAGCTCGTTGATGGCGACTCGTTCGTGCTCTGCAGCGATGGCCTCACCGGGGTCGTTGAAGACGCCCTGCTGGGGGGGCTGCTCGGCGTCCTGGGGCCGAGCGACGCGGTCGAGACGCTCGTCGATGTGGCGAACCTCCGCGGTGGCCCCGACAACATCTCGGTGATCGTCGCCCGCGTCGGGGTTTGCGACGGGGCGACTCGACTTCCAAGCGCTACCCCCGGCCCGTCGCGAGGGCGAACGCTGGGGGCGATCGGGCTGGCGGGGGTCTGCCTCGCCGGGCTCGTGTGGTCGAACCAGCAGGACTCGGCGCTGGGGATGCTGCTCGCCGCCGCGGGCCTCGGGGGCGCCGCCGTGGCGGCCTTCACCGGTCGCCCCGTGGCGCTCGGGTCGCCTGTCACAGCGCCGCTCGGCCCCGGCGATTCCGCTTCGTGCTCGAGCGCCGGCGCCTACGGCAACGGCCCCTACCGACGCCGCGACTGCGCCGGCGCGCGCGAGGCCGCGTTGTCGCTGCGCGAGCTCGTGCGCGAGCTGGCCGAGCTCGGCGAGAACTGCGAGCGCGGCGTCCAGCTCGCGGTCGCCGCCCCCACCGCCTCGCCGGTCGGCGAGACGCTGCTCGTCGATTGGTCCCCCTACCGCGGCACGCAAGAGGCAGCCGACGCCGCGGTGGTGCGCGGGGACTTCGTCGAGGGGGTCCGGCGTTACAGCGAGCTGGTGCGGACGCTGATGAAGGCGGTCCGCGAAGACGACGGCACGCGCCGCTATCGCTCCCCCGCCGCGGCGACCGGGCGCTAGCGCGCTGTTCCCAGGGGACGCGCTTCTCTGCTAGACAGCCGGTCGTAGACCCCGGCGCGTCGCGCGCCGCTAGCACGGCTTGCGATCGGCGCCGGAGGCCACCCCTTGAAGATCCTCACCCGCTACGTGCTGCTGGAGCTGCTGCAGGTCTTCCTGCTGACGCTCGCCGGGCTGACCGCCCTGGTGTTCGTTGCGCTGATCGGCAAGGAGGCGATCAAGAAGGGGCTCGGCCTGGGGCCGCTGCTGCGGATGACCCCTTACCTGCTGCCCCAAGCGATGCAGTTCGCCGTCCCCGGCACGATGCTGCTGGCGACCACCAGCGTGTACGGCCGGCTGTCGGCGTTCAACGAGATCGTCGCGACGAAGGCGGCCGGCATCTCGCCTTGGGCGCTGGCGAAGCCGACGCTCGTCCTCGCGGCGCTGACGAGCCTGGGGGCCGTTGCGCTAAACGACCTCGCCGTGTCGTGGGGCCGCCTGGGGGTGCAGCGGGTGTTCGTCGAGTCGCTCGAAGAGGTCATCTACGGCCAGCTCCGCCTGCACCGCACCTACGCTGCCGGCGGCTTGCAAATCAACGTCCGCCGCGTCGAAGGGCGGAAGCTGATCCGCCCGACACTCACGGTCGCCGGCAAGCGCGGCGCCGAGCCGTGGACCCTCTCGGCCGCCGCCGCCGAGATCCACAGCCTCCCCGATCGGCACAAGCTCGCGGTCTCGTTCGAGGACATCGACGTCGATGGGCCGGTGAAGGTGGTCAACCCGGCCGTGTTCACGCACGAGGTGGACCTCGACGACCTGCTGGGAGACGGGGCCGAGTCGCGCAGCCCTTCGACCTACGCCCTGGCCGAGATCGGCCGCGCCCGCGCCGAGACCGGCAAACGGATCGAGGATTCGCGACGCAGGCAATGGGTCGAGTCGTCGCTGGCGATGATGACCGGCGACTTCGAACGCGTCTCCGCCCAGGCGTGGGCGCCGCTCGAAGCCGCGGAGCAAGAGGCTCGCGAGCGCGAGATGCGCCTAACCGTCGAGCCGTACCGCCGCTGGGCGACGGGGTTCAGTTGCCTGTGCTTTGTGATGGTTGGCGTCCCGATGGCGATCCTCCGCCAGCGCGGCGAGTTCCTGGCGAGCTTCTTCCTCTGCTTCTTGCCGATCCTGCTGGTCTACTACCCGCTGCTGATCGTCAGCGTGGACCAGGCGAAGGACGGCGGGGTTCCCGCGATCGCCGTCTGGATCGGCAACGCGGTGCTGGCGCTGTGGGGCCTGTGGATGATGCGCGGCGTAGCACAGCGCTAGGGCCCGCTAGCATCGAAGACGCCACAAGAAAGAGGAGATAGGGGGGTAACGGGGTAGATGACGGGGATGGTCTCGACGGGGACACGCCCCCTCGCGCTAGGAAGAGAACCTAGCGAAGAAGACGACAGGCAACAGCATTCTCCATCTCCCGTATCCCCCCGTTATCTCCCGATCTCCCTTCCCGTCGAATTCATCGACGAGGGACAACTAACTCGCCCGGGGCGGTCGGCATCCGTCGTTGCCACGCCGTGCGAGACGTTGCTATGCTCGCCCCTCACGCGCCCCATGGACGGGGCATTCGCGTGCACGAAGGATGGCGACAGAGGAGGTCGCGCGTGCTCACCAACCGCCCCTTGAGGGACAAACTGCGCCTCGGGATCGGCCTTTTGGGGGTCGGTGTCGTCGTGCTGTTCGCCGCCGCGCTGCACGGGCTGTACGCCTACCGCGGCCTCGTGAAGTCGCTCAGCGCCCGCGCGGCCGAGCTGCCGCTGGCGAACGACCTCAGCCAGCACGTGGCCGACCTGCGGGTCGTTCTCAGCGAAGCCCGCGAGCGGAAGCTCGCTCTTGACCGCCAGGACACGCCGATCCCGACGCTGCGCTACGGAGGCGAGTCCGACGAAGCGCCGCACGCCGACCACGAGCTCCTCTGGACGCTCAAGCTGAAACGCGACGAGTACCGCACCGAGTACGAGCGGTTCGAGGATTCGCTCGCCAAGTACCGTGCGCGGCTCGAACGCAACGCCACCGGTGGCGACGCCGGCCTGCGCGACGACCAACACGAGCGCGAGACGCTTCGCGAGGTCGATCGCGTGCTCGCGCGGATCGAGCGACAAAAGCTCAACGAGAACCTGCTGCTCGACGACCTAGTCTGCAACACCGACACGCTGCTGGCTTCGGTGGAGAAGCTCCGGTCGCTCACTTCGCAGCTCCCCAGCTACCTGCACAAGCGGCTTCGCGACCTGGCCGGTGAGGTCCGCTCGCGGTACCACCTGGCGATGTCGCTGGCGTGGGGGGCGTTCGTCGGGTCGATCGGGCTGTTGTTCCTCGCGTCGCAGGTCTTCCGCCGCGCGGTCGCGCGGCCGGTGAGGCTGCTGGTCGCCGGCGCCCGCAAGGTCGCGTCGGGGGACTACAGCCACCGGATCCGCATCGATTCGCGCGACGAGCTGGGGGAGCTCGCCGTGGCGATGAACAGCATGATGCACCGCTTCGAGACGACCCGCGCCGACCTCGATCGCCAGGTCCGCGAGCGGAGCGAGGAAGTCGTCCGCAGCGAACAGCTCGCGAGCGTCGGGTTCCTGGCGGCGGGGGTCGCCCACGAGATCAACAACCCGCTGGCGTCGATCGCCATGTGCAGCGAGTCGCTCGAAAGCCGCATCGCCGAGCTCGTCGGCAAGCCGGCCGACGCCGGCCCCGAGTGGGAGGTCGTGCAGAGCTACCTGGAGATGATCGGCCGCGAGTCGTTCCGCTGCAAACAGATCACCGACAAGCTGCTCGACTTCTCGCGCCGCGGCGACCCCGAGCGCCGCGCGACCGACCTGTGCGAGCTGGTCGAGGGGGTGCTCGAGATGGTGCAGCACCTGGGTCGGTACAAGCAGAAGAACCTGGTGCTGGTCCCCGCCGAAGGGGTCGTCGCCGAGGTCGAAGCCCAGGAGTTCAAGCAGGTGGTGCTGAACCTGGTGACCAACGCGCTCGACAGCCTCGACGTCGGCGGCACCGTGTCAGTCGAGGTCAGGCAAGCGGGCGAGTCGGCCGAGATCGTCGTCCACGACGACGGTTGCGGCATGACCGACGAGGTGAAGCGGCACCTGTTCGAGCCCTTCTTCACCCGCCGTCGTGGAGGACAGGGGACCGGCCTGGGCCTTTCCATCACGCACCGGATCATCGAGGAACACCACGGCCAGATCACCGCGCAGAGCCCCGGCCCGGGCGAGGGCTCGACGTTCACCGTTACGCTCCCGCTCCGGCAGCCGCTCCGCGCGGCGCGGCCGAGCGCCGCGCTCGCCGCGGCTTAGCGACATCCTTCAAACGCCCTTCGGGGCGGACCTCTCCAAAGCGACCGACGCCATGACGATCCCCGCCACGACGACCCCCGGCGCCAAGCCCGCGACGAGCGGCCCGAAGTCGGCCGTCTCCAAGCCGGCCAAGCCGAGCCTCTCGCTGCTGTTTGCCGACGACGAGCGTTCGCTCCAGGAGCTGATGCGGCTCGAGCTGCCGCGCATGGGGCACAGCGTCACCGTCTGCCCCGACGGCCTGACGGCGGTCGCCGCGATCGAGAAGAACAACTACGACGCGATCATCGTCGATCTCGACATGCCGGGGCTCTCCGGCGTCGAGGTGATTGCGCGTCTCAAGGAGCTGAGCCCCTCGACCGAGGCGGTCGTCCTGACCGGTAAGAGCACGACCGAGAGCGCGATCGCCGCCCTGCGGCACGGGGCGTTCGACTACCTCACCAAGCCGTGCAAGCTGGTCGAGATCGAGGCCCTGCTCAAGCGAGTCGCCGACAAGCGCGAACTGGTGAAGAAGTTCCACGCCGTGCAGCGCCGCCTGGAGCGGATCGAGGGGGCCCCGACGCTGATCGGCAAGTCGCCGGCGATGGCCCGCGTGAACCAGCTCATCGACAAGGTGGCGCCGACCGACTCGACCGTCCTGATCCTCGGCGAGACGGGGACCGGCAAGGAGCTCGTCGCCCGCGCGGTCCACGACCGCAGCCCCCGCGCCGACAAGCCGTTCGTCGCCATCAACTGCGGCGCGCTCCCCGAGAACCTCATCGAGAGCGAGCTGTTCGGCCACGCCAAGGGGGCCTTCACCGGCGCCGACGACCACCGCACCGGGCTGTTCGAGGTCGCCTCGGGGGGGACGATCTTCCTGGACGAGATCGGCGAGCTCCCCAAGTCGATGCAGGCCAAGCTGCTGCGCGTGCTCGAAAGCCGCGAAGTGCGTCGCGTCGGCGAGAACAAGACGCTGAAGATCGACGTCCGCGTCGTCTGCGCGACGCACCGCGACCTGGCGGACATGGTCGCCGCCGACGAGTTCCGCGAGGACCTGATGTACCGCATGAACACGTTCGAGGTCCGCCTGCCGGCGCTGCGCGAGCGCCTTAACGACCTGCCCGAGCTGGCCGAGCACCTGCTGCGCCGGTTCCGCCCGCACGCCAAGCCGATCGAGCAGCAGCTAACCGACGACGCGGTGAAGGCGCTCGTGGCGCACGTCTGGCCGGGGAACATCCGCGAGCTGGCGAACGTGATCGAGCACGCGACGATCCTGTGCGACGCGGGGCCGATCACCGCCGACGACCTGCCGCAGCACTTCAACCGCCGCCAGCTCTCGGCTTCGGCGCGCTCGCGCGGGCCGGTCACGCTCCGCGACTTGGAGCTCGAAGCGATCCACGAGGCGCTCGAGCGCAACGCGGGCGCCAAGCCCAAGGCGGCCGCCGAGCTGGGGATCAGCCTCAAGACGCTCTACAACAAGCTTAACCAAGAGGCCGACCTGCGTGCGGCGGGCTGACGAGAAGCTTGACAGGATGACAGGATTGGAAGTGGATTGACAGGATAAGAACCGCTCTTATTTGTTTCCTGTTTATCCCTTTCTCATCCCCTAAATCCTGTCAGGCTTTCAATGGACTTACTCTTCGAGAGCCCGGTGGCGGTTGGCGCGATCGGGGTGCTGGTCGTCACCTGCGGGGCGATCGTTTGGTCGCAGAGCCGCTCGCGCGCGGCCGCGGCGGGGCTCGTGGCGTGCGTGCTACTCGCGATCGGCGGGCTCGTCTTTGAGCGCCTGTGGGTGACACCCGCCGAGGGGGCCCGGGGAGCCGTCGCGGCACTGCTCGAGCGCGTCGCGGCGAACGACCAGCCGGGGGTGCTCGCCTTGTGCGACGCCGGCGCGGCGAAGCTCCGCGCCGACGCGCAGGCGCTGATGCCGCAGTTCAACGTGCAGAACACGGGGACCGGGGGCGAGCCGAGGATCGACCTCGACCCCACGGGGACGAAGGCGACCGCGACGATGAAGGCGCTGATCAAGGCGCAGCACAAGCAGTCGGGCGCGACGGTCGCTTACTTCGACGGGCTGGAGCTCGACCTGCGCCTCGTCGAGGGGGCGTGGCTCGTCATCGACTACCGCGCCGCGAAGGACTGGCGGCGCGAGTCGGGCAAGCTTCGGTAAAGCCGGACAGGATCTCAGGATGAAGAAGGTTTGACAGGAGCAGAGATCAATCTGCTGCGCCCATTCTTCATCCCCTTCAATCCTGTAAATCCTGTCCAGCTTCTTCTCAATGCCCGTAACCGTGGTGGGGGTACGGCCGCGGCTGCGGGAAGGCCGACAGCGGGGGGAAGCCAAACCCGAACGGCGAGACGCCGAACGGCACGCCTCCGCCGCCGTAGAAGCCGAACGGCCCGAAGCCCGGGCACGGGGGGAAACACCCCCAGCCACTCCCCGGGAAGCCCCAACCACCACCCCAACCCCCGCCACCCCAGCCCGGACCGGGGAACCCACCCCCCCAGTTGCCGCTCGGCAAGCCGACGGGTCCGCCGTGCCAGCCCGGGCCGTAGCCCTGGGGCGCGCCGTGGGGACCGGGGCCGTGGGGCCCGTAGCCGTGGGGGCCGTCGTGCGGGGCGTAGCCCCCTTGGAAGCCACCGTTGAAGCCACCGTTGAAGCCACCGTTGAAGCCACCGTTGAAGCCACCGTTGAAGCCACCGAAGCCGGGGGGGTACGCGCCCCCAGCGCCGCCGACCTGCGGCCCACCTTGGTTGTAGTAGTCGAGCCCCGGCGCACCGACGCCTCCCGGCCAGTAGGCGCCGGCCCAGAACGGCCCGGCGATCTTCGCAGCGCTCCGCCAAGCGTCGAAGCCGCGCTCCCACTGTGCGTCGAGCCCGCCACGCCCGTTGCCGAACGAGCGGACCTCGTAGATCGTGTCGGCCGAACCCCCCGCCCCCGGGAGTTGCGTGCGGGTTGTCCAGTAGCGGCTCAGCGTGTCGCGCAGGTCGGGGAGTCCCTCGACCGGCTCGTGCTGCGCGTACTGGGCGACACGCGCTCCCGTCTGGGGGCTGTGCGTGTACTTCGCGGGGGCGAACAGCCAGTCGGCGCTCGCGAGCGCCGGCAAGTTCGCGATCAAGCAGCAGACGAGGGGTCGCGCGAACATCGGAGGGACAAGCCGTGGGAGGAGGGTCGCTTGGTAAGCGGCTCCGTCCGCGGCTGTGTCAGTCCGTTGGGTGTAGGCCGTCAGCGATCGGCTGTCAGCCTTCAGCGGTTCACGGGTCGGGGGTTATTGCGGTGGCTTCGGTGGCGGGCGCCTCGGCCGCGGGGGTCTCAGCCGCAGGTGCTTCAGCGGCCGGGAGCGCGTCCCCCGCCTCGGCCTTGGCGGCCGACAGGACCTCGGGCTTCACGCGCTTCATGAGGAGCTGTTCTTCGGCGTTGAACCAGTACTCGTAGGGTTCTTGGAGCGGCTCGAGCTCGATCTGGTTGAACTTGACGACCTTCTCCATGAACTCCTCGTGCGACTTGGGGCCCCGCCCTTCAGTCGCGTTGTAGAGCGCCAGGGCGTGCGTCACGGTGGCGAGCTTGATCTTCTGCTCGGCGCGGATCCCGCCGCGGACGGTCACCGCTAGGTAGTCGCCCCCCTTGATCTTGTCGCCGCGCTGGAAGTCGTCGATGGTCAGTTCGGTGGGGCCTTCGCTGGCGAGCTTCGCGGCGGCGGCCTTCTGGGCGGCCAAGGCGTCGGCCTCGGCCTTCGCCTTCGCGTCGATGGCCTGCTGCTCGAGCGCCGCCGCCTGCGCGGCGAGGTCGGCTTGCGCCTTCGCGGCCGCGTCGGTCGCCCCTTGCTCCATCGCGGCGGCGGCCGCTTCGAGGTCGCTCGTCGGCGCCGGGGCGCCCCCGCAGCCGACGCACGCGGCGACGGCGAGCACCGTCAACCAGTTCGCAGCGTTCACGTTGATTCGCATCGTTCCGCCCCTTGAAAGGTGTTCGTTAGCCGGGCCCGTCCCAGGGCCCGCGTATTTCGTGTACCGCTAAGCCGTCACGCCGCTCGCGGTGCGCAAGCCCCACGAACGGACGTCCTCCAGCAGGTCGTCGCGCGTGCGATCGATCACCAGCGGCGTGAGCGTCACGCCCCCCTGCCGGATGGCGACAAAGTCGGTGTCGGCGCCGGGCGCCTCGGTCGGCGGCGTGCCGATCGTCCAGTAGTAGCGTCGCCCCTTGGGGTCGCGGCGTTCCTCGAACGCCGAGTCCCAGCGCGTGGCGCCCATCCGCGTGACGCGGACGTCGGCCGGCCCCGCGTTGCGCGTCGCGCTGGTGGAGATGTTGAGGTTGTACAGGCGGTGGTTGCGCCACGCGTCGCGCTCGAGCATCTGCTCGATCACGCTGACGGCGATCTCGGCCGCTTCGGCGAATCGGGCGTGGTCGTCGTACTCGAGCGACACGGCGATCGACGGCAAGTCGTGCAGGGCCCCCTCGGTCGCGGCGGCCACCGTCCCCGAGTACAGGACGTTGATCCCGATGTTCAGCCCGTAGTTGCAGCCGCTCACCACCAGGTCGGGCCGCCAGGGGGTGTCGTCCTCGTCGCGGCAGAGTTGCGCCAGCGCCAGCTTCACGCAGTCCGCCGGCGAGCCCTCGACGGCCCAGCCGCGCGACTCGTCGCCGTCGAACACCTGGCCCGCCATCAGCGGCGTGAGGAACGTGATCGAGTGCCCCACGCCCGATTGCTCGGTCAGCGGCGCAACGACGAACACCTCGCCGAGCCGCGCGAGCGCTTCGCGCATCGCCGCGAGCCCGGGGGCGTAGATGCCGTCGTCGTTGGTGAGCAGGATCCGCATGGCGGGCCGTCCGTGGGCCGAAGGCTAAGGGCAGGGGAGCGAGGGCGGGGCGCGAACCGTCGGGCAGGTCCCTTCGGGTTGCGACCTTCATGATGACGCCTCGCCGGCGGCTCCGCAAACGAACGGCCGCGGCTGCTGGTTGGCCGGCGCCGCCAGGGGTACGATTTCGGGCCTTCCCCTCGGCACAACCGTCGCCACCCCTCCCGCGAGGGGCCCCCCACGTCACGGACCGACCGCATGCCGCCGACCACGGCCCACGCCACGAGCTACACGAACCCGCTCGCCAGCGGCCCCGCCGCGGGCGTCGCATCGGCCTTGGCCGCCGAGCGCGTGCTGGTGCTCGACTTCGGCTCGCAGACCGCGCAGCTGATCGCCCGTCGCGTGCGCGAGCAAAACGTCTACTGCGAGATCGTGCGCCACGACCTCTCCGCGGCGCGGATCGCCGAGCTCGCGCCGCGCGGCGTGATCCTCTCCGGAGGACCCAGCAGCGTCTACGAGTCGGGCGCCCCGCGGTGCGACCCGGCGCTGTTCGAGCTGGGGATCCCGATCCTGGGGATCTGCTACGGCATGCAGCTCGCTTGCGAGGCCCTCGGCGGCAAGGTCCTCGGCGCCCCGTCCCGCGAGTACGGCCGGGCCCATTGCGAGGTGACCGACGCGAGCGACCTGTTCCGCGGCGTCTCGGCGCAGACCGAGGTGTGGATGAGCCACGGCGACCAAGTCGAGGCGATCAGCGACGACTGGACCGCACTCGCGCGGACCGCTACGTGCCCCTACGCGGCCGTGCGTCACAAGCGGCGGAAGGTTTACGGCTTGCAGTTCCACCCCGAGGTGACGCACTCGGTCGAGGGCTCGACCGTGCTGGCGAACTTCCTCCGCGAGGTGTGCGGCACGACCGGCCAGTGGCGGCTGGGGGACTTCGCGGACGAGACGATCGCCGCGCTCCGCGCGCGGATCGGCGCCGACCGCGTGATCTGCGGTCTCTCGGGGGGCGTCGATTCGGCGGTCGTCGCGGCGATGCTCGCCAAGGCGATCGGCCCGCAGCTCACCTGCATCCTGGTCGACAACGGCTTGCTGCGCAAGGACGAAGAGACCGCCGTCGTGCGCGAGTTCACGCAGCATTTCCAGACCGACCTGCGGGTGGTCAGCGCCGCCGACCGATTCCTCGGCGCGCTCGCCGGCGTGACCGACCCGCAAGAGAAGCGCCGCCGCATCGGCCGCGAGTTCATCGAGTGTTTCAAAGCCGAGGCGCTCAGCATCCAAGGCGCCAAGTACCTCGCCCAGGGGACCCTCTACCCGGATGTGATCGAGTCCGGCGGCAGCCCCGACGGCCCCGCGGCGGCGATCAAGCTGCACCACAACGTGGGGGGGCTGCCGAAGGAGCTTGGCTTCGAGCTGGTGGAGCCGCTGCGCGACCTGTTCAAGGACGAGGTCCGGCGCCTCGGCCTGGCGCTAGGCCTGCCAGAAGAGGTCGTCTGGCGGCACCCGTTCCCGGGGCCGGGGCTCGCCGTGCGTTGCCTGGGCGAAGTGACCCCCGACAAAGTCGCTACGTTGCGCGAGGCGGACGCGATCGTCGTCGCCGAGATCAAGGCGGCGGGCCTGTACCGCAGCACGTCGCAGGCCTTCGCCGTGCTGCTGCCGGTGCAGAGCGTCGGCGTGATGGGGGACGGCCGGACGTACGAGAACACGCTGGCCGTGCGCTGCGTGACGACCGACGACTTCATGACCGCCGACTGGAGCCACCTGCCGCACGACCTGCTGGCCCGCATCAGCACGCGCGTGATCAACGAGGTGCAGGGGGTGAACCGCGTGGTGTACGACATCAGTAGTAAACCGCCGGCGACGATCGAGTGGGAGTGAGCAGGGGAGTCCCCAACCGAAGCGAGAAAAGGCGAGCCGGCGACGTCAGTCGTCGGAGTTG
>JBOFFC010000151.1:0-105736 GCA_051648405.1 Lacipirellulaceae bacterium
TGCTGCGAGGTTCTCCAGGCGCTGACGCTTCTGGCTCGCCCGGGGGAACAGCTTGTCGGCGGGGGGGCGGGGGGCCAGAATGCGCCTTTCGTTAATACGCTCCGACCGAATCGCACCCCATGCCTAGCTGCGTCCTCGCGTACTCCGGCGGCCTCGACACGTCGGTGATCCTTGGTTGGCTCCAGGACCAGGGGTACGACTGCCACTGCGTGTACGTCGATGTGGGCCAGCCCTGTGAGGACCGCGCGGCGATCCTCAAGAAGGCCCACGATTGCGGCGCCAAGAGCGCGCGGGTCGTCGATGTGCAGGAAGAGCTGTGCCGCGACTTCGCGTTCCCGGTCTTGCAGTGGCAGGCCAAGTACGAGGGGATCTACTTGCTGGGGACCTCGATCGCCCGGCCGCTGATCGCCAAGGCGTGCCTGCAAGTGGCCCGCGAGGTGGGGGCCGAGGCGTTCGCCCACGGCGCCACCGGCAAGGGGAACGACCAGTGCCGCTTCCAACTGGCGGCCGAGGCGCTCGACCCCAAGGTGAAGATCATCGCCCCGTGGCGGATGGCGAACTTCCGCGCGACCTTCCCCGGCCGGACCGA
Source organism: Lacipirellulaceae bacterium (assembly GCA_051648405.1). Taxonomy (GTDB): domain Bacteria; phylum Planctomycetota; class Planctomycetia; order Pirellulales; family Lacipirellulaceae; genus JBOFFC01. Next base: position 590 of record JBOFFC010000151.1, read on the forward strand.
GATGATCGCTTATTGCGCCGCCAAGCAAATCCCGGTGAAGGCCTCGACGTCGAAGCCCTACAGCTCGGACGAGAACTGCCTGCACATCAGCTACGAGGCGGGAGAACTCGAACACGTCGATAACTGCGGCATCGCAGTCCCCGACTTCGGCATGACCGTCTCGCCCCAGGATGCCCCCGACAAGATTGAGAAAGTCTCGATTGGCTTCGAGGCCGGCGTTCCCGTGAGCGTCAAGGGCGAGAAGCTCTCTGCGCTCGGGGTGGTTCAGAAGCTCAACGAGATCGCCGGCCGCAACGGCGTCGGCCGGATCGACGTCGTCGAAAACCGCTTCGTCGGCATGAAGAGCCGCGGCGTCTACGAGGCGCCCGGTATGACGGCTCTGTACGCGGCCCACTTGCAGCTCGAGCAGTTGACGCTCGACCGCGACCTAGTGAACCTCCGCGACCGGCTCGCGCCGGAGGTCGCCCAGATGGTGTACTACGGCTTCTGGTACGTCGCCAAAATGGACGCCCTGATGGCGATGATCCGCGAGGCGCAAAAGCCCGTGACGGGCGAAGTGACGCTCGGCCTCTACAAGGGGAACATCGAGGTCCACGGCCGCAAGAGCCCCTACAGCCTCTACGACGCGGCGATCGCCAGCATGGAGGGGGGTGGCAGCTACGACCAGACCGACGCCGAGGGCTTCCTCCGCCTGCAGGGACTGCCGAGCCGTGTTCAAGGGACCGTGCGACCGCGGACGTATTAATCTCTCCACCTCTACGAACCACGGCGGCAGGGATGCAGCACTTCGAAGATGTCCTGGCCGATCGCCCCTGCCCGCTGACGGGCTGCCGCGCGGCCCTCGTCGTCGGCACGACCGACCGCACGGGGGCGCCGCTGCGGACGGTGATCTCGAAGGAGAGCGGTCTCGTCTACACCGACCCGCGACCCACGCCCGACGAAGTCCGACACTTCTACGCCGAGGAGTACCGCGTCTCCTACAAGGGGACAGCGGTCCCCAAGCCGAAGCACGTCATCCGCGCGGGGCGCAACGCCAAGAATCGGCTCGCACGGTTGAGGCCGTTGCTCGCGCCGGGGGCGCGGGTCCTCGACGCGGGCGCCGGGGGGGGTGAGTTCGTGTTCGTCGCTTGCGAAGCGGGCTACCGAGCCGTGGGGGTCGAGCCGAACGAGGGCTACTGCAAGTTCTCGGTCGATGAGTACGGCATCGACGTCCGCAACGGCTTCTACCAGGACCTGCCGGTCGGCGACGAGCCGTTCGACTGCGTGACGCTGTTCCACGTGCTGGAGCACCTCGAGGAGCCGATCAACGCCCTCCGTGACCTGGCAAGCAAGGCGAAGCCCGGGGGCCTAGTGGTTGTCGAGGTCCCGAGCGTCGATGCCACGGGGTCGGCGCCGAGCCAGCGATGGCACTTGGGGCACCTGTTCAACTTCGGTCGGAAGACGCTCACGGCGACGGGGCTCCGCGCGGGCCTGACGCCGATCGATGTCAGCACATCGCCCGACGGCGGCGTCCTCTTCGCCGTGTTCCGCAACGAGCCCGTCGCCGATCCCCAGGGGGACGTCGATGCCGAATTACGGGGAGCATTCGACGCAACGCACCGACTGCTCGCCGGCCATTCGGCCCTGTCGCACTACCTTCGATTCGACATCCCCCTTGCGCGGGCGATCAGCAAGGGGACCCGCGCTGTGAGCGAGACACGGGCCGTGGCGCGCTACCGCGGCCAGCCCCTGGCGGCGATGCTCCGCGACCTAGCGGCCGGCAAGTTGCGCTGATTCGCGCGATACCCACGCAAGCCGCCGCCGAGTCGGTCTGGTAGGGTAGAGGGAGCGGCCGTCCCCCTCGGCCCCTCGCAAGTGGCTCGGCAGCCCGACGTGTACCTGACGCAGAACCCCATCTTGCAGCACGAGCTGGTCGCCAACCTCCGGCGGCCGAGGGCCTTCGTGCTGCTCGCCGCGTACGTCGGGATCCTCGGCGGGATGGTGCTGCTGGCGTGGCCTAAGGCGACACGGCTCGACATGACCCAGCCCGCCGAGGCGCAGCGGCTGATCAACCTGCTGTTCCTCGGGCAGTTCCTGCTCGCGTCGTTGATGGCGCCGAGCTTCGCCGCGGGGGCGCTGACGGGGGAGAAAGAACGGCTGTCGCTCGAGATGCTCCTCGCTTCGCCGCTGCGGCCGGGGGCGATCGTCCTGGGCAAGTACCTGGCGGCGCTCGCGCACCTGGGAGTCCTGGTCGTCTGCTCGTTGCCGATCGTGCTGCTGTGCGTGCCGCTGGGTGGGGTGTCGCCGTACGAGGTGCTGGCTGCGTACGCGGCGACCGCTTCGGCGGTGGCGCTGTTCGGCGTGATCAGCCTGTGGGCGAGCGGCGTCTTCGCGCGGACTTCGAGCGCGTTGGTCGTCAGCTACTTCCTGATCCTGCCGCTGGCGCTCGGCGCCGTTGCGGCGTGGAACGCGCTCGGGCGGCTCGGCGAGGCGCGGGTGCTGATCGCCCTGACGCTTGTGCCGATCGCCTGCGCGTCGGTCGGCTCGCTCCTCTGGTGGCAAGCCTGCAAGCGGCTGCTGAACCCGCCGGACCTCGGGTCGGGGGGCGCCGACGCGATCGACCTCGAGACCGAGGCCCGCGACGCCGTGGGCCTGTACATCGAGCGGAACGAGTTCCCCGACCGGCTCTTCGCCCCCCCCAAGCGGACCGACTTCCTGGAGGAGGGCGCCAACCCGATCTACGACAAGGAGATGCGCAGCGAGATCTTCAGCCAAGGGACGCTGATGCTGCGCCTGGTGATCCAGGTCTCGATGGTCCTCGCGATCCCGATCATGGCGGCGTGCGTCTACGTCTGGCCGTGGCTTGCGGCGTGGTACGTGTCGTACGTGCTGCTGTTCAGCCTGCTGTGCGGGCCGGTCTTCTCGGCTGGGAGCGTCTGCAGCGAGCGCGAGCGGCAGACGCTCGACCTGCTGCTGGTGACGCTCATCACCCCGTCGCAGATGCTGTGGGGCAAGCTGCTTAGCGGCCTCCGCGTATCGACCGTGCTGACGGCGTTCCTGGTCTGGCCGATCGTCCTGGCGTGCTTGATGCCGCTCCCGTTCTGGACGTTCTGGAACCTGCTCACCGTCAGCGGCTATTTGCTGATCGTGCTGCTGACGTGCGTCACGACGTCGCTAACAGCGCTGCTGTGCTCGACGCTCTGCTCGCGGACATCGACGAGCCTTGTGGCGAGCTACCTGACGCTCGCGCTGCTGTTCCTCGCGCCGCTGGCCGCGCAGTACTTCGCCGTGGCGTTCTACCGCGGAACGCCGACCGCGCAGGGGATCGATGCGGCCAGCGCGCTCAGCCCGTTCGCCGCGGCGTTCTCGCTGCCGCTCGACATCCCGCGCACGGGGGACTGGGCCGACAGCCAAGCCGACGCCGCGCAGAAGGTCGGCAAGCCACTCCGATTCTGGGGGCACGTCCTGTGGTCGCTCGTCTACCAAGGGGCGCTGCTGGGGGTGATCGCGTGGCGGTTCCGAGCCCGCTGGCGCGTTTCGGCTTGAGACGCAGCGCCCCCACGGCAGACGACGCCACACCGTGGGAGGGAGCCCTAAGCGTTAGCGCCGGGAGTGGAGCGACTACGCAGCGCACTCCCGGCCCTGACGCTTAGGGCTCCCAAGACTCGGTAAGTTCAAGTTTTTCCACGGACCCCCTCCGATGCTGATCGTCCTTTCGCCCGCCAAGACGCTCGACTTCACGCCGACGTCGCGGCCGCTTTCGGCCACGAAGCCCGAGTTCCACTCCGAGGCGAAGAAGCTCGCGGCGATCGTCAAGCGGCTGTCGAAGGTGCAACTCGCCGAGCTGATGGACCTCAGCGACAAGCTGGCCGAGCAGACGCACGGGTACTTCGCGACCTGGAAGGCGACCTGGGATGCCCGCGCGGCGAAGCAGGCGGCCCTCGCCTTCCGCGGCGACGTGTACCAAGGGCTCGAAGCCGACACGCTCGGCGACCGGCAGCTCGAAGCGGCCCAGTCGCGGCTGCGGGTCCTCTCGGGGCTCTACGGCGTGCTGCGGCCGCTCGACTTGATCCAGCCGTACCGCTTGGAGATGGGTCGCGCGCTCGCGAACGAGCGCGGCGACAACCTGTACGCCTGGTGGGGCGACCGGGTGACGAAGGCCCTGAACCGCGCGCTCGACGAGCTCCCCCCGGACGCCCCGCGGCTGGTGGTGAACCTGGCGTCGAACGAGTATTGGTCGGTCGTACGACCGGAGAAACTCGGCGCCCAGGTCGTCACGCCGGTGTTCAAAGACCGTTCGGCCGCGGGCTACAAGGTGCTCAGCTTCTTTGCGAAACGGGCCCGCGGCGAGATGGCCCGCCACCTGCTTGGCGCGGGCCCAACCGGGATCGAGGCGATCGACCGGTTCGCCGCCTCGGGATATCGCCGAAACGCGTCGCTCTCGACCCCCGCGTCGCCGGTCTTCACCCGTGAAAAGCCGCCGGCTCGCTCGTGAAGATTGTGCGCTCGCCTTTGCGCGAAGGCGCCGGGCCGCGGCGACCTGACCCCCAGCGCCTGCGGCACAGGTCCGAGAGTCGCGGCCGATCGGGAAGAAGCTCGGCTCCGATCACGTCGCGGACCAGTCCCGAACGTTGGACGGGGTAAAGCGCTCGATCTACACTCAGCCCCGGGCGAGCTCGCGGATTGCAGCCGCCTCGCGCACCCCTTCCGCCGAGTAGACCTCCATGTCGATCCGAGCCCGCCGGCCCCTCTCCCCCTTGGGGGCGGCCATGGTGTTGCTGTGCGCAGTGGCTTACGCGGCGGCGGTGGAAGCCGCCTGCGGCTGCTTCTCTTGCCTGACCGGCGGCTACTGCGCGGTCCGCGAAGAGCCGCTCGAGCTGACCCCCGGCGAAGCGGAGCCCTCGGTCCCCTACGCCGAGTTTCGCGTCAACGATCGCTGGACTCGGACCGCTGCGTCGGGGTCCAACGCCCGGCGCGGAGACCCGATCACCGTCACGTGGGGCATCGTCGCTGACGGGACGACGATCACGGGGAACGAGGGTTCGTCCCCTAGCAACCTGATCGCGATGCTCAACACGCAGTACGGCGCGGGCCCCGGCGGAGTCGCCGACGCGCCGTGGTTCCGGCTGTTCACGGACTCGTTCCGGCGCTGGGACGAGCTCTCGGGAGTCACCTACGTGTACGAGCCGGCCGACGGCGGACAGCCGATCGACAGCTCGACCACGCCCAGCGGCGCCCGCGGCGTGTACGCCGACGTCCGCATCGGCGGCCACTCGATCGACGGAGACAGCGGTAGCAACACGCTCGCCTACAACTACTTCCCCGATCACTCCGACATGGTGATCGACACCGACAACGCGTCGTTCTACGGCAACCGCGAACGCACCTCGGTGCGGCTGCGGAACGTGCTGATGCACGAGGCCGGGCACGGCCTCGGGTTCGAGCACCTCGAATCGACCAGTGGCAGCTTCCTGATGGAGCCCTTCATCAGCTCCGGTTTCGATGGGCCGCAACTCGACGACGTCCTCGCCGTACAGCGGAACTACGGCGACCCACTCGAAGAAGCGGGGGGTAACGACTCGGTCGCGACAGCAACCCTCGCCGGCGCCTTCTCGGTCGGCCAGCAATGGGCGATCGGCACGAACGGCGACTCGGCGATCGTTCAACCGACTCAGCGGGACTTTGTGAGCATCGACGGGCTGGGTGACACCGACTTGTTCCGCTTCACGGTCACGACCCCCGTCACGGCGCAGCTCGTCCTACGCCAGCGCGGCGCCGTGTACCAAGAAGGCGCCCAAGGGGGGCCTCAAACGAGTCTCGACGCCCGTCGGATCAACCCCCTGACGCTCGCCCTCGAACGCGAGGACACGCGGACCAACATCGTCGTCGCCTCCGGGACGCCCCTCACCGGGGGCCTGTTCGGCCAGTCAATCCGCGACACCCCGCTGATGCCCGGGTTCACGTACTACGCGCGTGTCCGCGGGACGATCGACAACGTGCAACTGTACGGCCTGCAGTTGGTGTTCACGCCGATCCCCGAGCCGGCTACGGCGCTGGGGCTCGTGTTGCTGGCGGCCTGCGCCGCCGGTGGCCGCCGGGCGGGTTGACCCGCGCTGCGGCGCCGCACGATAACGATCGAAACCAGTTCGCGACGCCCGGCAAAAGCGGCGCGTCGAGCGGACGGCCGTAGCGCGGCGCGCCCCGCACCAGAGTCGCCCCCATGGAGTCTCGTCCCGCGTCGCCGACGCACGAACCGTCGCAGGACGAGCGTGACCTCGACCTGTACGCGTCGCGGCTCGGTCAGCCGGTCCGGCAGAAAGCGGCCGAGTTCGAGCGGGACGGACGGCTGCGGCACGTGATCTTCTCGGGCCAGTTCTCCCCCGCGATGCTCGACGAGGTCTCCGAGACGGCCGACCAAGTGCGGAGGCTCTCGAAGAGCCGCGCCGGCCAGGACTTCCTCCGTTCACTGCTCGCCCACAAGCGGGCCATGCTTTACTTCACGCAGCCCTCGACGCGGACGTTCTTGTCGTTCATGGCCGCCTGCCAGGTCCTGGGGGTCGTCTGCAACGAGGTCCGTGACCCCTCGACGTCGTCCGAGACCAAGGGAGAAACGCGGTTCGACTCGATCCGGATGTTCTCCAGCTACTTCGACCTGATCATCATGCGCTCGCCGATTGCGCGATTGGCTGAGTCGTGCGCCTACTTGATGAACGACCTGACGCGCACGGGGCAGCGGAGCGTGCCGATCGTCAACGCCGGGTCGGGCGCCGACGAGCACCCCACGCAGGCGCTGCTCGACGTCTACACGCTGCAGCGCACGTTCCAGTTTGAGAACCCGCGCGACAGCCCCGTGAGTCGCCTCGACGAGCTGCGTGGACGCTACGGGTACGCCGACCTGCAACGAGGCCTCGCCAACAAGACGTACGCATTCTGCGGCGACATCGGCCGAGGGCGCACCGTGCGGTCGCTGGCGATGCTGCTGGCCGAGTACCCCGGCGTGCGGCTGGTGTTCGTGTCGCCGGACCACCCAAAGCTCGTGATGCGCGACGACCTGCGGCAAAGACTGCGCGATCGTGGTGTGCTGGTTTCCGAGGTCGATTCGTTCGACGCGCCGATCACCGGGGCCGCCGGCACGACGGGGCCCGTCATCGAGCAGGCCGACGCGGTCTACATGACGCGTGTTCAGAAGGAGCACGACTCGGCGGAAGACGCGGAGTCGTTCGCGGGGATCGACTTCTCTCGGTACAGGCTGACGACAGACCTCGTCGGCCGGATGAAAGCCTACGCGCCCATCCTACACCCCTTTCCGCGCGACCAGCACTTCGCCGAGATCCCCCCCGAGATCGACGCCGACCCCCGCGCGATGTACTTCCGCCAGGCCCGCAACGGCATGTGGGTCCGGGCGGCGCTCCTGGCGCACCTGATGGACGCCGACGGCGCCATCCAGCGCCACTACCACCACGAGTACAGCGAAAGGCACGGGGCGAGAGGTTAGAGGCGAGAAAAACGGTGCTCGTCAACGTGCTATCGGTCGTCCGTCGTTCGTCATCCGCTAACTTCCCCCTCGCCTCCAACCACTCGCCTCTCCCCGTGCGCCTCCTGATCGACGGCTACAACCTGCTGCACGCGAGCGACCTGTTTGGGTCGGGCTCGCTGGCCGGTACGCTGCGCGGGTCGCGCGAAGCGTTGCTCGAATTCCTCTCGACGCGGCTCGACGAGCGCGAGCGCCGCACGACCGTGATCGTGTTCGACGCGGCCGAGGCGCCGCTGCACCTCCCCGACTCGTACTCGCAGGAGGGGATCGCGGTCCGCTTCGCGCGCGGCTACCCCAGCGCCGACGCCCTGCTCGAAGAGGTCCTCGCCGAAGCCAAGGGGACGCGCAACCTGACGGTCGTGTCGGGGGATCGACGCGTGCAGCGCGCCGCGCGTTCGCGTGGCGCCACGCCCGTCGATAGCGAGCCGTGGTTCCGCGAGCTCGCCGCCCGCCGCCCGCTCGCCGAGACACCGTTGCCCAAGCCGACGGGCGAGCCCCTCGACAACGCCCACTGGGTCCGCGCGTTCAGCGACGCCGAGCTCGACGCCGAAGTCGCCCGCGCCGCGTCTCCCCCCCCTCCCCCGGACGCCAGCCTGGCGCCCCCCGCGTCGGCGGCTGTCGAACCAGCCCCCCCGAAGCGGGCCCGTGCCAAGCGTTCCGGCGGGGGGCTATCGCACGGCCGAAAGCCGCTCCGCGAGTTTGGCGAGGGGGTCTTTGACCCCTTCCCCCCGGGATACGGCGAAGACCTCCTCGACGGCGACGCCTGAGTCCGCCCCCGTGGGGGTCCACCGCGCAGGGGCGCGGAGCCGGGCTGCGCGGCGTTTTCTCTCGTTGCAACCGTTGCGAACGGCTCGCTCGGCGCCCCCGGCCCGGCTTGTTCGTTCGATTCGGTCCATCGATTTGCGCCTTGGCGAACGTCGCGCGCCCGCTTGCGTGACTTAGTTTTCCTCAACCCCGCACCGGGGCGACCGTGTGCTGCGCGCCAAGCGGACCGCGCTCGTCGCGTGACCGCACCCCAGGACGAATCGAGGGACACTCACCGTGCAAGACAACGAACTGCTCAACGACTTCGTCGTCGAGGCAAACGAGCACCTAGCCGACATCGAGAACCAGTTCCTGGCGATCGAAGAGGCCGCGCCGGACATCGACGTCGACCTCGTCAACGAGGTGTTCCGCGCGATCCACTCGATCAAGGGGGCCGCCGGGTTCTTGGGGCTGACCACGGTCAACGACCTGGCGCACAACCTCGAGAACGTCCTGAACATGATGCGGAACGAAGAGCTCCGCCCAAATTCGGTGATCGTCGATCACCTGCTGAAGGGCGCCGACGCCCTCAAGGGGTTGATCGAGGACGTCGAAAACTCGAACGGCGTGGACGTCTCGACGCACGTCGAGGTCCTCGAGCGGATCGCGGCGACCGCGGGCGAGTTTGCTGAGGTCGACGCCCCCGTCACGGCGATCGCCGAAGCGAAGGCCCCCGCTCCGACCGCGGGTCCCACGTCGATCGCACCGCCGCTCGATCGGGCGCCGACCGACGCCGAGCTCGACGCGATCATCGAGGCGAAGCTCGCCGCGAAGCGCGCTGCCGGAAGCCCCGCCGCGAACCCCGCCCCGCCGGCCGTCGTGAAGAAGACCCCAACCCCTGCACAGGCCGCGCCCGGCGCGGGCGACGACGACGCCAAGGCGAAGGTCGCCCCCGAGGCGAACATCCGCGTCGCGGTGGGCGTCCTCGACAGCCTGATGAACCTGGCCGGCGAGCTGGTGCTGAGCCGCAACCAACTGCTGCAAGCCGTCTCGACCGCCGAGCGCAGCGGCCTCGAGACGATCTCGGCCCGGCTCGACCAGATCACGAGCGAGCTGCAAGAAGCGATCATGCAGACGCGGATGCAGCAGATCGGCGCCGTCTTCAGCAAGTTCCCGCGCATCGTCCGCGACCTGGGGGCGAAGCTCGGCAAGCAGTGCGAACTGGAGATCGATGGCAAAGAGACGGAGGTCGATAAGACAATCGTCGAAGCGATCGGCGACCCGTTGACGCACCTCATCCGGAACTCGATGGACCACGGGGTCGAGTCCCCCGAGAAGCGCGTTGCGGCCGGCAAGCCCGCTACCGGGACGATCAAGCTCCGCGCGTTCTACCAAGCGGGCAAGGTCCGCATCGAGATCAAGGATGACGGCGGCGGCATCGACCCCAAGAAGCTCAAAGCAAAGGCTGTTCAGAACGGGTCTCTGACCCTGGAGAAGGCCGACAGCATGTCCGACCGCGACGCCCTGCGGCTGATCTTCGCCCCGGGGCTTTCGACGGCTGCCCAGGTCACCGACGTCAGCGGCCGCGGCGTGGGGATGGACGTCGTGCGGACGAACATCGCCAAGCTGGGGGGCACGGTCGACGTCGAAAGCGTGGTCGGCGTGGGGACCGACATCATCATCACGCTGCCGCTGACGCTCGCGATCATCCCGTCGCTGATCGTCCAGGTGGGGCGCGACCGATTCGCGATCCCGCAGGTGTCGATCGCCGAGCTGGTCCGCGTCCGCCAGTCGGAGCGCGAGACGCGCCTCGGAAAAGTCAGCGGCGCCGAGGTGCTGCGGCTCCGCGGCCAACTGCTGCCGCTGGTGCGCCTGCGCGAGGCACTGGGCTGCCAAGAAGCCGACGGGCGGGTCGAAGGCAACGCCACCGGCGCCACCAACATCATCGTCGTCGACTCGGGCCAGTCGCGGTTTGGCCTGGTGGTCGATGCGCTGCACGACTCGGAGGAGATCGTCGTCAAACCGCTCGGCCGCCACCACAAGAACTGCCGCTGCCTGGCGGGGGCGACGATCCTGGGCGACGGGCACGTCGCCCTGATCCTCGACGTCCCCGGGATCGCGGCCGAGCAAAACCTGTGCGAAGTCGAAGACGCCAAGTCCAAGGGGGACGCGGACGACGCAGCGAGTTCGCACGAGCTCCAGACGGTCCTCTTGTTCGACAACAACTCGGTCGATCACTTCGCGGCCCCGATGGACATCATCGCCCGCATCGAACGCGTTCGTGCGGACCAGATCGACAGCGTCGCCGGACAAGAGGTGCTGCAGTACAAGAACTCGACTCTCCCGCTGATGCGGATCGAGCACTGCGTCGCCGCCAACCCGGCCGAGCAGACGGAGAGCGTCTACGTGGTCGTCTACTCGGTGCGGGGTCGCGAGGTGGGCCTGCTGGCCCCGACGCTACGCGACATCCGTGCGATCCCGACCGACTTCGACACCGTCACCTTCCGCCAGCCGGGGGTCATCGGCTCGCGCGTTGTCGATGGGCAGACGGTCCGATTGATCGATCTGTTCGAGATCACCCAGATGGCCCACCCCGACTGGTTCGTTGGTGACGACGAGCCCGTTGCGACGAGCGAGGAGGGCCAGCCGCCGCTAGTGCTCCTGGCCGAGGACTCGGGCTTCTTCCGCTCGCAGGTCAAGCGGATCTTCGAGGAAAAGGGCTACCGTGTCCACGACTGCGAGGACGGCCTCGACGCGTGGAACTGGCTCGACGGTGAGTCGGAGCACGTCGATGTCCTGGTGACCGACATCGAGATGCCAAACCTCAACGGCTTCCAGCTGTGCGAGCGGGTGAAGGGCGATGACCGATTCTGCTCGATGCCCGTCATCGCGCTGACGTCGCTCGCCGGGTCGGCCGACGTCGAGCACGGCATCCGCGTCGGAATCGACGACTACCAGATCAAGATGGACCGCGAGAAGTTGCTCGCGTCGCTTCAGAACTTCGTCGGGCTCGCCAACGAGAACCGCGCTCGCACCACCGCCGGGAGTTTCGCATGACCGCCACACTCGCCCCTTCGCCGAGCACACGCAGCGGAGTAAAGCAGTACACCACGTTCTACGTGGAGGACTTGCTGCTGGGGATCGACATCGCCGTCGTCCAAGAGATCAACCGGCAGTCCGAGATCACCCCCGTCCCGAACGCGCCGCCGCACGTGCGCGGGGTGATCAACCTGCGTGGCGACGTCGCCACGGTGATCGACCTGCGGTGCGTCCTCGGCCTGCCGCCGGCCGGTGACAGCCGCGACACGCGGAACCTGATCGTCCACTCGCAGGGCGAGGCGATCGGCCTTTGCGTCGATCGGATCTCCGACATCCTCACGGTCACCGAAGACCAGGTCAGCCGGCCGCCGGCGAACGTGTCGGGGGTCGATGGACGCTTCATGCTGGGGGTCCACACCCTCGAGCGTGAGATCGTCATCCTCCTCGACGTCGAGAAGGTGCTCAGCGACCGCGACTGATTCTCGTCGCCGCCCGACGCCGGCGGCGGCCGACCCCTCCCCCGAGCCTGCCTCCTAGAGCTCGCCCCTTACCAGGCCCCACCTATGAAGATCAGCTCGCGCCTCCTCCTCGGCTTCCTGGCGTGCGGACTCGCTCCGTTGCTGCTGTCGGCGTCCGCCGTCTACCTGTCCGCCAACAGCGGTCTAAGGTCACTCCGCGACACCGCCGCGGCCGAGAGCCGCTCGAAGACCGAGGCGTCGCTCACCCAACAGCGCGTCCTGAAGACGCTGCAGCTCGAGAAGTACTTCGAGCAAGTCCGCGACCAAGTGGTCACGCTCGCCGAGGACCGCATGATGGTCGAGGCGATGAAGCACTTCACGACACTGTTCCGCGGGTACCGCGACGAAGCCGGCTTCGCAGCCGAGAGCAACGAGGGCTTTCGCCGCGAGCTGAAGGCCTTTTACGACGAGCAGTTCGGCGCCCGCTACGCCGCCGAGAACGACGGTCACGCCGCCGATGCGAGCGCGATTGTTGACAAGCTCAGCGACGACGCCGTCGCGCTGCAGCACGAGTACATCGTCGCGAACGAGCAGCCGCTCGGGTCGAAGAACGAGCTGGCGACCGCCGGCGACACGACCGGATACGACAAGCTCCACGCCGTCGTCCACCCGGTCGTCAACAACTACCTGAAGAAGTTCGGGTACTACGACGTCTTCTTGATCGACGCCGACTCGGGGGACGTCGTCTACTCGGTGTTCAAGGAGCTCGACTTCGCCACTTCGCTCAACGACGGCCCCTACGCCAAGAGCCACCTCGGCGACGTGTTCCGCAAGGCGCTCGCGCTCCCCAAGGGTGAGTTCGCGTTCGTCGACTTCGATTCGTACTACCCGTCGTACGAAGCGCCGGCGAGCTTCATCGCGTCTCCCGTTTACGACGGCGACGAGAAGCTTGGCGTCCTCGTGTTCCAGATGCCGGTCGATCGCGTCAATGAGATCATGGCGTGCCGCGACGGCTTGGGCGAAACGGGCGAGACGATCCTCGTTGGCCCCGACTTCCGCATGCGCAGCGACTCGTTCCTGAAGCCCGACACGCATAATCTGGCCGCGTCGTTCCGCCACCCCGAGTCGGGATCGGTCAAGAGCGAAGCAGTGAAGCGCTCGCTCGCCGGAAAGTCGGGCGTCGTTAAGGTTGCTGACTACCGTGGGGTCGAAGCGCTGATCGCCCACGGCCCGATCAACGTCCTCGACGTCCGCTGGGCGATGTCGTCGAAGATCGACACAGCCGAGGCGTTCGCCACCGTCGAGCAGATGGAACAAGAGGCCGATTCGCTCGCTTCTTCGCTGCTGTGGACCAACCTGTTGGTGATCGGCCTGGCCGTCGCCGCGGTGACGGGGATCACTTGGATCGTGACGCGCTCGATCTGCGGACCGATCAACGCAATCGTCGAGCGCGTTCGCGGCATCGCCGAGGGCGAAGCCGACCTAACACGCCGCCTGCCGGCCGACTCGGGCGACGAACTGGGCGAGCTGTCCCACTGGTTCAACGTGTTCATCGAGCGGATCCAGAACATCATCAAGCAGGTCTCGAACACCAGCGGCGCGCTCTCCAGCGCGTCGGGCGACCTCGCCGTCACGGCCAAGGACCTGACCAGCGGCGCCGAGCAAACGGGGTTGCAGTCGGCCACGGTCGCTTCCGCGGCCGAGGAGATGTCGGCCAGCATGTCGCAGATGGCGGCCACGACGGGGCAGATGTCAGGCAACGTCCGCAGCGTCGCCGCGGCAACCGAGCAGATGACGGCAACCATCAACGAGATCGCCCGCAACGCCGAGCAGTCGGCGTCGGTCGCCGACAAGGCGGCCCGCCTCGCCGAGGTCAGCAACCAGCGCGTCGGTGGCCTCGGCGAAGCCGCACTCGGCATCGGCAAGGTGATCGAGGTGATCCAGGACATCGCCGAGCAGACCAACCTGCTGGCGCTCAACGCGACCATCGAAGCGGCTCGGGCGGGCGAGGCGGGCAAGGGGTTTGCCGTCGTCGCCTCGGAGGTCAAGGAGCTGGCCAAGCAGACGGCCGGCGCCACCGACGACATCCGCAAGCGGATCGAGGGGATCCAGGCCTCGACCGGCGAAGCAATCGAGGCGATCCGCGAGATCACGTCGGTGATCACCAACGTGAACGAAGTCGCGCGCACGATCGCCGCGGCGGTCGAAGAGCAAAGCATCACGACCCGCGAGATCTCGGAGAGCGTCTCGCAGACCGCGACGGCCGCCGAGACAGTCGTCGCCAACGTCAACGAGACGGCCCTAGCCAGCCGCGAGATCACCCGCAGCATCGCGGGTGTCGATCAAGGGGCGAAGCAGACGGCCGGCGCCGCGGGCAAGACCGCCTCGGCCGGAACGGCGGTCTCGCACCTCGCCGACGAGCTCCGCGGCCTGGTGTCGCAGTTCCAAGTTTGATGGACCAACGGACCGGCCCGGGGTGAATCACGCCCCGAGCCGGTCGCCGCTTGGCGACGCGACTCAGCCTGCCTCCTTGAACGACCGCTCCGAAAGACACTTCACGCATGCCACCTTTACCGACCCGATTGAAGTGTCTCGTCGTCGATGACTCAGCGCTCTATCGCAAGATTGTCCGTGATTGCCTCGCGTCGATCCCCGAAGTAGAGGTCGTCGGCACGGCGGCCGACGGGCGACAAGCCCTCGAACGCATCGGCGCCCTGCGCCCGGACCTGGTGACGCTCGACCTCGAGATGCCGCACCTGGACGGGATCGGCGTCCTGCGTGAGCTCGGCGCGCTGGGGGTCCACCCCACTGCGATCATGGTCAGCGCCTTCACGGCGCGGGGCGCGCAGGCGACGACCACCGCGCTTCAGCTCGGGGCGTTCGACTTCATCCTCAAGCCGACGACCGGCTCGCTCGACGAGAGTGTTCTGCAGCTCAAACGCGACCTAGTCCCGAAAGTTATGGCGGCCCTAGCGCGGCGGAGGCCGGCGACGCCCGCAGCGGGCAGGCTCGCCCCGCTTCCCGCGCTCGCCGCGGCCGCGAGGCCGGTCGCCGGCGCGCCGGCGTACGCGCTCAAGCTCCCGACGCGAAAGCCCGACGTCGTCGCCATCGGCGTTTCGACCGGTGGCCCGCAAGCGCTAACGCGCGTCATCCCGAAGCTGCCGGCCGATTTTCCGGCGCCAATCGTCATCGTGCAGCACATGCCGCCGATGTTCACGAAGAGCCTCGCCGACGACCTCAACCGGCGTTCGCCCTTGCACGTGATGGAGGCCTCGCACGGCCAACCGCTCCGCGCGGGAGAGGTGCTGATCGCCCCCGGGGGCAAGCACATGCGCGTCGTGAACCAAGGGGCGGCGGTGGTCGTTCAGTTGACCGACGACCCACCCGAACGCAACTGCCGCCCCGCTGTCGATTACCTGTTCCGCTCGGTCGCCCAGGTCTACGGCGCCAGGACCCTCGCCGCGGTGCTGACCGGGATGGGGGACGACGGCGCGTTGGGGGCGAAGGCGCTCAAGCAGGCCGGGGCGACCGTCCTCGCGCAGGACGAAGCGTCGTGCGTCGTGTACGGCATGCCCAAGGCGATCGTCGATGCGGGCCTAGCGGACGCGGTGCTGCCGCTCGACCGAATCCCCGACGCCCTCGCCGGCGCCGTGCAGCGGAGGGTCGCCGTATGACGCCCACTTCTGCCGACATCGACGCGATCTGCGACCTGGTCAACGACCTATGCGGGATCTACCTGGACCAGAGCAAGGACTACTTGATCGAGGGACGACTCGCATCGATCGCTAAGGCGAACGGTTGCGCGAACTACGTCGAGCTAGCGCGCAAGACCCGCGTCTCGCCGCTTCTCAAGGACGCCGTCGTCGATGCGATCACGACCAACGAGACCCTTTGGTTCCGCGACAACACCCCCTTCGACGCGCTGCGCTTCAAGATCTTCCCGGAACTGATCGACGCCAAGGCGAAGACCCCGTTCCCGAAAAAGTTCCGCGTCTGGAGCGCGGCGAGCAGCACCGGACAGGAGGCCTACAGCATCGCAATGGCTTTCGCCGACTCGGTGCCGAACTTCGAGAGCTGGGACCTCCAGATCGCCGGGACCGACATCTCGCCAGCGGCCGTCACAAAAGCGCAAAAGGGTGAGTACAGCGACCTCGAGGTCAGCCGCGGCTTGACCCAGAAGCACCAAGGGGCGTACTTCGTCCGCGCGGGACGCGACTGGCGCGTCAACGACGTGCTCCGCACGCGCTGCAAGTTCAGCGTTCGGAACCTGTTGCAGCCGTTCACCGGGCTCGGCAAGTTCGACGTCATCTTCTGCCGCAACGTGGCGATCTACTTCACGCCAGCGGACCGCGCCAGCCTGTTCCGCCGCCTATCCGAGTGCCTGAACCCCGGGGGCTGGTTGTTCGCCGGGTCGGGCGAGTCGCTGATGGACCTGGGGCCGGCCTACTCCCCGAAGCAGCACTGCCGGGCCGTCTGCTACCAACCAAACGGCTGCAACGGCGTCGCGGTTCTGAGTCGCTAGCGGGTGGACCGCTGGGTAGCTGGCTGCTGGGTAGGGGAACGTCAGGGCAACTCGACGATCAAACTACCGAGGGCGTGCCCGAAGCGCTCCGACGCCGCGGCGCGGGCCGCTTGCGAGCGAACCGCCGCGGCAATCCCCTGCGGCCCCCGCAGCGCAGCGGCGAACCCTCGGCCAAGCCACAGCGCGACGC
The DNA here is from genome assembly GCA_051648405.1 of Lacipirellulaceae bacterium. GTDB lineage: Bacteria > Planctomycetota > Planctomycetia > Pirellulales > Lacipirellulaceae > JBOFFC01. Next base: position 17,056 of record JBOFFC010000151.1, read on the forward strand.
GGTCGGTCGGCAGTGCGGCCCCAACGGGATCGACGGCCACGGCGAGTCCCCAGGCGAGGCCCGTGGCGGCCGCCTCGCGCGCCACGCTTCGGACCCCCGGCGCCGCCACCTCGTCGCTCCCGCGCGGGTCGGCGGCCGATCGAACACGCATTGCAGCCCACGCCCCGGCAAGATCGACGGGAGGCGCCGGCAACGGTTCGGCGTGCCCCCCTTCGGCATCGGCGATCGCCTCGAGCCCCCAGACGGCGGCCGGCGCGGGTTCGCTGGCGGGAAGGCGACGCCCCCACGCAGTCAGCAGCGTCAACGCGGGACGGTGACCGGCGTGGATCGCGAGCAGCGTTTGCCCGTCGATCGCGAGGGTCTCACGCGGCCGCTTCGCGCTGACAATCGCAACGCGCCGCCCCTGCCAGTCACCGACGACCGAGCGGAACGTCGCCCCTTCGAGCCGCGCGACGGCCGAAAGCCGACGCCGCGCGTTGTCGAGCAGGCCGACCCCTCCCTCCCAGATCGCCAGGTCACACCCTCGGTCAACGACACGCCTTGTCACGGCGCCCCCTCCGCGACGGGCCAGCGCATCGCAACCACCACTCCCCGGCCGGGCAGGTTCTTGAGCGTCACCGTGCCGCCGTGGTCGGTCACTAGACGCCAGCACTTCGACAGCCCGAAGCCGAGGCCGCGGCCCGCCTCGCGCCCGCTGAAGAAGGGGTCAAAGACGTGCGCGGCGACCTCGGGGGGGACGCCGGGGCCGTCGTCGCGAACCTCGATCGTGACGAATCGCGGGTCGCGCTCGGGTTGACGTGCTACAACGGCGACCGCACCCCCGTGGCCGACCGCTTCGAGCGCGTTGTCGATGACCGCGCGTAGGGCGACCGCCACGTGCGTCGGGTCGGCCCAGACCGGCGCCGCGGGCCCGGCCTCGCGGAGCGCCAGCCCGATCGAGCGGTCCGCGGCGAGCGCCGCCAGGTCGGCGATCACCTCCCGCGCCACCCCGGCGAGCGCGACGACGCGCTTCTCGGCTTTGGGAGGGCGAGCGAACAGCATCAAGTCGGAGATCATCTCGTGCGCGCGCATCGCCGAGCGATGGATCGCCTCGAGCATCTTCCGCTTGTCGGGGTCGGCCTCGCGCTTCAGCAACGACTGCGCGCGGAGCGCGATGTTCGCCAGCGGGTTGTTGACCTCGTGGCTCGCGCCGTAGGCGAGCTCCTTCATGGCGTCGAGCTTTGCGCGCTCGAGCGCAGCGCCGAACCGCTCACGCTCGGCCGCGGCGACCTCGTCGAGCGATTCGGCGGCTTTGTCCGGCGACAGCGTAGGGGGGCGTCGGCTCGGCAGGCTCACCGTGTTCCCCCGCAACGCTGCGGGCCCTCGGGGGGTCAGGTCGCCGATACGGTCTCGACGTCCAAGAGCTTGCACACGCTGTGCGTGAGCGTATCGACGTCGAACGGCTTCTTGAGGAAGTCGTTGGCGCCCGCGTCGCGGAGCTTCTGGATGCGATCCTCTTCGACCATCCCCGAGATGCAGACGATCTTCACGTCGTCCATCGTCTCGTCGCTGCGGACCAGCTTGCAGACTTCCATGCCGTTGATGTCCGGCAGCATGATGTCGAGCACCACGAGGTCGGGGCGGAACTCTTTGATGAGCATCCCCGCCTCGAAGCCGTTGTTGACGGCGCGCAGGTCGAACCGGCCGTCGCGCTCGAAGTGATCGACCAGCAGATCGACCAGGTCCTGGTCGTCATCGACGATCAACAGCTTGCGGCGGCCGCTGTCGAGGGCGTCGGTCGGGATGCCGTTGTCCCGCATGAAGGTGTACAGCTGGTCCCGCGGGATGCGGCGGAACCGGCTGCCGGGGACACGGAACCCCTTGAGTTGGCCCGAGTCGAAGCAGCGGATGATGGTCTGCTGGCTGACCTTGCAGATCTTCGCGGCTTCGCCGGTGGTGAAGACGGTCTTCATGGAAGCAACCACCCCTCTCCCTAGTTGATGGCAAGACGTTCCCGTCCGCGATGTCCGTTGACTCGCCGAGGGGCCCCTTCCCAACTGGGACCCCACTCGGCCGGACGCCGCGGCGCCGTCCTCGTGCTGGTTTGTCATGCGGCGTGCGACACGCCCAAGGGGCGCCGCTAACCCGCCGCTCGCCGCTCGCCGCTCGCTGATAACCCTGCAAAGCCCGCAAGGGGGCTCTCTTCTGCAAGGCCGCTCAGCTTTGCAGACCCGCGTGGCTCTGCAAACGGCAGTTCCTCCGCCGGACCCCTGGGTTGCCCCAATTGCCCGACACCGCAGGATTATAAGGGACCTTAGGGGTGAGTCAAGATCGGCAAGATCGTCTTAACGTGTTACCGAGATTGATCTTGCATCGAATCACTCGAGTCGGCCGCAGAACATCCGGGCCGGCGGCTAGGGGCGAGGCCCGCGTTCGCCTCCCACCAAGTGGGCCATCAGCAGAGCGATGTCTGCCGGCGTGACGCCGCTGACACGGCTCGCTTGGTCGAGATCCTCCGGCCGGACGCGGCCGAGTTTCTCGCGTGCCTCTTGCCGCATCTGGGTCAGCCGCTGGTAGTCGAACGAGCGCGGGATGCGCTTGGCGGCGAGCCGCTTCGCACGATCAACCTCGGCCTGCTGGCGACCGACGTAGCCGGCGTACTTCGTGTCGTGGACGACCTGTTCGACCGCCTCGCGGTCGGCGGCGGCCAGGTCGGAGGCGACGCCGGCGGGGGCGATCGCGACGAGGTCTTCCCACGCGACCTCCGGGCGGCGCAGGTGCTCGGCGAGCGTCCGGCCTTCGCTACGGACCGCGTCGATGACGCCCGCGAGCCGTTCGACTCGACCGAGCTTTTGACGCCAGCGGGCCGCGCGCCGCGCAGAGACCAGCCCGCAGGCGTCTCCCACGGGGGTCAAACGGCGATCGGCGTTGTCGGGGCGCAGCAGCAACCGGTACTCGGCCCGGCTGGTGAACATCCGGTACGGTTCATCGACGCCGCGGGTCACCAAGTCGTCGATCATCACGCCGATGTACGCCTCGTCGCGTGACAGCACGAGCGGCTCGCGGCTCGCGACCGCGAGCGCCGCGTTGGCGCCAGCAACCAGCCCTTGGGCGGCGGCCTCCTCGTAGCCGGTCGTGCCGTTGATTTGGCCGGCGAAGAACAGCCCCGCGACGGGCTTCGACTCGAGGGTCGGTCGCAGTTGGTCCGGCGGGGCGTAGTCGTACTCGACGGCGTAGCCGTAGCGCACGATCTCGGCCCTCTCGCACCCCGGCGCCATGCGGATCAGTTGGTCCTGCACGTCGCGCGGCAGGCTCGTCGAGACGCCGTTGACGTAGACCTCGAGCGTGTTGCGACCCTCGGGCTCGAGGAACAATTGGTGCCGGTCTCTGTCGGCGAAGCGAACGACCTTGTCCTCGATCGACGGGCAGTAGCGCGGCCCGCTGGAGGTGATCTGGCCCGAGTACATCGGCGCGCGGTGCAGGTTCGCGCGGATCAGGTCGTGGATCTCGGGGGTCGTGTAGGTGATATGGCAGTCGAGCTGCGACTGGGTGATCCGGTCGGTGAGGAACGAGAACGGCTGCGGCTCGTCGTCGCCCGGTTGGCGCTCGCAACGGTCGTAGTCGATCGTCCGACCATTGAGCCGCGGCGGCGTCCCGGTCTTGAAGCGCTCGAGTCGCAGCCCCAGGCGTCCGAGCGCCCCGCTGATGCCGGCCGAGGTCCCCTCCCCCGCCCGGCCGCCGGCCGTCTGCGCCTCGCCGGTGTGCATGATCGACTGCAAGAACGTGCCGGTCGTCAGGACCACGGCCGTGGCGCGGTAGACGGCGTCGGCGCGGACCCGCACTCCGGTGACGCGACAGCCCGCTTCGCCCAGCAGGTCGCTTCCCGGCGTGTGCTCGACGACGAGGTCCTCGACCGCTTCTTGGCGAAGGCTGAGGTTCGCTTGCGACTCGACGACTCGCTTGATCTCGGCTTGGTAGGCGCGCTTGTCCGCCTGGGCACGCGGGCCGTGCATCGCCGGGCCCTTGCGGAGATTCAGCATCCGGAACTGGATGCCGGTGGCGTCGATCGCCCGCCCCATCGCGCCCCCGAGGGCGTCGATCTCGCGGACGATCTGCCCCTTCCCCACGCCGCCGATCGCCGGGTTGCAACTCATCTGCCCGACCGTGTCGAGGTTCGTCGTCAGCAGCGCGGTCCGAGCCCCGATCCGCGCAGCCGCGAGCGCCGCCTCGGTCCCCGCGTGACCGGCGCCGACGACGACCACGTCGTAGTCGTAGGTGGTGGGCATTTGGATGAGGATAGAGGGGCAAGAGGCGAGAGGCGAGAGGCTTGGCGGGCGTTGTTTCCCCCGTGGACGACCGCGTGGTAAGCTGACCATGACTCATTGTCCGAGGTTCCGAACATGACTTCCCTGCTCGACAACCCCGCGGTCCGCGCCGAGGCGCGGCTCCTCACTGTCGCCGAGTACCACCGGCTGGGCGAGCTGGGGGTGCTCGACCGGAAGACCGAGCTGCTCCAAGGGGTCTTGGTTCGCAAGATGACGATCTCGCCTCTGCACAGTTTTGTCGTCCAGCAGTTGGTCGATGTCCTGCGCCGTGGCGTCGGGCCGGGTTGGCTTGTGCGGCAGGAGCAGCCCCTTACCCTGCGGGACTCGGAGCCGGAGCCGGACGTCCTCGTCACGCGGGGCGAACCGGCCGACTTCCGGCGATCGCACCCGACCACCGCGGCGCTCGCAATCGAGGTCGCCGTGTCGTCCGAAGGATTTGACCGCGCGAAGATCGGCCTCTACGCCGAAGCGGGAGTGCCGGAGTGTTGGCTGGTCCTCTGCGAAGACCTGGCCATCGAGCGGCACACCAACCCGCGGGCCGCAGCCTACGAGAGCGTCGAGCGGCTTGTCGGCGACGCGAACCTCTCGCCTCGCGATTTCCCCGACGCTCAGGTGAGCCTGCGTGGCCTCTTTGGCTTTGACTGACCGTACTCGCTGCCGCTGGGCGCAGGCCTCGGAGTCCGAGGCGGCCTACCACGACGCCGAATGGGGAGTCCCCTCGCGCGACCCGGCGCACCTGTTCGAGATGCTGTCGCTCGAGGGCGCCCAGGCGGGCCTCTCCTGGAGCACGATCCTCAACAAACGCGACGGCTACCGGCGGGCGTTCGCCGGGTTCGACGCCGCGAGCGTCGCCCGCTTCAACGCGCGGCGGATCGACCGCTTGGTGCTCGACCCGTCGATCGTCCGCCACCGCGGGAAGATCGAGTCGGTGGTCGCGAACGCCCGAGCCGTGCTCGCGCTGCGCGACGCGGGGACGCCCCTCGAAGCGCTGCTGTGGGACCTCGCCGGGGGCGAGCCGACGGTCAACCGATTCGCCAAGCACGAGGAGATCCCCGCGCAGACCGACGCCTCGAAGCGAATCAGCAAGGAGCTAAAACGCCGCGACTTCTCGTTCGTCGGCCCTACGACGATCTACGCGTTCATGCAAGCCGTGGGGATGGTCAACGACCACACGACGGACTGCTTTCGCTGGCGCGAAGTGCAGTGAGGCGATCGGCTGTTGGCCGTCGGCTCTCAGCAAAGCCGGAGCACTGCCTACTGGCCGATAGCTGACGGCCAATAGCCGACAGCCGCGTCACCGCCGGTACTCGAACCCCGCAAACCAGCCGTGCAGCACGAGGTCTTGCTCGTCGGGCGCGCCACCGAGCCACAGGTCCTCGGCGACTTCGACCCCCGACAGGAACAACACCTGGTAGCCGCTGCGCAGGGCGAGGCAGCTATTCATCTGCCAAACGCCGGCGACCGCCGCCTCGGTCGTGAACGCGAGGTTCGTGCCGTCGGCCGAGACGACCGAGCCGGTGCTCGTTGTCGTCGTCGAGTTCGCGACACTCACTACCGGCGCTGCCCCTCCGGACGTGACGCGCTCGAGCTCGCTGCGTGTCGAGGTCTCTTCGAAGCTGCGCTCGCGGCTGACCAAGTTGCAGTAGACGCCGGCCGAACAGAACCCGCTGACGTGAAAGCGCCGCGTTGGGCGCCACATGTCGAGCCGCAGGCCCCCCTGGAAGCCGACCAGGTCGTTGTCGATCGACACGCCGTTGATGCGGTCCGTGACGGTTGACGCGCTGACGTCCCCCACCGCCAGGCCCGGGTCGGGCAAGACCCCCGTCGTGAACTGGTCGGCGAAGTCCTGGATGTCCTCGTGCAAGCCGACGTACCGGAACCCGGCGTACGGCTTGAGGTACCCGCGGGACACGCGTTGGAAGTTGATCTCGGCCGAGTGTAGGCCCGAGTCGTACGCCAACCGGCGGCGCTCGTTCACCGGGACGGTGCTCGCCGGCGGGTTCGCGGCGATCGTCTCCTGCGGGAAGAAGGCCGACGCGCTCCAGTCCTCGACGCCGACGTAGCCGACTTGCAGCTCGTAGCCCGCGCTCTGCGGGAAGTCGCTGGTGACGAGCAGACGCGCGCCGGCGCCGTGGTCGAAGTTCTCTTGGAACTCGGGGGCGACGGCGAACGGGCGACCGGCAAGGTCGGGCATGCCGTCGATCAGGGCGCCGAGGTCCGCCTCTTCGCGGAAGAGCACGATCCCGTCCAGCGTCGCACGCCAGCGCGGGCCGGTCTTCCAGTCGTCGCAGCGCCCCGGTCCGGTCCGGTAACGCGACCCGCCGGCGCCCGGACCGCAGCCGTTCGCGGCCGCGGAGAGTTGCTCGCCAAACGTTCCGTCGGGATACGCCGTGGAAGCGGGTTCCAGCCCGACGCCTATCGGGGTCGGCCCCTCGCCCATCATCGTCGGCCCGACGACGACGCCGTCGGACGAGACAATCTCCTGCGCGCTCGCGAGCGACGCGGCGAACAGCGACGCGGCGAAGGCGCAACGCGTCGCCGCGGCGCCCAACAACGATCCCCCACGCCGCTCCATACCGCTCCCCCCCGGGACGCGTTCGTGGCGAGGGAATCGCGCAACCGACGGACCGGTGCGCGCACTCTCTACGCCGCTGGAACGGAGTATCGACCCACGGGGACGCGTAACAACACGCAATCCCGGCGTGACCGCCCCCGGCGCTAGAGTCCGCGCAGCAGCGACAGCAACGCCTGCGTCTGCGCGGGCGTGCCGACCGACACGCGGAGGCCGTCGCGCCCCCCCTGCCAGTCGGCGTAGCGCATGTGCCGCACGAGCACGCCGCTCGCCTTGAGCGACTCGTAGAGGGCGCGGTGCTCGCCCGACGGGTGATAGGCCCACACGAAGTTCGCGTTCGAGGGGGTCGTGTCGAACCCGCACTCGCGCAGCCCCGCGTCGAGCCGCGCGCGCTCGGCGACGACCTTCGCGACGTTGTCGGCAAGCCAAGCCTGGTCGTCGATCGCGGCGGTCGCGCCGGCGATCGACAATGCGTCGCAGTTGTAGCTGTCCTTGACCTTTTGGAGCTGCTCGATCACCTGCGGCTGGGCCACCACGTAACCGAAGCGCAGCCCGGCAAGGCCGTAGCTCTTGCTCAGCGTGCGACTCACCAGCACGCGCTCGTTGGTCCGCACCAGGTCGAGGCAGTTCGCGTCGGCGAAATCGACGTACGCCTCATCGACCAACAGTGGGCACGGCAGCGCGTCGGCGATCGCGGCCACCTCGCCGGGTGCGAGCATCGTCCCCGACGGGCTGTTGGGGTTCGCCAGGTACGCCAGCCGCACCAGCTCTGTGTTCTCGGTGAACGCGTAGCCGAGCGACCAGTCGGGCTCGTACTCGACGACGTCCCTGCGAGCCCCTTGGACGTCAGCCAGCGTGCCGTACAGCGAGTAGCTCGGCGTGGCGTAGCGGACCACAGTGCCCGACTCGACGAAGGCCCGCGTGACGATCGTCAGGATGTCGTCGCTGCCGTTACCGCACAGGACCCAGTCGGGTGTGATCCCCGGGCAGTCCTTCGCGAGCACCTCGGCCGCGCGCAAGCGGAACGCGGTGGCGCTCGCGTCGGGGTAACGCTGGAGCCCCCCCTGCGCAGCGGCCGCGATCGCGGCGATCACCTTCGGCGACGGCGGGTAGGGGTTCTCGTTTGTGTTCAGCTTGACGAACTTCGTCCCCCGCGGCTGCTCGCCAGGGACGTAGCCGGTCATCCGCTCGATCGCTGCTCGGAACATGGGCGAGAATGGAACCACAGATGAACACGGATGAACGCGGATGGTCGCCTGTGAGACGCACTCAACCGCCAACGCTACTTCTTTGTCGCGTTCGCCCCACAATCGCTCTTCGCCAAACGCTGCCGCAGTCGCACGCACTGAAGCCGTAGGTGTCCCATCTGCGTTCATCTGCGTTCATCTGTGGTTCCTCCCCCCTCCTCTTTCCCTTCCGTTCGGATCGTCGCCGCACGCGCGTGGCCGGTCAGGCCTTCTTTGTGGGCGAGGCGCACCAGGTCGTCGGCGTGCTCGGCGAGCGTTGCCTCGGTGAACGCGATCACGCTGTTCGATCGCAGGAAGTCGTTGCTCGACAGGCCGCTGGCGAACCGCGCCGTGGCGCCGGTCGGCAGGACGTGCGACGGCCCCGCGACGTAGTCACCGACCGGCACCGGGCTCGCCGGCCCCAGGAACACGGCCCCCGCGCACCGCACGCGGCCGAGCATCTCCTCGGGGTCGGCGCACGCCAGGTGCAGGTGCTCGGTCGCCAGCTCGTCGCACAGCCGGGCGGCGTGCGCGCGGTCCGTGACCGTGATCAGCGCCCCGAACGACTCCAGCGACGCCCGCGTCAGCTCCGCGCGCTCCAGCTCGCCGAGCTGCCGCTCGAGTTCGGCAGCAACTTCTTCGATCAGCGGCTCGTGCCACGTCACCAGGACCGCCGAGCCGGGGGAGTGCTCGGCCTGGGCGATCAAGTCCGCCGCCACGTACGCGGCGGGGGTCGTCTCGTCGGCGACGACGATCACCTCGCTCGGGCCGGCGATCGAGTCGATCCCTACCTCGCCGAACACCAGCCGCTTGGCGAGCGCGACGAACGAGCTCCCCGGGCCGACGATCTTATCGACCCGCCGCACGGGCCCCGCCCCGTAGGCGAGCGCCGCGACCGCCTGGGCGCCCCCGACGCGGTAGACCTCGGCGATGCCGAGCTCGTGGCAAGTGGCGAGCAGGTCGTCGTTGTAGCTGCCGAACTTCGTCGGCGGGGCGACGACCGCCAGCTCGCGCACGCCGGCCGCCTGCGCTGGGACGGCGGTCATCAGCACCGTCGAGGGGTACGCCGCCGCGCCCCCGGGGACGCACAGCCCGACGCGCTCGAGCGGCAGGTAGCGCTGGGCGAGGTAGCCGCCCCCTTCGATCGGCACGCGAACGTCTTTGTGCAGGATCGCCCGCTGGAACCGCAGCAGGTTCTCGCGCACGCGCCGCACCGTCGCCAGGAACTGCGGGGACGCCTTCGCGTGCGCCGCGGCGAGCTCGTCCCCCGAGACACGCAGGTTCGCCGCGGAGATCGGCGTCCCGTCGGGCGCCGGCCCGTCGAGCTTCGCCGTGTACTCGAGCACCGCGTCGAGGCCGCGCTCGCGGACGTCGCGGCAGATGTGCTCGACGACCCGCGACGGGGTGAGGGGCTGGCCAAAGACCTCGATCGTCTTCTGCCGTCCGGCCGCGCTAACCACGTCGCCGTCGGGGGCCAGCTTCTGGCGGAGGGCGTCGAGCGCAACCCGGGCCTCGGGTCGGCGGGCGTCGATGCGGGGGATCACGAGGGGCATAGCCCTTTCAGCCTACCCTGCCGGGTCGCGTCCCCCAACTGGGCCGGAAGCCTGACAGGATGACAGGATTGAAAAGGGATCGACAGGAGGAAGACGACGGAGTCGGAAGCCTCCCACTCCTGTCCCTCCGCTTCCACCCTGCAATCCTGCCAAGCTTCCGCCGTCGGCTACGCTATACTGACCGCATGGGCGTCCTCCTTTCCCTGCCGATCGAGCTCCGGGCGAACCGCCGTGGCGAGGAGCGGGCGTATGTCGCTGGCTCCAGAGTTCGTGTGCAGGACATCGCCCTGGACTACGAGCGGCACGGGCAGTCCGCCGACGAGATCGCTCGCGAGCTTCCGGTCTCTCTGGCGGCGGTCCACGCGGCGCTCGCGTTCTACTTCGCGAACCGCGACGCGGTGCTCGAGTGGGTCCGCAGCGACGCGGCGTTCGCCGAGCGTCGAGAGCACGAGTCCCCGGGCGGTCCCAGTTAGCCGCTCCTGCCGATGGCCGTTCGGTTCCACCTCGACGAGAGCATGCCGACGGCGGTCGCCGACGGGCTCGAGCAACGTGGCCACCGTTGCACCACGACCGCCGGCGTGGGGCTGCGTAGTGCTCCTGATGATGAGCAGCTCGCCTTCGCGACGCGCGAGGGTCGGGTCCTCGTGACGCGCGACGAGGATTTTCTCGCGCTCGCCGACCAAGTCACGGACCGCGCGGGGGTCGTCTACTGGACGCAGCGCGAGCACTTCGGTCGCCTCGTGCGCAGCCTCGACGCGCTCGGTACCGACAACGAAGCGGAGGAGCTCTGCAACCGCGTCTTCTTTCACTGACTTCCGCTCGACGGCGCGGCTGGAAGCCTGACAGGATGACAGGATTGAAAAGGGATCGACAGGAGGAAGACGACGCAGCCGGGGCCTCGCGCTCCTGTCCCTCCGCTTCCATCCTGCAATCCTGTCAAGATTCCGTCGTCCGCTACACTGCTGCCTGTCATCCATCCGCTGCCATCTATCATCTCCCGTCTCCCCCATGATCGACCTCCGCAGCGACACCGTCACCCGGCCGACCGCGTCGATGCGCGAGGCGATGGCCCGCGCCGAGGTCGGTGACGACGTCTTCGGCGAGGACCCCGCGGTCCGCCTACTCGAGGAGCGCACCGCCGCGCTGTGCGGCAAGCAGGCCGCGCTGTTCGTCCCGTCGGGGACGATGGGGAACCAGCTTGGAATCCGCGTCCACTGCTCGCCGGGGGACGAGTTCCTCTGCGACGCCGACTGCCACATCTACTACTACGAGCAGGGGGCCTACGCCCAGTTGTGGGGGGTCGCCCCGCACCCGCTCCCCTCGGCAGGTGGGTTGCCGTCGCTCGCAACGCTCGACGAGGCCGTGCGCCCCGACGACCAGCACTTCGCCCGCACGCGGCTGTTGGCGCTCGAGAATAGCCACAACCGCTGGGGTGGGGCGTGCCTCCCCAAGGCCGACGTCCGCGCAGCGTGCGACTGGGCGAAAGGGCGTCGCCTGGCGACACACCTTGATGGCGCGCGGCTCTGGAACGCCGCGGTCGCCGCCGGGGGCGACTGGCGAGTCGCGCTACGCGAGCTGTGCGAGCCCTTCGACACGATCAGCGTCTGCTACAGCAAGGGGCTCGGTGCGCCGGTCGGCTCGGCGCTGGTGGGACCAAAGGACCTCATCGACGTCGCGCGGCGCGTCCGCAAGGCGCTCGGTGGGGGGTGGCGGCAGGCGGGCCTGCTCGCCGCGGGGGCGCTCTACGCGCTCGAGCACCACGTGGAACGCCTCGCCGACGACCACGCCCGCGCGCAGCGTGTCGCGGACGCGGTCCGTCAGACGCCGGGGCTCACGCTCCTCAACGACCGCTGCGACACGAACCTCGTGGTGTTCGACGTCGATCCGGCGATCGGCGCCTCGGCCGAGGTCGCGGCCCGCCTCGCCGAGCGCGGCGTGCTCGTCAGCCGACCGACGCCCCGCCGCCTACGCTGTGTGACGCACCTCGACGTGAGCGACGAGGACGTCGATCGGGCGATCGAGGCGCTGCGCGAGTCGCTCTAGTATTGAGGCTGCCCGTGTCGCAGGCGCCCGGCGCCGGCCGGGCGCGCAGCGGCGTGCGAAGACGCGGCAGCGGCGAGCGTCGGCGCGAACGGGGCAGAATTGTCCCAAGTGCAGTAGGGCTTGGCGGTTCCGCGCCGCTCGGCGAGACAATCGTCCGCCCCATGCCACGCAGCGGCACAGAGCTTGCGTCCGGCTGCAAATCCCTCCGGTCGCGCGCGCCGCGCCCAACTCCCACCGCAAGCGCCGACGGCACGCGCTCGTCGCGTCGCTGCCCATATCTCGGAAGAACGCTAGTGAGCCTGTGAGCTCTTTCAGCGGAATTTGACCCATGCACGGCCGCCGCTTCTCGGCGCGTCGCGTGGCGTTGTGTCTCACGGCCGGCGTTCTCGCCCTCTTTGCTCCCTTTCCTTGTACTCCTTGGAGAAGACTTCATGAAGTTGTTCCCTCGCTGCTCCCTCGCGTGCGCCCTCGGCGTTTCTGCGATCTTCTGCGCCCCGCGATCGGTCCTCGCCTCGGTTGACGTCGTCGAGCTCACCGTCGGCGAAATCGAAGCGGGCCTCGCCTCGGGCTCGTTCACTTCGGTGTCGCTCACCCAGTCGTTCTTCGATCGGATCGCGACCTACGAGCCGGTCTACAACGCGTTCATCTCGCTGAATCCCGATGCGCTGGCGATCGCCGCCGCCCTCGACGCCGAGTACGCCTCCACGGGGCCGCGTTCGCCACTGCACGGCGTGCCGATCGTCATCAAGGACAACATGGACTACGTCGGGCAAGTGACAACCAACGGCTACGCGGGCTTCTCGAGCGCTACGGGGGGGATCGACATCGTCCCCTCGAACGACGCCTCGGTCGTCGAGCGGCTCAAGGCGGCGGGCGCCGTGATCATCGGTAAGACAAACCTCCCCGACTTCGCCAACGACGGCCTGCGGTCGAACTCGACTGTCGAGGGGCGCACCCGCAACGCCTCGCAGTACTCCAAGGCGCCCGGCGGTTCGTCCGGCGGCACCGCGACCGCCGTCAACGCCTCGCTGGGGGTCCTCGGGCTGGGGACCGAGACCGGTCGTTCGATCCACAACCCTTCGAGCTTCCAGAGCTTGGTCGGCGTGAGGCCGACGCACGGCCTGGTGCCGATCGACGGGATCGCACCGCTCAACGGGTCGTTCCGCGACGTCGCCGGGCCGCTTGCCAAGACGGTTTACGACGCGGCGGTCACGCTCGATGCGATCGCCGGGCCGACCGCCGACGACCCGCTGACCGCCGGGGCCGTGGTCCCCCCTGCGGGCTACACGTCGCTGCTTAGCGGTACGGCGCTCGCCGGCAAAAAGATCGGCTACTTCGACCCCCAGTTCTCGCCCCAGGGGAACGCCGGGGCGCCCACCTTCCGGGTCCCCGACACGGAGACGCAGGCGCTCTACGACGCGGCGATGAACGTCTTCGCCGCCGAAGGGGCGAACGTCTTCAACGGCGACATCTTTGCCGGCGACTGGACGACCAAGTTCTACTCCGCCCCGCCCGCGCCCAACTCGCAGCGCTACGACCAGTGGCAGTACTTCCAAGACCTGGGGGCGAGCACGCCGTTCGACAGCTGGGAGACCTACAAGGCGGAGCTCACGGCCCGCGGGCTGACGTTCGTCGATTCGCCGTTCGTTAACGAGACGACCGACTCGGTCGATACCCGCACCACTACCGCCGGCGCCGCGTGGCTCGCTTGGCGCGACGAGTTGCGGGCGCTGTTCACCAGCACGCTCGACACGCTGGGCCTCGACGCGCTGGTGTGGCCCGTCAACGGCGCCGCGGCGCCGCTATTGGACCTGGGCCTCCCCGGCTCGGCCAACAACCTGCCGCTCGTGCAGGGGGTGATCAACATCCTCGGCGCGCCGGGGATCATCGTCCCCGCCGGCGAGTACGCCGATGGCACGCCGTTTGGGGTGATCGTCGTCGGCCGTTTCTGGGACGAGGCCAAGCTCCTCGGCTACGCGCACGACTACGAGCAGGCGACGATCGGCACGCTGCTGGGCCGCACGGCGCCCGACCTGGTCCCCGAGCCGACGGCGGTCGTGCTACTGGCAGTCGTCTCGCCGCTCGTCGGCGCCCGTCGCCGGCGCTGCGTGTGACCCCCCGCCCTGGGTGAAGGCGCAGGCTCCAGGCAGCGAGCCCCGGGGGGAACACCCCCCCGGGACTCGCTCCTTTTTTATCGCCCCACCACGGCCCAGCGTGCGGCGGCTCACCGACCCGCGGGCGAACGGCGGCTAGGCTACCGAGGTCGCTTCCACGCCCTGCGGAGTCTCTCGCCGTGTTCCGAACGCTCCCCCTGCTGCTCGTCGCGCTCGCGCCCCTTTGCCACGCCGAGCCGATCGCCGTCGGCGCCGACGCCCCGACGATGGCGCTCGAGTCGATCGATGGCGGGGAATCGATCGACCTCGCCGCCACCTACAAAAGCGGCAAGACGGTCGTCGTCTTCCTGCGTGGCTACCCCGGGTACCAGTGCCCGGCCTGCTCGGCCCAGGTGGCCGACTACCGGGCGAAGGCCGCGGACTTCGCCGACGCCGGCCTGCGTGTGGTGCTGGTCTACCCGGGGGGCGCGGACGGGCTCGAAGGGCATGCCGGCGAGCTGACCGCCGGCGCCGCCCTCCCCGAGCCGCTCGCCCTGGTCCTCGACCCCGACTACGCGATGACCAACGCCTACGGCCTGCGCTGGGACGCCGCGGCCGAAACCGCCTACCCGACGACGCTGGTCGTTGACGGCGGCAAGGTCGCCTGGATCGAGGTCAGCGACTCGCACGGCGGACGTGTTAAGGCCGCGAAGGCGCTCCGCGCGGCGACGCGCGAGTAGCCGAGACGAAGGACTGCGGCGCCCTGGCCGCGGCGGTGAAGGCGCTCCCGGTTTTCCCTGGAAAGGTTGCGCCGCGCCGAATTATTGATGATGATTGCGCGGACAAAGAACCCCTGCGGCGACGTTTTCCGCCCGTGGGCCGGGCTTCCGTTGGTCGCCCTCGGTTCATTGGCCGCGCAAAGTCAATAGACGCCCATCGCTTGATCTTTTGCGCATCCGGACTGGCAAAGCCCGCGTACACTAACGGGCAGCGATTCCCTTGCGCCCACCGACGCTCGTCGGCGGCGGGCCCGTCCGTCGTCGCTTCCGCCACCTCGGCACTGCACTTCCCACCCCACGGAGCGACCTCGTGAATACCACACCGCGCTTGCACCTCGCGGCGGCCCTCGCCGCCCTCTCTTTTGCGTCTGCCGACGCGTCCGCCTCGCACCTGCTGGGTTACTCGTTCAACGACGCCCCCGGTGCGGCGACCGCTGCCGCCGACGGCTCGGCGGCCGGCACCGCCCCGACGCTGGGGATCGTCTCCCCCGGCGTGATCGGCGCCGACGGCTCGGGCGTTTCCGGGCTCACCGGCGACCGGGCCTTCGACAACTCGGCCGCCAACGGCATGGGGGGGACCACCAACAGCTCGGGGGGCCGCGCCACGCACGCCGCCGACTTCGCCGCCATCGACGGCTTGCTCCGCTTCACCGTCAGCGGGTGGTTCAAGACCGCCACCACGGCGCCGATCGGCGGTAACGCCGTCCTGCTGGCGAACCGCTCGGGAGTCGCGGGCTTCAGCCTGCACGGCGACCCCAACACGCCGGGCAACCTGGTGCTGGCGGTCGACAACGGGTCGAACACCTCCTCGGGCTTCGGCGCCACCGGGGACTGGGTCCACTTCGCGGTGACCTACGACGGGACCGCCCTACAGCCGGGGCCGAACGTCTTCTTCTACGCCGGAGGGATCGGCTCGCCGCTCGCGCTGGTCGGGTCGGGGACCAACACCAACGGGTCGGGGAGCGACCCGGTGTCGGACGAGACGGCCCCGCTGACGCTCGGCGCACGGGTCCTGTTCGGCTCGGTCGATGCCGACCCGTTCGACGGGCTGATCGACAACTTCCGCCTGTGGGGCGACGTCATCCCGCTCGCGAACCTCGAGACGCTCCGCCTGAACGACGCGGGGATCCCCGAACCGACGACGCTGGCGCTCGTCGCAACGGCCGCGGCCGGCCTCGGCCTGCGTCGCCGCGACGCCTGAGCGAACGCCGCAGCGCGGACAAACGACCAACGGGCGGGGCACTCGCCCCGCCCGTTGTCGTTGGCGGAGCGACCGCGGCGTGCCACTGCTGGCTCGCCGAGGATGCGCCCCGGGTACACGGACCTCGCGACGATCGACCTTTGTTCAACGTCGGCGATTGGAGTTGACTCGAGGCCTGACCTACGAGGACGCTGGGTACCCAGTGCGCACTGCTGGGCGAGCCAGCAGTGGCACACACGGCCGGCGGGCCTCCGCCCCCCCTACGCCCACCAGAGCGAGTAGGCCAGCAGCCCGGCGATCGTGAGTTGCACGGCGCCCGCCAGCCGGAGCTCCCACGCCCGCTCGTGCGACACGCGGCCGAGGGTGACGAGCTGCGTCTCGGGGAGCAACAAGCAGAGCGAGGCCTTCACCAGGTAGAGCCACGCCGTCGCCGTCAGCACGGCGGGGATCCCGCTCCACACGTTGTGGAACGCGACGACCAGCGAAGCGAAGCCCAGGGTCATGAGCCCGTGGACGAACGCCCCCGCGTGCCCGCGCCCGCGCAACCAAACGAAGAAATCGACCCAGTCACCCGGCCTTAGCAGGTGCGACAGGCCCACGAGCGCGAGCTGGATGACGGCGAAGACCTCGATCGACCGCTCCATCGTGTCCTCTTGGAATCGCATAGACCCGCCCCGCGGCGTGCAGAGTACCCACGCGGACGTAACGTGCGACTGCTGGCTCGCCAGCAGTGCGACTTAGGAACGCCGCTGGTTCCATCCGGAACAAGCCCCGGAGGGGCGGCAGAAGGCCCGTCGTGCGGCGTAGCCTCCTCTCCGCGGTTCACCCGACGTTCGATCACTCCGGACCGCCGTCAGTGCGGAACCAGAAACCACCACACGGGGATCGCGGCCAAGACCGTCACGACGACCCAGCGTGACCAACTTGGAAGCCCGGTTCGTCGCCAATCGAAAGCGGAGTATCCATCCTCGTTCTGCCCGCGCTTGAAGGACAGCACGGCGAGGAACGCCGTGACGAGAAACAACGCGTTGCAAGCCTGGTAGTTTTGGAATCGGTACGCCAACCAAGTGGCGGCGCCCCCCATGTGCCCGATGACGATCGCCATCGAGACGCCAAGCGCGAGCGTCTCGGGAAGCAAGGCGATCACGGAGGTGAAGAGGACGATCCAGACCAAGCCCGCTGCGACAAACGCCAAGGGGTGAATGGCGAGGTACTGAGCGAAGGACGGGGACATCTCGTTGACGGCGGCGAAGTCGCCCGACCAGTACCGCTCCGACTGGCCCCAAAGCGTGATCCCAACGTCGAGAGTGCACAGCGACGCAGGGGGGAGTACAAGCCAGCACAACCTGTTCGACGCACTCCTCGGGTTACAGTCCATGGGCATTCCCTTGGAGACGGGTGTGCGAGAAGAATCCATGCCTACGCTGTTCCAAGAAGCCAACTCGTCGTCACCGTGTGCCACTGCTGGCTTGTCCAGCAGTGTGCCCCGGGTACACGGACCGCACGTCGCACCACCGTTGCTCAGTGCCGGCGATCGGACGTGATTCAACACCTGTCCAAAAAGGACACTCGGTACCCACTTCGCACTGCTGGACAAGCCAGCAGTGGCACCCGGCTCGTGGCGGGGTTCACTACAACGCCTACGGAAGTTCTTTCTCAGCATCCGCCAAGAACACAATCGCCGCAGCTGTTTGGTGCAAGGCGAATGCCACGAAATGACGCGGGACCGCCCTGATCTCTGCCCCCTGCCCGTGTCCAGCTTGCTTGTTCCGAACAGTGGGAACTCCTGATTCAAGCATTGAACGCAACCCCGAGAAGTGCGATTCCCAGAACTTCGGAATGACTCCCTTGTCAAACATGAGCGATATGAGCGTACCTACCGTAGCCTTTGCGTCAACGCGCCATTTTTTTCGCACACAAACCACCTTCATGGTGCTTTCCAACGCCTTCAGGCATTCGATAAGCGATTCTTCGTACCTCTCATGTCGATAGTGCTCGTGTGCCACTCTGAATTCCTGATCAGCACCCGCGTACGCAGGGTCTGACAGTACACGCAACGCTGGAACTACGACCTCAGCGTGTAAGACGGTGGAATCGACGCGAATTATGTGCGGGTGCTCGAACTGGAAGCCGCAGCCAGCTCGCAAGAATCTCTGATTGAGTTCGTCGATGTAGCTTGTGAGTTCTTCTTTTCGGCGACCATCCGGCAGCTTTTTCGCGCTAGTCGCCACGAGTCTAAAGCATATTTCGACCGCATCAAGCACTTGTTCAACATCCGCTTGGCCGAGCACGAAATCGACGAGCTGGTCACAGGGTTGCTCAGCAACGTTGCGAGATGTACCCGGCAAGATGAATGTTCCGTACTCCCTGCAAAGTGCGTCGCATACAGCTCTGTATGTGCGTAGAATCGTGGAGTCTGTGTGCCACGTTCCTTCTACCTTATCGTATCCGAGACTGTCCTTTAGCAGATGAACGATTTGAACTCGCAACTGATTCGGAAGGTCGTCGTACTGAAGCACGTCGGACACGCCGCCGCGTGACGTTCGCTGGCGAAACGAGAACAGTTCAATCATTCCCATCGAAAAGATTCTCCATATCCGCTTGTATGGTTGCAGCCACGTCAGAGGAACGCAAATACCCTTGCTCTGCTCTCACGCAACCCCCGCCAGCTCCGTCGCCCGCGCCACGCGCTCCAGCCCGATCATGAACGCCGTCGTGCGGAGCGGCAGTTTCTTTTCTTGTGCGCGGTCCCACACCGCGTCGAAGGCGTGCGTCAGCGTGCGGTCGAGTTCTCCGCGCACGCGGTCGAGCGTCCAGTTGTAGAACTGGCGGTTCTGGGCCCACTCGAAGTAGCTCACTGTCACCCCGCCGGCGTTCGCCAGGATGTCGGGGAGAATCACCACCTTGCGCTCGGCGAGCAGGCGGTCGGCGTCGGAGTCGATCGGGGCGTTCGCCGCCTCGACGATCACCGGGGCCTTCACACGGGCCGCGTTCTCCTTCGTGATCACCCCCCCGAGCGCCGCGGGGATCAGCACATCGACCGGCAGCTCGAGCAGCTCGTCCCCCGGGATGTGCGTCCCCCCCTCGAAGCCGGCGAGCTGGCCGCCGTGGACCCGCGCGTGACGCAGCGCGGCGGGGATGTCGATCCCTTCCGGGTTGTAGACCGCCGCGGTGTGGTCGCTGATCGCCACCACCTTGCAGTCCGCCTCGTGCAGGAACTTGGCGGTGTGCGAGCCGACGTTGCCGAAGCCCTGCAGCGCGATCTTCGCGCCCTGCGCCTTGCGCCCCAGGCGGCCGAGCGTCTTGAGGGTCAGCAGCCCCACGCCGCGGCCGGTTGCTTCCTCGCGCCCCGGGATGCCGTAGAACTCGACCGGCTTGCCGGTCACCACGCCGGGGTTGAAGCCGTGATACTTGCTGTACTGGTTCATAATCCAGGCCATCTCCTCGTGCCCGGTCCCCATGTCGGGGGCCGGGATGTCGGAGTCGGGGCCGATCACCTGGTGCAGTTGATCGACAAGCTTCCGCGTGACGCGTTCCTTCTCGGCCTTGCTGAGCGTACGCGGATCGACGGTCACTCCCCCCTTGGCCCCGCCGTAGGGGATGTTCACGACGGCCGTCTTCCAGGTCATCAGCGACGCCAGGGCGCGGACCTCGTCGAGGTCGACGTGCGGATGGTAGCGGAGGCCCCCCTTCATCGGCCCGCGGGCGCCGTCGTGCTGCACGCGGTAGCCGACCAGCGTCTCGAGCGATCCGTCGTCGCGGCGCAGGGGGATCTGCACCGTGATCTCGCGCTCGGGGGTGATCAGCAGCTTGCGCATCGGGGCGTCCATCCCCAACTGGTCGGCCGCCTGATGGAAGTAATGCTGAACGGCTTCGAAGGGCTTCATGCGGACAAGCAAGGTGAGGGAACAAGGGGAATCGACGCGGCGTCGCTTCGGCGCCTCCGACGTGAGTCGGCGGAGCAATCGCTCCGACTGTAGCGCACCCTCGCCCCGCTCGCAACGATCCCGCGCGGCTGGCCGCGAGCGAATAGCGGGCCCCGCGGGGGGGCCGTAGAATGAGTGTCTATGGCGATTCGACGTCGATCGCGGCCCGGGCAAAGCAAGTCGCACCATGCGCTGCTGGTCCCTGTTGCGCTGGCGACGGGCGTTCTGCTCGCCGGGTGCTCTGCCGAAGCCCCCCCCCCGCCGGTCGCGGCGGCGCCTTCCGTCGTGGCGGAGGAAACCGCGACGCGCCCGGCGCCCGCCAAGCCGCAAGCGGCGGAGCGGGTGGCCATCGACCCTTGCTGGGTCGCCGAGGGGGCGGACTTGGTGCTCCACCTGCGCCCCGCGGCGCTGCTTGCAAGCGACGAGGGGCGCCGCGTTTGGCGGGCCCTTGGGCCGCGCGGCGAAGTCGCGCGGGCTGCGCTCGAAGCGGCCGCGGGGGCGTCGCTGGAGCGGGTCGAGCGCGTCGTCGTCTCGGTTGTTGCCGGGGCGAGCTACGGCGAGCTCGGCGTGACGATCGCCACCAAGCCGCTGAGCGACGAGCCCCCGCTGCTGCGTCGCGAGCTCGAGCAACTGCTCGCCTCGAGCGACGCTGGCCGGACCGCCACGCTGCTGGTGAACCCCGGGTTCCTGCGTAATGAGGGCGCCGTGATCGTCGGGCCCGCGGGGGCGCCCCTGCGGGGGCTGTTCGACGCGGTCGTCGATCGCGACTGGAAGGGGATCGTCGTTGCCCTTGACCTGTCGGGCCAACGGCTGCGGTGGGAGCTGCGCGTCGCGCCGGACGTGGCGGACCCGGCGGTCGCCGTTTCGCGGAGCCTGCTGGCCGACGCCGCACGCTGGCCGGGCGAATCGGCCGGGGCGATCGAGGGGCCCCTGAGCCCCTACGCCGCGACCGTCGTAGGCCGGCTGCCGCAGATGCTCGACGTCACCGCCCGGCACGCGACTCGATCGACCGAGCGCGAGCAGGCGATCCTTTCCGGCGTGCTGCCGGCAAAAGCCGCGCACAACGTGTTGCTCGGCGCCGAGCTGGCGATCGCGGAGCTGGGGGCGCCACGGGGCAAGATCGACGCCGTGGCTGCGACGACCGACCAGCCGCCGCGCGACGTCGCCGCGCGGCTCGCCGAGCCGGTGACGGTGGAGTTCGAACGGGAGTCCCTCGAAACGGCCTTGCGGGTCCTGTCGGATAAGCTGGGTGTGCCGATCGAGGTCGCCGGGCGTGACCTACAGTTGGAGGGCATCACCCGCAACCAAATGCTCTCGCTGAGCGTACAAGGCCGGTCGGCCGAAGAAGCCCTCGTCGAGGTGCTGCGGAAGGCGAACCCCGACCGGCTCGCCGAAGGCCCCAGCGACCCTCGCCAGAAGCTGGTCTACGTCGTCCGGCAATCGGCCGACCCGGCCCAAGCGAAAATCATTGTCACGACCCGCGCCGCGGCCGCGCTCCGCAAAGTGGAACTCCCGCGTGCCTTTCAGTTGTAGCCGTAGCAAAGCTTGACAGGATCTTCAGGATGGAAGCGGATTGACAGGAGTCGTCGCGTTCCGATGGTCACGTTGCTTGCTTCTTCGTCGTCGTAAATCCTGTCCAGTTTTGTCGCTTGACCCCTTTCCGGATCCAATGCGAGACGTGCGGAACGCGGCTCCGGGTCCGTGACCCGGGGTTTGTGGGAGAGGTGCACGCCTGCCCGCGGTGCGGCAGCATGGTGCTGATCGCGGCGCCCCCCGGCGAGATCACCGAGGACGACGCGGAGCGAATCGCGAACCACGACGCTGGGCGCCTGGCCTCGATCACGCTAGCGATGAGCGCGACGCTCGCCGCAGAAGACTCGGCCGATCCCTACCCGCCCGATCTCGACGCCGCCGAGCCCGCCACGGCAGAACCAACCCCGCTGAACGAAGCCATCGCAGCGCTTGCGGCCCCGAAGGGGACTCCCTGGGGTCTCGTCGCGGCGGCTTCGTTGGCCGCGGTCGGTGGCATGCTGGCGATCGGTTTATGGGGGGGCCTTCCGCGAAGCGAACCTACGGCGGCGGAAAGGCCCAGAGCGACATCCACGGCCACCGCGCCCGACGCCTCGGCGCCACCCGTCGCAGCTCTCCCTCCACAGGAGACGCAACAACCACCGACAGCGCCGCCGCCCGCTGCGGCGGGGATCGACGAGCCTGAAGCGCTCGCCCCCGTTGCCGCCGAGCCGCAGACCGTCGATCCACCCCACCACGAGCCGATCGAGCGCAGCGTTGCGGCTGCCGATGTCGCTCCGCCAGAGCCACCCCCGCTCCCCGTGGCGGTCGTGCCCGAGCCGGCGCCCTCCCCGAGCAACGCGACAACCTCGGCGGCGCCGACGTTCCGCGACCCGCTCGACATCGACCCCTCGACGGTCGGCCTGATCCTGCGGCGCGGCCCTTCGACATCGATCGACGAAGCCCCCGCGGCGCCGACGGCGCCCGACGCCCCGGCCGAGCGTGACCCTGCCGAGCTGCTGGCGATGGGGCTCGATGATCGCCTGGCCGCGGCGGGGGATGGCGTCGGTGTGCGCGTCGAGCGCGGCCCCACGGACGACGCCGCGAAACGGCTCCCCTCGACCCCGGCCGACGAGGCCTTCCGCGCGCCGCTGCGAGAGGCGCACCTAGACGGCGCGCCGCTTTGGGGGGCCGTCGAGCTGCTCGCCCAGCTCGCAGGGGTCCCCGTGTCGATCGACCCCGCGGCCCTCGCCGCCGCCGGGACGTCGCCCGACCAAGCGGTGTCGCTGAGCTTCACCGGCGACACGGTCGGCGACGCGCTGCGCGAGCTGCTCGCCCCCGTGCGGCTCGACTGGGCAGCCGACGGGGCCTACGCGACCGTCGTCCGCCGCGAGGGGGCGAGCCCGGCTCGGCGGACCGTCGAGCACCGCATCGACGACCTCGCACAAGAAGGCCCCGCCGCGTTGGCGGAGCTCCTCGCGGCGATCGGCCCGCAGGGGTTTGCGCCGTCGGCTAGGGAAGTGAGCGAGGGGACGTGGTCGCTCGAAGCGCCGCGCAGCACACACTACGAGCTGCTGGTGCTGTTCGAGCGGCTGCGCGTCGCCCGCGGCGTCGAGCCGACGAGCCGCTACCCCCGCGTGCTGCTGGCGACAAAGCCGGCGCTGGCGGAGCTTGGGCCGACGCTCGATCGCCGCACTACGTTCAGCTTCCTGAACCCGACGCCGGTGCGTGACGTCATCGAACACTGGCGCCGCGCCACGGGGCTCACGATCCTCGTCGATTGGCGGTCGCTCGCCGACGCGGGCCTGGGCCCGGCCGCGACGCTCTCGGCCACGGTTACAAACCGCCCGTGGAACGAAGCGCTCGACGGCGTCCTCGGCCCGCTCGGCCTCGACTGGGGGGCGATCGACCCCCGCACGCTGTGGATCGCGAGCCGCGAGCGTGTCGCGGCGCGGCACGCGATCGAGTTTTACCCCCTGCCGTCCGCTGACACCGCGGACGCGCTCGCCGAGAGCCTGTCGGAAACGCTCGCCCCCGGCGTGGTCGTCGCCGACGCGGCGAGTCGTTCGGTGATCGTCCTGGGAAACGCGGCGGCGCAGCGCGCCGCCCACGCCTCCTGGCAGCAGACGCTCGCCGCTCCCTGACTACCGCGCATCACATCTCGCGATCGACCGCCTCGGCGACGCGGCGGCACTCGGCCATCATCGTCGCGAACGCCTCGCAGGAGAGGGTCTGGTAGCCGTCGCTCTTGGCGTGCGCCGGGTCGGGGTGGACCTCGACGATCAAGCCATCGGCCCCCGCCGCGACCGCCGCCCGCGCCATCGACGGCACGAGCGCCGTGTGGCCCGTCCCGTGGCTCGGATCGACGACCACCGGCAGGTGCGTCTTCTGCTGCAAGTACGGCACGGTGGCCAGGGGCAGCGTGAAGCGGGTGTGCGACTCGAACGTCCGGATGCCACGCTCGCACAGCAGCACGTTGGCGTTCCCTCCGTCGAGGACGTACTCGGCCGCGAGCAGCATCTCTTCGATCGTGGCGCTCGGGCCGCGCTTCAGCAGCACCGCCCGGTGGCTCTTGCCGCAGGCCTCGAGCAGGCGGTAGTTCTGCATGTTGCGGGCCCCGATCTGCAGGACGTCGGCGTACTCGCCGACGTGATCGACGTCTTCCGAGGCGACCACCTCGGTGACGATCGCCAGGCCGGTTTCTTGCCGCGCGGTGGCCAGCAGCTTGAGGCCGTCGATCTTCATCCCCTGGAAGCTGTAGGGGCTCGTGCGGGGCTTGTAGGCGCCGCCGCGGAGGGCGGTCGCCCCGGCGGCCTTCACGGCCTTGGCCGTGGCGACGATCTGCTCTTCGCTCTCGACGCTGCAGGGGCCGGCGATCACGCCGATCTGCTTGCCCCCCATCTCGAGCGAGCCGGCCCGCACGACCGAGGTCTGCGTGTGGGCCTCGCGGCTCGCCAACTTGTAGGGGGCGAGCACCGGCATGACGTTATCGACCCCCGGCGCGCTCTCCAGCGACTGGACGCTGCCCCCCCGTTCGTCGCCGATCGCCGCGACGACCGTCCTTTCGGTCCCGCGCAGCACGTTCGCCTTCAAGCCGAAGGCCTCGACCTGATCAACGACGTGCTTCAGTTGGTCTTCGGTGGCGGTGCGGCTCATGACAATGATCATCGGTAGGACTCCGGGCGACGAGGGTGTTGAGTTGGGGGCCAAGACGCGGGGTTTGGTTGGGAGGTTGTTCGCCGCCGTGCGAAAGGCGGTGGCTGTGTGAGCGGCTTCACCGTTCGGCGTTATTTGTGATGAGCACCGTCGGGGGGGAGGGGTCGGCCAGGCACGAGGCGCCAAACGGAAGAAGCCCCGAAAACCGCGAGGGTTTCCGGGGCTTCGCTGTTTCTTCTAGCGAATCGCGGCGGCGCTAGGGACGCCCGCCGGCCCCGGGTTCCTTGGGAAAGAACCCGGTAAACTCGAACCAGCAGGGGTAAGCCGACGCACAAACCATGCGTCTGAGTATCGGTAAGGCGGCCGCGGCGTGCAAGCAAAAAACGGCGGCCGCGACCGGCTCGCCCCGGCGATAGTTGGGGCCGTTGTTGGGGCCCAACCCCGGGCGGCCTATACTTCCGCTGGCGCTGATGCCGAAACGCCCAACACTTGCGGAAGCATTCCCATGACCACACACGCCCCGGTTGTCTGGCGGGCCCCCCTCCGGACTCGCCTCTTGGTCGCCGTCCCTTCGATCCTTGGAGCCACGTTCGCCATGCTGCCCGACACGCTCCGCGCCGCCCCGGCTGCGGAAGAAACGCCGGCCCCCACCGTCGAGGCGGCCCCCGCCAGCCGAACGGCGCTCGCCACCTTCGGCGGCGGCTGCTTCTGGTGCACCGAGGCCGTGTTCGAACAAACCCGCGGGGTGCTGTCGGCCGTCTCGGGTTACAGCGGCGGCCCGCTTCCTAACCCGACCTACGAGGCGATCTGCACCGGCCGCACAGGGCACGCCGAAGTGACGCAGGTGGAGTACGACCCGGCCAAGGTGAGTTACGCCGAGCTGCTTGAAATCTTCTTCCGGACGCACGACCCGACGACGCTCAACCGCCAGGGCGGCGACGTCGGCACGCAGTACCGCTCGGTCGTCTTCTACCACAACGACGAGCAGAAGCGCGTCACCGAAGAGGTGATCGCCAAGCTGACAACGGCGGGGGTCTACGACGACCCGATCGTCACCCAGGTGACGCCCCTCGGACAGTTCTACGAAGCAGAGAAGTACCACCAGAACTACTTTGCGAACAATCCGGAGCAGGGTTACTGCCGGGCCGTAATCCAGCCGAAGCTCGCGAAGTTCCGCCGCGTGTTCGAGGAACACGTCAAATCGAGCGAAAACTGAGCGGCGAGCGGAATCCGGGCTCCCCGTGTACTCTCATCCGAAGACAATTCTCCGTGGAGTGATCGAGCAATGCGAAGACTCGCCGTCCTCACCGCCTTGACGCTTGCCTTTGCCTCGTCGGCGACACTTTGGTCCGACGAGCAACCCGCGACCACCACTCAGAAGAAGGACGCCAACGTGACCGACGAAAAGCAATCGGCCGAACAGGAACCCGGCGCCGACGAGGCGAGGTCTGGCGAATCGAAGCACCAAGTTGATTGGGCCAAGATCGACTGGAAGGAACGCCTCACGCCCGAGCAGTACCGGGTGACCTGCCACTTCGGCACCGAGCGGCCGTTCCGCAACGCGTACTGGGACAACAAGCGCGAAGGGGAGTACCGCTGCGTCCGCTGCGACCTGCCGCTCTACAAATCGGACACGAAGTTTGATTCGGGGACGGGCTGGCCGAGCTTCTTCAAGGCGCTCGATCCCAAGGCGGTCACCGAGGTCCGCGACGAGGGTCACGGCATGGTCCGCGTCGAGACGCGCTGCGCCCGCTGCGACGCCCACCTGGGGCACCTTTTCGACGACGGACCGACCCCGACCGGGATGCGCTACTGCATCAATTCGGCGGCGCTGAAGTTCGTCCCGAAGGATGAAAAGGAGAAGGTGAAGGCTTCGCCTAAAGAGTAACGCCTTCGCACCGCGTTATCGCCGTGGCGCCGATTGGGGCGTTGTCGAGGCGAGTGTCACTCGGCGGAGTTTGAATCTTCGACGTTCTTCGCGACAACAATCACCTGTGCCTCCCAGTAGCGCTCGCTCGAAGGGACCATCGGGCTGTTGTAGCCGAACAGGCGGAACGGGGACTCGTCCCCGCCAGCAGCCTCGTACTCGGTCGAGCCGCCGAGCCACTTCTCAAGCGTCTCCTTCGCCCCCTCGGCCGCGGCGCGGCTCATGTCGCCGCGCACCCCGAGCGACGCGACGGTGGCGGCCGGCGTGTCGGTGATCTCGACCCCGTCGATCGGACCGAGCTCGCCGACGGTGGTGTCGCTGTAGAGGAACGCCATCCACTGCTTACCGGCGCCGTTGTCGGAGCCCGGCTCTCTCATCTCCACGGGTGCGGTCATCGGGATGCTCCGCTCGCTGATGTGGCGGAAGCACCCCCAGAAACTGTCGCCGACCGCCTTGCGGTAGGCCGGGTACTGCTTCACTTCGATGACGCCGACCGGGGTGAAAGCCGGGAAGCCCTTAGGGGTCGGGGCCTCGTCGCGGGGCTGGAATGACAGCATCCCCCGCGCCTCGTCGAGCTTGCCCCCCTCGATCAGGCCGCGGACCGGGCTGTGCGGCTCGAGCTTGGCGGCGGCCGACGGGAGGTCGGCCAGCAGCTCGGTGACCAGCGCTCCGGGACTCATCCGCTTCACCTCCGCTGTGGCGGCCCAGGCGGCCGCAGAACCGAGGATCGTGCACGTCGCGACCAAGCCCCACCGCTTCGATTGAACTGCCATCGTAACCCCTCCGCGTAAGGAAGCCGTAAGGAACCTTGTCGCTTCGCACCACGGACGCGTTTGGATGCAGTCGCTAAGCGGCGAGCCGGCTCAGGCCTCGTAGCCGAGGTTCGGCGCCAGCCAGCGTTCGACCTCGGCCAGCGGCATCCCCTTGCGACGCGCGTAGTCGATCACCTGCTCCTTCGAGAGCCGATCGACGGCGAAGTACCGCGCCTCGGGGTGCGCGAAGTACAGGCCGCTGACGCTCGCCGCGGGGTGCATCGCGTAGCTCTCGGTGAGCTTGATGCCGATCCCCTTCTCGACCCCCAGCAGTTCGAACAGCGTCCGTTTCTCGGTGTGGTCCGGCTGGGCGGGGTAGCCCGGCGCCGGGCGTATGCCGCGGTAACGCTCGGCGATCAGGTCGTCGTTCGACAGGCCTTCGGTCTTGCCGTAGCCCCACTCGTCGCGGACGCGCTTGTGCAAGCACTCGGCGAAGGCCTCGGCGAAGCGGTCGGCGAGCGCCTTCACGAGGATCGAGTTGTAGTCGTCGAGGTCGGCGTCGTACTTGGCGGCCAGCTCGTCGCAACCGATCCCCGTCGTGACGGCGAACGCCCCGACGTGGTCCTTGCGCCCCGAGCCCACGGGCGCCACGTAGTCGGCGAGGGAACGGAAGTCCGTTTGCCCCTTGCGGTCCCACTGCTGACGAAGGCAGTGCAGCCGGGCCCGCTCGCCGTGACGATCGTCGCCCGAGTAAACGACGATGTCCTCGCCGTCGGCCGCGGCGGGGAAGAACCCGTACACGCCCCGCGCCGTGAGCAACTTGTCGGCGATCAGCTTGTCGAGCATCTCCTGCGCGTCGTCGAACAGGCGCTTCGCCTCCTCGCCGACGTACTCGTCTTGGAAAATCTTGGGGTACTTGCCGCGCAGCTCCCACGTGAGAAAGAAGGGCGACCAGTCGATGAACTCACGCAGCGTCGCCAGCGGGAAGTCGTCGAGGACCCGCACGCCGGTAAAATCAGGACGGGGGACGTCGATCGACCCCCAGTCGGTGGCGAACCGCTTGGCCTTCGCGTCTTCGAAGGGGGCGAGCGCGACCGCCTGACGCTTGTTGTAGCTCGCGACGAGGTCGGCCTGCAGCTTGCGATTCACTTCGTCGAAAGCGGGTCGCGAGTCGGGGTTGAGCAGCTTCTCGACAACCCCCACCGAACGCGACGCGTCGAGCACATGGGTGACCCCCGCCTTGTAGCTGGGGGCGATCTTCACCGCTGTGTGCTTAGCGCTCGTTGTGGCGCCGCCGATGAGCAGCGGAGTGGTCATCCCGCGGCGGTCCATCTCGCGGGCGACGTGGACCATCTCGTCGAGGCTCGGCGTGATCAGGCCCGACAAGCCGATCACGTCGACCGACTCCGTGACCGCCGTCTCGAGGATCGTCTCGGCCGAGCACATGACTCCCAGGTCGATCACGTCGTAGTTGTTGCACCCCAGCACGACGCCGACGATGTTCTTGCCGATGTCGTGCACGTCTCCCTTGACGGTCGCCATCAGCACCTTGCCGCGCGCCCGACCGGCCGTCCCCGCTTCCTCTTTCTCTTCCTCCATGAAGGGGGTCAGGTAGGCGACCGCCTTCTTCATCACGCGGGCCGATTTGACCACCTGCGGCAGGAACATCTTGCCGGCGCCAAACAAATCGCCGACGGTGCTCATGCCGTCCATCAGCGGGCCCTCGATGACCGACAGGCAGCGGCCGTACTTCTGGCGTGCCTCTTCGGCGTCTTCCTCGATGTGCTTGACGATCCCCTTGATGAGGGCGTGCTTGAGGCGCTCTTCGAGCGGCTCTTGCCGCCAGGCGTCATCGACCACCAACTGCTGGCCGGCCTCGCCTTTGACCGTCTCGGCGAACTCGACGAGGCGCTCGGTGGAATCGGCGTGGCGGTTGAGGAGCACGTCCTCGACGAGCGTTTTGAGCTTCGGGTCGATCTCGTCGTACACCGCGAGCTGCCCGGCGTTGACGATCCCCATGTCGAGGCCCGCCTGGATCGCGTGGTACAGGAAGGCGCTGTGCATCGCCTCGCGCACCACGTCGTTGCCGCGGAAGCTGAAGCTGATGTTCGAGACGCCGCCTGAGACCTTCGCGCGCGGGCACTCGCGCTTGATGCGGCGCGTGGCGTTGATGAAGTCGACAGCGTAGTTGTTGTGCTCCTCGATGCCGGTGGCGACCGTGAGGATGTTGGGGTCGAAGATGATGTCGTCGGCGGGGAAGCCGGCGCCCCCTTCGGCCACGGGCTTGGTCAGCAGGTCGTAGGCGCGCTTGCAGATGCGGACCTTGTTGTCCTCGTCGGCGGCTTGGCCCTGCTCGTCGAACGCCATCACCACGGCGGCGGCGCCGTACTGGCGGCAGAGCCGTGCGCGGCGCAGGAACTCGGCCTCGCCGTCCTTGAGGCTGATCGAGTTGACGATCGCCTTTCCTTGGACGACTTGCAGGCCCGCCTCGAGCACCGACCACTTGCTGCTGTCGATCATCACCGGCACGCGGGCGATGTCCCCCTCGCCGGCGATCAGGCGCAGGAACTTGGTCATCACCGCTTCGGAGTCGAGCAGCCCCTCGTCCATGTTGACGTCGATGACGTTTGCGCCCCCGGCGACCTGCTCGCGGGCGATCTCGATCGCCTCCTCGTAGAGCTCGTCCTTGATCAGCCGGGCGAACTTGCGGCTGCCGGTGACGTTCGTCCGTTCGCCGATCATCAGGAACGGCGCGTCGGGGCGCAGCTCCATCGGCTGCGTGCCGCTCAGACGCAGCCGCGGGGCGACCACCGTGCGCGCGTGCGGCTTCGAGTCCTTCACCCGCGCCGCGATCGCCGCGATGTGCTCGGGCCCCGTGCCACAACAGCCACCCACGACGTTCACCCAGCCGTTGTCGGCGAACTCGCCGACCATCTTCGCCATCTCGGCGGGGCCCAGGTCGAACTGCCCCATCTCGTTCGGCAGGCCCGCGTTCGGGTAGACGCTGATCGGCACGCTCGCGACGCGCTGCAATTCTTCGAGGTGCGGCCGCATCACGTCGGGGCCCAGCGCGCAGTTCATGCCGACGGTGAGCATTGGGAAGTGCGACACGGCGTTCCAGAACGCCTCCACCGCTTGACCCGAGACGAACGTCCCCCCCCCCTTGTCGAAGGTGGCCGAGACCATCACCGGGACGCGCGAGCCCGAGTCGGCAAAGTACGTCTCGATCGCGAACAGGCACGCCTTGAGGTTGAGCGTGTCGATGACCGTCTCGGGGAGCAGGATATCGACCCCCGCTTCGACCAGCGCAGCGACCTGCCGGTAGTAGGAATCGACCATCTGCATGTAGACGACGTCGCGCCGGCTGGGGTCCTCGACGCTGGTCGAAATCGCCATCTGCTTCGAGGTCGGCCCGATCGACCCGGCGACGAACCTCGGCTTGGTGGGATCGCGATCGGTGAACGCGACGCACGCCTGCTTCGCGAGCCGCACCGCCGCGGCATTGATCTCGACGCACAGCGTGTCGGGGTCGTGCCCGGCGGCCGCGAACTCGAAGTCCAGCATCCCGATCGGGCTCGCGCCGAAGGTGTTGGTCTCGATGATGTCCGAGCCGGCCGCCAGGTAGCGACGGTGGATCTCGAGGATCGCTTCGGGACGCGTCAAGCAGAGCAGGTCGCCGAAGTTCTTGAGGTCCTTGTGGTGCTCGGCGAAGCGCTCGCCGCGGACCTCGGCCTCGCCGATCCCCAGCCCCTGGGTTTGCGTCCCCGTGGCCCCGTCGAGCAGCAGGATGCGCTGCGATAGCAACTCTTGCAGCTCGTCGGTGCGGTCGATCGCGGCGGGCATCGGCGGGGGAGTGTTGAGGCGGGGCGAGGGGGACGGCTGGCCGAGATCGGGGCCAAGCCGGCTAGTATCGTCAATGGCGCGCGGCAGGCCTAGCGGTAAACGCCGTGCCGAGAGCCCGATGGAAACCGCAGAACGGCAGGAGCAGTCAACTCAAGCGCCGGGTTGGGGGTACCTTTGGCGCGCCGCCAAACGCGGACGCCCGCCGGCCGATGGGGCCGACGGGCGTCGTGCGAGTGGGTTCGAGTTGTGCCGCGTGAGTTTTCCTCTCTCACCCGCCGGGGTTCGGACCCGGGCGGGCGACCCGCGCTAAACGGCGCCTCAGCTCGCGGCTGCGGCGGGGGTCAGCGCCAAGCGCCCGGCCACCCAGCCCCGACAGTTGTCGGCGCCGCAGCGGCAGGGGAACGGACGGAAGAGGATGTCTTCCGTTTCGTCGTAGTCCATCGTCAACAGCTCGCCGGGCACGATGTCCCGCAGCGCGGTGAACAGGCGCGTCTCGGGGTCGAGGCGCGAGTTCGGGTCGCAACTGTGGAGCGTCTTGC
Source organism: Lacipirellulaceae bacterium (assembly GCA_051648405.1). GTDB lineage: Bacteria > Planctomycetota > Planctomycetia > Pirellulales > Lacipirellulaceae > JBOFFC01. The sequence goes on from JBOFFC010000151.1 coordinate 48,479, forward strand.
CGGCGAAGTAGGGGTCGTCCAAGTGAAGACCCGGGGCCATCTGCAGCGAGTGCAGGGTCATTTCCGTCGTGAGCCTGCCGTTCATCCTGAACAAAACGTCGCCGCTCAGGAATTCCCGCAACACGACGACGCCTTGTCCACGTCGGCCGTCGACTTCGATAACCCGGAAGTCTTCCGCACGCGGCTCGTTGGCCACCTGCGGCAAGTGTTGGGGGTAGATTCTCATTTCCTGTAGAAGACCTCACAAGTGACAGAGGAAGGGGAGAGGAAATCTTCGAGCACTCGACGCACGGTCGACTCCTCGAAGGGCTTGCAACTGAAGACGTCGAGGTACATGTCCCGGTGCGCGTCGTTCGTGTGGATCACGATCGCGCTGGTCATGATGAGTTGAACGCCCGAGATGCCGACCTCGTGCCCCTCGCCGAACCGCGCGACAACCGGCGGTCCGAAGCGGACCATGTCGATGTCGTCCGACATGGTGGTCAAGAAGTCGTACATCTTCCCGATCGACAGGATGTTCTCATTACAACTGAGCGCCGTGGCGATCAGGTGCTGGCCGTAGTAGCGCTCGCCATCAACGACAAGCCGGCGGTACTCGGTCAAAGTGGCTGGCATCCGGTGCGATCTCCTAGGGAAAAAAAATGCGCGGCGCCACGGCGCACGCGTGCGCACCGTGTTGGCGACGGAGGGAAAGGCGAACGAGCTCAGGGCTCAGTCAGCACGGGGCAAAGCAAGAAGGTCAAGGGCGGGCGAAACAAAACTAGACCGGCGTAACGCATAGCAGCCGACAGTGCTCTCCCCCGTGGGGAAGCGTCGGCTCGCTCGGGAACAGCCGCCGGGAGTTCGGGCGCCCTTTGCTAGGGGACCCCCTTCGTCCGGTCTTCGCGCTTGACAGCAAGTGATACTGGGCGGCTGACTGTTACGATTACACGCTGCTGGGTTTCAGGCAAGAGCATTTCTCCAAACTCGCGAAACTAGCCGTGCGACTCGTCCCCTACCACCAGCGGCTCGTCTCGGCGCCGCTGGCCGACGTGGCCCTCGCGACGCGCCGCCGGCTCGACGCGCTCGGCTTCGAGCCGCCGCGGGGGCGCGTCGCCGTCACCGGTGGAAGCCGCGGCATCGACCAAATCGCCGCCGTGCTCCGCGCCTGCGGCGATTGGCTCCGCGACCACGGCGCCGACCCGTTCGTCGTCCCGGCGATGGGCTCGCACAACGGCGCCACCCCCCAGGGGCAGCGGACGATGCTCGAGGGGCTCGGCATGACCGAGGAGGCCCTCGGAATGCCGATCGAGTCGTCGATGGACGTCGTTTCCGTCGGCAAAGTAGCCATCGGACCCGCTGCTGGCGCCGACGTCTGGATGGACCGCCTCGCCGCCGAGTCGGCCGGCGTCCTGGTCGTGAACCGGGTGAAGCCCCACACGAGCTTCGGAGGGGCCCCCTACGGCGAGTTCGCCGAGAGCGGCCTCACCAAGATGATGACCGTCGGGCTGGGAAAGCTCGAAGGCGCCCGCGTGTTCCACGCGATCGGCACGAGCGACAAGCCGCTGGCGCTGCGAGGGCTCGGCAAAGCGGTCATCGCCTCGGGCAAGGTCTGGGCCGGGTTGGCGATCGTCGAGGACGGCTACGACCGCGTTGCCGAGCTCCACGCCCTGGCGGCGAGCCGGATCGTGGCCGATGAGCCGGCGCTGCTTGGACACTACGCGACGAACTATTTCCCGCGGCTGCCGATCGACGAGCTGAACGTCCTTGTGATCGACACGATCGGCAAGAACTTCAGCGGCACGGGGATGGACACCAACGTCGTCGGCCGGCGCGGGCTGGAGGACGCCCCCGACCCCCCCCTGCCGCGGATCGGGTCGATCGCCGCCCTGGGACTTTCTCCCGAGTCGTACGGCAACGCGGTGGGGGTCGGACTGGCCGACGTCATCACCCAGCGGCTCTACGACGCGATCGACCTCCCGAAAACGCTGCTCAACGCCCAAACGGCCGGCGGGCCAAAGAAAGCGGCGATCCCGCTCGTCATGCCCGACGAAGCCGCGGTGTTCACTTGGCTGCGGGAGCGGCACGGCGAGCGGCGCTGGATGCGGGTCCCGAACACCCTACACCTGGGATCGGTGCTGGTCAGCGAGGACCTGCTGGCGGAGCTCCCCCCCTTCCAAGAGTGAGGCCCCCCCCGGGCGGCGCGCGCGGCTCGTCGCCCACCTCCGGCGCAGCCCTTGCTGCCGCCCCGCTCGGCAGATAGATTCCTGGATTCGGTCGGGCCCCCCGGGCTCGGCCTCGCTTCGCCAACGTAGCTCAATTGGTAGAGCACCGCATTCGTAATGCGGGGGTTGTGGGTTCAATTCCCTCCGTTGGCTCTCAATTAAGACTCCGGACCGGCTCGAACACCGGCGTGGCTTCGCGCCACGGCTCTCTGCGGCCCACGGGCTGATTCGGCCCGGGCTCCTCCGCCCCTCGCAAGGTCCCTCGCGCGTCATGACGACTACGCTCGACTTCGACATCAAGCAAGCGATTGTCTCGACCGCCGCCTTTGGGCCCCGCGAGATCGAGCACATCACCGCGGCCATCGCCGCCAACTACAGCCGCTACCGCGACCTGCGCGAGGCGGTCCAGGAGCTCGAAGGGCAGCCCTCGCGGAGCCCGGCCGCCTCGGCGAAGCTCGGCGTCTGCCTGTACATGGTCGGCCGCTACACCGACGCGATCGAGGTCCTGACCCGGGCCGACGGCGGGGCGCTGACGCACTTCTACCTCGGCAAGGCGAAGCTGGCCCTCGACCGCTACTCCGAGGCGGTCACCGCCTACGAGTCGTCCGAGAAGGCGGGCTACGACAAGGGGGTCGTCGCGCTCGCGAAGGCCGAAGCACTCCGCTACACGGGGGACGCGACCTCCGCCCTGAAACTGCTCGACCAGCTCTCGGGCGCCGTCGAGCAGACGGCCGAGTACCTCTACCAGCGGGCCGCGACGGTCCAGGCGCTGTCGGGGAACCCCGAGGAAGTCGTCGCCCTGCTCGAGCGCGCCGTCGCCGCCGACCGCTCGCACGCCGGCGCGTTGTTCGGCCTGGCGCTCGAGAACGACCGCCGCGGCAACGACGACTACGCCCGCGACCTGTACGAGCGCGCCTCGCAGCAGTTCCCGACCCACGTCGGCACGCTGCTGAACCTGGGGGTCCTGTACGAGGACCTCGAGCAGTACGAGCGCGCCAAGGGTTGCTACCTGCGGATCCTCGACGCGATCCCCGGCCACGAGCGGGCGCGGCTCTTCTTCCGCGACGCGGACGGCAGCCGCGACATGTTCTACGACGAGGAAGCCCGTCGCCAGCAGGACCGCCTCGGCCAGGTCCTGGGGATCCCCGTCACCGACTTCGAGCTCAGCGTCCGCAGCCGCAATTGCCTGCAGAAGATGGGCATCATGACGCTCGGCGACCTCACCGAGACGACCGAGCAAGAACTGCTCGCGAGCAAGAACTTCGGCGAGACGTCGCTGGTCGAGATCCGCGAGATGCTCTCGTCCAAAGGCCTCGACCTCGGGCAGTTCGCCCACCAGAAGCGCGAGGAGGAACCCTCCTACAACGCCGAGAGCCTGTCGGCCGACGAGCGGGCCCTGCTCGACCGCCCGATCTCGGACCTCAGCCTCTCGGTGCGGGCGCGGAAGTGCATGGTCCGCCTCGGCCTGACGACGATCGGCGAGCTGGTCCGTCGCACGGGGGACGACCTGCTGGAGTGCAAAAACTTCGGCGTCACGAGCCTGAACGAGGTCCGCGAGAAGCTCCAGTCGCACGGCCTGAAGCTCCGCGGGGACGCGAACTGACGGAGATGGAAGATGATAGACGGTAGATGCTAGAGAGAAGGGGGCTCGTAGCTCCGGGTGTCTTCCATCTCACCTCTATCATCTAACCTCTATCATCTCCGTCGCCTTGCCCTCCGTCCGCTACGAGCCCGTCTGCGTCTCGTCCGAGTGCGCGGCGCGGCGCGGTCGGCTCCACACGCCGCACGGCGTTGTCGAGTTGCCGACCTTTATGCCGGTCGGCACGGCGGGGTCGGTCAAAGGGGTCGAAGTCGAGCGCCTCGCTGAGACCGGCGCCCAGATGGTGCTGGGCAACACCTACCACCTGGCCCTCAGGCCCGGCGAAGAGACCGTCGCGGCCCTCGGGGGGCTCCACCGGTTCTCGGGCTGGGGGGGCCCGATGCTCACCGACTCGGGGGGCTTCCAGGTCTTCAGTCTGGCCGAGCGCCGCCAGCTCGACGAGCGCGGCGTGCGGTTCCGGTCGCACGTTGATGGCCGCCTGATCGACCTGACCCCCGAGCGGGCGATCGAGATCCAGCAGCGGCTGGGGGCCGACGTGGCGATGGTCCTCGACGAAGTCCCCCCCCTCCCCTCGCCCCCCGAGGTGGTGCGTAGCGCCATGGAGCGGAGCCTCCGCTGGGCCGAGCGCTGCGTCCGCGTCGCGTCGCGCGACGACCAATCGCTGTTCGGCATCGTCCAAGGGGGCCTCGACCCCCAGCTGCGCGCCGAGTCGGCCGCGGGCCTCGTGAAGCTCGACATGGCGGGCTACGCGATCGGCGGCCTGAGCGTCGGCGAACCGCCGCCCGAGATGTACCGCGCGATCGAGGTGACGACCCCCCACCTTCCAGCCGACCGGCCGCGGTACCTGATGGGGGTCGGCACGCCGGACGACCTGCTCGAAGCGATCGAACGTGGGATCGACATGTTCGACTGCGTGATGCCGACGCGCAACGGGCGGAACGCGCTGGCGTTCACCGACCGCGGCCCGATGCGGCTGCGGAACGCCCGCCACACGCGCGACGAGCGGCCCCTCGACGAGGGGTGCCCCTGCCCCGCCTGCCGGAGGTACAGCCGCGGCTACCTGCGGCATTTGTTCCAAGCGAGCGAGATGCTGGGGCCGATCTTGCTGTCGATCCACAACCTGACGCACTACCAGCGGCTGATGGCGGGGGCCCGCGCCGCAATCGAGCGCGACGACTTTCTGGCCTTCAAGCTCGCGAAGCAGGCGGCGTGGCGCGCCCCCGAGGAGCCCGCCCCCGACGCCGAGGCCTGAGTCGGCCCCCCGGGCGTGCGGTTCCCCTTTCCCGTTGCGCCGTCACGCTTTATGATCCGCGTTTCGGCGCAGCGAGCCCCAGTCCTCTGGGGGCGAAGCGACCGGGTACGACCTTCCCCGAGGGCGCCGTGCTGCCACTCCTAACGCTTTTCGCAGCCTCGCTCGGTCCGCTTCTTGCGGCCGCAGGCGGGGCCGCAGCCGAGGGGGGCGCCGGCGGGGCGACGAACTCGTTCGTGCAGTTCCTGCCGTTCGCGATGATCGCCTTCCTGGCGTACTTCCTCTTCATCGTCCCGCAGCGGACGAAGGAGAAGCGGTTCCAGGCGATGCTCGACGGCCTCAAGGAAAACGACCACGTCGTCACCACCAGCGGCATCCACGGCGTGGTGACCAACATCCAGCGCGACGCCAACCGGTTGACGCTCCGCGTCGATGACTCGACCGGCACACGAGTCCGGGTCGCCCTGTGGGCGATCGACAGCGTTCTGTCGGACAAGCCGGTCGAGCCGGCGGCAAAGAAGTGACGTCGAATCCATCGCGGCGGGCTCCGCTCGTCGCTCCCCTCCAGGCAAACACGGATCACTCCCCGATGACGGACCGCTCCTCGGGCCTCGACACCCTCGCGTCGCGCCGATTGCTCGGCTTGTTGGGATGCGTGCTGGCGATCGCCGTGCTCGCGCTCCCCGCGGGCGCCCAAGACGCCGGCGCGACCACCCCGGTTGTCGAGGCCGCGGCCGAGGCCACGCCGGTTGCCGACGCGGCAACGCCGTCGGCCGAAGCACCCGCCGCAGACACTGAGCAGGCGGCGGCCGAAGCCGCGGAAGCGGCGGAGGTCGAAAAGACCAATGCCGCTGACCAGGCGGACGAGGCCGCAGACACCTCCGACGCCGCAGGCGACGACGAGTCAAGCAGCGACCAGTCAAGCAGCGACACGACCGCCAGCGACGACGTCACGGACGCGCAGGCGAAGGCCGAAGGGGCGACCGACTCGGATGCCCCCGCGACTCCGTTCCCGTGGGTCGGCCTGCTGTCGGCGATCGCGGTCGTCGTCTTGCCGATCATGTTCGGCAACTGGCTCGGCAAGGCGTTGCGTGTCCCCGAGCAAGGCTGGCGGATCGCGACGGTGCTGGTGGCGCTTTCCGTGGCCGGGCTCGCGATCGCCACCGGCAGGTTCAAGGGTGGCCCCGACCTGGCCGGCGGGATCACGCTCGTCTACGAGATCGCACGCGACCAAGAAGCGGCAGTCACGCCTATGGGGGGCATCGAAGAGGGGGAAGCCGAGGCAACCGATCAGCCGGACGACCAGAAGGCGGCCGTCGATGTCGATAAGCTGATCGGGGCGCTTAAGCAGCGGATCGACCCCGCGGGGACCAAAGAAGTCACAATCCGTCGCTACGGCGACGCGATCGAGATCATCATCCCCCACGCCGGCCCCGACGACCTGAAGTTCATCAAGCGCCGGATCACCGACCTCGGGCAGCTCGAGTTCCGCATCGCGGCCGACCCGCGCTACCCACAGGACCGCCCGATCATCGAGAAGGGGCTCTCGGTCAGCCCGAGCGAGAAGCTCGTACGCGTCGGCGACACGGTCCGCGCCGAGTGGGTCGTGCTCGACGAGCGAGAGTTCCCCGAGGGGGACGAACGCGTCGTCCGCCGTTCGGCCGGTAAGCGGCAAGAGGCGCTCGTCCTGCGCGACCGCTACGACGTGACGGGTGAGTACCTGACGGTCGCCGCCAAGGGGATCGACGACGTCGGCAAGCCGTCCGTTGACTTCTCGTTCAACGCCAGCGGCGCCCGCCGCTTCGGCAAGCTCACCGGCGACAACCTGCCGAACGAGGCGACCGGCTCGTTCCGTCAGCTCGGCATCCTGCTCGACAAGAAGCTGATCTCGGCGCCGCGGCTCAACAGCCGGATCACCGATCGCGGCACGATCTCCGGCGGTGCGATGACCGAAGAAGAGGTCGATTTCATCATCAGCATCCTGAACGCGGGGAGCCTGCCGGCGGCCCTGAACAAGGAACCGATCAGCGAAGAGACCGTGAGCGCGACGCTCGGCGCCACGACGATCGAGATGGGGACGCGGGCCATGCTGTGGTCGGTCGCCGCGGTGGTCGTGTTCATCATCTTCTACTACCGCTTCGCGGGCGTCGTGGCGTGCCTCGGCTTGGTGGCGACTCTCGTCCTGGTAGTGGGGGCGATGGTCGCGCTGAACGCCGCCTTCACCCTGCCGGGGCTCGCCGGCCTGGTGCTGACGGTCGGCATGGCGGTCGATGCGAACGTGCTGATCTACGAGCGGATCCGCGAAGAGCTCGCCAAGGGCTCGGGCCTGCGGATGGCGATCCGCAACGGTTTCGACCGCGCCTCGACGACGATCATCGACTCGAACCTCACGACGCTGCTCACCGGGGTGGTGCTCTACGTGGTCGGCACCGACCAGATCAAAGGCTTCGCCGTCTCGATCGTGCTGGGCCTGATCATGAGCCTGTTCGTGGCCGTGTTCGCCACGCGGGTGGTGTTCGAGATCGCCGAGCGCCGCCGCTGGATCAAGGACCTGCGGTTCGTGTCGTTCATCGGCGAGACGAACATCGACTTCCTGGCCCTCAAGTGGCCGGCGATCTTCGCGTCGCTGGCGGTCATCGCGATCGGTGCGGCGTTCACCGCCAACCGCGGCCTGGGCATGCTGAACATCGACTTCACCGGCGGCACGAGCGTCACGCTGGCGCTGAAGGACGACGCAAAAATGCCGCTGGCCGAAGTACGTGAAGCCCTCGAAGGGACCGTGCTCAAGGACCAAAACCTGTTGGTGGTGGAGCGTGGCTTCAGCCAAACCCGCTACACGGTGACGACCAGCGTTGACGAGGTCGCCGACGCGAAGCAGGCGATCGCCGATGCCCTCGACGACAAGATGCAGCTCTACACGGCCGAGGTGGGCGCCCCCACGGCGTTCACCGAAGAGGGGGGCTACAGCGGCGTCGCGGTCCCGCTGAAGCTCAACCAGGGCCCCGGCTTCGGCGAAGAGGACGGGCTGGCGCACGACTCGCTACTCGACCGCGTCGCGACGATCCTCGAAGCCCAAGGGAGGAAGGGGGTCCTGCCGCAGCTCGAGAACCCCGACTACCTCCCCGGCAGCAGCGCGGCGTTCCGCGATTGGACGCTCAAGCTGGGCCTCCCCGAGGCCGAAGCGGTCGCCGTCGCGAACACGCTGGCCGACTCGCTGAAGAAGGAGCCCCTGTTCCCGCTGGCCAACAAGATCGGCGGCGCCGTGGCGTCCGACCTCCAAGGGAAGGCGATCGCCGCGACCCTCGTAAGCTTGTTGGGGATCGTCGCCTACGTCTGGTTCCGCTTCCAGAGCGTGAACTTCGGCCTGGCGGCGGTCGTCGCGCTGATCCACGACGTGCTGGTCACGATCGCCGCGATCGCCGCCTCGAACTGGCTCGTCATGAATGTGCCGGGGCTCGCCAGCAGCCTGCAGATCGAGTCGTTCCAGATCGGCCTAACGATCGTCGCGGCGTTGATCACGATCATCGGTTTCTCGCTGAACGACACGATCGTCATCTTCGACCGCATCCGCGAAGTCCGCGGCAAGAGCCCCAAGATCACGCGGGAGATGATCAACAAGAGCGTCAATCAGACCCTCGCCCGCACGATCCTCACCTCGCTGACCGTGTTCATGGTCGTCGTGGTGCTGTACTTCTTCGGCGGCCCCGGCATCCACGGGTTCGCGTTTGCGATGGTCGTCGGCGTGGTCGCGGGGACCTATAGCACGGTGTTCATCGCCTCGCCGGTCCTGCTGTGGCTCAGCGGGTCGGGCAACGACGGCGCCGCGAAGGCGACCACCAAGCGCGCCGCGTAAGCGGCAGCGGCGAGTGGTTGGAGGTGAGAGGCGAGGGGAACGAAAAAGGGGCGGCGGGTTTGAACCGCCTCCTCGGGCGCGGCGTGCGTATCTTGGCGCGGCGCCCCTTCGCTAGACGGCGCCAGCGGCGCGGTGAGGGGCGTTTGCCCCTCGTGCTAGCGGGGATTGCTGGGGCGGCGGCGAACGCTCGGCCGATGCTCCCCGTATGGAAACGCGTGCGCCCCGGGCCGGATGACCCCGGGGCGTTTCGAAGAGTTCACGGACGAGCCACGCTGCCCCGCGCCGCGGCGACCCTTGCCGTTCCCGTTGAGGAACGCCCGGTCGGCGTCGGCGCCAGCTCAAGGTCCGCCGTGAACAACCTGACGAAGCTCGTTTCTTCGCTTGCGCTCGTGGCCGCTGGCTTCGGTGGCGCGTCGCTGCTCGGTCCACCCGAGCTCGGCGAGCGGCTCGCCGAGCGCTTCCTCGCGGCCCCGCCGAGCGACCCGCAGGGCCTCCGCCCGCTTGGCCCGAACTCGTTCGCGCCGCCGTACGTGCCGCAGGTCGGCGCCACGCCGGCCTCGGCGTCGGTGGCCTTCGCCCCGACGGCGGCGGTCGCCACGGCCCTCGCACCGCCAAGCCTCGTCGTGCAGCCCGTCGGTCCCCCCGACGCCTCGCCTTCTGGCGCCGGGGCGCAGGCTTCGCTGACCGAAGCCGCCGACTGGTTCGACGCCTGGCCGACCCCCCCGGGACCGATGGCGTCCGCCCCGGTTGAACCCGCGCCGGCAGAGCCGGCGGCGTTCGCCCCGGCCCTCGCGGCGCCGCTCGCTGGGCCCAGCGTCCCCGACGCGGGCGCCCCTTCGTGGTGGGACACCGCTTCGCCGCCAACCCTCGCAGCCGACGACGCTGCGTCCCCCGCCCCGGCGCCGGGGTGGCTCGCGGCGCGCGACGCGTCGATTGCCAACGCCCCCGCTTCCTTACCGCCAATGGTCGCTCCTGCGCCGGTCGAACCCGCCGCTGGGTGGTTCGACGCGGCCGAGCGGGTCGCCGGGTATCCGCCAACGGGCGCACCGGAGACAAACCTAGGCCGCGTCGAGCACGCGCTCGGACGTAGCTTTGATGTGGCGCCACGCCCTTCGGGGGGGACGCACGTCGTCACCGACGGCGACACGCTCGCCCGCCTCGCGGAGCGCTACCTGGGAGACGCGGCCCGCGCCGGCGAGCTGTTCGAGCTGAACCGCGACCGGCTCACGAGCCCCGAGCTGCTGCCGATCGGCTTGGTGCTGAAGACCCCGCCGCGCGACGGAGCGGTGTCCGGCGACGGCGCGGCGACCTTCGCGCCGGCCCCCTTTGCGACCGTGTCGGCCCCCCTGCCGATCACGCCGGCGACCGGCTTCGCATCGGCAGGAAGCGCCGCGCCGGTCGAACGCCCGCTCACGCCGGTGGGGGAACCCGCGCAAGAGAGCGCGTGGCACGAGGCGGCCGAGGCGTGGTCAGCCGACCAGCCCGTCATGGCCCGCGACCTCTCTTGGTGACGCTTCAGCGGGTCTTGGTAACGCGCTCGCGGCGGGCGCGGCGTTGGCCGTGTCGTGGCCTTCGCCGCGGCCGGTCAGGTCGGTGAACCGGCGCACGGCGTCGGCGTACAGCCACGCCGAAAGGACCGCGTAACCGCACACGCCAGGGGCGAACGCCGCAAAGGCCCAAGGCTCCGCTCGCTCCACGATCAGCAAGGCCGGGGCGGCGACGAGGAACGGGACGCACGGTGCAAACAGAAGCAACCAAGCCTCGCCTTGCGCGCCAACCGCAAAGAAGATCGCCGCCGCGAAGGGGTAGTAGCCCCCTCCCATCGCTACGAGCGCGGCCGAGGTCATCGCGATCGCCTTGGTCGAGGACTCGACGCGCAGCGAGATCGCGAGCCCGACCATCGAAGCCGACGTCGCCGTGACGGCAACGACTACGACGAGGGCGGCGACCGAGCCGATCGCGATGGGAAGCAACAGTAACCCCGTGAGCGCCGGCGTGACGACCGCCAGCAGCGACCAGCGCGACGCGTAGAGGTTCCCGGCGAGCTTGCCGAAAACGATCGCCGACGGCGCGAGCGGCGACGAGATCAACGACAGCCAGGTGTCCTGCTCCTTCTCGTACGAGACCAAACCCGCGGCCCTGGCGCCAACCCCCAGCAGCACAAGGGGCGCCGCGAACGCCGTGAGTCCCGCGACCGTGGCGAAGTAGTCGATCGGCTTGATCGCCGTCCCTTGCACGTAGGCGATCAAGAACTGGGCGACGATCGGCGCAAACACTATCAGCGCCACACCGATCGCTCCGAGTCGCCGGCCGATCGCCTTCCACGAACGCCCGCTACGCGGCCGTGACGCGGAAGTGAACATCTCCTTCCAGAGCACGGGGTGGTCGTGGTACGGCTCGCTCGGTCGCGGGGCGACAAGCCGCCGGAGCCAGCCGCGCGAGGTCAGCGCGGCGCCCTCCGGCGCGGGGGCGACCCCCGCGCTGGCGCTCCGTAGGTGGACGCGGCGGACCTGCCACACGCACAAACTGGCGCAAGCCGCCGCGAGGGCGAGCTGCCAGCCGACGAGCCACGCGATGGCCCGCGCGTCGAAGCCGACGCCGAGCCCCCCTTGGTAGCCGACCATGCCCGCCATACCGACCACCGCGATCGCATTGACCGACGTAAGCGCGGCGGCCGTCTGGTGGGCGATTTCGCTGGGTCCCCCCGGGAAGCGCCAATCGATCATCGCGGCGACGAACCACGCGATCGGCGCCGCGAGGAACCACGCCATGACCAAGCGCATCGACCGCGGCACGGCGTCGCGCGGGCGCTCGGACCAAGTCGAGGCGACGAGGGCGATCGCCGCGACGAGCGCCGCGGTCGAAGCCAAGACGCCGAAGTGCGCCACCAGCAGGTGACTGGGGATGCCGCCGTAGAGCCCCACGATCGCCAGGAATGGGAGGGCCGCGAGCGCCACCTGGGCGACGACAAGCAGCCGCGCCACGAGCTTCCCGAGCACGATCTCGGAGTTTGAAAGGTCGGTCGCGAACAGGTACTCGATCGTCCGCCGCTGGCGTTCCGAGGCGATCGCCCCGGCGGCGACGGCGGGCGTGAGCGCGACCACCCCCAGCAGCGTCGTCCACGCGAACGACGTGTAGAAACTCGACACGAGCGCCGAAGCGCCGCGGATCGAAAGCCCCCCGCCGTCGGCGCCCCACTCGCCCGACTCACGCGCCCCTTGGTACGCGACCACCAGGATCACCAGCAAGAGCAGCCCCACCACAACACGCAGCAGCGTGTAGCGCGTGCCGCGGCCCGCGGCGACCATCTCGTGGCGGAACACGGGGCCGAGCATGAGTTGGGACAGACGCGGGGCGCAGAGCGGACAGGAGGCTGGATCCTACCGCGCCGCGCAACGCCGTGGCAAACAGCTAGGGGGGCTGTCAGCTCCCAGCGGTCAGCTCTCAGCTCTCAGCTCTCAGCCATCTATCATCATCATCTGCCATCCATCATCTCCCTCCTCACGCGCTCGCCGCCGGGGCGATGTCGCTCCGCACGCGGAGGCTCGGCTTCTCGATCGTCACCGTGGTGTGCGGCGCGACGCTGCGTGTCAACCAGACGCTCGACCCCACGACCGAGTCGTGCCCGACCACCGTGGCGCCCCCGAGGATCGTCGCGTTCGCGTAGACGATCACGCGGTCCTCGATCGTCGGGTGCCGCTTCTGGTCGCGGACCAGGTTCCCGTCGTCGTCGGTGGCGAAGCTCAGCGCGCCGAGGGTCACCCCCTGGTAGAGCTTCACGTGGGCGCCGATCTCGCACGTCTCGCCGATCACCACCCCGGTGCCGTGGTCGATGAAGAAGTGCGGGCCGATCGTCGCGCCGGGGTGGATGTCGATCCCCGTGCGGCGGTGCGCGTGCTCGGCCATCATCCGCGGGATGAACGGGATGTCGAGCTCGTACAGCAGGTGCGCCAGGCGGTGGACGGTCACCGCCTCGAGCCCCGGGTAGCAGAAGATCACCTCGTCGGGGCTCTTGCAGGCGGGGTCGCCGGCGTAGGCCGCCTCGACGTCGGTGGCGAGGACGGCGCGGAGCTCCGGCAGGCGATCGAGGAACAGCAGCGTCTTCGCCTGGCCGAGGGCCTCGAAGTCCTGCGTGTCGTCGCAGTCGCCGACCAGGCCGTCCTTCACCGCTTGGTGACGCAGCGCACGACCGACCTGCTGCGTCAGTCGGTCGTGCAGGCGATCAACGACCTCACCCACGTAGTAGGTGATGTTCCCGCGGTGCAGCCCCTCGCGGACGCCGTAGCCCGGGTAGAGGACCTCCATCAGGTCGTCGATCGCCGAGACGACTTCCTCGTCCTTGGGGAGGGGGCAGTGGTCGAGGTGGTTCATCGTCCCGATCTCGTCGTACGTGGCGACGAGCCGTTCGGTGAGCCTCGGCAGTTGGTTCTTTAGTCGAAAGTCGGTGGCCACGAGGAGCCTCCGGGGTGGGCTAGCGCCGAACTTGCCGGGCCGCGTCTCACGCTTGCGATTCGGTTCGTGATCGCGGAGAGCGGCGTCGGGCGGCTGGCGGTGCGAGCGGCTGGGGATGGGATCGCCCCCGGACTGGGGACGACACGCTAGCGGGCGGGACCCCGCGCTGGGCGGGGCCGCGTACACACGCAGCGGCGGAGGGGGCCAGGCTGGCACATGGCGCGACCGGACTTGTTCATAGCGCGAATCGTACGGCGATCGTGCGCGCGGAGCAACTCGTCGGAAGTGGGTATTCGGCGCCGGAGCCCGGTCGCGGCCAGCGAAAGCCGGCCGGCCGCTACCTCTCGCCGCGCGGTGCTAGCTTGCGGTTGCCGTCGCCGCCGTCACACAATCGGCGAAGCGCGTCCCCCGCGATCCGTAGGGCGGCCCTCGGGGCTGGTTCGCGTCGCCGCCGGTCGATGTCCGATCCCCCTCCGGTTGAGGAGCTCCCCACGATGAGCCGACGCTCCGCTCAACGACTCGCGCTCGCCGTGCTCGTCGCCGTCAGTCCCCTCGGGTACGGCGGCCAGGACGGTCCCGACGCAACCGCCGCCACGACGGACTCGCTCGAGGGCTTGGGGCCCCACCGTCGCAAGGTATCGACGCGCTCGCCCGAGGCGCAGGCGTACTTCGACCGGGGACTGGCGTACCTGTACGCGTTCAACCACGACGAGGCGATCCGCTCGTTCGACGACGCGGCCGCCGCGGACCCGGCCTGCGTGGCTGCCCACTGGGGGAAGGCGCTGGCCTTGGGCCCCCACGTGAACTTCCCGCTGATGCCCGAGGAGAAGAACCGCGAGGCGCTCGGCGCATTGCGGCGAGCCCAAGCGTGGATTGGTCACGCGTCGCCACTCGAGCGCGAGCTCGTCCAGGCGCTGGCGAAGCGCTACGACGCCGACCCGCCGGAAGACCGCAAGGCCCTCGACGTGGCCTACGCCGAGGCGATGCGTGAGGTGTGGCGCCGCAATCCCAACGACGCCGACGTCGGGGCGCTGTTCGCAGAAGCGTTGATGGACGTATGGCCTTGGGACCTGTGGAGCGGCTCGGGGGAACCCCGCCCGGACACGGCGGAAGTCCTCGCGACGATCGACAGCGTGCTCGCGATGGCGCCGACGCACCCGCTCGCGCTGCACTTGCACGTCCACGCCCTCGAAGCGTCGCCCCACCCCGAGCGCGCCGCGGACTCGGCCGACCGGCTCCGCACGCTCGCCCCGCGGCTCGGTCACCTGGTCCACATGCCGTCGCACATCGACGTGCGCTTGGGTCGATGGCAGCGGGCGATCGAAGCGAACCACCGGGCGATCGAAGCCGACGCCGCCTACGCCGACCAAGCGGCCGAGCAAGATTTCTACCGCATCTACATGGCCCACAACCGCCACATGCTGGCCTACGCCGCGACCATGCGCGGGCAGAGCTCGCTGGCGACCGAGCAGATCGACGCGATGGTCGATGAAATGCCGGCCGACTGGCTCGAGAAGAACGCGCTGTTCGTCGATGGCATGCGGACGATGCCTTACGAGCTGCACCTGAGGTTCGGGCGGTGGGACCAGATGCTCGCCGAGCCGCAGCCGCCGGGGTTCCTGCCGATCTGTCGTGCGTTCCGACTCTACGCCCGCGGCGTGGCGCACGCCGCCCAGGGCGACGTTGCCCGCGGCCGCGTTGAGCAACAGGCGTATCGCGCCGCGGTCGCCGCGCTCCCCGAGGAAGCGATGTTCGTGCAGAACCCGGCGGCCGAAGTGCTGGCGGTCGCCGACAGGCTGCTCGAAGGAGAGCTCCTGTACCGCGAGGGGGCCGTCGATCGCGCAGTCGAGGCGCTCGAGCAAGGGGTCCGCCTCGAGGACGCGCTGCGTTACATCGAGCCCCCCGACTGGATCCAGCCGGTTCGGCACGTCTTGGGAGCGACGCTGATCGACGCGCGACGGTTCGACGCGGCCGAAGCCGTCTACCGGGCAGACCTCGTGCGCAACCCCCACAACGGTTGGTCGCTGCGCGGGCTTGCGCAGTGCCTGCGGGCGCAGGGCGACGGGACCGAAGCGGCCGAGGTCGAGGCCCGCTTCCGAAAGGCGTGGCGCGACGCCGACGTGCGGCTCACTTCATCGTGCCTTTGCCTGCCCGCGCAGAATTGACGGTCGCGTCTAGCGCGCCGGCGCCACGGCGCCCCGCGCCACCCCGCGTACTACGACCAGCGTCAGGTCGTCGCACTTCGAGGGGACCCCTTCTTGCGGCGTCGTCATCCGGCCGCGGACCGTGTCGTGCAGCCGCGTGGCGACCTGCGCCGCCGAGCCGCGCCGGGCCAGGTCCACCAGCTCGCCGATCGCCAGGTTGTCGAACAGGCCGTCGCTGGCGACGACCACCGAGTCGAGGTCGGCGAGCTCGACCGCGGCGCTGATCTCGGTCCGTGAGTCGGCCGCGCCGACGACGTTCGACACCAAGTGCAGGTCCTCGTGGTGCAACGCTTCGTCCTCGTCGAGGAGCCCCGCCTCGACCCCGTACTGCACCGGGGCGTGGCTCGAGGTGCGGATCTTGAGGCGCCCGCGCCCCCCGCAGACGATGACCCCCGCGTCGCCGACGTGGTACGCCCGCGCCGCGCCGGCGGAGAACTCGACGACGGCCAGCGTCGTCGCGGCGCCGGAGCCGATCGACATTACGGCGCGGTTGGCGGCGTCGATGCCGTTGAGGATCGCCGTGCGGAGCTCTCCCTCGCCGGGGTCGTTCGCGGCGATCGCGTCGCGCAGTGCTTCGACCGCCATCCGCGACGCCCGTTGCCCGTGCGAGGCCCCGCCGAGTCCGTCGGCGACGACGATGACCCCCGAGTCTTCGCCCCACGGGATCACGGCGGCGGAGTCTTCGTTGACGGTCTCTTTGCCCGGCGAGCGCGACGAGTAGACGGCGACGGCGCGCCCCGCCACGACGCCCACCTCGGCGCCGGTCATCTCGCACTCGTTGTAGAGCCGCACTCCCAAGGGAGGGCCCCCGCGTGGAACCGCCAAGGAACGATCAACGGAAACACTTGGCCGCAAGTCTAGTGCGCCCGGCGCGGCCGGGTGCGACGAATGTAGCGATCGCAAGGGAGCTCGATCGACACGCGTTAGAGCCTGGCGTCAGTGCGTTTTCGACGAGATCGCCTTCGAGCACCAGGGGCAGTGCGACCAGAACTCACTCACCACCCCCCACCCGCACGAGTCGCAGCGCTCGTCGGAGTCAGGCACGGACCAGCGGCGGTGGACCTTCGTGTGGCACCACGGGCAGTAGCGCATGAACGGCATCAGCGACTTGCGTTCGCAGGCCTCGCTGCGGCACTTGGCCGAGTAGCGTTTGTCGGTGAACTCGCGCGTCGAGCCGAGCTGGAAGCCGGGGCCGTAGCACCACGGGCAGTAGCTCCAGTCGAGCTTCATGCCGCGCGAACAACGGGGGCAGGCCTGCGGCAACTTGGTCTCGCCGTCGTAGCGCGAGCGGTCGTCGCCGCACCAGGGGCACGAGGTCATCGCTTCGGAGAGGGGGCCTTCGCACTGGGGGCACTCGCAACTGATCGCCAGCGACTGCTTGTAGCGCTTGAGGAATTCCTTGCGACGCAGCACGCGCCAGCCCTTGGTCGATTTCGTCCGGCGACGCGACGCGGGCGCCGCGCCGCTCCCGAGCAGCGCCCGCGAACGGAGCCGCTCGAACGCGGCCTTCATCCGCACCGCGTCGGCGTAGCGCTCGCGGGGGTCGATGTGCGTCGCCTTGCGCAACATCTCGACGGCGTCCTCGTGCAACGTCCGCGCGATCCGCTGGTGCCCCGGCATGGGCCACTCGAACGGGTACGACGGCAACTGCCCCGAGAACATCCGCCAGAGCGTGATCCCCATCGAGAAGACGTCGCTACGCAGCGACGGCGACCCCAGCGCCTGCTCGGGGGCGATGTAGCCGATCGTCCCCTCGCCGCCAGCCTTGAGCGTGTGCTGGGCCACGCGCGCGATGCCGAAGTCGGCGAGCCGGACGCGCCCCTCGGGGAACAGGATGAAGTTGTCGGGCTTCACGTCGCAGTGGGCGATCGACCGCTCGTGGGCGTAGGCCAGCCCCTCGAGCATCTGATCGACGAACTCGAGCGCCGTCTTCGCGGCGAGGCGCCGCTCGAGCCGGTCCCCCAGCGACTCGACCCCCAGGGCCGTGACCATCACGAACCTCCCTTCGAGCACGTCGGCCGATTTGAGCGGCAGGAGGTTCGGGTGCTCGAGCTGCGCGACCAGCCGCGCCTCGCGCTGGAATTGCTCGATTGCCGAGGGGCTCATCAGCTTATCATGCGGGACCTTGATCGCGACCTTGATCCCCTCGATCGTGTCGCGCGCCCGGTAGACCACCGCGAAGCCCCCCTCGGCGAGGCGCTTCTCGATGACGTACTTGCCAAGCTTCTGGCGGGGGCGTAGGAGCGCAACGCTCATCTTGGCGGGCGTAGGGGCCGGTCGAGGGGGGGACTCGCGAAGGGCTGGAACCATTCAGGATACTCGCCGCGCACGAAAGATCGAAAATCCGTCCGCCAACGACAAGGCCCCGCCGGACCACACGGGTCCGACGGGGCCAAAGACTGCGGGAAACGAAGGGCTTTTGGGGCCGATCAGCCGTTGCGGCGTCGGGCCGACAGGCCGACGCCAGCGAGGGCCAGTAGGGCCGCCGTGGCCGGCTCGGGGATCACCGTGCCCGAGACCGTCACCATGTCGTAACGCAGCGTGCCGCCCGCGTAGTTGCTCGTCAGGTTCGACGCGACGTAGCTCCCCGCCGGGCCGAACGAGGTCACGACGCGGAACGCCGCGTTGGGATTCAGGTCCAGGCCGCTCACCGCGCTGAGGTCAGCGGTGCGGCTGTTGAACCAGGTGTCCCCCGCGTTGGCGGTGAACGTCGCGGCATCGACCCAGGTCGGGGCCCCGACGCTGCCGTCGAGCGTGTACTGCAGCACGACGGTGTTGGCCGAGGTGTTGCTGTGCCGGGTGTCGAACGAGGCGCTAATGTCGAAGAAGCCGGCGGTCGAGACGTTGAAACGGACGCCGGCCGACTTGTCGGCCGTGCCTTGGGCCGGGTAGGTCGTGGTCTGATAACCCGAGTTGTCCGTAAGTTCGGGGTCCGACGAACCGACACCGCTGTTGAAGCTGGGGTTGGTGACGCCGCCGACCAGTGCGATCGTGCCAGAACCGATCGAGGGAGTGGAGACCCCGGTGCTGACAGTGGCGTCGCCGACGACCGAGTTGAAGTTCCACTGGGTGATGATTGCGGCGCCGGACTGCGAAGCCAGGGCCACGAGGGCCGCCAGGCTGGCGGCGAAGAACGTCTTCATTAGCGGTCTCTCCGGGAGGGGGGTGACGCGTGGTCGCGACGCCCCGAGGTGGGAATCTCTAGGCTCGATTTGCCCGAGTCAGAAAATTATTACCCGACGCAAATGAAGAATCCGTGAAGGCGACGCTAACTCTTGCGCAAACCGCGCTTATCGTCGGGCGTCAGTTCAGCGACGCGTCGCGCGGCACGGGCCCGCTCCCCTTGGGGAGCAGGATGTCGAGCGCGATCCGCCGGGTGACGTCGTCCCACAGGGCGTCGGGGTCGGCAAAGATGTCGGACGGCCGGGCCGGCGCCGAAAGCCAGGCCCCCTCGCGCAGCTCCCCCTCGAGCTGCCCCCCCCCCCAGCCGCTGTTGCCGGTGTAGAGCCGGAACGGGCGCTTCTTCTGTCGCACCAAGGGATCGACGTTGTCCTTCTGCATCGAGAGGTAGAGCTTCCCCTCGACGAGCGTCTTTTCGCCGAGTTTCGGCGCCGCGTGCAGGGCGATCAGCGGGCCCGCGACGGGCCCCCCCAGGTTCAGGCTCTGTTCGCACGAGCACTCGTCGAAGCCGACCGCCTGCCAAACCTGGCGCACCGTGCGGTCGGAGACGCGGTTTAGGACGACCCCCAGGGCGCCGTCGTCGTTGTGCTCCAGCAGGAACACGACCGCCTGCCGGAAGTTGGGGTCCCGCAACTTCCGCGAGGCGACCAGCAGTTGGCCAGCGAGGGGCATTGGAAGGGGGAAGGCGGAGGGATGAAGGATGATGCGGGCAGCAGGGGCGCCACGGTGGTGTTTTCAGGGCTAGTCGGTTCGCGAGCTGGAAGACGCTCAGCCGTCGCCGATTCCCCCTTCCGCCTTCCGACTACCGCCTTTCTAGGTCGTTCGTTGTTTGGTCAGTTCGATCGCCTGCAGCAGGCCGCGGGCTTTGTTCATGGTTTCTTGGTACTCGTCCGCGGCGACGCTGTCGGCAACGATCCCGGCGCCCGCCTGAACGTAGGCGACGCCGTCCTGCACGACCACCGTCCGAAGGGCGATGCAGGTGTCCATGTTCCCCGCGAAGTCGATGTACCCGACCGCCCCCGCGTAGGGGCCGCGGCGGTGCGGTTCGAGCTCGTCGATGATCTCCATCGCCCGGACCTTGGGTGCGCCCGACACGGTTCCGGCCGGCAGGCAGGCGGCGAGGGCGTCGAACGCGTCCTTCCCCTTGGCGAGCCGTCCCGTGACGTTCGACGTGATGTGCATCACGTGGCTGTAGCGCTCGATGACCATCACGTCGGAGAGCTCCACCGACCCAAACTCGGCAACGCGTCCCACGTCGTTGCGGCCGAGATCAACGAGCATCACGTGCTCGGCCCGCTCCTTGGGGTCGGCCAGCAGTTCGGCGGCAAGGGCCGCGTCCTCGGCCTCGGTCGCCCCGCGGCGGCGCGTGCCGGCTAGCGGGCGGACCGTCACCTCGCCGTCGATCACGCGGACCATGATCTCCGGCGAGCTCCCCACCAGCGTGCAAGCCGGCGTCCGCACGCAGAACATAAACGGGCTGGGGTTCACCACCCGCAGCGTGCGGTAGAGCTCGAACGGGTCGCCGGCGAGGGGCGTCTTCATCCGCTGGCTGAGGACGACCTGAAAGATGTCCCCCGCGCGGATGTACTCGACCGACTTTTCGACGGCCGCCTCGAAGGCTGCCTTCGTGAAGTTCGACTCGCAATGCGCTCCTTCGCCCCGCGAGGTGTCGATATCGACCGGCTCGAGGCCGTGCTCGCCGCTCGTGAGGCGATCGACGAGCGCATCGACCCTCCGCGAGGCGTCGTCGTACGCCGCGCGGAGCAGCCGCTCGTCGTCGGTCTTGGCGGCCCGCGCGAGGGCGATCACCGACATCGTTTTATCGACGTTGTCGAAGACCATCATGTGGTCGAAGAACGCGAACGCTAGGTCGGGCAGGCCACGGTCGTCCTCGGGGGCGTTCGGTAGGCGCTCGACGTACCGCACCGTGTCGTAGCCGGCGTAGCCGATCGCCCCGCCGACAAACGGCGGGAGCCCCTCGGGACGGACAACGCGCACGCGGCCGACCTCGGCGCGGAGCGCTTCGAGCGGGTTCTCGGCCTCCCACTCCTCGACGGGGCGGGCGACGCGCGGGGCGCTCGTCGCCGGGGGGGCGTAGACCGTCTTGCGGACGCACGTCCCGCGGGCTTCGAGCAGCAAGAACGGGTCGGTCGCCAAGAAGCTGTAGCGCCCGACCTTCTCGCCGCCGATCACGCTCTCGAACAGGCAGGCGATCCCCTGCCCCGATGGCTCTTCGGTTGCCTCGAGCGCGCGGAAGGCCGAGACGGGGGTCAGCGAGTCGCTCAGCAGCCGGCGCCAAACCGGCACGTAGGCGACGTCCCCCTCGGCCGACGCAACCAGGCGGGCGAACTCACCGAAACTAGGACGCGACACGGACGCGGGCATGACGGGCGGTGGGAGCAAGGGCCAATGGGCGGTGAAGGCGTTCGGACGCAGCGAGGACTAGCCCCTCGCCCCACGGGTTCGCCCCCCACGCTCCCGCACTCTACTTGCTGCCGCGCCCGCGGGGAACGAGGGCCCGCTTGGGGTTCCCAATCCGAGCGGGCGCGCGGCGCGCAATCCGCGACACGACAACAGCTTGCGCGCCGCAGGGCGAGGCGCCCATCGCCTTGACAGAGGGGGGGGCGCCGATAGGATGCGAAGCGAGGGGGGTGTCAAGGTTTCCCCCGCGGTTTCGCGGACCGACCGCGCTGCCATCGCCCTTGGTTCCGCCCCGCGGCTGGAGTCGCCCCCATGAAGTGCCAGAAGTGCGAGAAGCCGGCGACCTTCCACATCACCGACCTCGTCGATGGGGACCCCAAGGAAGTGCACCTCTGCGAGACGTGCGCGAAGGAGTTCCTGTCGCCGATCGCCGAGCACGCGGCGTCGGCCATGCCGGCGATGGCGGGGCTGCTGGCCCAGCAACTGGCCGTCGGTGAGACCGCCGAAGAGCTCGCGCGGCTCGACGAGCGGGTCTGCCCCGTCTGCGGCATCAGCTTCCTCGAGTTCCGCAAGCAGGGGCGGCTCGGCTGCCCGCACGACTACGTCCACTTCGCCCGCGAGCTCGAGCCGCTGCTGGTGAACATCCACGGCGAGACGAACCACGTCGGCAAGACCCCCAAGCACAGCGGCCAGGACGCCGAGGAGCAGACCCAACTGATCCGCTTGCGTCGCGAGATGAAGGAGGCGGTCACCAAAGAGCAGTACGAGCGCGCCAGTGTCTTGCGCGACGAGATCCGCAAGATCGAACGCCGACGCGAGCGCGAGTAGGCGCTCGCCCGCGACCCGAAGCAGCTCCCTAGGCCCCCCTTCCCCAGAACGACTCGCGCGGTCCCCATGCCCCTCGACTTCGAATCGCTCGCCGGCGACTGCGGCGAGTGGCTCCGCGGCTCGGGCCCCGAGTCCGACATCGTCATCAGCAGCCGCGTGCGGCTGGCGCGGAACCTCTCGGACTTCCCGTTCATCGCCCGCGCGTCGGAGGCCGACCGGGGGCAGATCGAGCAGATCCTGCACGCCCGCGTCGAGGCGCTCCGCGCCATGGGCCGGTTCTCGGCCGGGCTGCACTACGTCAACGTCGATGGGCTGGAGGAGGTCGATCGGCAGTTCCTCGTCGAGCGGCAGCTCATCAGCCGCGAGCTCGCCGACGCCGACGGCGCACGGGCCGTCGTGATCGACGCCGGCGAGCGGTTCAGCGTGATGATCAACGAAGAAGACCACCTCCGCCTGCAGGTGATGCACTCGGGGCTCGACCTCGAGAGCGCCTGGGAGCAGATCAACGAGCTCGACGACCTGCTCGAAGAGCAAGTCACCTACGCCTACAACGACCGCCTCGGCTACCTGACCGCTTGCCCCACCAACGTCGGGACCGGCGTGCGCGTGAGCGTCATGCTGCACCTGCCGGCGCTGGTGATCACGCGGCAGATCGACAAGGTCTTCCGCAGCCTGCAGAAGATCAACCTCGCGGTGCGCGGGCTGTACGGCGAGGGCTCGCAGGCGATGGGGGACTTCTACCAGATCTCGAACCAAGTGACGCTCGGCATGACCGAGGCCGAGCTCACGAGCAAGGTTTCGGACGTCGTGCCGGTGCTGCTCGACTACGAGCGCCAGGCGCGGGAGTTCCTGCTCCGCGAAAGCCAAGAGACGCTCCACGACCGCGTCAGCCGCGCGTTCGGGATCCTGCGCACGGCGCAGACGATCAGCAGCGAGGAGACGCTGCACTTGCTCTCCAGCGTGCGGATGGGGGTCAACCTCGGGTTGATCGGTGACGTCGAGATGCCGACCGTCAACAAGCTGTTCGTCCACACGCAGCCGGCTCACCTGCAAAAGCTGGCCGGAGTCGAGCTCGGCCAGTCGGACCGCAACATCGAGCGCGCGACCTACCTGCGCCGGCACCTGAACGCCCAGCGGCCCCCGGCGGGCTCGAACTGAGCGCGTCGGAAACGGGAACGCAGCTCCTGTCGAAGGAGGTTACAATCGCGCTATGGACGACACGCTCCCCCTCGCCCTGACCCCCGAGCAACTCGCCGCCTTCACGACGGCCGGTAGCGTCGTCCACGCGGAAGACCCGGCGACCAAACGTCGTTACGTGCTGATCGACGAGGCGCCCGAAACCACGCACTCGGATGAGTACCTCCGCGACCAGATCGCTGAGGGACTTGCCGACCTGAGCCGCGGCGAATCACACACCTGGGACGTCGAAGCTGCCAAGCGCCGTCTCGCCGATCGGCTGTCCCAAGGCGGTCGCTAGCTCATGGCGCTGCCGATCGTCCTGTCGTCGAGCGCCCTGGAGGACCTCGACGCGATCTCCTTCGGCATCGCGAACGACTCCCCCGCGGCCGCAATTCGCTGGCTCGAGTCGATTGACGAGACCATGCAACTGATCGCCTCGCACCCCGGTCTTGGGGAGCGCGTGCCGCACCTTGGGCAAGCCGTTCGGCGAATCACACTGGGCAAGTACCTGCTATTCTTCCGGCCGCATGCCGACCGTGTGGAGCTCGTTCGGGTCATTCACGGCGCCCGTCGGATCGAGCACCTCGACCCATGACAAGCACGCAGCCGACCCTCTTCACCGTCGGTTACTCGACGCACGAGTGGTCGGCGTTCGTCGCGCTGGTGCGCTTCGCGGGGGTGACGGCCGTGGCAGACGTCCGCAGCACCCCTTACGGCCGGCTCGTCGAGTACCGGCGCGAGGAGCTCGCTGCAGGGCTAAGGGGCGAGGGGATCGCTTACGTCTGGCTGGGGGCCGAGCTCGGCGCGCGCCGCGACGAGTCGCAGGCCTACCGCGACGGGCGAGTCGACTACGAGCGGGTGATGACCCTCCCCGCGTTCCGCGCGGGGGTCGAGCGGCTCGCACGCGGGGCCGAGCAGCATACGATCGCCCTGATGTGCGCCGAGCGCGAGCCACTCGACTGCCACCGCAGCCTGCTGATCGCCCGGGCGCTGGTGGCCGAAGGCTGGCGTGTGCGCCACGTTCTCCCCGGCGCAGCGGGGGAGACGCCCCGGATCGAGGAGCACGCCGAGACCGAGCGGCGGCTCGTTGAACTGGTCGGCGTCGATCCGCTGCTCGACCGAGCGACGCCGTACGACGAGCTGCTGCGAAGGGCCTACGCCGAGCGCGGCAGGTTGGTCTCGTATGAGATCACTTAGCCTCCATTGGAAGTAGCACGCAAAGGCGCGAAGGCGCAAAGGGCCGCAAGGCAGAGCACTGTCCTCTCTTGGCGACCTTCTTTGCGCCTTGGCGTCTTTGCGTGAGGTTTCTGCCGAGGAGCGGGGCTCACTCAACGACGATCCCGTCGAGCCCAGGCTCGCTCGGCGGGAACTGCGGGTCGAGCTTCTCCAGCGTGTCCTTCAGCAGCTCGCTAATCACCAGATTGCGGTACCACTTGCGGTCGGCGGGCACAACGTGCCAGGGGGCGAGCTTCGTGTTGCACCTCGTGAGCGCGTCCTCGTACGCCCGCTGGTAGTCGTCCCACCGCTTGCGCTCGGCGAGGTCGCCGTGGTTGAACTTCCAGCGCTTGGTGGGGTCGTCGAGCCGGGCCTGGAGCCGCTCGCGCTGCTCGTCTTTGCTGATGTGCAGGAAGCACTTGACGAGCGTCACGTGCCCCTCGGTCAGCAACTCCTCGAACTCGTTGATCCGCTCGTAGCGCGAGCGCCATTCCGACTCGGGGACCAGGTTGTGGACGCGGACGATCAGCACGTCCTCGTAGTGCGAGCGGTTGAAGATGCCGATCTCGCCGCGACGCGGCACGCCGCTGTGGATTCGCCAGAGGAAGTCGTGGTCGAGCTCCTCGCTGCTGGGGGCCTTAAACGGCGTGACGACGCAGCTCTGCGGGCTGACGCCGTACATCACCGTGCGGATCGTGCCGTCCTTGCCCGAGGTGTCCATCCCCTGCAGGACAAGCAGCACGGCGCGGCGATTCTCGGCGTACAACCGATAGGCGAGCTCGCGCGTGCGCTCGGAGTTCTCCTCGACCCGTGCGGCGGCCGACTCCTTCTCCCACTCGCCATCGACCCTGCGAGGATCGACGTTGGCGAGCGTGATTTTGTGACCCGTCTCGAACGTGATGGCGAGGGACATGGCGGGGGAGATGATACAGGTTAGATGACAGATGGCAGGAACGACGGAGGAGGCTTCGCCCTGCCTGCCGATAGTAAGCAGCCACGCCGCGAGACGCCACCTGCGGCGCCGTCCCTCTGCTCTCTAGCATCTGTCATCCTAGCATCTGTCATCTGCTATCTATCATCTCCTCGTCATTCCAGCTCCCCCCACGCTCGCGCTTCGCCGTCGTCGTCGATCTCGATCCGGATGACGTTCGCGCGGCAGCAGACGGGGCAGTCCTCGACGTACTCTTGCTCGGCCCCCGCCGAGAAGTCGATCGGCACGACGACCTCCTCGCCGCACTCGCCGCAGATGTAGCTGGCTTCGTCTTGCATGGGTAGAGAGTAACCGCAGATGGACGCAGATGGACGCGGATGAAAGGCGACAGCAGAAGACCTTAGGCGGCCGTGGCCCGATGGCAAACAAGCACGCCGCGTGCCGGCTGATCATCAGCGGCGGCGCTCATCTGCGTCAATCTGCGTCCATCTGCGGCCATTCGTTCGTCCCGTCAGTCCTCCGCGCGGCTGCCGTCGCCGCACATTTTCACGAGCCGCGGGTGGAACGCGGCGACGACCTGGACCAGGTCCTGCTGGGCGGCCATCACGGCGTGGATGTCCTTGTAGACGCCGGGGACTTCGTCGGAACCGGCGGCGAGGACCTCGACCCCGGCCTCAGCGAGCCGCTTCTGCTCGGCGCCGAAGCGGAACGTGCTGCGGGCCTGCGTGCGACTCATCCGCCGCCCGGCGCCGTGCGACGCCGAGCCGAGGCTCGCCACGTTCCCCTTGCCGCGGACGACGAACGCCGGTGAGCCCATCGAGCCGGGGATCACGCCGAGCTCCCCGACGCCCGCGGGCGTGGCGCCTTTGCGGTGGACGACCAGGTCGCGCTCGCCGCGACCGTCGGGGTCGTGTCGTTCGAGCCACGCGAAGTTGTGGTGGTTCTCGACCCCGGTGACAACGTGCGCCCCCAGCAGCTTGGCCACTAGGCGGTGGATCACGGCGTGGTTCGCGGCTGCGTAATCCCCCATCAGGTTCATCGCTGCCCAGTACTCCTGCCCCTCCTGCGTGTCGAGCGGCAGCCAAGCCAGGCGGCCGAACCGCTCGGCGTCGGCGCCACGCAGGCGCTGCTGGGCGACACGGCTGTAGGTGTCGCAGACCGCCGCTCCCGTGCCGCGGCTGCCGCTGTGGCTCAGCAGCGCCGTGTAGCGACCCGCGTCGAGGCCCAGCTCGTCGTCGCGCGCTTCGAGGACCAGCTCGCCGAACTCGACGAAGTGGTTCCCCGAGCCGCTCGTGCCGAGTTGCTTCCAGGCGGTGTCCTTCTTCTCGCGCGTGACGCGGCTGACGGACCAGTCGCGGTCCATCACGTCGTGCTGCTGGCGCGGCGTGTGCTCGACACCAACGCCGAACCGTGTGCCGCCGCTGAGCGCTTCGCGGAACAGGTTGCGCCGCGTTTCGAGCGCCCCGACCGGCAGGTCGAGCACCGAGAGCTTCATGCGACAGGCGATGTCCACGCCCACCGCGTAGGGGACCACCGCGTTCTCGCAAGCGAGCACCCCGCCGATCGGCAGGCCGTAGCCGACGTGCGCGTCGGGCATCAGCGCCGCGCCGACCGCCGAGAGCAGTCGGCACGCGTCGCGCATCTGGGCGTGCGCGGCAGGGTCGATGCCGTCCTCGGGGGAGGGGCACTCCCAAGTCGTGTAGGGGATCGGCTCGCGCGGGGGCGACTCGCTCGGCTGGCGCGCCTCGAGCTCGAGCGCCGCGGCGAGCGGACCCCACAGGGGGTCGTCGGCGAAGCCGCCGGGGCTCGCCAGCACCGCGCCGAGCGCGTCCTTGGCGCGGTTGCCCTTTATTGTACCCCGGCCGATACCGGGCGCCGCGGCGGTCCCCTGCTCGGCGGCGGTCGCTACGCAGCGGATGGCCACGGGCACGCACGCCGCGGGGACGCCCAGCTTCTCGAGTTGCTTGCGGTTCATCGGTGACTGGGTTGGCCGATGGGAGTGAGGTGCGAGGCCGCCCTGCGAACCCTAGCGAAACGGGGGGGTCCGTCAGGAGCCCAAGCCCCGGCGAAGGGTTCGCCACCCTCTTAGCGGATTTTCCGTGAACCCCGCAGGTTAAGGAACGGTCAATTCTGCGTAGAGAATCGCCAGATCCCGGTGATTTCTCTGCTGCGTCGGCCTGCCAGGCCGATTATTGTTGAGGTAACGAAGTCGTGCGTACGCAGCACGACGGGCAACACGGCCACCCGGGATGTGTCTCTGGCATTCACGTCTCGGCACGCCAGTCCCCGTATGAAAGGAGGTGGTACTTTGACCGACGGTATCAATGGTAGCCAGCGAGGTGGTCAGACCTGACGCCGACCGGCGGGTCGCCTAGGCGACCACCACCTGCTTTCTCAGGCACTTGCTCTCGGTGATTCTCCGGGAAGCCGCCTGCAGAACGCAACAACGAGCCCGGCCCTCCCCCCTTGGGAGGGCCGGGTTTTTTTGTGCGCGGGCGGTCCGCCGATTCTCTGCTAGATTTCGCCGAAGCGTTTCGGCAAAAATCCGCGATACCCGCCCCGCGAAACCCGAGCCTCCCGCCGCGCCATGGCCGACGACGACATCGACCCCGAACTCGAGGCTGCGCTCGAAGCCCAGCAGTGGCTGGCCGAGTCGTCCCTGGGCGCCGTGTTCGAGGCGTACGACGAAGCGGTCGAGCAGGGCCTCGAGGCCCCCGTCGTCGTGCTGGTCGATTGCGAGGACGAACTGGGGAGCGAGATCGCCCGCGGCTGGCTGGGCGACGAGGCCGTCGACGACGCGATCCTGTGGCGCGAGTCAGACGATCAACTCGCGGCCGAGGCCGAGGAATCGGCGGAAGACGAGCTCGACGAGGACGAAGAGCGGACCACCGTCTTCGCGCGGGCGGTCGGCTGGACCGACTGCCGCGACGAGATCGCCGAGGCCTTCCCCTACCTGAGCGACGCCTTCGACGAAGGCCCCCCGGACGACGGCGTCCTGGTGATCAGCATCACTGCCGGGGGCGCCTCGGCCCTCACCGCCCCGTTCGACCTCCGCGAAGAGGACGAGGAATAGCGAGCCGGGGGGGCGTGAACGCGTGACGAGGGGGCGACCCCCTCGGCCATAGGTGGCGCCGCGAACGCGGCGGGGCCGCCAAGTTTGCTGGTCGCCGCCGTGGCGCGTTAGCATGGCGGTGTCTCCGCCCCCCTGCCCCGGCTCGTCGCATGGCTCGGCTCCTCCCGTCGCTGATCGCCTGCGCGGCGTTGCTGGCCGCCGTTGGGCTCGCGCGCGACGCCGCCGCGCAGTACGGGGCGATTATGGCAGTCGGCCCGAACGGCCAACCGATGGCGCTGCCGCCGGGCGCCATGCCTCCCGGCGCGATGCCCGGCGGACCACCCTCCCCCGGCGGCGACGCGGCGAAGCCCGGTGAAGAAAAGAAAGACGGAGTAAAGAAGGACGAGAAGGCCAACGAGAAGAAAAAGGACGGCCCTGTCGAGCGACCCGACAAGCCACCGCGCCCCGCCGACCCGCGCGAGCTCGAGGCTAAGGCCGACGCCGACGGCCGCGTGCGGTTTTCGTTCCACGGCCAGCCGTGGCCCGACGTGATGCAGTGGCTCGCGAACGTGTCGCAGATGAGCCTCGACTGGACCGAGCTGCCGCCCGGCTACCTGAACCTCACGACGCAGCGCAGCTACACGCTCGTCGAGGCCCGCGACCTGGTGAACCGCCACCTGCAAGCCCGCGGCTACTGCCTTGTCGTGTCGGGCGAAGTGCTGAGCGTCTACAAGCTCGACAAGCTCGACCCGAGCCTCGTGCCGCGCGTCACCGAAGAGCAGCTCTACGACCTCCCGCCGCACAACCTTGCGAAGCTGACCCTTGCGCTCCCCGAGGGGCTCGACCCGGCCAAGGCGATCGAGGACCTCAAGCAGGCCCTCAGCCCGACGGCAAAGGCAATGCCCCTCGCGGCGACCAAGCAAGTGCTGCTGCTCGACACGGTCGGGAACCTGCGGATGGCGAGTGCGCTGGTGAACGGCGAGCGCCTGGCGGCCGAAGGGCGCGTCGCGCCGCGCGAGTTCATCCTCGAGCACATCCAGGCGTCCGAGGTGATCGACACGCTCTACGTGGTGCTGGGGCTCGACCCCAACAGCCGCCCGAGCCAGATGGAGCTCCAGCTCCAGCAGCAGAAGCTGCAACTGATGACGCAGATGCAGCAGAGCGGCAAAGACGTCCTCTCGCTGATGAAGCAGGACGGCCCCCCGGTCTACCTGGCCTACAACCGGCAGCGGAACAGCGTCCTGGTGAACGCCCCACCGAAGGAGATGGCGATCGTCGAGCGGGCCCTCGAGTCGCTCGACGTCCCCACGAGCGTCGATGGCGCCGAATCCGCCGCGGGGGAGGGCGCCCGCACGCTGCGGCAGTACCGCCTGAAGGCGATCGAGCCGGCGGGGGTCGTCAGCACGCTCGGCGAGATCGGCGACCTCGGCCCGCGCACCGAGCTCCGCGCGGACGACAAGAGCAAGACGCTGTTCGCCCGCGCGACGGCGGCCGACCACGAGAAGATCGCGCGGCTGGTCGAGCAGCTCGACTCGAGCGGCACGCGCGTCGAAGTGTTCTGGCTGCGCCGCCTGCCGGCCGACGCGGTCGCCGGGACGATCCAGTCGCTCATCATCCAGCCCCCCGAGAAGAAGAAGGAGAACAACAACCCGTTCTACTTCAGTTGGAACGACCGGGAAGAAGAGCCCGAGGAGCCGGCGGTCGAGCTGCGCGTCGATGCCGACGTCGAGAACAACCGCCTCGTCTGTCGCGGGACCGAGGAGCAACTGCAGCAGGTCCGCGACCTGCTCGAGAAGCTCGGCGAGCCGTCGGCCGAGTCGCTCGCCCAGTCGCGGGTGCGGGTGCTCGACGCGGTCGCGCCGGAGGACCTCGACGGGCTGCTCGAGCGCCTCAAGGCCGCCTGGCCTTCGGTCGGCGGCGGGACCGAGCTCGTGCTCCCCGACGCGGAATCAACGCCCCCGCCCGGCGACCCCCCCGCGGCCAAAGAAGCGGCGGCAACCGACAAAGCGGCTACCAGAAGCTCGCCGTCTCCCTTCCGCCTCGCGAACGACGCG
The DNA here is from genome assembly GCA_051648405.1 of Lacipirellulaceae bacterium. Taxonomy (GTDB): domain Bacteria; phylum Planctomycetota; class Planctomycetia; order Pirellulales; family Lacipirellulaceae; genus JBOFFC01. Next base: position 78,901 of record JBOFFC010000151.1, read on the forward strand.
CCGCCGGCGCCGAAGCGGCTGCGGCTCTCGACCGACGCCGAGGGGCGGCTGGTCCTGTCGTCCGACGACCCCGACGCCCTCGCGCGGATGGAGGAGCTCGTCGCGGCGCTCGCCCCCGAGGCGCCCCGCTTCCGCTCGTACCGCATCAAGCACCTCTCGTCGAAGTACGTCTACGAGAACCTGACCGACTACTTCGAGGAGGAGCTCGCCGGCGACGAAGGGGAGCAGATCGTCGATTGGTGGGGCCGACTCCGGGGTTCGCAACCCAAGGACAAATCGGTCCGCCTGTCGAAGCGCCGCAAGCTCCGCTTCCTGTACGACGAGGCGAGCAACACCGTGATGGTCTCGAACGCCAGCCCCACGCAGATTGTCGAGGTCGAACGCCTTATCGAGCTGTGGGACAGGCCGCTGGCGGACGACGTCGTCGTCCCGCGCCGCACCGAGGCGATCAAGCTCCGCTACGCGCGGGCCTCGAAGGTCGCCGCGGCCGTCAAGGACGTCTACCGGGACCTCCTCAGCACGCGCGACCGCGAGTTCGACGTCCCCGAGAACCGCGGGCGCGGCGCAGCGACCAAGACGGTCACCACGATCCGCTACACCGACGGCGTGGGGCTGCAACGGACCGAGCCGATCGCCAGCGGCTTCGGCGGCGCCCTGTCGATCGGCTTCGACGACGCGGCGAACGTGATCCTGGTCTCGGCCCGCGAGGAGTTGTTCGCGAACGTCGCCGAGATGGTCCGCGTGCTCGACGAGGAGGCGGGCGCGAGCAATACCGTGCGCGTGCTGCGCCTGGGGGGGACGGGCTCGCCCGCGATGCTGAGCGAGGCGCTCAAGCGGGCCTTGCCGCGTGCCGACCCTACGCCGGCGCAGCCGAACCCGCAGCCGCAGCGGTGACACCGAACGAAGAGCTCACGCAGAGACGCAGAGCCAGAGCGGACGGGCGCAGGCGAGCCGGCGGCGAGAGCCGGCGGAGTCTTCGCGCGCGTTGGGATCCACCCCGCTGCAATCACTTCGACGGCTTTTGCCGCCGGCCCGCTTTCAACCTTGGGTGATGCATTCGATCGACCGCATCCCAAGCAAACGACGTCCCCCTCAGGTCGCACAGTCGCTACGATCTCCGCGACCTCTCAACACCTTCGGCGGAGCCATGGCGATGAAAAACAAGTCCCGCGTTGTTGGCTGGGTCCTGACCGCGCTCGTGTTCCTGTTGCTCGTCGGCCCCAGCGCGATGTCGACGTTCCTCGACTGGGAGGGGAAGGAAGCGGCCTTCGCCAAGGCGGGCTTCACCGTCGAACTGGAACAGTCTCCGGTCGGTTCACCGGTGGTTCGGCAGAAACGGATTGATCCCGCGATGTTGGAGGCAGTCCACCACACCGCCGCGACGGATGGTAAACCGCATCCCGGGGTGGTGGGTGTTGCATCTTTAACCCTCGTCTCGCAGTCAAACAAGCCGCGACCGTTGCCTTACCCGCAAAGCGAAGTTCTCGCTGGGCTTGAATGGACTAGCGAGCCGCATCTTTATCCCGGCATCCAGTCCGACATGCACTGGCACGCATGGGGCGAGGATGACACACTCTATTCGGTCGATGGAGACGGGCAATTTTGGGGAACAGGGGACTACTTCTGTAGCCTCTCGAAGATCTCTGGAGCGCCGCCGACACACCGCATTGAGCTGGTTACGCAATTCAAGGACCTTGATCTGCGGGCTCATGCACCCGATGGGATGCAACGTTATCTCTGCGGACCGCTCGCCGTCGGGTCCGACCTCTACGTTTGCGTGTACGACTACGACTGGCGGATCACGGGAAAGGACGTGAGCAAGAGGCAAGAGATGCTCGCGGTGGACCGCTACTCCAAGCATGGTGGCATTCCAGCAATTCTCCACTCACGCGATGGCGGAAACAGCTGGAGCAATGCACCTCGCAAAGACACGCCACGTTTCCTGGGACCGGATTTTGGCAACCTTCAGTTTGTCGGCTTTGGCCCTGGTTACACTCGCGTTCCCAAAGAGTTGGGGGACTTCGTGTACGCCATCTCAAACGACTCGAACTGGGAAAGCGGTGATCACCTCTTCCTCGCCCGCGTACCAAAGGACAAGGTCCTCGATCGATCGGCTTGGGAGTTTTTCAGCGGCGCATCCTCGGCGCCGGCGTGGTCTAGTGCAGAAGGCGCGGCGAAGCCGGTCTTCCGCGACCCTCGCCACGTGGGCCACTCGGACATGACGTACAATCGCGGGTTGAATCGCTACATCCTATCGGTGTTCAGCGACTCCGTTCCGCATCTCGAAACCGCGACCGTTGCGGACACCAAGTCCTGGGAGAAGCAAACGGAGCTGCAAGTGTACGAAGGAACAACGCCGTGGGGGCCATGGGCGCTCGTCTATCGCGAGGCGCCCTGGGGGGGCGCTGACCACGCTTGCTATCTCCCCCACGTTCCGGCCAAGTGGCTCAGCGATGACGGCTTGACGGGCTGGATGCTTTACTCCGGCGATTGGGAGCATGAACACTACCCACAGCGAGAGTTCTACGGCTATATGGTGCGTGAATTCCGCCTGCGGCCGAGCAGCAGTGCGATTGCACCATAACGCGCTTCCGGCAGAGGATCGGAAGTCGGTAGTAGTCGCTCCGGCCGGTAGCCGGTAGCCGGGCGCCGTGCTCACCCCGTTAGGGGTTGTGCCCTGTCTCACCGGGTCCCCGTCTGCGTAGCGGTAGACTTTGGGGTCGCCGCCGGCGAATTCGGCGTCGAGGGGGAGCTGCTACTCGACGTGGTCCGAGGGCGCCCCTTTTGAGACGGACTTTCAATCACCGGGGTCGCCGCCTGGTTCAATCGCCCGTACGCAACTCTTGACGAGACCTCGATCGGCGCCCACGGCAACCGAGGTCGCCGCCTGAGGGCACAGTCGCTACGATGCGACCCGAGCGGCGCAGCCGCAGCAGAATCGGCGACTGAACACCACTCCCAGCGGACTCGATCGATGACGCTCAAGAGCAAGTCACGCATCACCGGCTGGGTCCTCACCGCGCTCGTGTTCCTGTTGCTCGTCGGCCCCAGCGCGATGTCGAAGTTCCTCGACTGGGAGGGGAAGGAAGCGGCCTTCGCCAAGGCGGGCTTCACCGTTGAGCTGATGCAGAAGATCGGCGTGCTCGAGGTGGCGATCGCCCTGCTCTACCTGATCCCGCGGACCTCGTTCCTCGGGTCGATCCTGCTCACGGGCTACCTGGGGGGAGCCGTCGTGACCCACCTGCGTGTGGGCGAGCCGTGGTTCATGCCGGTTGTGATCGGCGTGGTCGCTTGGATCGGCTGCGCACTGCGGACCCCCGGCGTGTTCGGCCTGACGCTGGGCGGGCAGGCGCCACGCAGCGCAACGCTGAGCTGACCGCGGGGAGCCCCCGCCGTCAGGCGTTCAAGAACCATCTCCGCTTCAACCACAGCGCCACCGACACCATCGCGATCATCACGGGCACCTCGACGAGGGGTCCGATCACCGCCGCGAACGCGGCGCCGGAATCGATGCCGAAGACCGCAACCGCCACGGCGATCGCCAGCTCGAAGTTGTTGCTGGCGGCGGTGAACGCGAGAGTGGCCGTCTTCGCGTAGCCCGCCCCCAGGCGACGCCCCATCAGAAAGCTCACGGCGAACATCGCGACGAAGTACAAGCAGAGTGGCGTAGCGATCAGCAGCACGTCCCCCGGTATCCGCACGATCTGATCCCCCTTGAGGCTGAACATCACGAGGATCGTGAACAACAGCGCGACGAGCGTCAGCGGCCCGATGCGCGGCAGGAACTCACGCTCGTACCAAGCGCGGCCGCAGGCGCGGACGAGCGTCACCCGCGTCAGCATCCCCGCGAGGAACGGCACGCCGAGGTAGAGCATGACGCTCTGGGCGATGTCGGCGACCCCCACCGTGACGACGCTGCCGGCCAGGCCTAGCTTCGGCGGCAACCAGGTCAGGAAGAACCACGCGTACCCGCTGTAGAAGAGCACCTGGAACACGCTGTTGAACGCGACCAGTCCCGCCGCGTACTCGCGGTCCCCTCGGGCGAGGTCGTTCCAGACGATGACCATCGCGATGCAGCGCGCTATGCCGATCAAGATCAGGCCCGTCATGTAGTCGGGGTGGTCTCGCAAGAAGAGCACCGCGAGCGCGAACATCAACGCGGGGCCGATGACCCAGTTCTGGACGAGCGATATGCCGAGCACTCGCCAGTCGCGGAAGACGTCTCCCAGCTCCTCGTAGCGGACCTTCGCCAATGGGGGGTACATCATCAAGATCAAGCCGATCGCAATCGGCACGTTGGTGGTTCCCACCTGGAACCGTTCGAGGAAACCATCGACGCCGGGAAACGTGGTCCCGATCCCGACGCCGATCGACATCGCCAAGAAGATCCAGAGCGTGAGGTACCGATCGAGGAACCCCAGCCGGCCGGGGCAGGCGGTTTCCAACTCCGCGCGTGCTTCCTCCGTGGGCGCCATCTCGAACGCTCCTTGGTTGGAGGTCGGCCGATTCACTCGCCGCGGGGCGACCCCTCGGCCGCCAGCTTGAACACGAGCAGCACCTCGCGGGCGATCTGCTCGCAGCGCTCGTCGTACGTCGCCGCTTCCTCCGGCGTGTCGTCGGCGACCTTGGGGTCCTCGTAAGGGATCGCGAAGCGGGCCTCGGCGCCGCGGACCGTCGGGCACGCCTCGTCGGCCTGCGAGCAGACCATCACGGCGGCGAAGCCCTCGCTCGGGTTCGGGGACTCGTCGTAACGCTTCGAGAAGCAGGTCTGCGGCGCGGTCCCGCCGGCGAACCTCGCTGCGTAGCGCGGGTTCGTCGAAGCCGATCCCGAAGCTTCGATCTCGAAGCCGGCACGCTCTAGCGCGGCAACGGCCCGCGGGTTGAACGCCGTCCCCTCGGTGCCGCCTGAGTACGTCTCGACGTTCGCGACGCCGTAGCGGTGCGCAGCGACCGCCCCCCACAGCTGCGCCATTTGGCTGCGGCGTGAGTTGTGCGTGCAGATGAAGGTCAGCCGCAGCGGCTCGCCCGAGGCGGCCTTCGCCGCGACGAAGTCGGCCAGCGGTTTGAGCTCGGCGACGCGCTCGGCGGGGACTTGGTCGAACTCCGCCTCGCGCACGGCGACGTACTTGGCGATCGTCGGATGCATGGAGTTTACCTGAGGCGCCGCTGCCGGGGCGACGCGCGCTGGAACGAGGAACAAAGCAATCATCACGGTGATGGCGAACGCGTTCGTCATTTCATGTCTCCCTTGATGGCGAGGACGCGGACACTGGCCGCGAAGTCGTTGACGTCGAAGCGCCGCAGCAGGTCGGCGAGCTGCGAGTGGACGTCGCTCGTCGCCGGGCCGCAGCAGCCCGAGTCAATCACGGCGAGCGGGTCCGCAGCCGCCGCGGCCGGGACGCAGCAGGCCGCGTTTTCGGCCTTCGCGTAGGCGTTCAGGTCGGCGCCCGTGTCGAGGACCTCGACCGCCGCGAATCCGCAGTCCAGCAGCGTTTGGCGGTACTCTTCGATCGGCACAGCGCCGGCGATGCAGCCGATGTAGGCGGCCGCGTTGTCGCGGACCTCGTCCGGGAGGGGCTTCTTTAGGGCGATGTCGCTCACCGCCAGTCGCCCGCCGGGCTTCAGCGCCCGCCACACCTCGCGCAGCACCGCGGCCTTGTCGGGGGCCAGGTTGATCACGCAGTTGCTGATGACGCAGTCGACCGACGCGTCGGGGACCGGGAGCTGGTCGATCGTCGAGAGGTGGAACTCGACGTTCTCGACCGGCTTGCCGTCGCGCCCCCTGGCCGCGTTGCGCCGCGCGAGGTCGAGCATCTCGGCGCTCATGTCGATGCCGATCGCTTTGCCGGTCGGGCCAACCTTCGGCGCGGCGAGCAGCACGTCGAGCCCCCCGCCGCACCCCAGGTCGAGCACCACCTCCCCCGCCCGGAGTCCCGCGGTGGCGAGGGGGTTGCCGCACGAGAGCCCCATGTTCGCCTCGGCGGGGATCGAAGCGAGCTCCTCGGGACTGTAGCCGAACGCCTCGGCGACGGCGCGGACGCCGTCGTCGTCACTCGACAGGCCGCGCGTCGCGACGGCCGAGTACTGCGTGCGGACTTGATCGACGATCGACTGGGTGGCGTTCATCGCGTCGCCTTATGGTTCGAGGGGGGTAGGGTTCGGCGGACGTCTAGCAGCAACCGCTCTGACGGCGGCAGAGCTCTTCGGGTTCGAGTTTCAGCACGGCCTTCAGGGTGCGACGGTCCTCTTTGCCGCGCGGGTCGGCGGCGAACGACTCGAGCACCAGCCGCAGCGCGCCGCGGACCGCCGGCGACGCGTCCTCCCCCGCCAAGCGGAAGTAGGCCCAGCGCCCCTGCTTGCGGCCCTCGACCAGCCCCGCGCGGTGCAGGATCGCCATGTGCCGCGACACCCCCGAGACGGCGAGGCCGAGCACTTCGACGACCTGGCAGAGGCACAGCTCGCGGCCCTCGAGCAGCGCGAGCGCCCGCAGGCGGTTCTCGTCGCCGAGCGCCTTGGCGACGGTCAGCAGTTCGCCCGAGGGGGCTGCGGCCTTCATTCATACGTTTCTACAACAGTAGAAACGGCGACGCAAGGCCTCCCAGAGAGACGGCGCGTGGCGATTCTCGATTCGCTGAGGACGCCCGACGAAGGGAGAGCGGGGGCTCGACTTGGAGCTACGGCGTCCAGGCCTGGACCGCGCTCCCCCACACGGGGCCGGGGGTGCGGTTGTACGGCAGCGGCCGTGCGAACGAGCGCCGCACTGCGTCGGGGTGGGCCTGCACCATCCGGAACGACCCGCCTGTCGCCGCCGCGATCGCCTCGAGCTTGGCCGCGTCGTCGGGGGTGCGGACCCCCATGCCGAGGGTGTGGATCGTGAACTTCCAGGCCCCCTTGCGCGTCAGGTCGGCCATCACGCGGGGGCTGCGGATGTCGCCGTCGGTCAGCAAGTAGAGGACCTGCGGCTTGGCGTGCGACGCGAGCTCGACCGCTTCGGTCAGTCTCCCCCCCAAGCACATCTGCACCGAGTCGAGCCACTTCACGAGCCGGCGTTTGTTCTCGGGGTTCGCCTCGAGCGGCCCGGGGTCGGCCTCGGGGAACATCATCGCGTAGGGCTGGTCGCTGAACAGCACGACGTAGAACGACTGGCTTTGGGACAACCCCTGCACGGCGCGAGCCAGTTCGAAGAGCGTGGTCTCCATCCGCCCGCGCTGCATGCTCCCCGAGTTATCGACGACGAACGCGACGCGGCTGGCCTGCGTCTCGGAGCCGAAGAACCGTACGCGTTCCCCCATGCCGCGCGGCTGCCCCGCGGGGCCCTCGCCGCCGCCCGTTTTGGCGCTGCCGCTCCCCTTCTCTCCGACCGACGCCATCAGCGACTCGGCGTCGCCGGCGAGGGTCGTCCCAAAGTCGATCGGCGTCGCGGCCAGCTCGGCGGCGCTCGCCGGCTCGACGCTCGCGTCGGGGACGAACGCGGCCAGCTCGAGCGCCGGACTGTCTGCCGCGGCGATCTCCGCGGCCGCGAGGTCGATCGCAGCGTCCGACATCGGGGCGTCGGCGAGGTAGTCCTCGCTCAGCGGCGCCAGCGAAGCGGTAAGTGTCAGCGGCATCTCAAGGATCGAGCCGAACGACACCAGCGCGAGCACCCCCAACAGCGCCGCGTGCGTCGTCAGACTGACCACCCACGGCGGCTGGCGAGCCAATCGGGCCCGCCACGCGACAACGGTTGCGACGAAGCCGCGCGGCCTGGTCGATCGCGAGCGTTTCAAGGCCGCGCGCGACGCGGAGCTTGGAGGCTGCGCCGATGAGCCCTGGCCTGGTCGCGATGATGCTTCGCTCGGCTTGGCCGACGCCGGGGGCTGTGCTCGGGAACGCCGCGGCCTGCGGGGCGCGATCGACCCAGTCGGCGGCGCGACGCCAGCCGGCCGAGTGACGGCCCGTCGCTGTTCGGCCCGTCGCTGTTCGGCCCGTCGCTGTGCGGCCGCGTCCTTCGCCTCGGTAGCTGCCTTCTCAGGCGACCTCGCTCCAGCGTGCTGGCCTTCGCCTAGCTCGCGGAGGATCGCGTTCGCCGCGGCGTCGTCCCCCGCGGCCACCAGGCGGGCGACCTCGGCCCGCTTGATTCGCCACGCCGCCTCGCGCTCGAGCAGCTCGCGCCGCGCGCGGCGGAGCCGCTCGGCTTCCGAGGGTTCGTGGTCGGTGGGGTCGGCCATGGCGGCGGCCAGCGGAGCCGGGGCGGGGCGACTCCGTCCGCCGGGGATGGCCGGCACTTTAATCAGCCCGGGCCGCCGGCGCCAAACTTGGGGACGACGAAACGGGCGAAAGACGGGTTGCTTCGCTACGGTAGAGCTACATCGGCCAAGCCAACGGGCCGCGTGCGACCGCGTGCTAAGATCGGGAGATCGGTGCCGCCGCTGCGAACCGTGAGAATTGCCGACCCGCTCCCCAGCCAAAACCGTGACCACGCGGACCCCGACAAGTTGGCGCGGCACGGGCCGTTTGATCCACAGCTCTACCGACCGATCACGGTCGAAGAACACGCGGGGAGGCTGAGGATCATGGACGGCATGACCCGAGTTGAGAACGCGCGGCGAGCCGGCCTCGCTAGACTCGCCGCCTACGTCTTCCCGAGGGGATGAAGACGATGAACGACGTCGATCGCGTCTACGCGAGGATCCTCCACCTCGGTCTTGTTCAGGTACGCGATGCCCAGCGTCGCGGGGACGAGGCGGCAGCACGGGCAGAAGTCGAGTACCTGCACGACTTGCCGACCTTCCTCGGCGACGAACGGGACGCTCGGCATCGTTGGCAGTGGAACGTCGTTACTAGGGCTCACGCCGAGTGGCTCGAAAGCGAAGCTTCTGAGGAAGCCCGCAAACTCGCGCGGACGTTGCATTGGCCGAACTGGCGCGAGCTGGAACGGCTCGGCGCCGAGCTCGGGTTCGAGCCGTGGCTAACCGCCATGGAGCGGAACCCCGCGGCGCCGCCGGTCGTCCCGATCGTCGGCCACGTCACCCCGTCGCTCGGCGAGTCGGCGCGGTACCACGGCTGAGCCTTTAGGCCCCGGCGAGCGTGAGCGCACGATCGATCCGCGCCAGTCGCCGCTCGTGGCCGAGCAGTTCGAGGGTCTCGAACATGCCGAAGCCGACCCCCTTGCCGGTGACCGCCACGCGCAGGGCGTGGATCAGGTCGCCGATCTTGACCCCGCGGCTCTCGACGTACGCTTTGAGCGACGCTTCGAGCTCGGCCGCATCGGCCGTCGGGGCCTTCGCGAGCTCGTCGCGGTACGCGCGCAGCAACTCGGCGGCGCCGTCGGGCTTCACGAGGCGTTTGTCGAACGCGGCCGGATCGTACTCGAGCAGCTCGTCGGCTACGAAGAAGTCGTCGTAGTCGAGCACGTCGCCGTAGGTCTTCACGCGGTCCCCGGCGGACGTGAGGATCGCCGACACGACGGGCCCGACCTCGCACGCCGGGGGGGTGGCGACCAGGCCGGCCCGCTGCAAGTAGTCCACCGCGCGGGCCGTCTTCTTCTTCGGTTCGACCTGCTGCATCGCCCGGTCTTGGAAGGCCATCAGCTTGGCGGGGTCGAAGCTGGCCGGCGCCTTGTTGACGCGTTCGAGCGAGAAGTGCTCGATCATCTCGACGCGGGTGAACTCCTCGCGCGAGTCGTCGTACGACCAGCCGAGCAGCAACAAGTAGTTCAGCAACGCGTCGGGGAGGTAGCCGACCGTCTCGTAGAAATCGACGATCACCGGGTTGAACGTCTCGGCGGCCGTCGCGACCCCCAGCCGCGCGGCGACGCGCTGCCCGTGCTCGTTGAGCGCCGCGAAGTCGCGGTTCTTCAGGTACTTGTCGAGCTTCCGCTTGCTGAGCTTGTTCTTGCTCCCGGGCTCGGCGACGTACGGCAGGTGCGCGAACCGCGGCGGCTCGTAGCCGAGCGCCCGGGCGATGAACACCTGCCGCGGGGTGTTGGGGAGGTGTTCCTCGGCGCGGATCACGTGGCTGATCTGCATGTCGTGGTCGTCGACCACGCTCGCCAGGTGGTAGATCGGGCTGCCGTCGGCGCGCTGGACGACGTGGTCCTGCTCGCGGGCCCACTCGAACGTGACGCGCCCGCGGACGAGGTCGTCGAGCTCGAGCGCCCCTGCGCGCGGCATCCGCAGGCGGACAACCCCCGAGCGCCCCTCGGCCTCGAACCGAGCAGCGTCGGCCGGCGTCTCGGCGGCCCAACGGCGGCTGTACGTGAACGCCTCGCCCGAGCCCTGAGCCGCGTCACGCTCGGCTTGCAGTTCGTCGGTGGTGGCGTAGTCGCGGTAGGCGTGGCCCGAGGCCAGCAGCCGCTCGACCGCCGCCGCGTAGCGCTCGCCGCGCTGCGACTGGTAGTACGGCCCACACGGGCCCCGCGACGAGCCGTCCCCCGCCTCGGTGGGGCCTTCGTCCCAGTCGAGCCCCAGCCAGCCGAACCCGTGCAGGATCGGCGCGAGGGCCGACTCGACGTTCCGCTGTTGGTCGGTGTCATCGACGCGCAGCAGGAACTGGCCGCCGTGTCGCCGCGCGAACAGCCAGTTGAAGAGCGCCGTGCGGACCCCGCCGATGTGCAGATAGCCCGTCGGGCTGGGGGCGAAGCGGGTGCGCACCGTCATCGCGGCGGTCTCGTGGGGTGAAGGCCTCTTGGGGGAGCCCCAAGGCTAGCGGCGCCGCGAGCGAGCCGGAAGCGTCACCCGCGAGCGAGCGACGCCGGCCCGGTCTCACAGCCTGTTGAAAAACGCCGTCGTGGCGTTTCTCAACCTCGCCAAGCTCGCGGCCGAGCCGCTCGCGGCTCGCGAAACCGCGGCGAAAGCGCCACGGTTTCGACGTCGCCTCCCTGCGACCACGCAGCCTCTCGAAAAATCAACAGGCTCCTACGCCGCGTCGCGTTCGCGTTGGCGGCGGAGTCGTTTGCGGTCGGCCTTCGACACGCGGCGCGGGGAGTCGTCGTCCTCGTACTCTTCGAGGTCGCCCGCTTCGGCGCCACTCACCCACTGCGTCTCGTCCGGCTCGACGGCCCTCGCGCGGCGCTCGCGGGGGGACACACGCAGGGCCTCCGCGCTCTCCTCGTCTTCGGACTGGCCTTCGTCGTCCTGCGTAGCGACGAGGCGCGGCGTCGGGACTCGCTCGGCGGGGCTCTCAGGGGCCGCTTCTGCAACGCGGAGCGCGGCGCTGTTCGCCGCAGCGACCTGCTCCTTCACCGCGGTCTTTGCGACGGGCGAGAGCACGTCGCCGCGGGCTTCCAGCAGGATCCGGCGGGCGTAGACGACCTGGGCCATCACGGCGAGCGCGGTTCCGACCAGCACGGCGAACGGCCCCACGAGCGACGCCGAGCTCGTCCCGCCGATCGTCGAGAGCGCGGTCGGGGAGGCGCCCGCCTCGACAAGCCAACCGAATGCGCTCACGCCCGTCGCTCCCAGCGCAAGCACCAGCGCCGGCCGACACTCGGCCAGCTCAACCGCCATCCGCACCGCGAGCGCGCCGAGCGCGATCCCGCCGGGGAGCAGCCACCACAGCGCGTCGCCGCTCAGCGGCGAGAAACCGACCACGCGAGCGACCGCGCCGGCGACAGCCACGTGCGCGTGCGTGGCCGCGTTGGCGCTCAGCAGCAGCGCCGCGATCGCCGCGACCAACCAAGTGCGGTACGCGCAGCGCAGGTCGTCCATCCGCTGGCGACGCAGCGCGAGCAGCATCACCGAGAGCGCGGCCGAACCCAGCCAAAGGCTCGATCCGAACCACGCCGCGATCGACGCGGGGCGCTCGGCGAGCAGCAACTCGACGGCGCGCGCGGGGGTCGAGCCCGCTGCGGTCGCGAGCGTCGAACCGTACGAGTTGAGCACCCCCAGCACGCCAAGCGCGGCGGCGAGCGCGAACGACAGCCCAAGCCCTCCGCGCCAGCCGGCCGGCAAGACGGCCTGCGCGAGCGCGAAACCGGCGTCGTCCGGCGCGGGGGCGTAGCGCAGCCCGACGTTGGCGGCTTCGACGGGGGGGGCGACTCCCGCCGAGCCCTCGTGGAGCAGGCGACGACGACGGCCATCTCGGGCTACAGACGACATACGAGCGATCCCTCGCGAAGAGCGGTCCCGAGCGGGCGGGCGTCCTACCCGCCGTACGCGCGGCGGTCCCGCGAAAGGCAGGACCCCCGGCGCCGTTGGTACTTCGGCGCCTCGCGCAGGCCGGTTTGAGTCGAACCGCCGGGCATCGCCGCAAGCGACGTCCGATCTAGGCCGCTGATAGCGTGGTCGCTGCCGCGCGAGCGGGACGGGTGGTTTGGGGGGAGTTTGACGGCCGACGGCCCCCCGCCCTGGTCGCGGGCGCCCCAACTTCCGGCGGCCGCGGCGAACCGCCACGCCGAGCGTGACCTATCGTTAGGGGTCCGTGTCCTCGCCAAGCCCATCGGGGCGGCGCAGGGCCCACCGCGCAACGCCGCACCGACGCGCTCATGGCTGCCGCTCCCCCCGACGTCGCCTCGCCCGCCGATCCGTTCGCCTCAGCGAACGGCGAGGATTCGTTGATGGCAGGCGGCGGCTCGGCGGACGTCGCCCGCCTGCTCGAGTCGATCGACGAGTCGGCTGCTGGCGTCGGTCACGCGAGCCAAGCACGCGTCGCCGCCGCAGCTCGGCACGAGCAACTGCTCGCCGAGGGCCGCCTCGGGATGGTGTCGGCGCTGTTCACGTCGCTCCGCTACAAGCACCCGGCGACCGCGTCGCACAGCCTGCGGGTGGCGCTGGGGTGCAGCACCTGGGCCGCCGCGCTGGCGATGCCCGACAAGCTGCGTACGCAGTTGGAAGCGGCCGCGCTGCTGCACGACGTCGGCAAGATCGGGGTCCCCGACGCGGTCCTCACCAAGCCCGGCCGCCTCACGTCGGGTGAGGTCGAAGAGATCGACCGCAGCCGCGAGGCGGCGCGGGCGATCTTGGCCTCGGCCGGCGCGCCGAACGTCGTCGTCGAGGGGGTCTACGCGGCCGCCGCTTGGTTCGATGGCACGCACCGCACGATCCGCCTGACGGGGGAACAAACCCCGTTCGTCTCGCGGATGATCGCCATCGTCGATGCGTTCGATTCGATGACGACCGACCAAGTCTACCGCCCCGCGCGCAGCCGCGAGCGGGCGATCGCGGCGCTGTTCGAGGGCGCCGGGACGCAGTTCGACCCCGACCTCGTGGCGAGTTACTGCGAGGTCTTCTCGCGCGACCAGAGCCGACTCGAGGCCGACGTGGCCCGCCGCTGGGTCGCCGGGATCGGGGACCCCACCGTGACCGCGGCCTGGAACCCCACCGCCGCGACGCTGCACGCGCAACCCGACAAACCTGCGAGCCCCCTCTCGGCGTTCGAGCTGCGGCTGCTCGACAACATGCACGACGCCGTGCTGTTCGTCGATTCGCACCTGCGGATCCTCCGCTGGAACACGGGCGCAGAACGCCTGACGGGGGTCGGCGCCACAGCGGCCTGCGGCAAAGAGTTCGCACCGAGCCTGCTCGACATGTCGGCGGCGGCGGGTGAGTTGCTAGAAGACGAGCAGTGCCCCGTCAAGCGCGCCGTCGAGTCCGGCGTGCAGGTGCTGGACCGCTACAGCGTCATGGGCCGCAACGGGCGCAGCGTGAGCATCGACCTGCACGCGATCCCGGTGGTCGAGGGAGGGACGCCGCTCGGCGCCGCCGTGATCCTGCACGACGCCTCGAGCGAGACGACGCTCGAAGAGCGTTGTCAGGCGCTCCACGCCGAGATGACCAAGGACCCGATGACGCAGGTCGCGAACCGGGCCGAGTTCGACCGCATGCTCGCGGCCTTCATCGACGCGCACCAAGACACCGGCCTGCCGTGCAGCTTGATCATGGCCGACATCGACCACTTCAAGAGCATCAACGACACGTACGGCCACCAGGCGGGTGACGAAGCGATCATGACCGTCGCGTCGCTTCTGAAGTCGATGTGCCGCTCGGGGGACCTCGTGGCGCGGTACGGGGGCGAGGAGTTCGCCGTCCTGTGCGCCGACTGCTCGAACGCCGCCGCGACGAAGCGCGCCGAGCTGATCCGCCGTCAACTTAGCGAGACTCCGCACACCTACCTCGGGGGCGCCCACATCACCGCCAGCTTCGGCGTGACCGAGCTGCAGATGGGGGACACCCCCGAGACGATGCTCCGCCGCGCGGACCGCGGCCTGCTGCAGGCCAAGGACCAAGGGCGAAACCAAGTCGTGACACTAGGGGATGGCATGTCGACCGAAGAATCCACCAAGTCGAGCTGGTTCGGGCTGTCGGGCTGGACCATGAGCGCGTTCACAAGCGGCGCGCTGCTGGAAACGCGCCTCGTGACCAACGTCCCCGTCGAGCTCGCCGTCCAGAAGCTCAAGGGCTTCATCGCCGACCGCGACGCCAAGATCCTCCGCACCGAAGAGAACCACCTGCGGATGGAGACCACCGACGCGGTCGGCGGCAAGAGCCGCCGCGAGAACGACCGCCCGCTGGGATTCATCATCGACCTCCGCCTGTCGCAGCACAAAATCGAGAAGTCGAACGCCTCGGGGATGGCCAAGGGCTCGTACGCGCACACGTTCATCGACGTGACGATCAAGCCGAAACGCGACCGCGATCGGCGCCGCGGCCAGGCGATGGACCGCGCCCGCCTGCTGCTGGGGAGCCTCAAAAGTTACTTGATGGCGAAGGAAGCCGACGTCGAATCGGTCGATCCGGCGCCGCAGGCCTGATCGCCGCGCCGCGGCACGCGACGACTCGCCTGCGCTGGGCCGATCGCGGCGGGCGCCTTCCGCGGCGCTTGCCAATCCGCACACGGTGCGGGAGTCTACAGGGGTCGCGTCGGTCGGCCGCGTGCGCTAACGCACCGGTAGGGCCCGACGCCCGTCGGCGCACGGCTCGTTGCGCCGCGCGCCCCCCCGCGTTCTCACTCCCACGGAGTCGCCCCGCCATGGCCTACACCCTGCCGTCGCTCCCCTACGCCTTCGGCGCCCTCGAGCCGCACATCGACGCGGCGACGATGGAGATCCACCACGGCAAGCACCACGCCACCTACGTGACGAAGCTCAACGCGGCCCTCGAGGGGGCGGGTGTCGGTGAGCAGTCGATCGAAGACCTTTGTCGCGGCATCGCGTCGGTCCCCGAGAACGTCCGCCCAGCGGTCCGCAACAACGGCGGCGGCCACGCCAACCACTCGTTGTTCTGGGCGACGATGAGCCCCACCGGCGGGGCCGCCCCGAGCGGCGTGCTGGCCGCAGCGATCGACGCCGAGCTCGGTGGGTTCGCCAAGTTCAAAGAGGACCTCACGAACGCCGGGCTCAACCGGTTCGGCAGCGGCTGGGCTTGGCTCTCGGTTAACAAGGAAGGGAAGCTCGCCGTCGAGAGCACTCCCAACCAGGACAACCCCTGGATGGAAGGACGGACGCCGATCCTGGGGGTCGATGTCTGGGAGCACGCGTACTACCTGAAGTACCAGAATCGCCGCCCCGACTACCTGGCCGCGTTCTTCAACGTCGTCGATTGGGCGAAGGTCGCCGAGCTCTACGCGGCGGCCCAAGGGTGAGCCGCGGCGGCGACCGTGCGCGAAATCGATCGACGCGCTAAGCCGCGAGCAGCCGCTCGCGGCTTAGCGCGCCCGGCGTCCGCGGTTCGCCATTGACGCCCCCCGCGTGCGCACCTAGCCTCCCGCCGCCTTCGGAAGCGCCCCCGTGCGCGCTCGCAGCGCCAGCGATGCTGGCGGTGTTGGGCGCTTACGCCGGTTATTCGCTCAGCGCAAACCGCGCCGCTTGCCGAAAACCCGATCAAGGGGGATCGAACGCGGTCCTCCGGTAACGCACATCCACCGTTCGCCCAAGGAAGGGCCTCGGCCATGGTCAGCTCGCCCGCCTCGCGTGCAATCCGCGCTCGCAACGTCATCGCCCTGGTGCTGATGGCGACCCTCGCCGTTGCGACCGGGTGCAGGTCCTCCGGCGGAGGCTCGAAGTTCGCCTGGTGGAACCCGTGGTCGAAGGACGTCGCCGACGCGTCGGCGATCGCCAAGACAGCGCCGGGACTCCCCTCCGACGCGGCCACGCCGCTCGTGGAGGGGCTGCAGAAGCCCGCCGCCTCCCCGGTTTCGATCGCGGCGATGGCGCCGGCGACGAGTGCGGCCGCGCCCGGCGGCTCGGCCCCCGCCTTCAAGCCCTCGACCCCCGCGCCGACGCCGAGCGTCGCCCTGACGACCCCCGCCAAGGAAGCCGCCAAGATCGGGGCGATCCCGTCCCTGGCGACCCTGCCGGCGACTCCCGCGATGTCCAAGGCCCCCGCGATGCCGGTCGCCGCGAGCAAGGCCGTCCCGGCGATGATGGCTGCCGCTGCGCCGTTAGCCGGCCCGTACGACCCCAACGGATACAAGCCGACCGCCGCGGCGCAATCCGCGAGCGAGACGGCGGACCGTTACGCAACCGCGGCGACTTCGACTGCGGCGACCGGCTACGGCGACTTCAACGACTACCTGTCGGCGAGCCAGAAGTCGGCAGCCGGTGCCGCCGACCGCTACGCAGCGGCCGCCAGCTCGACCGCGTCACAAGCGGCGTCGCAGGCAACCTCGGCGATGGCCGCCACGGCCCCCGCCGCTCCGGCGACCTCGCTCGCGGCCCAGCAGCCAGCGACGAAGCCCACGGCGTTCCCCTCGACGGGGTACCCGAGCACTCCGTTCCCGACCACCGCGACCCCCAGCGCCCCCGCGACGCTCGCCGCGGCGCCCGGCGTGAAGGCGCCGAGCAGCGGATCGAGCCTCGGCACGATGCCGGCGGCGAACCTCGCTTCGCCGCAACAGGCGGTTCAACTAGCGACCGCGGCGGGCCAGTACCGACCGGGGGGGACGACCACCTACCGCTCGGGGGTGAGCGTGGCGTCGCTCCCTCCGGCAAGCTCCGCCGCAACCGCGCCCACCACGGCCGTGCCGGCCAGCTACCCGGCGGCGTATCCCACGGCAACGCCGGCGACGGCCCCGACTCAGCTCCGCTGAAACCCTTCGCGGGCCTCGCTGGGGCCGCGTGTCACCAGCCGATGACCATGTTCGACTCGATCACGCGTCGCGCCTGATCGAGATCGACCCCCTTCTCGTTCATGTAAAGCCGGATCGCGTGGACCTTGTCCCCCTCGGCCCGCGATAGGCAGTCGCGGGCCGTGGTGCAGGGGTCCATGTTGGTCGGGATCCCGAGCGCGGCTTTGGAGATCACCCAGGCGTCACGCGGACGCTTGGTGAGCCGTAGAACGGCCTCGTTCGGGAAGGCGTCGGCGACGACCGCGCGGGCCGCGTCGGCGTCGGCGGCCCACGAAATCATGATGTGACTGGTTGTCTCGACCTCGAACAGCGGCATCGGGGGAGTCCCCTGGAGGTGGCGTGGACGCGCCTGGCGGCCGGGGGTGGCCGGTTGGCCCCCACCCTGCGCCCCGATCCTACGGAACGGCCGCCGGGAGCGTCAACGACCGCGACACCCGCAACCGGTCCGCTAGCCCATTGACCACAGACCGGGGGGCCGTTACGGTGTGGGGCTTCACTGGCCCGGCCTGCGACCGCTGGAAAGCGGATCGCGACGAGAGCCGGCCCGAGCCGAGTCCTTTCGACCCACGCCGCGCGAGTCTTCTGATGGCCGTTCCGAAGCGTAAGCACAGCAACTCTCGCACCGGCATGCGTCGGTCGCACGACGCGATCAAGTTCAGCGTCCGCCAGCTTCAGGCGTGCCCGCGTTGCGGCTCGCTCAAGCTGAGCCACGTTGTCTGCCCGAATCAGCAGTGCGGCCATTACATGGGCCGGACGATCGTCGAGCCGGTCTGACCCGGATCGCGAATTCCGTAGCGACGCCCCTCGCCGCGTTGGCCCGCTCCCGGGTTTTGTCGTTGGGGGGTGGACGCTTCTAAGCGCAGCCCTAGCACGAGCCGCGAGATGGCCACGCCGGTCGGTTTCTTGTTCCCGGGTCAGGGCGCCCAGCACGTCGGCATGGGCGCCGAAGTCGCCGCCGAGGTCCCCGCCGCCGGCGAGCTCTACGCCCGGGCCGAAGACGTCCTTGGCTACAACCTTCTGGCGCTCTCGACGAGCGGCCCGTCCGAGCAGCTCGACGCCACGGTCTACAGCCAGCCGGCTTTGTACGTCGCCAGCCTCGCGGCCCTCGAGCGGCTCCGACGCGACGATCCCGCCGTGGTCGAGGCGTGCGTCGCCGCCGCGGGCCTCAGCCTTGGAGAGTACACAGCGCTGGCGTTCGCGGGGGTGTTCTCGTTCGAGGACGGCCTGCGGGTCGTCGCCGAGCGCGGCGCCGCGATGCAGGACGCCGCCGAGGCGACCCCCAGCGGGATGGTCAGCGTCCTAGGTCTCGACGTCCCAAAGATCGAAGCCCTGTGCGCCGCCGTGCTGGCGGAGCCCCCCTTCGCGGGCCAGACGCTGCGGGTCGCCAACCTGCTCTGCCCGGGCAACACGGTTTGCTCGGGCTCGAACGCCGCGTGCGAACGGCTCGCCGAGACGGCCGAGGCCGCCGGGGCGATCAAGGTCGTGCCGCTGGCCGTTGCCGGGGCGTTCCACACGCCGCTGATGAAGCCGGCTGTCGAGCGTCTAGCGGCGGTCCTCGCCGACGTCCCGATGCACGCGCCACGCTTGCCGGTGGTGTCCAACGTCGACGCCACGGCGCACGACGACCCGGCCGAGATCCGGGGGTTGCTCGTCCGGCAAGTCGAGAGCCCCGTGATGTGGGAGGCGTCGGTCCGCGAGCTGCTCGCAGGCCACGGCGTGATGGGCTTCTACGAGATCGGGCCCGGCCGAGTGCTCCGGGGGCTGCTCAAGCGGATTGATCGCGGGGCGGCGTGCGAGAGCGTTGCCTGACGCGCGTCGGGACGACACGACTCGCGGACGATAACTCGCGGACGAAGACTCGCGATCGACCAGCGAAATTTACGAAACTCCGACCAAGGCGCGTGATGTCCGACATCTCTGCAACCCGCATCCAGGTGAACCTCACGGGGCAAGTGGCGATCGTCACCGGCGCCTCGCGCGGCATCGGCAAGGCGATCGCAATCGCCCTGGCCGGCTCGGGCGCGCGGGTCGCGCTCGTGGCGCGGAGCCTCGGGAAGCTCGAGGAACTCGCCGCCCAGATCAACGCCGCCGGGGGCGAGGGGGTCGCCATGGCGTGCGACGTGGCCGATAGCGCCGCGGCGAGCAAGCTCGTCGATGACGTCGTCGAGCGCTTCGGGCGGCTCGACATCCTGGTCAACAACGCCGGAATCACGCGCGACACGTTGCTCCCGCGGATGAGCGACGACGACTGGGACGAGGTCCTCGCCACGAACCTGCGGAGCGTGTTCCTGTTCACCCGCGCCGCGACAGGGGCGATGATACGGCTCAAGCGTGGCCGGATCGTCAACATCTCGAGCACGTCGGGCCTCCGCGGCAACCAGGCGCAGGCGAACTACTCGGCGTCGAAGGCGGGAGTGATCGGGTTCACGCAGACGGTTGCCCGCGAGCTCGCCAGCCGCCGCCGCCAAATCACGGTCAACGCGATCTGCCCCGGGTTCATCGCCACCGACATGACCGCCGCCCTCAAAGAGGCCGCCGGCGAGGAGGCCGTCATGGAGCGGATCAAAGCCGTCGTCCCGCTCCAGCGGGAGGGGCAGGTCGAAGAAGTCGCCGACGCCGTCCTGTTCCTCGCCAGCGAGTCGGCCGCCTACATCACCGGCCAAACCCTCGTGATCGACGGGGGGATGACCTGCTGAGCCGCCTGCGGCGGCAGAGGCGAGAGGTTAGAGGCGAGAGAGAGAACAGCCCGCCTGGCGAGTGCAGCGCGGCCTGAATTCCCTCGCCTCTCGCCTCTCACCTCTAGCCTCTCGGGGGCGCAAGCCCCCCATCCACCTTGACCCGGTTTGCGGAAGCCCTCTATTTTGTGACGCCACGCGCGGCGGCGCCCGGCCGCCCGGGGGCTCGACCCGGGCGATAGCGACGCGACCCCGAAGAGCGACCGACCGACTACCAACTACCATCTCGGAAGTGTTCCGGGGCGGAAACAGCAGGGGCCCCTTCGCGGCGGCCGCCCCGTTCCACGGGCGCGGCGCCAGCGGCGACCGGTTTGCCCCTCACTCCCCGATTTTCAGGCAAGCGTTCAAGGAGATCGACCGTGGCGACAGTGCTGGAGCGAGTTACCGAGATTGTTTCCGAGCAACTCGGCGTTGATCGAGACAAGATCTCGCCCGAGACCTCGTTCGTGACCGACCTGGGCGCCGACTCGCTCGATACGGTCGAGCTGGTGATGGAACTCGAAGAGGAGTTCGACATCAACATCCCGGACGACGCCGCGGAGAAAATCCAGACCGTCGGCCAAGCGGTCGCGTACATCGAACAAAACAGCGGCGAGTAGCCCCTGCGGGCGCCGCGTAGAACTCCCAGGCCGGCGCGGCGGCGACGCGGCGCCGGCCTGTTCCGTTCTTCGGTGGTCTGCCGCTGCCGGACGCTTCGAGCGTACCGCAACACCCGCCCACACACCGGCAAACAGCACACCGGCCACTAGCCGAGAGGTCCGTCGATGAAGAGGCGAGTCGTCGTCACGGGGATGGGTGTCGTCACGTCGCTCGCGCGCAAGATCGACGCGCTGTGGCGCGCCGTGCTCGAAGGGCAGAGCGGCGTGCACGAGCTCCGCATCTTCGACACCTCGCGGCACAAGGTCCGGTTCGGCGGCGACATTTGGGACTGGGACACCGAGGGCTACGTCTCGAAGAAAGACGCCGGCCGCATCGACCGCTTCACGCAGTTCGCGATGGTCGCCGCGATCGACGCCGTGAACGACTCGGGCCTCGACTTCTCGAAGGAAGACCCGTACCGCGCCGGGGTGATCCTCGGCTCGGGGATCGGCGGCCTCACCGAGATCGAGGCCCAGAACGAGCGCCTGCTGACCAAGGGCCCCGACAAGGTCTCGGCCTTCACGATCCCCAAGCTGATGCTCAACGCGGCGAGCGGGCACGTCTCGATCCACTACGGGCTCCGCGGCACCAACTACGCCGTGGCCACCGCCTGCGCGAGCGCCACCAACGCCATGGGGGACGCCTTCAAGGCGATCCAGTACGACGACGCCGACATCATGGTCAGCGGGGGCGCCGAGGCGGCCTGCACCGCGATGGGGCTCGCCGGCTTCTCGAACATGCGGGCCCTCTCCGAGCGGCACGACAACCCGGCCGGCGCGAGCCGCCCCTTCGATCGCGACCGCGACGGGTTCGTGTTGTCGGAGGGCGCCGGCGTCGTGGTGTTCGAAGAGCTCGAGCACGCCCGGGCGCGCGGCGCGCGGGTCTACGGCGAGCTGCTCGGCTACGGCGCTTCGGGCGACGGGGGGCACATCACGCAGCCCGACCCCACCGGGTCGGGCGCCGCGCGGGCGATGGCCGGCGCGCTGAAGGACGCCAAGCTCGACGCTTCCGCGATCGACTACATCAACGCCCACGGCACGAGCACCCCACTCGGCGACAAAGCCGAGACGACCGCCATCAAGTCGGTGTTTGGCGACCACGCCTACAAGGTCAGCGTCTCGAGCACCAAAAGCCAGCTCGGGCACCTGCTGGGGGCCTCGGGGGGGGTCGAGCTCGCCCTCTCGCTGCTAGCGATCAAGCACCAGGTCTGCCCCCCGACGATCAACTACACGACCCCCGACCCCGACTGCGACCTCGACTACACGCCGAACACGCCGCGCGAGCGGAGCGTGAAGGTCGTGATGAGCAACAGCTTCGGGTTCGGCGGCCACAACGCGTCGATCATCGCCGGCGTGGTCTCCTAGCAGCCTGTTGGAAGAACGCCTTCGTGGCGTTTTTCAACCTCGCCAAGCTCGCGGCCCCCCGCCCGGGGCGGCACTACGCGACGACTTGGTTGCCCCCTCGCGCGATTCCCCTTACCCTAGCTCCTAGATCAGGGACTACCCGGGCAGCGCTCCACAAAGGGCCGCCCCACCTGTGGACGAGGCGCCGTCGATGCTCACTCTACGCTTGCTTGCGGTCGCCGCACTTCTCGGCGCGGGGGCCCTCGGCGCCCGGGCCGTTACGATCCGCCTCGACTACAGCTACGACTCGTCGGGGTTCTTTAGCACGGCGACCACCAACGGCGCCGCGGCCCGCGCGACGCTCGAAGCGGCCGCGTCGTCCCTCTCGACGATCCTGCGGGACACGCTCAACGCGGTCCAAACGCCGGCCCCCTTTGCGAGCAGCACGTTCAACGGCCTCGTAACGTGGCAGTGGGGAGCGCAGTTCGACAACCCCTCGACCGGGGCCTTGGAGTCGCTCCTGAACCCGACGATCGCGGTAGACGAGTACCGCGTCTACGTCGGCGCCCGCGACCTCGGTTCGACGCTCGGCTTCGGCGGCCCCGGCGGGTGGTCGAGGGGGAGCAGCCCCTCGGGGGGCTTCACCAACGCCGAGATCAACCAGATCAACCAGACCACGACGCAGTTCTTCGCCAACGTCGAGCACCGTGGTGAGGCTACGACCGACTTCGCGCGCTGGGGTGGCGCGCTGACGTTCGACAGCAACACGAACTGGAACTACAACCACACCACGCCGATCACCCCCGGCGCCAACGACCTGTGGTCGGTTGCCCTGCACGAGCTGGGGCACGCGATCGGGCTGGGCGCCTCGGACGAGTGGAACGCCCTCGTCAGCGGCGCCGTCTTCACCGGCCCGGCCGCGACGGCCGTCTTCAACGCGTCGCCGCCGATCTCCCCCGACGGGGGGCACTGGTCGGCCGGCACGCAGAGCACCGTCTACGGAGTGGGGACGGCCCAAGAGGGGGCCCTCACGCCGTTCATCACCGTTGGCACACGGAAGGGCTTCACGGCGCTCGACGTCGCGGCGCTCGACGACATCGGATGGGAAGTCGGCAACGCGCCGGGACTACCCGGGGACTACACGGGGGA
The DNA here is from genome assembly GCA_051648405.1 of Lacipirellulaceae bacterium. Classification (GTDB taxonomy): domain Bacteria; phylum Planctomycetota; class Planctomycetia; order Pirellulales; family Lacipirellulaceae; genus JBOFFC01. The sequence goes on from JBOFFC010000151.1 coordinate 101,810, forward strand.
CGGGAGGGTCAACGCGGCCGACTACACCCGCTGGCGTGACCTGCTCGGATCGACGACGAGCGTCGCCGCCGACGGCTCGCAAAACGGGCAGGTCGATCAGATCGACTACACCGTGTGGCGAAACTTCTACGGGCAGTCGGATCGGCGCTCGACCTCGGTCCCCGAGCCCGCGGCGGCGCTGCTAGCGTCGATGGCTTGCTTCGTGGTGCGCCGCCGCTAACAGCCTGTTGAAAAACGCCGTCGTGGCGTTTTTCAACCTCGCCAAGCTCACGGCCGAGCCGCTCGCGGCTCGCGAAACCGCGGCGAAAGCGCCACGGTTTCGACGTCCCCTCCCTGCGACGACGCTGCCCGTCGAAAGATCAACAGGCCGCTAAGCCGCCGGCGGCTTGCGGCTCGGGTTGCCGCGCGTCGATGCCGACCGTTAGAGTCTCTCTTCTGTAGCTGCGCCACGGACTGGCGCGCTGGTTTCTCGTTCTCGGCCTCGGGAGAGCCAAGATGGCCCCCTCGGTGTTGGCGGAATTCGCCCCGTCGCTCGCTTCGCCCCTCGCCGTCGGCCTGCTGCGGGCCGCGCTTGCGGCGCTGGTGGTCGGCGGAGCGGCCCTGGCGTCGGGGCAAGAGGCGGCGCCAGCGATCGTCGATGAATCGGTGGTCACCGCGGCCGACTTCGGCACCAATCGCTACGCCCAGCCGGCAGCGCCGCAGGCGTTTCTGGGGCAGGGGGCCGCTCCCGCGGCGGCCGACCCGCGCGCAGGCCTCTACCAACGAGCGCCGCAGGGCGCGAACACCGTTACGCCGACGCCGGGCGCGCCGACGCCGCTCGAGCGCGTGACCGACTCGAACCGCGCGCGGGTCTCGAAGGGCTCGGGCCAACTCCCCAACGACGCGGGGCAGGTGTGGCGCGAGTACGACATCCGCCCCTTCACGATGCGAGCCGGGGACGCGGTCCGGCCGCAGCAGGCGATCGTCGATTGGGTCCTCGCCGAGACCGGCCCCGAGGCGTGGCACTCCGAGGCGCTGGGGATCCTGCACGCCAGCCCCGAGACGCTCACCGTCTACCACACCCCGGCGATGCAGGGGATCGTCGGCGACGTGGTCGATCGCTTCGTCAACACCACCAACGCGCAGCGCGCGTTCTACTTGCGCGTCGTCACGGTGCGCGACCCCGACTGGCGACTGCGCGCGACGAGTCTGATGACCCCCGTCGCCGTCCAGTCCCCGGGCGTGCAGGGCTGGGTGATGGCGAAGGAAGACTACGCGCTGCTGGTCTCGCAACTCGCCAAGCGCGGCGACGTCCGCGAGTTCACCGCCGCGAACCAAGCCGCCCCCAACGGCCGCCAAGCGACCTTCTCGACGATGCGCCCGCGGAGCTACGTGAAGGGGGTCGTCCCCACCGGCGCGGCGTGGCCCGGCTACCAGCCCGAAGGGGGCTCGGTCGATGAAGGGGCGTCGCTCGACTTCCGCCCGCTGCTGGCGCTCGACGGCGGCGAGGCCGAGGCCCGCATCAAGCTCCGCCTGCACCAGGTCGAGAAGCTCGAGAAGGTGACGCTGCAACTCCCCCCTCCCGGCGGCGGTCAGGCCCAAGGGGCGCGGCTCGAAATCGAAGTGCCGCAGATGACGATGGCCCACCTCGACGAGCGGTTCCGCTGGCCGGCCGACCGCGTGCTCGTCCTCAGCCTGGGGATGATCGCCCCGCCGATGCCGAGCGCCCCGGGGGGCCTCAGCGGCATGCTGCCGATGCTCGCCGGCCCGCAGCGCGCCGACGCCCTGCTGTTCGTCGAGGCCCGCGACCCCGCGACCCCCTCGGCGGCGCTCGCCCCTCTCTCCACCGCCGGCCGCGAGCCCGGCGGCTTCACCGGCCGCTACTAGACTGCGTGTAACTCAAGGGAACCGCGTCGTCCGCGCGAGTCCTCCCTACTCCTTCAGGGGAGGGGGGAGTTCCACAGAGCGCTCCGTCACGTTGGAGACGCTGCAACGGGGATCACCGATCGGCCTTCCCGTCGATCCGCCTCCAATCCCGTCGATCCCGTCACACTTCCCCCGGCCCCATCCCCGGGCGCCTGCCCCGCGGGTAAACTGGCGGGCCTATGAGCAGCACCGCTAGGCCGGCCGAGCGCCGCGTTGTGATCACCGGCGTCGGCCTCGTCTCGCCCCTCGGCTCGACGCCGGGCGAGCTGTGGGAGGCCCTCTCGAGCGGCCGCAGCGGCGTACGCCGGAGGCCGGGGGCCGTCGAGCCGCTGGTCGCCGCCGACGCCCCGCAGTTCTCCGGCGCGATCGAAGACTTCGGTCCCGTCGAAGGGGATCTCAAGAAGTCGATCCGCAAGGGGCTCAAGGTCATGTGCCGCGAGACCCAGATGGCGGTCGCCGCGGCGCAGCGCGCGCTGTTTGACTCGGGGGCGCTAGCGACCCTCGACCCCGAACGGTTCGGCGTCGTCTTGGGGAGCGATTACATGCTCACGCTCCCCGAGGACTACGCCGACGCCATCCGCAAGTGCGCCGACGGGGGCGCCTTCGACTACTCGCGCTGGGGGAGCGACGGGCTACGCGAGATGCAGCCGCTGTGGATGCTCAAGTACCTGCCGAACATGCCGGCCAGCCACATCGCGATCTACAACGACCTGCGCGGGCCGAACAACTCGCTGACGATGCGCGAGGCGTCGGGCCTGGTGGCGATCGGCGAGGCGACGCGGATCATCGCCCGCGGGGGCGCCGACCGGATGGTCGCCGGCGCCACCGGGACGCGCGTCCTGCCGATGCAGGCGATCCACGCGATGCAGTCGGGACCCGTCACGCACGACGGCGACCCGGCCACCGCCAGCCGACCCTTCGACCGTGACCGCCGCGGCATGGTCTGCGGCGAGGGCGCCGGCATGGTGGTGCTCGAGTCGCTCGAGTCGGCCACGGCGCGCGGCGCACGCGTCTACGGCGAGCTGCGCGGCTTCGCGTCGAGCGTCGTCGCCGACTGCAACCTGCGCGGCGACACACGCCGCGCGATCGCGCAGGCCGCCCGCGGCGCGATGGCCGACGCGCGCCTCGAAGCGTCGGCCCTGGGGCACGTCGCCGCGCACGGCCTGGGGACAATCGACGACGACGCGGCCGAAGCGGCCGGCCTCGTCGATGCGCTCGGCCAAGCATCAAAGCACGTGCCGGTCGTCGCGCTGAAGAGCTACTTCGGCAACCTGGGCGGCGGCTCGGGGGTCGTCGAGCTGATCGGCTCGCTCCTTGCGCTCGCGCACGGCGCCCTGCCGCGGACGCTGAACTACCAGACGCCCGACCCCGCCTGCCCGCTCAACGTGACGCGCGACGAGGGCGGCCGCGCGGGGGACTCGTCGCTGGTAGTGAGCACCACGCCGCAAGGCCAAGCGGCGGCGGTGTGCGTGGGGCGGCGGGCGTAGCGCTCCGTAGGCGAGCCGGCCGACGTCAGTCGCCGGAGTCGTTGCGCAAGCGTTGGCTCCGCCGTGGCGCGATCACTCCGACGACTCACGTCGCCGGCTCGCCTTCAACTTGGGGGGCTCTCTCTGGAGGGCGGTGCTATACTAGGCGAATGGACGCCCCCAGCACGATTACCATTGACGCCCTGCAAGCCGACTTCGCCGCCTGCCTGGGGCGCGTCGAGGCAGGCGAGCGCCTCGTCGTCACCCGCGACGGCCAGCCGGTGGCGGAGATCCGCCCGGCGGACGCGCCGTCCGGTGGAAAGCGCCCGTTCGGCCTTGCGAAGGGGCAGTTCGTCGTCCCTGACGACTTCGACGCGCCGTTGCCCGAGGAAGTGCTGCGGGACTTCCACCATTGAGCCGCTTGCTGCTCGACACGCGCGTCGCGCATTGGCTCACGTCGTACAGCGTGCCGGTGCTCGCAACCTCGTAGGCGAGCCGGCGGCGAGAGCCGTCGGAGTCGTTACGCGAGGCGTTGACTCCGTCGTGGCGCGATCAC
>JBOFFC010000152.1:0-18576 GCA_051648405.1 Lacipirellulaceae bacterium
CCCTCCCTGCGACGACGCAGCCGGTCAAGAAATCAACAGGCTGCTAACCGCTCGCCGGCTTGGCGCAGGCCGCCTCGCTACCGCGAATCGAGCCAGCCGCTCTTGCTGATCGCCAGGGTCAGCCGCAGGCCCAGCAGGCCCGCCAGTGCGAACGCCACCGCGCCCGGCGCCGAGACGCCGTACAGCGGCCACAGGTCGCGGGACGCCATCAGCGCCCCGGCCACCAGCAGCGCGCTGGTGAGCAGGCCGAGCACGAGCCGGTTGACCGAGGGCTCGAGGCCTCGGTGCTCGAGGTGCACCTCGAAGCGGCCCGACTGGAACTGGGCGAGCAGGTCGCGCACCCGCCGCGGCAGCTCCTCGGCCAGCAGCTCGACCTCGCCGAACAGCCGGCGGGCTTTCCGCGCCTGACGCATCGGCGAGAGGCGCCGCAGCGCCATCCGCCGCTGCATCGGCGCGAGGGCCTCGAGCAGCGCGAAGTCCTTCCGCAACGTTCGACCGGTCCCTTCGAGCATCACCAGCAGCTTGAGCAGCAGCGAGATCGCGGCCGGGAGCACCACGCGCCGCCGCCGCACGATCCGGAACAGCTCGGTGAGCGCCGCGGTCAGGTCGATGCGCCCCATGTCTTGGCGGCCGAAGCGATCGACGAACTCGGCGATCTCCTGCGCGAACGCGCGCTCGTCGAGCTCCGGCGGCGCCTCGCCGATCCGCAGCAGCGCCGCGCACAGCAGCGGCGGGTCGTCCGCTCCCACCGCCATCAGCACGTCCTCCAGGTCCTCGCGCATCCCCTCGCCGATCCGCCCCACCATGCCGAAGTCCAGCAGGCCGATCACGTCCCCCTCGAGCACCAACAGGTTCCCCGGGTGGGGATCCGCGTGGTACAGGCCGTGCTCGAAGATCATCTCGAGGTAGACCTCGGCCCCGTGGCGGGCCAGCATCGACAGCCGCTCGGCCGACGTGTTCTCGGGCGACAGCTCGTCGAGCGCGCGGCCGTCGAACCACTCGAGCGTCAGCACCCGCGCCCCCGAGAGCTCGGGGTAGGGGCGTGGGATCCGCACCCGCTTGTCGCCGTCGAACGCCTCGCGGAACCGCTCGACGCTGCGCAGCTCCTCGCGGTAGTCGAGCTCGCGCCGCAGCGAGCGCTGGAACTCTTCCGCCGTGGCCCGTGGCCGGTAAGGCCGGAGGTCCGGCAGCCGCTCGGCAAGGTCACCGAGGCTGACGAGGATCTCGGCGTCGGCGATCAGGCTGGCCTCGACCCCCGGGCGGCGGACCTTTACGGCCACCTGCTCCCCCGTGGCGAGCCGCGCGCGGTGGACCTGCCCGATCGACGCCGAGGCGACCGGCGTGTCGTCGAACGACGCGAAGCACTCGCCGATCGGTCGGCCCAGGTCCTCTTCGATCGCCCGACGGATCGCCTCGATGGGGGCCGCGGGGGTCGATGTTTGCAGCTTCGCGAGCTCCTCGGCGAGCTCGACCCCCACTTGGTCGGGGCGGGTCGCGAGCGCTTGGCCGAGCTTGATGAACGCCGGCCCGAGGTCTTCGAGCGCCCTGCGGATCCGCTCTTCACGGCGCACCGCCGGGGCCCCGTTCCCCTCGCGCGTGAACCACCGCTTGGCGATCGGCAGGTCGAACCGACTCACGAGGTCTGCCAGGCCGTGCTTGCTCAGCACGGCGAAGATCTCACGCCAGCGGGAGGCGTTCCGGTAGGCCTGGGGGATCGAGGCGAGGTTCATCGGCAGCGGCGGTTCGCGATTCGGGCCCCAAGCGGGTAGTCTCTTGATCGTAATCGAACGGCCGGCCTACGGCTGGCCGACCCCTGGGACGCGACGGGCCCTCGCGATGAAGCTCTTCCCGCTGGTGTTGCTCGGCCTCGGCCCCTCGGTGGTCGGCAATGGCGTCGTCGCCGAAGAGTGGCCCCACTGGCGCGGCCCGACGACGGCGAGCGTCTCCGCCTCGACCGGGGTCGCCACGTCGTGGGGCCCCGCGGAAAACGTCCTCTGGCGGGCGCCGCTCCCCGGCTCGGCGGGGGCCTCGCCGGTGGTCGCGGGGGGACGGGTGTTCGTCACCGCCGCGGCCGAGGAGGAGCTCGTGTTGCTCGCCTTCGCCACTCAGGGGGGCCGCGAGCTGTGGCGGCGTACGGTCTCGACGGGCCAGGCGACGTTCCGCGGCGACGAGGGGAACCTGGCCTCCCCCTCGCCGGCGACGGACGGCAAGCTCGTCGTCTCGATGATGGGCGACGGCGTCTTGGGTTGCTACCGAGTCACCGGCGAGCCGGTCTGGAAGGTCGACCTCAACGAGCGCTTCGGCAAGCTCGTCATCCAGTTCGGCTACTCCTCGACGCCGATCCTCCATAACGGTCGCGTGCTGCTCCAGTGGCTGCACGGCGAGGGGGACCCGGCGACCGAAGAGGCGCGCGTCGTGGCGCTCGACTTGGCGAGTGGCGACACCCTCTGGGAGTCGCCGCGCGTCACCGGCGCGAGCCAAGAGTGCGAGCACAGCTACGCGTCCCCGGTGCTGGTTGAGGTGGACGGCAAGACGCTCCTCGTGACGCACGGGGCCGACGCGGCGGTCGCCTACGACACGGCCGACGGAAGCGAGGTGTGGCGTGTGACGGGGTTCAACTCGCCGGGCAACTACCACACGACATTGCGCTTCGTCGCGTCGCCGGGAGTGGGGAGGCTGACCGACGGTTCGCCGGTGGTCGTCGTGCCGACGGCGAAGAACGAGGCCGTGGCCGTGGTCCGCGCCGACGGCCACGGAGAGCTTGCCGGCACGCCGAGCGTGCTGTGGCGCCTCGACAGCGGCACCCCCGACGTGCCGTCGCCGCTGGTCGTGGACGGACTCGTCTACCTGTGCGGCGAGGACGGCAACCTAGCGGTCCACGACCTGGCCACCGGCAAGCGCGTGTACCGCAAGCGGACCGTCGCCGACCGCCACCGCGCGTCCCCCCTCTACGCCGACGGCAACGTCTACCTGACGTCACGGCGCGGCGTGGTCACCGTCGTCCGCGCGGGGCGCGAGTTCGAGGTCGTGGCGAAGAACGACCTGGGGGAGCCGATGGCCTCGAGCCCCGCGATCGCCGACGGCGTGCTCTACCTGCGGACCGACGCGGCGCTTTACGCGATCGGCGAGCGCTGAGACACGCAGCGTCAAGAAGCCTCACGCAAAGCCGCGAAGACGCAAAGTACGGTACGAGCAGACGGACGCGTCCGTAGGCGAGCCGGCGGCGTGAGCCGTCGGAGTTGTCGCGCTACGATCAACTCAACGCCGCTTCAACCACTCCGACGGATGGCGCCGTCGGCTCGCCTTACGCGAGTTCGTCGCTCCGCTGTCACTCGCTCTCGCTACCGTCGCGGCGCGACCTGAGTGCGTAGACTAGTACCGCGATGAGACCAATCGATCCGATCGCGATGCACGCGATTCGGAACATCCCCTGCGCGGGCGTCTTGGCCGGACGGCCCTGCAGAACGAACATGCCCGGCAGCACCGCCAGCACGAGGAAGATCGTCGAAAGGTACTGGAACAGTTTTCTGTTCGGTTGGCGGTTTTCCATGTGTGAGTCGGGTAGAGTTAGTCAAAGGGCTGGAGTTGACGGGGCGTCTCACCTGGTCGAGAGCAGCGTAGTCGTCTGTTGCGCAACGAGTCCGCCGGCTCTCGCCGCCGGCTCTCGCCGCCGGCTCGCCCCTACGCTCCGCGGATCGCGGCGAGCGCTTCGGCGGCTTGGCTTGCCAGGGCCGGCGAGTCGCTCTTTGCCAGCCGCTCCACAAGCGGCAGCGAGTTCGCGGCGTGCGGGCCGATCTTCCCCAGTGCCCACACCGCGCGGCGGCGCACCGATTCGCTCGTGTGTCGTTCCGCGACGGCGGAAACGGGGCCGACGTGCGGCGCCGACTTCGCGCCGCAGCGCCCCAACAGCGTCGCGGCCCAGTACACGCAGTCGTCGATCGGCGAGGCCAGCAACGTCGCGAGTGCCGCGAGCTGCCCCTCGGCCGGGGGGCCCAGCTCTTCGAGCACGCCGACGCACAGAGGCGCGAGCTCCGGCTCGTCGCACGCCTGGACGACCGCCGCGGCGATCGTTGCTGCGCCTTCGCCGGCGAGGTTGATCTCTTCGATCGCGGCGAGGCGGTCGGGCATCTCGCCGTGCAGCAGGCGGTGAGCGAGCGTGGGGAGCGAGTTCATCGCGAGCGCCGTGGGACAAGCCAGACGAGAGGAGATGATCGCTATTCTACCAGCGCCCCGTCCACCAGTCGCGCACGGCGGCCCAGCCGCGCCGCGAACGCCTCGCTGTGAGTCACGGCGACGAGCATCGCGGCCCGTTCGTGCACCAGCCCCAGCAGCAGGTCGGCGATCCCTTCGGCGGCGCGGGGGTCGAGGTTCCCCGTCGGTTCGTCGGCCAGGACCAGCAGCGGCTCGCGCACCAACGCGCGGGCGATCGCTACCCGCTGGCGTTCTCCCCCGGAGAGCTGTGCCGGGCTGTGCCGCTCGCGGTCGGCGAGGCCGACCCGGGCGAGCAGTTCGCGGGCCCGCTCGATGCCGCTCGGCGGCACGCTCCCCGCCGCCAGCAGCGGCGTGGCGACGTTCTCGAGCGCCGAGAACTGCGGCAGCAGGTGGTGCTCCTGGAACACGAAGCCGATCCGCTCGCCGCGGAGCCGCGCCAGCCGCGGCTCGTCGAGGGCGAAGGGGTCTTCGCCCGCCAGCCGCACCTCGCCCGAGGTCGGCGTGTCGAGCGTCCCCAAGATGGCCAGCAGGGTGCTCTTGCCCGAGCCGCTGGGGCCGGTGACGGCGAGGCTCTCCCCCCGCGCGAGCTCCAGGTCGACGCCTCGCAGCACGACCAGCGGCTCGGCCGGGGTCGGGTAGGACTTAGTCAGCCCCGTCACGCGCAAGTCGGGCATCGCGGACTCGGGGGGAGCAGGCCAGGAACGCGGTCCAGACAGGGGGTCCGGGGGGGCGACGCGGCTAGGCTGGCGCGAGGTGGGGCTGCAACCGCGCGATCACGTCTTCGGGGAGGGGGGTCGGCTCGGGCGGGGCGCCGGGGCGCATCCGGCAGCAGACGCTGGTCATCTCGCCGACGGCGAGCTCTTCCTCGTCGCGTAGCAGGCGGAACGAGTAGCTGACGCTCGTCTTCCCGAGTCGGAGCACGGCGACCTCGACCTCAAGCTCGTCGTCGCAGCGTGCCGGCGAGTGGAAGTCGCAGCGCGCGCTGACGCGCGGGAAGCTGAGCGAGTGCCCCTCGGGCGAGGCGGCGCCGGCCTCTGGCAACTCGTGCGGCCCGTGGTGGACGCGCAGACCGACGCTGCGCAGCAGGGCGTGCTCGGCGGCTTCCATGTAGCGGAAGAACGCCGTGAAGTGGACGATCCCCGCCATGTCGGTGTCGGCGAACTCGACCCGACGGCGCGTGCGGAAGGGGCTGGGCATGGGTTCAGGCTGCCCGGCAGAGAGGTGCGCCTTAGGAGGCTGTCGCCCCGCGCGGAGCGCGGGGGCGACGGCCCGATGGACTTGCGCGTCAGTCGCCGACGTACGGCATCAGGGCCATGAAGCGGGCGCGCTTCACGGCGCGGGCCACCGCGTGCTGGCTGGCGGCGTGGCAACCGCTCTTGCGGCGGCTCACGATCCGCCCGTGGCGGTTGGTGAGCTTCGCCAGCAGGTCGAGGTCCTTGTAGTCGACGTACATCGGCGCCGGCTTCACGCCGTCGATGTACAGCGGGTCCTTCTTCGGCGTCTTGACCTTGGCGCGACGCTTGGTGGGGGCGCGGCGGGGACGCTTGGGACGGCCGGGAGGCATACGCGGACTCGTAGAGCGAGACGGGAAGACGGTCGGAAGTCCCGTAGTCTACCAATGCTCGGCGGGGACACAACCCCGCCGGACAAAGGGAAAAACACGAAGGAAGGAACCGCCACGACGCCACGAGCGCCAAGGCCGCGGGGACGGGCGGGGGGTTGGCTTGGTGCGTGGGGGGGATTGGTGGTGGGGTATCGCCCCGGCGGGGGTTGGTGTGGTGGGCTACCCGGGGCCGAGGGATTGGTGGTGGGCTTGGGGGACCGTTGGTGGTGGGCTTTGCCCACCCTACTTGGGGGGGAGCAGGCGGTTGTAGAGGGTTAGGGTTTCGGCGGCCATTTGGGTGGCGGTGCGGGTGTGGCGGATTGCGGCGGCGCCGGCTTGGCCTAAGCGGGCCCGTTCCTCGGGGTCGTCCAGCAGCCGCTCGATAGCTTCGGAGAGGGACAGGGCGTCCCCCGGCTCGTGCAGGACCCCGGCGCCCGTCTCGGCCACGAGCTCCGGGAACGCCCCGTGCCGCGGCAGGACCACCGGCAGGCCGGCGGCGAGGGCCTCGATCGCCGGCAGGCCCTTGGCCTCGGGCCAAGTGGTGGGGGTCGCGAACAGGTCGAGCGAGCGGAGGAACGCGAACTTCGCCGCGCGATCGACCTCGCCGAGATAGCGGAAACGCCCGGCGAGCGGGCCGCGCTCGACGCGGCGCTGCAGGTCGATCAGGTACGGCCGATCGGCCGCGCCCAGGTAGCCGGCCGCCGCGACCTCGAAGCGTAGTTCCGGGCGCCGCGCGGCGAGCAGCTCGGCCGCTTCGACCAGCAAATGAAGCCCCTTCGCGCGACAGACGCGCGCCAAGTAACCAACGCGCAGTGGGCCTTCGCGAGCGGCGTTCGGGTTGTCGAGCTCGAGCCCTTCGAGATCAAGCCCGTGCGGAACAACGTGAAAGCGCTCGCGCGGCACGCTCAGATAGTCGGCCATGAAGTCGGCGTAGTAGCCGTTGAGTGCGGTGAACGCGGCGACTTCGGCGGCGCGCTCGCGGAGCAGCTCGCGGGCCTGAGTGTAGTGCGGCTCGGTAAGGTCCTCGAGGAATAGGTCCTCTCCTGACAGCGCGCAGACGATCGGCGGGCCGGCCCGCTCTTCGATCCGCCGCGCCATCCCCAGCAGCATCGAGTTCGACAGGTGGACGACGTCGGGCCGCGCCTCGCGCACCAGCCAATCGGCCAGCTCGTCGAGCTGCTTGGCTTGGTTCCCACCCTCACCTCGCAGCATCGAGACCGTGAGGGGCCCGAGCTTAGCCGGGTCGATGCTCGCCGCGCCGCTGGTCGCCAGCCGCAACAGCCACGGCTGGTCGAGCAGCCGCGTGGCCCAGCGCGGCGCGCGACGCAACAGCGGTGAGGCCTGGTTCAGGTAGGCGTTCACGCCGCCGAAGAAGACCCGCGGCACGCTGACGTTGGGCTCGTCGGTGCGGATCGGCGTGTACGTGGGGACCAGCCAAACCTCTTCACCCAGCGCGATCATCGCGCGGGCGAGCGTGTTGTCGTGCAGACAACTGCCGCAGTACATCCCCGCGGCGCCGGCGGCTAGGTAGGCGATCCGCATTTCTAAGCTTGACAGGATTACAGGATGAAAAAGGGATGAACAGGATGAAGGTTCGATTCGCAGCAATCCTGTAAATCCCTTTCCATCCTGAAATCCTGTCAAGCTTTCGTCGGGAAGAACTTGGCGAGCGTCGCGGCGTTTGGCTTCGGCGTGACCAGCGAGACGATGACCAGCGCGACTAGCGAGGCGACGAACATCGGCACTACCGGCATCACCTCGAAGACCGAGCCCCCCAAAGAGACGGGGATCGCGTAGCCCTCGTCCTTGGCGTATCCCGAGGCCCGGAACAGGGTGAACCACATGCCGACGGTCGTCAGCACGCTGGCGTAGGCGCCCGCTTTGGTGAGTCCTCGCCAGTAAAGGGCCGCAAAGCAGAGCGGGAACAGGCTCGCGAAGCCGCTGAAGCACCAGACCCCCAGCGCGAAGACGCTGCGGGGCTCGAACAGGCTCAGCAGGTAGGTGATCGCCACGATCGCGACGATGAACGCGCGGGCGGTCCAGACCTCGGCCCGGTCGCTGAATCGCTGGCGGCCGGACGAGTCCTTCGCAAAGTAATGCAGCGCCACGTCGTGCGTGAACATCGTCCCCAGGCAGAGGAACTGGGCGTCGAGCCCGCCGATGATCGCCGACAGCACCCCCGCGGTGAGCAGCCCCTCGAGCCACGGCGCCTTGGTCTGCGTGACCATGAACGCCAGGACCTTGTTCGGCTCGGCGGCGACCGGCGGGGGGACGTTCACCAGCTCCCCCGCGGCCCACAGCCCGAGCAGCACGCAGGGCGCCCAGACGATCATGATGAACACCGGGAAGAGGGTCACCGAGAGCTTGAAGCTCGAGGCCTTCTTCGCCGACAGCCACTGCTGGAACAGGTGCGGGAACATGCCGACCGACAGCGGCACGAGCATGTAGGTGAGGAACTTCGACGGCGAGATGCTGTCGCGCGTCAGCTTCGAGTCGGGGATGCTCTCGCCGAGCTTCTGCAGGTTCGCGAGGAACGACGACTCCCCGCCGATCTTCTGCGCTAGGACGTAGAACATGATGATCCCCAGCGTCATGAAGATCATCGTCTGCAGGGCGTTGGCCCAGGCCGTGCCGCGCATGCCGCCGATGAAGACGTAGGTCAGCACGACGACGCAGACCACCAGCGACGCCAGGTGCTTCGGCACCCCCCCCTTCGAGCCGGTCTCGGTCGCGTAGCCGTTCTCGAGCACGGCGGGGAACGTCCCCTCGGCGAAGGTCGCGGTGTTCGGGACGAGCTGCCCTTGGCCCGGGACCAGCTTGCCCGCCGTCACGATGTTCACGAACAGCCCCGCCGACATCACGCCGATCAGCAGGTAGGGGACCACTAGCGCCACGAGCGTCGGGAACAGTACCACGCCGATCCCGCTGCTCTCGAGTCGGTCGCGGAAGAACTCGACCTGCGTGCGGTAGCCGTACTTCTGGCCGAGGGACCAGAGCTTGACCCCCACCAAGAAGAAGCAGAGCGGGTGGATGATGCCGCTGGACGAGGCGAGCATGCCGTAGGCGCCGGCGCCGACGCGGAACGCCTCGCCGGTCGAGCCGACCAGGGCAAAGGCGGTCATCGCCGTTCCGAACAGCGTCATCAGCAGTAGGAACGGGCCGATTGTGTTGCTGGCGAGCAAGAAGTCCTTGCTCGTGCCGCGCGACAACAACCCGGCGCCCGCCCCCAGGGCGAGCACCACGGCCAGGTAGCCGAGGATGATCCAGAGCTCGGTCATGCGCGACCTCCCTTCGAGCGGTACGCGGGCTCAACCGACGCTTCCTCGAGCTCCGCGGGCCAGGCGTACCGCGTGGCGAGGAACCAAACGACGGTCGCCGCAACGCTAAGGCACGCGTGGTAGAAGAGCGCGAGCGGGACCACCCCGCCGACGAGCGTCGTGCTCTCCCAGTTCCAGAAGTCCTGGTGCAGGACGAGCAACAGGAGCACGAGGCCCCAGATCAGCTTGTGCATGGAGAGCTCGCACGCGGAGGGGCGATTCGACGCAGCATTTTACCGAAGGCGCGACGCTGTCGATACCGTCCCTCCAGGGAAGCGGTGGGCGAGTTGCCGGCGCCTCCGACCGACGCGTTGCTCCTCACCACGGCTTGGGCGTACGATCGTCGCATGACCGAGCCCCTACTTTTCCCCGAGCACTCCCTGCCCCCTACGCTGGTTGACGACCTGCGGCGACTGAACCCGTGGTGGGAAGGGAAGGCGTCGCCCGTACTTCCGACCACCCGACGGCGGCTCGTGCAAACCATGAAGAGTCGGCTTCAAGCCGACTTGGCGCCGATCGTCGTGGTTCGCGGTCCGAGGCAGATCGGGAAGACGACCGCCCAGATGCAATTGCTAGAAGACGTCCTAGTGACTCTTCCCGGGCGACAAGTGCTTCGCGTTCAGTGGGACGAGCTGCCTAGCCTGAAGCAGCTCGACACAGAACCACTTTTGCGCGTCGTCACGTGGTACGAAAGGACCGTCCTCGGCGAGTCGTTGAACGACGCTGCACGGAATGGTCGGAAGACGTTGCTGGTGTTCGACGAGGTCCAAAACCTGACCAACTGGGCCCCCCAACTGAAGCACCTTGTCGATTCATCGACGACTCAGGTGCTAGTAACTGGAAGCTCGGCCCTGCGTATCGAACAGGGGCGGGACAGCCTAGCGGGTCGGATCTCGACCATTGAATCTGGGGTGCTCTCGCTGTCGGAGGTGGCGAGCTTTCACGGTTTGCCTGTTCCCGAGGCGATTCTCGGAGAAAACGGAATCGAGCCCGTCGCTGATCGGGACTTCTGGCTTGAGGTGCGTGAGCTTGGTGCGAACCACGCCGAGACGCGTGACGCCGCGTTTGCTCGCTTCTCGGAACGCGGCGGATACCCGCTCGTTCACGAACGTAAGGACGTGCCCTGGGAACTGGTTGCGGAGCAACTGAATGAAACGGTTATCAAACGGGTGATTCAGCACGACCTCCGCGTAGGGGAGCGAGGCCGAAAGCGAGACGCCCCGCTGCTAGAGGAAGTGTTCCGATTGGCGTGCCGGTACGTTGGCCAATCGCCCTCGCCGGGTCTTTTCGCCCGAGAGGCGCAGCGTGCTCTCAATGCAAACGTCGGGCCCAAACGTGTGACCGAGTACTTGCGATTTCTAGGCGACACTCTGCTGCTGCGGCTGATCCCACCGCTCGAGATTCGGTTAAAGCGGAGTCGCGGAAACGCCAAGGTTTGCCTTGCGGACCACGGGTTACGAGCGAGCTGGCTGCAAGAGGTCGTTCCGGTGGCGCCCTCGGAGCTTGTCAAGGCGCCGCACCTTGCGCAGCTTGCCGGCCACATCGCGGAGAGCATCGCCGGCGCTGCGCTTTCCACTATCCCGGGAATGGCGCTCGCGCACTCACCCGAACGTGGCGGCGACCCGGAGGTAGACTTCGTGATTTCGGTTGGAGCGACGCGTATTCCACTCGAGGTCAAGTACACCTCGCACGTCGATCCACACCGCGACACGGAGGGCTTGAGAACGTTCATCGAGAAAACGCACAACAACGCGCCATTTGGAATCTTGGTCACACAGTCCGAAGTCGATTTGCCCGACCCGCGGATCGTAGCGCTCCCACTCTCGACTTTGCTGCTGCTTCCTTGAGTCCCGGCGTCGAACGGTGATCGTAGCGTCAGCCGATCGCCATCACGGGCTCGTCGCTCGTGGCGGTTCGGCCCAGGTCGCGCTCCAGCCACGGGTCGAGGTCGGCGAACATCGCCGGCATCTCGGGGGAGAACATCTTGCCCACCAGCAGGTCGGTCAGCGTCCCCGCGTGCTGCGGGTGCTCCATGACGAACTTGCCGACGCGGAAGTCCCCCGAGTAGAAGGCGTTCACGAGCTTGCGGACCCAGTGGGTCCCGGCGGCGAACGTCGGGGCCCAAGCGCCGAGGCGCTCGGGGGACGCGTCGCCCGAGCGGAGCGCATCGACCACGCACTCGCTCGCCATGTCGGCCGACTTGAGGGCGAAGTAGACCCCCGACGAGTAGACGGGGTCGATGAAGCCCCACGCGTCGCCGACCAGCGTCCAGCCGTGGCCGGCGGCGTGGGTCGTCGTGTAGGAGAACTCCTTGGCGACCGCCAGGTCGTCGAGCCCCTCGGCGCCCGCCACACGCTCGGCGAGCGCGGGGCAGTTCGCGACCTCTTCGTCGAATACCTCGGCGGGGGTCCCGCGCCCCTTCAGCAGGTAGTCGTTGTCGCCGACGCAGCCGACGCTGACCACGTCCCCCGACTGGGGGATGTACCAGAACCAGCAGCGCTTGTCGCGCGTGTGCATGATGATCGTCTTGACGCCCCCCCCCGACTCGTCGCGCGGCGCGCCGCGGAAGTGGCGCCAGATGGCGGCCTTCTTCAGCCGCGGGTTGACCTGCTTCAGGCCCAGGCGGTTGGCGATCAGCGACTGCTGGCCCGTCGCATCGACCACGACGCGGCTCGCGACGCGGCGCTCGACGCCGTCCCGGCTCGCCAGACGCACGCCACTCGCACGCGCGGTCGCCGGGTCGGTCCCGTCGAGTAGGACCTCGAGGACGCGCGTCTGGTCGAGGCACTCCGCGCCCTTCTCGGCGGCGTTCTCGAACAGCATCTTGTCGAACTCGGGACGCTCGACGTGCCAAGTGTCGCTCGAGTGGTGGTCGAGCCGCGAGCGAAAGAAGAAGGGCGCCGACTCTTGCCCCGTGTGGTTGACGAACTGCACGCCGACCTTCTTCGAGAAGCGGCTGGCGGCGAGCTTGTCGAGCACTCCCAGACGCTCGAACGTCCAGTAGCTCTCCGGCATCAGCGACTCGCCGACGTGCGCCCGGGGGAGTTTCTCGCGCTCGACCAGCAGGGTCGAGAACCCCTCCTTCGCGACCAGCGCCGCCGCGGCGCATCCGGCCGGCCCGGCGCCCAACACGATGCAGTCGTACGCGTCGTTCGTCGGCGTCATGTCAGAACTCGGTGGTTACGATTTCGAGCAACTCGACCGCCGGACGGCCTTGTACCAGTATTCGTGCCGAGCGGCCGTAGATCACCCCGCCGGAGGGGACCGAAAGTTCTTCTGCCAGGGTCGGGCCGGCCTCGATCCGCCACAGCTCGAGCAATTCGACCTGCCGCAGCACGTTGTTCTCGATCAGCAGCCGGCCCAGCGGCGCATCGCCATCGACGATCGCCTCGGCCAGCAGGGTCGGGAGGCCCGCCAGGTCGATCCGCATCACCCCCGACTGTACGACGACGCCATCCGACTGACGAGCGAGCAGGCTGTGGCGGGCGTAGCGGCTCGTGTGACGGTCCTCGCCTTTCACAGCTACGGTCACCGGGCAGCCGTGGCGCCGCTCGAGCGTCTCGGTCATGTGCACGGCGTGGGCTAGCAGCGCGCGGGGCTCAGGGGGCAGCTCGGTGGCCGAGACGGGGGTCAGCACCCCCAGCGCCCCCGCCGATGCGAAGAACGGCGCCGCCAAACCGAGGGCCGCCGCGAGCGTGCTTCCGTCGGTGGAGAGGGAGGCCATCGGCATGCAGTGGTCCTTCGGTTGGCTGGCGTCGCGACGCTACCCCAAATAGGGCCGTACTCAACGCGGCAGTCCCGCTTCGGAAGTGGCGTCGGATTCGGTGGCCTCGCCCACGGGCGCCAGCAGCCGCGCGGGGAGCCCGGCGTCCCAGGCCGCCGGGCCGCGGAGGTACTCGCTGCGGTAGACCGGCTGATCGTTCAGTCGCGTGCGACGCTCGAAGTGGGTGTGGAAGTCGAGCTCGTGCTCGGCGGGGGTCTCGGGGACCGCGTGCGGCCCTTCGAGCGACAGCCCGGCGGCGGCGAGCTCCGACAGTAGCGCCACGGAGGACTCGAAGTAGTCCGGCACGTCGGTCCAGAAGTGCAGGCTACCCCCGGGCCGCAGTGTCCTTGCTACGTCGCAAAGGAACGCCTCGTTCATGACGCGTCGCTTGGCGTGCCGCTTCTTCCACCACGGGTCGGGGAAGTAGACGTGGACCGCGTCGACCGAGGCGGTCGGCAGCAGCTCGCGGAACAGCCGGGTGCCGTCGCCGCTGAGCATCCGCGCGTTGGCGAGCCCCTCGCGCGCGAGCGTCGCGGCCGTGTGGCGTGCGTACTGGTGGGCGATCTCGATCCCCAGGAAGTCGTGCCCGGGGCGGGCCGTCGCGGCGCGGCGGAGGAACATCCCCTTACCGCTGCCGACCTCGACCTCCAGCGGCCGGCGGGTCTCGGCCGGCGCGGGGTCGAACAATCGCGCACCCCCGTCCCAGGGACGCGGCAGGTCGTCCCAAACGAACAGCCAGCCCGACAAGTCGAGCGACGGGTCGATCCGTTTAACGGCGCGGCGGGCCATGGCGCACTGGTGTCGGCGGGGGGGCGCTGGGGGCTAAGCGAAGAGCTCGCGGGCTTCGCTGCGCCAATCTTCGTTGGGCGGCGAGGCGCCGATCGTCAGCAGCGGCGTGAGCACCAGGCCGGTTACGTAGCCCCCGATGTGCGCCCAGAACGCAACCGACACATCGACCGCCGCCGGGGCGGCGAACACCTGCAGCCCGGCGATCATCTGCAGCGCGAACCACGCCCCCAGCACCAATAGCGCCGGTAAGTCGAGCAGCAAGGGGATGCCGATGAACAGCAGCGTCTTCACCTTGGCGGCCGGGAACGACACCGTGTAGGCGCCGAGCACCGCCGCCACGGCGCCGCTCGCGCCGATTACCGGCTGCGTGCTCTGGGGGTCGATCATCCAGTGCGTGAGCACCGCCACGAGCCCCCCGACGACGTAGAACGCCGCGTACACGAACCGCCCCAGTCGGTGCTCGACGTTGTCGCCGAAGACCCACAGCATCCAGAGGTTCGAAAGCAGGTGCACCCAGCCGCCGTGCAGGAACATCATCGAGAACATCGAGCCGTACACCGCCTCGGGCGCCGTGCTGAGCCGCGCGGTGAGGCGGCGGCCGTCGGGGAGGTCCTGCTGGACGATCACCGGCTCTTCCTCGCCGAGCCGCGTCAGCCTCTGCGGGACGAAGCCCCGCTCGTAGACCGTTTCGATGAACGGGAGCTCCCCCCCCGAGATCGATAGCCAGAAGCAGAGCACGTTCGCCGCGATCAGCAGCAGCGTGACGACCGGAAATCCGCGGTGGGGGTTGCGGTCGTAGAGCGGGAACAGCATCGGCGTTCGGGCCTCGAGACCGAAGGTGCGTGCGGCGCGGTGACGAGCGACGACCCGCTGCTCGGACCAATCGCAGCATTATGCCCTACCGCGGGGAGTGGGTGTCGAACCACCCGCGCGACGGTCCGGCGCCGTCAGGGGGTTCTGCTCGTCGCAGCGCGGAGCGCATCGACGGGGATCGGGATCCCCCGGAGCTGCCCCTCGCAGACGAGGTTGGTTCCGACGAAGCACTGAAAACGGCAGCGGATCATCTGGCCGCGTCGGACCTGGAGCTGCTCGGCGACAACCACCAGGCGATCCCCAGGCACCACGGTGCCGCGGAAACGGACCTCGTCGAGGCCCCCGAAGCCGAGCATCTCGCAGCCGAGCAGGTCGTTCTCGGCGACGAAGTAGCTGCAGATCTGAGCGGCGGCCTCGCACATGATGACCCCCGGCATGAGGGGCATCCCCGGCATGTGGCCAGCGACCCAGAACTCGTTCTCGGTCACGTCCTTGAAGCCGGCGACGATGCCGCGGACCGGGTCATCGACCAGGATCCCGGTCAACTGCTCCATCAGCCCCCGCTGGGGGATCAATCGACGGATCGCGTCGATCCCCACGAGCGGGTGGTCGCAGTCGAGCGTCGCGGGGTCAAGGATCAGGTCCTTGGCGGGCACGGCGGCTCCTCTACGGGGCGGGCGCAAGAACAGGGGTCGGGCGCCCACGCAGCCCGGTGCTGGGGGACGCCGTGCGGCTGGCGCCGGCAGCGCCGACTAGGTGCGGACCTTGTGGCGGCGGGCCTTGCGCGGGCGGCTGCACGCCGGCCGGGCGCCGTGGTTGGCCTTCTTCACTTTGCGGCCTGGCTTGGCCATGGCGGTACTCGCTAGCTGGGGGTGACCTTGTTCGGGAAGCCCCGCAGTCTAGCAGGCTTGCCGCCCGGGGGAAGGCGGGCGCGGGGCCTTTCCACGCCGCGGAGTCCGGGCGCCCGGCTCGCCGAGCGGGGGATCGGCCGCATCAGGGGCGTACCGTGAGCCCGAACCGGCTCAGTCAGCCGCTTTCTCGGCGAGGTCCCAGGCGGTGACCCACTCCTTTGCGGCCGGGGCGAGTTGGAAGTCCTCCTCTAGCCGCTTGGCCATGTCCTCCAGGTGCCCGGCCCCGTAGAAGATACCGACCCGCTTCTTGCCGACGGTGAGCTGCTCGCGGAGCTTCTCGAGTGCGACGCGGTTCCGCTCGTGGATCAGGGTCGAGCCGTCGGGCCCGCCGAAACCCCCCAGCAGGCTGTCGATCTGGGTGAGCTGGCCGGCCATGGCGATCTTCAGGGCCCGCGGGCGGTCCTCGGCGAACATCGCCTTCGCCATGTCGATTTCGGCCGACTCCCCCTTGGTCGCCTGCTGGCTCTGCACGGCGATCGAGTGGCCGACCAGCCGGAAGTACATCCGCAGCAGGCTCTCGTCGCGACGCTTCATGGTCGCGAACATCTCGTCGGGCGACATGTCGGCGTGGACGAAGTTCTGCGCCGTGTAATCGACGTGCTCGAGCTGGTGCTCGAGCGCTAGCATCGACTTCATGCCGTTCTGCATCGCCCCCAGCGGGTTGGCGCCGTCCACCCGGCCGCCGCGCGGGATGCGTGTTCCCTCGGGGGCGACGAGCTCGTACAGCAGCGTGTCGTACTGCTCGAAGCGGTCGTTGAGGTCCTCGTAGTACGAGGCGTCACCGACGTGGATCGCGCCGACCAGATCGACCGAGACCGGCGTCGCGGCGCCTTCGACGCCAGCAAAGGTCCCCTCGTAGCGACCGATCGCCGTCTCGAGCGCGACCGGCTCGCCCGCCTCGTTGCGGCGGCAGCGGACCCACTCGCTCGCGACGCCCTCTTCCACGGCGGCAGTCACGGGATTAGCGGCGGGCTGCTTGCCGACCGACCGTTCGGGGAAGGCCATCAGCAGCGACAGCACCCCCAGGGCGATCGCGCCCCATCGACCAGCGGACAGGCGGCTAAGCGGGCGTGACGGCGAGGCTGCGACGTGGGGCATCGGGCGTTTCCGGCCGGTACGACAGGCCCCCGCTTTGGGGGAAGGGGTTTGTTCTCTGTCTCTTTCTACCACCCTGCGGCCGGCGGGCCAGCCAGGCGTTCCCGGGGCTCGCATCGTCACGCGCGAAAAATCCGGCAAGGTTTACCGGACCGCCTCAACTCTCACGACCGGCCCGTTCGATACCACTGGCATCGATCACCACTCGGGCCCGTGTGCGCCAAGCACCGTGCGGGCCCGCCCCTCGCGACGCCAAGTGCTGAGGAACCGCGATGTCCGCCACTCGTCTCTCGCTGTTAACCGCCGCTTGTGCCAGCCTGCTGGCGCCCGCGTCGGCTTGCTGGGCGCAGGCCTACGGGGCGGCGCACGTTGTCGAACACAACGACCTGAACTGGTTCGAGCCCGTGGAGCTCGACCTCGACGGCCGCATCGAAGCCGAAGAAGGGTTCTTCTTCCACTTCGACAAACTCTACTGGGCCGCGACCGGCGAGCGGCAGACCCTCGGCCACGAGGGGCTCGCCGTCACTTCGGAGACGATCTTCCGCGACAACAGCCCGGTCATCGTCCAGTTCCAAGTGGACGGCCTGATCCGCCAAGGACTCAGCGCCGAGGAGATCGCGGCGATCCTGAACGTGACCTACCTGCCCGGTCAGTTCCGGCCGATCCCGATCTTCGACGACGAGGGGAACCAGATCGGCACGCTCCAGTCGCCGGTCATCGACAACGCGAGCGTCGATCAGACCCCCGCGTCGTACCAGGTGCAAAACGGCATCCAGGACGCCTCGCCCGACGCGGAGTTCGCCTGGGGCGAACGCTACGAGTTCGGGTACAGCGACGGCGAACGCGGCTGGATCGTCGGGATCCTCGACGGGCCCGAAGTCGAGTCGAGCCGCGCCTGGGGCGCCGGCAACACCCCCTACGATAGCCAGACCGATGGCAACGGGCCGGGTCCCGACCCCGAGCACGAGGACGACGACATCGACGGCAACGGCGACGGCGTCCTCGACGGCGACGGCGACACCCGCGAGCTGCACTCGTTCGGCTTCGGCAGCGTCCCCGTGAACTTCAACCTGCCGAACGCGGACTTCCTCACCGGTTTCCGCGACTACCTGAACAACATCGGTGGGCCCGCCGCGGGCACCGTGTACGGCCCGGTCTACTACGTCGGGAACTACGGGTCGGTCGGTGAGGACGACACCGAAGACACGATCGACGCCGCCCGCGCGGACAACCTCGACGGCGACAACATCGACGGCTCGGCGTTCGTGTTCATCGACCTCGACGGCGACGGCGAGGTCGGCGACGACGAGGTCATCGGACAGATCACCGACTTCGACGACCTGCACCAGTTCAACGTGTTCTTCAACACGGTCTTCACCCGCGCCCGGACCGAGGTGCAGGGGGTCGAGCTGATGGCGACGCACAACCTCAGCCAGAGCCACCGCCTCGAACAGGGTCGCCGCGACCAGCTGCAGCTCAGCTACGGCGTGCGGTTCATGAACCTCAGCGACTACTGGGCCTTCCAGGGTTTGGGGAGCATCATCGGCCGCACGTCGGTGGTCGCGGAGCTCGACAACCAGTTGATCGGCCCGCAGATCGGCCTGGCTTACACGCGCGACAACGGCCCCTGGGACCTGACGGTCGGAGGTCGCTTTATGTTCGCCTACAACCGCACCGACATCGACCAGGTCGGTATTTGGGGCGAAGAGGCGATCCCCGGGGCCCTGAACCGCTCGGCGGTGGCGCGGACGACGGCCACGGGCTACGGCGCCATCCAAGACGACTTCTCGCCGCTCGGCGAGTTGCGGGTCGATGCCCGCTACAAGTTCAGCAAGGCTGTCGCGCTGACGATCGGCTACACGGCGCAGTACATCGACAACATCCAGCGGGCCTCGAAGACCGTGCAGTGGAACGCCCCCGACTGGGGGATCAAGGACGGCAAGAGCGACATCCTGATGAACGGCTTGAACTTCGGCGTCGAGCTCCGCTACTAAAGATCGATACCCGGGCCCCGCGGGGCCAGCGGGGAACTGACTTGGCGAGTCGGGGTGATCGGGCGGGGGGGGGGGGGGC
>JBOFFC010000153.1:0-62381 GCA_051648405.1 Lacipirellulaceae bacterium
TGGACGTCGGGCCGCTCTTGCTGGCTGGCCGTGAACGACTTTTTTTTCGCGTGAAGCCGGCCTCGTCCAGCTCTCGCCAGACGGTCGAGATCGCGACCTTCAGGCGGCAGCGGCGACGCAGTTCTTCGAGCGTCAGGTCGGGCTTCTCAGCGGCGAGCTCGATCAGCCGGTCGCACTGCTCGGGGGTGAGCTTCCGCTTGGGCCCCGGCCTGTACTCGGTCGGCGCCAGCGAGCCGGTCTTCTCTCTTCGCCGCAGCAGACCGCGGACGAACGAAGCACTGACATCAAACCGCAGGGCCAACTGCGGGCTCTTCCCCTCGCCGCGGTCGTACGCCGCAACGATCCGCTCTCGAAGGTCCATCGAAATCGCTTGCATCACCGTCCTCCTGGGTTGGAGAACGGTCTACCCAAACTCCACTCCTGGCGCTATACCAAGTTCGAAAGTGCTGTAACGACGACCCGCGCTGCTTGTCGCAGGCGCCCACGCTCGACGCCTTCTTCCGGCGGATGCGGCTGGTGCTGCGGAACTGCCGCGGCGTGCTCACGCCTCGCGGCAAGGTCGCCGTGCTGATCGGCGGGTACAGCGACCGCGGGGTGTACCAGCCGCTGCCGCATCTGCTCGTAAGCGAAGCGGCCAAGGAATGGCTGCGGCTCGCTTGCACGGAGATCGTCCGCTTCCAGTACGGCAACACGTCGAGCGGACGGAGCTACACGTCGAGCTTCATCCCGGGCCTGCACGACCAGTGCCTGGTGTTCGAGAGCGGCCGCTTGCCGTAGCGGCATTGCGCTAACGACTGAGCCGGGGCTGGCGACGGCCTCGGCTTCGCGCCTACGCTGCGGATACTGATTTTTCTTGTCGGCGGCTCGCCCCTTGGGGTATCCTTGAGGCATGACGATCGAACTCCCCGAACAGACCGTCCGTTCCGTCGAGGCGGTCCTCTCCACGGGACGTGTCGCCGAGTCCTTGCCGGAGTTCGTCGATACCGCCGTACGGCAGCGTCTCCTCTCGGGGGCGATCGCCGAGGCGTGGCGGCTCAACGCGGGGGCCGACCCGGACGAGGTCGCACGGCTCGTGGACGAAGAGGTCGAAGCGGTCCGCTCGCAGCCACGCCGACGGACTCCCGATGCGGGTCGTCCTTGACACCAACGTGATCGTGTCGGGGCTGCTGAGCCCCGGCCATCCCCCGGCTTCGCTGCTCGACTGGTTTGACCGGGGCTTGCTCGTCCTAGTGACCTCGGCCGAGCAGGTCGATGAGTTACGCGACGTCCTCGCGAGGCCGCGGATCGCGACCCGTCTGACGGCGGGGGTCGCGGCGAGGTTTCTCGACAACCTCGCTTCCAAGGCCGACCTCTGCGGGCCGCTGCCCTTGGTGACGGCGTCCCCCGACCCCAAGGACGACTTCCTGCTCGCAACCGCGCTCGCGGGCAACGCCGCGCTGATCGTCACGGGGGACAAGCGACACCTGCTGTCGCTGGGGTCGTTCGAGCGGATCGCGATCGTCACGGCCACCGAGGCCTTGTCGCTTGTAGACTCGACGTAGCGGCGCGTCCGCCCAGCTCAGGTCGCTTGCAAGCGACGACCCGAGGACGCAAGCCAGATTACGTCAACAAGCAGACCGTCCGTACTCCTCAGTCCTCCGCCCGGTTCGCGCGGCTGCGAAGGGGTCGCGGCTCGCCCGTCTCGCGTGGGTCACGCTCGTCACTCGTGCGACCCCTTCGCCCCGTGAGGGCGTGCCGCCCCCACCCCTCGGTTCGAGGGGCGCCGCGCCGGAGTAGGGGGTCAATAGCGCGCCGCTCGACGCGGCCGCTGTGCGGTCGCCGAGCCGCAAGTCGTGTGACCTCCGCCTCGAAAGATCGTAGGCCATCGCATCAAGAACGCGCGGCGTCGGTCGGTGCGCGACGCGGCGTTAGGACAACAACATTCGCTCTGCGCCGCGTCGCGGAGCGTGGGGCGTGGGGCGTGGTTTTTCGTTGACACGCTCGGCGTAACGGGTGTAGAGAGTCCCGTGGTGAGTGGAGCAAGATGGATTTAACCGGGGGTTAAATCCGCGAACCTATGCCCTTGCGGGCGGTTCGCTGCATCTTGCCAAGGTGGAACCCCTGGACCCTTCGTCGCGTCTCACCACGACTGGTGAGGGCGACGACCGTGGGGCACGCCCCCCGGACCCCTCTCGGCCGAGGTCCCCTAGTTGGGACCACGGCCTCGATCGCGGCCGCCGCGCGTTGTGCGCGCGGCTGTGCTTTCCCGTCCCCCCCTCGGTTCGCGGCGCTCTGCGTCACGAGCCGGCGGTGGACGCCACTGCGTACCCAGGAGGATGCGATGCGCATCACACCACCCTTCGCGCGCGCCCGCGCGCAGGCGCCCCCCAAGGGGCGTCCCGCTCTCCCGCCCCACGAGAAGCGGTCGCATGTCGTCGAGGTGAGCCTCAACGAGCGTGAGCGCGCCCGGCTGGCGGACCTCGCCCGCTCGCGCGGGTTAGCGCCGGCCGCTTACCTGCGTCAGCGGGGGCTGTCGCTTCGGCTCCCCAAGCCGCTCGCCTTGGGCAAGGTCGATCCGGACCGCCTCGACGCAATCGACAGGCTGTGGCTCACCGCTTGCCGGCTGCGAAAGGAACTCGCGCCGATTGGCAACAACCTCAACCAGCTGGCTCACCACGCGAACGCGGGGCGTTACCAAGCGGCGGCCGTCGAGGTGGCGTTGCAGGACCTTGCGCCGCTTGTTGAGCGCTTGCGGGTTCTTGAAGCGGAGGCGGCGCAGCTCCTAGCGGGGCTCGTCGAACGCGATGATCGCTAAGCTCGTCTACGGTGAGAACGGCTACGGCCGGAGCTTCAAGGGCGCGGTGCGGTACGTCGCCTCGACCCCCGACGGTTCTTCGGTTGCTGACCGCATCGACTTCGTCGCGGTGCGGAACCTCCCTTCGGAGAACCCAGAGGCCGCTTGGAGGCTGATGGCGGGCCACGCCCGTCGCCGCAAGGAGCTGATGCGCAAGGCGGGGCTTGCGCTGCGTGGCGACGGGGGAGGGGAGGTCGTTCACCTTGTCTTGTCGTGGGCCGAGTCGGAGCGCGAAGGGCTCACTCGTGAGGAGATGCTCCGCGCAGCAGAGGGGGCGCTCAAGCGGCTAAACCTCGACGGCAATCAGTGCTTCCTCGCTGCTCATAGCGATACAGAGGAGAACCCCCACCTGCACGTCATCGCCTCGCGGGTCGATTTAGAAACGGGACGGCTCGTCTCCGCTTGGAGGTCGCACAAGGCGCTCTCACGGTGGGCCTTGGACTATGAGAGGGGCCGGGGGGAGGTGCTCGTCAAGCAGCGTGAGCGGGCGTGGCGGGCGCGCGACGAGGGCCTCATCCCGGCCAAGGCCAAGCCTTCCACTAGCAAGGACCAGCACGAGCTGGAGAAAGCGGCCAAGCGGCTCTACGACGCGCGGCGGCGGGTGGCGCTGGTGCGGCGAGTGACCGTCGATCAGCGGCGGCGGGCCGAGCTGCGGGCTTCGGGGAAGACCTTGCGGGTCCACTATCTTGCGGCGAAGCAAGCGGCGGTGGATCGGCTCGCTTTGGCGCGCAAGGCGGAACTGCAACGGGAGCGGCACGCGCTGCAAGCGGAGCGGCTGGCGGTCCACTACCGGCATCGCACGCTCTCGCTTGAAGAGCGGGCCAAGGACCTGAAGCGCGAGGCCACGCGACGCGTTGAGCGGGCGGTCGCCAACCGGCACGAGCGGCTTGACCGTGAGCACGCGGTGGAGCTAGGCCGGTTCTACGAGAACGAACGGTCCCGCTTGGGAAGGATTTACAACACGCTTGCCTACACCAACTGGGGAGAGCTTTTCGCTCAGCGGCGGAAGACCGGCGAGAAGGGGCCATCGATCCTATCGCGGGCCTTCACGGCGTTCTCGGACGTTGGGCATCGCCGGGCGACGCTGCTGATGCGGCACGAGACCCGAGTGGCCGAGCTCTACGCCCAAGGGAAGCGGGTGCTGGCGCGGCGTGAGGAGCGGATCGACCAGCGGCTTCGAGTACGGCTACGCCTGACGCTTGTGAAGTACGGCCGGTCGCTGGGGCTCTTCGACCGGTTGCAGGGGGCCAGCCGCACGCGGCTCAAGGCCGAATGGGCTTCGTGCAATGAAGCCCGTCGGGCGGTGACCGCTTCGGCCAAGGCGGCCCAGGAGCAGGTTCGCGAGCTGAAGCGGGTCGCCTCGCCGGCGGAGGACGCCAAGCAAGTGTTTGGCAAGCGGCGAAGCAAGAAGTCGGCCTCGGGAGATGGCGGGTGCGCCAAACCGAACAAGCCGCGGGGGCCACGGCGATGAAGAGCCGCGGGGCCCGCGGAGAGAGCCTCACCCCCTCCCCAACAAAGCCGGGGGGGGAAGAAGCGACGCACCGGCTTCGGGCGGCTTGCTGCGGATCGGCTCCAGCGGCGGTGAGAGCCGATCCTCCGAAGCCGACGAAGCCGGGAAGCGGGGGGGATTATCTACAGAGGTCGACCAGACCGACGATCATCCCTGCAGGCGGTCCGATGTGCCTGAACTACCCCATCGACGCGACGAATAACCGCCCGCGGCTGGTCGATCGATCCGACGAGCGGTCGCACGAGAGCGGGGCGTTGCAGGGGTCTTGGCGATCTCGTCTCATTCGTCGTTGACCGCCCAGGCTGGATAAGGCTCGTCGCCGCGGGTTGCGTTCCACAGGATGCGGTTGAGCGTGTCTTCGTCGGCTTGATCGACTTCGTCGAGCGGGAGCATCGCCGAGGCGAGCGCCCACTCCCGACGGCTCGGGTTGCTGATTGCCGCCGGAGCGGGGTTCAGCTCGTCGAGCGGCACAACGTTGGGCGCCGCCTCGTAGGGAGTGAGGTCCGGAGCATCGACGAAGCAGTCGGCCATCGCGGTCGCCGAGGCGTCGAGCTGGTTCATTGGCGGGATCCCGAGGATCAGCTCGATGGTCCGAACCATGCTCGTTTGGTTGTAGTTCGTGCTTACGACCGCGCCTCGCCGCCGGGAGTAGGGGCTCAGGACCATCGCAACCGTTCGGCGTCCGTCGATGTGGTCGAATCCCGCCTGCGGGTCGTCCTGCACGACGAACACGCAGGTCTCTTTCCAGAAGCGGCTGCGGCTGAGCGCCTCGACGACCCGTGCGAGCGCAAGGTCGTTGTCGGCGACCGCCGCCTCGGGGGTCGGCATGCCATGAGCAGTGCCCGACGTGTGGTCGTTCGGCAGCAGCATGACCATCAGGTTCGGGAGGTCGCCCGACTTCTCGAACTTTGCGAGCTCGTCGATGAACTGCTGCGCTCGATGGACGTCGGGCACGATACTGGGGAATCCGATCGCCGTTGGGCAGATATACGGCTTTAGTGAGTCGATCGCCGCGGTCGCCTGAATGTCGATCAGGTTCGTCTTACCGACATAGTCGCGGTAGCAGTCGAGGAATCCGGGGCGGCCCTCGCGCCCCTTGTCGCGCCATGCGACCGACGCCTTGACGAACTCGCCGTAGACCCGGAGCGTTCGCTTGTGCGCCAGGGCGTTGTCCCACAAGAAGCCCTTGGGCGAGTAAGCCATCGCGTCGCCGCCCCAGTACGGGTAGCTCCGCGGCCAGCCACCGAAGGCCTTCTCGACGTAGTCGGTGACGTACGCCTCGTCGGTCCACTGGTGGCCGTCGGCGCTGAGCGTGCCGCTGCAGTAGAAGTTGTCGAGGAGGACGAATTCATCGACAAGCTTGTGATGATTCGGCGTCACGCATCGACCGAAGATGCACAGGTCGGGGTCCCCTTCGCCCCGTGGGACGTCACCGAAGACTTGGTCGTAAGTTCGGTTCTCCTTGATGACGTAGAGCACGTGCTTGAAGACCGAGGGCTCGCCGTGCCGCTCGGGGACCGGTCGAGGCGCAACACTCTTGCGCGCCGGGGCGAGGGCGCTCACTTGGTGAGTGTAGCGATTGTTCGCCAGGACTTCGTCGGTCGCTGCGCGGAGGTCGGCCTCGTCGCGGGGCGCTGGCGCGAGCGAGACGGCCCCTTGGTAGTCGTGGGAGTTGAACCCCGAGACCGCCTTGTCGGCGACCTTTCGCGAGCCACGCCAGTCAAGGTTCCGCGAGCCGACACCCTTCACGTTGGCGACGCAGAGCACGTCACGCCGCGCGTCGTAGACAATTCCCGCAGGGTACCACGCCACCGGCAGAAAGCCCTCGACGCGGCTTTCTCCAGGCCGGAAGGCGACGACGGCCACCGCGTTGTTCGTCCCGTTGGCGACGTATAGGCGCTTCCCGGCCGGTTCAAACGCAAGCGCGTTCGGGGCGCTCCCGAAAAGCGACTTCTCGCCGAGGGCGACCGCGAGGGTCTCAACGATTTCGAGCGCGCCGAGGTCGATGACCGAGATCGTGTCGCTGTTCGCATTCGCGACGACGGCGTGCCGACCGTCGGGTGAGGTGGCGACCCCCGAGGGGTGGAGCCCGACGAGGAATTCCTTCTCGACCGAACCGGTCGAGACGCCGACGAGCGAGACCGACCCTTCGCTTGCGACGTGTGTCCGCGAGTCAACCCTCACGGGGGTCCCGGCGCCCGACGGCCCGGTGAGGTCGGACTCGCTCGGCCGCCGGCCGCCCCAGTTCGTGACCACGAGCCGGTCACCCGATAGCGCTATTCCGTACGGCGCCGACCCAACCGCGACCTCGCGGAGCAGCTTCCCCGACGCGAGGTCGATTTCGGCGATCGAGTCCCGCAGGTTCAGGGCGATCCACAGCCGACCGCCATCCGGCGCGATCGCGAGCCCCGCCGGAGCTGTCTTCTTTCCATCGACTTGCTCGTCGAGCTTGATCTCCTCCGCCGCGGTGAGCTTCCCCCCCTCGGCGACGTCGAAAACGCCGATCACGCCCCGGAAGCTCGACGCGTAGAGTTTGTCTCCGCTGGGTGAGAAGCAGATTCCGGTCCAACTACCGTTCGCGTGCCGGACCTCCGAGACCACTTCGGCGTTCTCAATCGAGATCGCCATCACCGTGTTTCGATTGAGAACTCCTAAGATGCGGCCGTCGGGCGAGAGCGCGACATCGGTCGGCCGTCCAGCGAACTCGACCAGGCGGCCGCGCGGCGAGAGCACTTGGTTGGTTGGGACTACGATTCGGCCGGCGAACTTCTGACCGGATCGCGATTGGTCGTACGCATCGGCAGCAGGGTTCGCGACGGCATCGCCGGCGACGATCACGAGGACAGCGACGGCGAAAGCGGGGGGGATGTAGCGAGACATGGCGTGCCCCGGGGGCGCCTTCGGCGGGGTCGTGTTGGATTCGGCAAAGAAAGCCCGCCACCCGGATGTCGAGTGGCGGGGTTCGCGATCAGTGGTCAGCACGCGCGGCGAACCGCCCCTCGCCTAGCGACCGCGACGACGAGCAACTCCAAGGATTGTCGCGGCCGCTAGGTAGAGCGTCGCTGGCTCGGGCACAACCGTAAGGCGGCTGTCGTACCCGATGTAGGCGAACGAGAAGGCGCCATCGACCAGAGTCGGGGCGGCCGTGCCGTTGAGCTGCCGCAACTCGATCAAGAAGCCACCCCCCGACGGAGCATAGGTCAGGTAGTGATTGGCCGGGGCGACGAGCCCGTTGCCCAGGGTGTTGGTCGAAGCAGCGGTCAGCATGAGCACCCCGTCGAATGGCGCGACGCCCGGGATCTCGAGGAACCACTGCCCGACTGCCTGCCGGGTGAGTGAGAAGTCGCCGGCCGCAGGGCCGAGGAGCGCCGCGCCCGTTTCGTTGAACCCCGCGACGTAGGCGCCGACGAGGCCCTCGGTCAGCTCGGTGTCGAAAAAGACGAAGTTGAAGTTGGCCGCCTCGAACCGGTTGGGGCCCGAGTTGGCGTTCGAGTTGTCCCGCACCGCGACGCGCCATGTGCCGTCGGCCATAGGTGAGGCGCCGACGACGTTGTTGTTGTTCGAGCCACCGACGGCGATCACGAACCCGTCGGTGGCCGAGCTCGCGTTCGGCACCGTCACGCTGTAGAGCCCATTTTGCGAGGCGGGTGTCGGAGTCGCCACGGCGGGGGGCGTGAGCTGGGTCACGGCGATCCCACCGAAGCTCGAGCGCAGCGTTCCGTTGCCGTTGACGAGGGCACCGACCCAGTTGTCGCTGTAGGGAAAGAACGCCCCGGCGACGGTCGCGGTCGATTCGCTGCCGTCGAGCGTCTCGCCGATCGCCAGCCCGTAGACGACCCCGCCGAAGCCCGAGTCCCACGGCGCCTCGACGGTGGCGTAGATCGGGGCGGCTGTGGTGACGTTTCGTGCGCGAGCGCCGTTTTGGGCGACCGACGCGAGCATGATCCCGTCCGCGGGGCCCGGGGCGTACGCCTCGGTGGCGCGCAGCCCGAGCCGGACCGCGGGGTCGTTGGGGTTCAGGCTCGCTCCGAAGGCGATGTCCACGTCGCCGTTGTTCGGGGCCTGTGTGCTGAACGCGCGGTCATCCCCTTGCGTCGATCGAGCGACCGTCCACGCCGCGGCGCTAGTTGGCGCGTCCTCGTTGGTGACGTTGAGCGTGAACGCCTTGACCCCCGGCGTGAGCGCGAAAGGAGTCGGCGTCGGCAGCGGGGCCGGGTTCGGGGCCGAGTCGCTCCCGAGGGGACGGATATCGACTTGGCTGAAGACCGATCCGGGGCTTTGGAACGCCTCGTAGAGGCCGAATCGGCCCGCGGGGAACTGCGTCCAGTTGGCGCCCGGCACGTCGGCGGGGGTCAGGTTGAACGCCTCGGCGCCGTCGAGCGTCACGCGGAGCTGTTCGGCGGAGTACTCGATCTCGACGACGTACGACTGGTTCGGGGTGTAACCGTCCGACGCGACTCCCGCCCCCGACGCGATCGGGGTCACGCCGCCGACATCGACGCCGCCGATCGAGAACCCGGGGAGGTCCGCCTTGCCCCAGAGCTCGTCGGAGCTCGGGATCCCGTGAACCCAAGAAGCTTGCATCCCGGCCACGGCCGTCGTCCCGGCAGTCGCGTCGTTGATGCGGGGGGTGGGCGCCTGCGGGTCGTCTGGCGGGTCGAAGTAGTCGATCGCCTCGGTCACGCGCTTCCAGTCGAAGAGCAGGTAGCTCGCCGACGCAGTCGCGAGGCCGCGGGGGCGGACCGTCTCGTTGGGATCAAACCCCAGAACGAAGCCGCTCAGGTCGTCGTCCGACCCAGGGCGCCACAGGTACTTGATCTTGCTGCCGACCGCGTTCGCGCCGTGGTGGTAGATCGTCGGGTAGCTGTTGTTGACCTCGCCAGCGATTAGGCCGTCGCCGCTGCCGAGGACCAAGTCCGTGCGCAACCACGCCGCGGGCTGCTGCTCGAGGACCGGTTGGTAGGTCTCGGCGGTGAACGCGTTGAACGAGACGGACGCGGCGGACGCATCCGCAACGCCGATCAGCGCGCCGACGCAAAGCGCCGCGTGCCGCACGACTCTGCCTGACTTCATGAGGTCCACTCCTAGGTGTAAGCCAAAGAATTGATGCGATCCGGACGCCGCGATGCGTTATGGATCGATCGATCGAACGATCGTTTGGCAGCGTTTGCGTCGGTCGTGTTGTAGCCGCGGAGTCGTGCCCCGTGGTTAAGAAGGCGAGAAGATTTGCAGGGCCGCATGCTTCGATCTGCGTTGAGGAACGCCGGTGCGCTGATCGTCAACGACGATAGGCTAATCGAGAGCGTGAAGTCGGTGACGCGCTATCGGCGACGATCAATCGGAGTTTCTTCGCAGAAGCTTCAACTGGGCTTAACCCACGTCTTGGCCGTCGGGGCTAAGCTCCGACCGCCCGGGAAGCTTCTCCGGGAATGATTCCCCCTGGGCCGCTCGAAGCAGCCACCCCCCCGAGAGCAAGAAGCTCATGGCTAGCCCTGTCTCGAAGCGAAAGGCTAATGGTTTCACGCTCGTCGAGCTGCTGGTGGTGATCGCGATCATCGGCATCCTCGTCGCGCTGCTGCTTCCCGCCGTGCAGGCGGCTCGTGAGTCGGCGCGGCGCTCGCAGTGCCAAAACAACCTCAAGCAGCTCGGCTTGGGGATGCTCCTCTACCACGACGTGAACAAGGTGTTCGCGCCGGGGCACACGGGGTTCGACACCAACGCCGCCACGGACTTCCAGCACAGCTGGATGACACTGATTTTGTCGCACGTCGAGCACCAAGCGCTTTTCGACCGTTACGACTTGAACAAGCGGTGGAATCAGGGTGACAACGGCCGGTTTGTGACGCGTTCGCCCAACGGCAACCTGCCCCTTCAACTGTGCCCGTCGTCGGACCACGTCGTTGATGCCCAGGGCGACTACGCCGGAATCAACGGGCCGGGCAGCTACAACCACGACGGCATCGTGATCCCCGACGGGTACCAGAAGGGAATGGGCTACGAATCGGGAATCTTGATCGCGGTCGGTCCACACCCGGACACGAAGCCGAACCGCCCGATCCCCGTCGCTCGGGTTACCGACGGAACCCAGTACACGATCTTGATCGGCGAGGACTCGGCAAGAAACGACGTCACCGAGTCTTCGGGCGAAGACGCCGGTGGGGGGGGCGGCGGGAACGACAAGTTCTGGGGCTACGCTCACCAGACTTTTGCCCACCATAGCCCCGTCCTCAACCCACGGAACCCCGATGGAACGCGCCAGCACAACGAGATGGGGAGCGACCACCCGGGGGGATTGAACTCGGTCTTCGCCGATGGGCACGTGAAGTGGCTGAACGACTTCACGTCGCACCGGATCATCGACTTCATGACGACGCGTGCAACCGGGGAGCTGATGAATGAGGACTTCTAGACCCAACCCCGTGGTCCGGTGCTTCGTCGCGATCGCGATCTTTGCGGCAGTCGGCTGCGGTCGGACTGACTGGGGCTACGTCGCCGGCGCCGTGACGGTCGATGGCCAGGCCGTTGGGCCGGGGACCCTCGTGTTCGAGCCGACCGACCCCAAGAACCTCAACGGGCCATCGTCGCTCGGCTACTTCGGCGAGGACGGAAGGTACGAGCTGCTGAGCGTCGGGAAAGTTCGTGGCGCCGTCGCCGGCGAATACCGAGTCGTGATCATGCCCGGAGCGCCGGGCGCCCTCTCCGACGAGAACACGAAGCTCAAGGACGTGAAGACCTCGATCCCAGCGAAATACTTTGATTACGGCGCAGGACTCACCGCGACGGTGACCCCCGGCTCGCAGTCGATCGACTTTCCGTTGACTAAGTGAGTGCCCCCTAGCGAAGCGACGGCGCGCCACGCGGGCCGCCGACAAACCACCCCCCATCGGCCCGGCGACGTCGAACCGTCGGGACTTCCTCCCCTGATCCGAAGCACCAAGGACCACCGATGCGACTATTCATGTCACTGATCGCCGCGTTGGCGGCGGCCGCGGCGGCATCGCCGTCGTTCGCCCAACCGGTTGACTTCACAACGTTCGTGAACGAACGGTTCGTTCGCACGAACGGCTTCCCGAACTCGTTGTGGGCCACGACCGCCACGACCGCCCAGCTCGACGACACGAACCCGTTCACCCCCTCGCAAAACGCGGCGGCGAACATCCTCCACGGCACGACGAGCATCCTCAACAAGCGGATCCAGGGGCGCCTCGCGCCGGGACCCGACGACGACGTGGTCGGCTTCGTGCTCGGCTTCAACCCGGGTGAGGCGACACTCGGTTCGGCCGAGGCGCTCGCGGCCGACTACCTCCTCGTTGACTGGAAGGGGATCGACCAAAACTTCGACTTCACCGACGTCCCGGCCGACGGCGGATTCTTCCACGACGCAACGATCGCCGGGCTGATGCCGGCGGGGCTCGCCCTCAGCCGGGTGGTTGGCGTCCCCAACGCCGACGAGCTGTGGCAGCACATTGACTCGGAAGACGCGCCGGACGGCGGGATCATCGAGCTCCAACGCGGCCGGGGGGTCGGGCGCACGCCGTACCGCCGCAACTACACCCAGCCGCACGAGTTCGACATCACCTACACGGCGAACCGCGTCACGGTGATCGTGGATGGCGCCCTGCAGCTCGACCAGACTGGCACGTTCGGTGACGGCGTCTTCGGCCTCTACACGGGCTGGCAGGGCCCGACACCGATCTTCTCGGACTTCGTGGTTTCCGACGCGGCGCAGCTCCCATCGGCGTTCCCGACGGCGACCATCGACCGCGCCACGGGCGAGCTCATCCTGCGTAACACCGCGACCGGCACCGTCGATTTCGCGAGCTACCGCGTCCGCTCGACGGCCGGGAGCATCGAGCCGAGCGAGTGGCTCTCGGTGTCGGACAATTACGACGCCGGGGGCCCCGGGTCGGTCGATACCGACGCGTGGCAGGTGCTTAGCGAGACCGACACGCTCCTCTCCGAGTCGGAGCAGGGGGGGACGAACGGTGGTCGGCTCGCCGTAGGTCAGTCGATCGACCTGGGCGACCTCTGGACCGCCTCGCGGTTCGAGGACCTGGTGCTCGAGCTGACCTTGCCCCCCTCCGCCACGTTCCCGGCCGGGCTGGTTGTTCCCGTGACGCCGACCTACACGGGCAACGCGGGCGCGGCGTTCTCGCGGTCGGACCTCAACACGGACGGCCTGATCTCGCTCGCCGACTGGAACCTCTTCTACCCCAACACGCTGAAGCGGTTCTCTGCGCTCTCGCTGGTCGATGCGGCGCTGCTGGGGGACCTCGACGGCGACCGAGACAACGACGTGAACGACTTCAGCCTCTTCAAGGCGGACTACGAGCTGGCGAACGGCGGCGGCTCCTTCGCCCGCGCCCTCGCCGGTGCAGTCCCCGAGCCCTCCGCGGTGCTGCTCGTCTCGGTAGCGCTCGCCGCCTTCGCGGCGCGGCGTCGGTCGGCCGTGCTGGTGCTGGTCGCCGTGGCTTCGGTCGGGGTCGGTTCCAGCGCCTCGGCCCAGGCCCTCGACTTCACTCAGTTCACCCTCGAGGCCTACCCCAACATCAACTTCGCCGAGGCGGGCTGGACGACCACGGCGAATGTCGCCCGTGTCATCGACCGCACCGTCCCGCCCGACGGCAACAACGACAACACCAGCCCGAGCGTGCTCTACAGCCCGACGAACCTGCGGGGCAACCGCATCCGCGGCATCATGCAGCCCGGCACCGACGACGACGTCGTGGGTTTGATGTTCGGCTTCCAACCCGGCGACGCGAGCTTCGGCGAGAACTCGGCCGACGCCAACTATCTGATGATCGACTGGAAGGGCGCGACGCAAAACTTCGACTTTGTCGATGCCCAGAACGTCCAGCCCTTCAATGCCCCGACCCCCGGTGGGGTCATGCCGGCGGGCCTCGCCCTGTCGCGCGTCAATGGCCTCGCGAACATGGACGAGAAGTGGCAGCACGTCGATCTCGCGGCGAACCCACTCGGGGGGGTCACGCAGCTCTCGCGCGCTCTGACGCTCGGCTCGACCGGGTACAACCGGACCGCGAGCCGCCCGAACTACACGTTCGACGTCATTTGGACGGAGGACACGTTCGTCGCTCTGGTGAACGGGTCGCTCGAGTTCGTCGAGCGGGGTGAATTCGGCGACGGTCGGTTCGGCGTCTACACCTGCTGCCAAGACGGCAACCCGTTCTTCCAGGACTTCGAGGTGCTGCCGGTCGAGTCGCTCGACCTCCGCTCGCTCGTCCCGTTCGCCGACGTCAACCGCGACTCCGGGGACATCGTGGTTCGTAACGACACCACGGCCCCGATCACGTTCGACTACTACGAGCTCCGCAGCCGGACCGGCTCGCTCTTGCCGACGTGGCAGGGACTGGCCGACGGCGAGTCGGGGGGCGACACCGCGCCGGGCCTGGGCTGGGTCGAAGCGGGGGGATCGAGCACGACCGCGCTGTCGGAGGCGTTCCTCGTGAGCGCGGCCGGCGTCAGCGACGGGGTCACGCTCAACCCGGGCCAGTCGCTCACCTTCCGTGGCGCGTACAACGGGCGCGTCAACGCCGACGACTTGCAGTTCGTCTACCGCGACTCGACCGGCGCGCGGAAGTCCGCGTTCGTGGACTACGCGGGCGTGGGGGCGCCCGTCTCGCTGCCGGGCGACTTCAACGGCGATGGGTTGGTCAACGCGGCCGACTACACCGTCTGGCGTGACGGCGGCGTCTTGCTCAACGAGACCAACTCGATCGGCGTCACCGACACCGCGGACTACGAGGTCTGGGTCGCCAACTACGGCGCCTCGGCGAGCATGTCCTCGGCCAGCGCGGTCCCCGAGCCGGCAGCGGCGCTCCTGCTGCTGTTGGGAGTCGTGGCCCTGCGGCGCCGTCGCTGAGCTATCGGCTTCCATTGCTACCGATCCCGAGGCGGTCGCGGCAGACGTCGCGACCGCCTCGGTTGTTTTTTCAACCGCTTCTCTCGCTCAGCGACGGCACAATGCGACTCTCCAACGCCGCGTTCCTCTTCGCGGTCCCTCTCCTCGCCCTGGGGGCGCCCCGGCTTGCGGCCGGCCTCGCCGACCCCGTCAGCCCCGGTTCGTGGACGCTCGCGGTCCTACCCGACACGCAGATCTACGCCGAGTCGTATCCCCAGCACTTCGACGCCCAGACCAACTGGTTGGTCGCGAACAAGGCGTCGCACGACCTCCGGTACGTGCTCCACGAGGGGGACATCACCAACCGCAACACGGCCGTCCAATGGGACAACGCCAAGGCGTCGATGTCGATCCTCGACGGCGAGGTCCCCTACGCCATGGTGGGGGGCAACCACGATTACGGGCCGGGCGGGAACGCCGTCGATCGCAACAGCCTGTTCAACGCCCCAGGCTACTTCGGACCTGGCAGCCCCTACGCGTCCCAACCGTCCGTTGGTGGGTTCTACGAGAGTGGGAAGACCGACAACTCGTACCACACGTTCCAGGCTGGCAACCGCGACTGGCTCGTGCTCGCGCTGGAGTTTGGGCCCCGCAACCAAGTGGTCGATTGGGCGAACCAGGTGGTCACGCAGCACCCCGAGCACCTCGTGATGCTCGTGACGCACGCCTACATGTACTTCGACGAGACAATCTACGACTGGGCAGCGAAGGGGGCCTCGCAGAGTTGGAACCCCCACGCCTACGGCGTCGCCTCGCAACCCGGCGAGACCGTCAACGACGGCCAAGAGCTGTGGGACAAGCTCGTCTCGAAGCACTCCAACTTCCGCCTCACGTTCAACGGCCACGTGCTCGGCGACGGCACGGGGTACAGGAGCACCGTCGGAGAGAACGGGAACGTCGTCCACCAGATGCTCGCGAACTACCAATTCAAGGCGCAAGGGGGTTTCGGCGACATGCGGCTCCTGGAGTTCAAAGAGGACGGCGAGACCGTCGTGGTCAAGACGTACTCGCCCGTCCTCGACCGCCACGACCGAACGTTCGATCAGGAGTTCGCGTTCAACCTCAACGAGCTGCGCGGGCCGCTCGTCCCGCCCCCGCCGCCGTTCTTGCCGGCCGTCGTCGCGGGCAACCTCCGCGTCACCGGTCCGACCGACCCCACCGCGAACACCGTCGATTCGGTGACGTTCGCCCAGTCCTCGTCGCCCAAGCTATCGACCCTCCAAGTGAACCGTGGAGACTTCCAGCTCGCGTACGACGGCGCCGGGCTCAAGCACCAAGAAGGGGTGCTGCTCGCCTCGGTGCGACAGAACCAACGGGAGGGCTACGAAGCGACCGTCGAGGTCGGCCGCAGCAGCTTCGGCGACGGCGTCCTCGCGCTATCCGTCATGGAGATGGGGGTCGCGAGCGACAACGAGCTGAACGTCGATACCGCCGCGGCGTGGTTCCAGTTCCAAAGCGGCTGGCAAGCCGCGCACGTCAACGGGAACGGCGCCCTCGCCCCCGGCGCCTCGCACCGCGTCGAGTCGGGTGACGTGACCCGCAACGCGACGGGTCGCTACCGCGTCGACCTCGACGTCAACCCCGTAACGGACGGGCTGCTCTTCGCGGTGGGGGGGAACAACGACAACGTCGTGGTACTGACTTCGCCGACTGCCGACGGAGCGTGGGACGTCCGCGTCCAGGACAACGCGACGAACTTCGCGGCCACCGGCGCCGACCGCGACTGGGCGTTCGTTTACGTCCCCTACGACACCGAGCACCTTGTCGGGGGGCTGTACGACGGCCGCCGCTCCGCAGCGGTCTCGTCGGTCGGTGGCCACACACTGACGCGACTCGCGACGGGGCGTTACGAGCTCGCCGTCACCGGCGCGACGCCCACCGACGGCGTTCTCTTGCTGACGGTCGCAGGTGAGACGAGCGGCGGAGGGGTGTTCGGACCCGACGACAACGCGCTCACCTACGAGGCGACCGCTGACAACAAGTTCCTCATCGAGGCGCGCGATCTCCCCGCCGGCGCCCTGCAAGACACGCAGTTCGCCTGGGCGTTCGTGTCGTTCGCCACGCCCCTCCAACCGACCCTGTCGCCTGCGGACTTCGACCGCAATGGCTTCGTCAACTCCGCCGACCTCGAGCTGTGGCGATCGGAGTACGGCTCAACCGGAACACTTCGCAGCGACGGGAACGGCGACGGCGTTGTGAACGCTGCCGACTACACCGTCTGGAGGGACGCGGGTGAAGTTGACCCAAGATCCCGAAGCGTTCCTGAACCGCACAGCGGGACGGTCGCACTGGTGGTGGTGGTCTCCGCGGCTAGTTGGAGTCGAAGGACCAGCGCGACCTGAGGGACAGGCGCCAGCGATCCTCACAGGTCCGACCGACATCCACAGTTACGGCCAAACGAGCCGCCACCATGCGCGGTCCCGCCAGTCGGCGGGTCCAGCAGACTCTGGAACGGCCGGCGGAGCCGCTGTCCCGGCCCGGCTCTCCAACAGTAGCGTCGCCCGGTTGTGGCCTTCCTGAGCGAGCTTGAGCGAGTCGCGGAGGTGTTCGACCTGGGCGGTCAGCTGGTCGCGTTCGCGACGTCGTTCCTCGCGGAGCGTGTCGAGCAGTTCTTGCGTGGCGTCCAGGCGTGTGCGGAGTGTGGCGGACTCGTCGGCCAGGGGCTGCGAAGTAGACGCCCCCTCCTCCGCCCTCGCGAAGTCGCAGGCGTCGCCGTAGACACGAAGCAGCTCCGAGGCGTCGATGAGCTTCACGCCGTCGGGACCAAGCGTGCAGGACAGGACGCCCCGCTTCAGGTGCTTCTGGATCGTCGTGCGACTCTTGCCCGTGATGCGGTGGGCGGAAGTGATCGTGTACTGCGTGGTCATGCTGCTGGCTCCTCGAGACGACATTGGGCGCCCCGTCCGACCACCCTACTCCCGCCCCAGCACCGGCGCAACGAGTGACGACCACCGTGTGTGGACTTGTCCACAGGAGTTCGTCCACACCATGAGCGGGCGATACTCGAAGAAGCTGGGTGCTCGCCATCGGTGTTCGGTGAGCTGATCGGATCGGAGTGCGACCGCGTGCGACGCCGTTTCGCTACGTCGCGGAGCGGTGAGGATCGCGGTTCTGCTTGGCTTGCTCGAGAACGCCCGCGTGAGAGTGGTCGCCCCATGATGCGGTCCTTGGCGGCCATCTGTTCAATGCGGTGCGGTGCACACGCATTGCGAGGGTGTTCGGCCCTGTGCAGAAACCTGGGGACAAGTGGCGCCGAATCGTGCTACGGTCTTTCTTGAGGGGGCGAATCACGCCCACCCTCGTCTTGTCGGGCCGGCGCTTCTTGCCGGCCCCTAGCCCAACAACCAAGAAGGAGGACGCCCGCCGAACGAGGCCTGCCACGACACGAATAAACCGCTCCGAGACTTCGGGCGGTTCTTCAAGCTCACGGGGAGCGGCTAGGGAGGTGATTCGACCCCTCCACCTTAGCGCTTCTCGCGACGGGGCGCAAGCAGAATCTTGCCGCCGTGCTCTGGCGCGGCCGCAAGCTTTGTTGAGCGCCACGCTCCGAGCGGCCGAGGAGGGGGCGACAGACCATGCATGACCTACTTATCGCCATCGAATCCCATCGCTAACCGCTTCCTCGGCGCCCGCGTCGCATCGGAAGCCTTGCGACACTCGCAGGCCGAAGAGTTCCTCGGCCTCGAAGAGGACGCCAACCGCTACGAGCTGCTGCTGCTCGTCAAGCGCGCCGGAAAACTCGCTGGCTTCACGCCGCGGATGGTCGAGCTGCTCGACTACTACCTGGCGTACACCCGCGAGGAAGACTGGCTCGCGGGCGCCAGGCCCATCGTGTTCCAAGGGGTGACCCGCACGGCGATGGACCTTGGGGTGAGCGAGCGGCAGATCCAAAAGCTCGAAGCGGCCCTCTTCCTGGCGGGGGCGCTCACCTGGAACGACAGCGGCAACCACCGCCGCTACGGCCATCGCTGCCCCGAAACGGGACGGATCGTTTACGCCTTCGGCGTCGATCTATCGCCCCTCGCCCGGCTTCGCGACAAGCTGCAATCCCTACTCGACGAGAAGCGGCGCCACGATGAGGCGTGGCGCGACGCGAAGCGCGAGGTGTCGAGCCTGCGGGCGCAGGCGAGGGGAATGTTGGCGGAGTGGCGTAGTCGGCCCGACGCGGACTTCGGCGCCCTGGCGGACTTCGCTTCTCACTACGAAGCGATCGCCACGCCGATCCGCTCGCACGTGACGCTCGCAGCGCTGCGTACGCTCGTGGAAGCCCACCTGGGCCTCGTGGAGCGTCTTCGCGATGCGATGGGGGTCAGTAGTGAAGAGAGAGCTGAACCACTTCCTCGTCCTTCCATGCCCCTAGAAGCACCAAAACGTTCGCCCAAGGGCGCACACGAGTTCGCCCCCTACAAATCTTCCACTCAAGAACCAACGGTTCCTTGTAGTCCGCGGGACGGGGCCTGCAGGGAGAGCGTAGCGGCCCCTTCAGCGCCCAAACCCCGGCCTCCGAGCACGGGGATGGAACACGTCACGCTCGCGATGGCGCTCGGCGCGGTGGGGCCGAGGCTGCGCTCGCATCTTTCCGAAGGCAGCGGATGGCCCGAGCTGGTCGAGGCGGCTTATCGCGTCCGCGGCGAACTGGGCGTCTCGCAGGCGAGCTGGGGCGAGGCGTGCGGTCTGCTCGGTCGCAGCGGCGCGGCGGTGGCGCTGCTGGTGACCGAACGGGCCAGCTCGCGGGAAATCGACCCCGTCCGATCGCCGGCGGCCTACTTCCGCGGCCTTGTCGCCAGGGCCGAGCGCGGCGGCCTGCGGCTGGAGCGGTCGCTCTTCGGGCTCTTGGAGCGTGGGGGGAGGAGGGCGTGAGCTGGGCGGGCTCGTTGGGCTTCGCGGTGGCCCCGAGCCCGCTCGCGCGGGGTTCGGGTCTACCGCTGGTCCTCGACGAAGACGGCCCAGAAGCGGTCGCCTTCCCCGATCGGGCGCAGGCACGCGTCGCAGCGGGCCGCGTCGCTCACCGAGACGGCCGCGACTTTCATCGCAGGATCCCTTGGCTCGCAGTCGGCGCAGCGTATCACGACGCGGCGGCGCTGGCCGCGGAGGAGGGGCTGGGTTCGCTGGATCAGGGGCATCCGCGCACTCTGCCCCAACTCGGCCCCGGAGCGCAAGGGAAATCGGCGCTCACGGTGTGGGGGACGATTTTTCTTGACAGCCCGTGGGGAAATCTGGCACGGATCGTTTCCATAACGAACCACGAAAGGAACTACACCATGGAACACCAAACCAACCACTCCCCGGAGCGCAACAAGGGCTCGCCCGAGGGCGCGCAAAAGCCACAGCGCCGCGACCTCTGCCAAGAGGTCACCGACCGCATCGTCGAACTCTTGGAGAAAGGCGTCGCCCCCTGGCGGCAGCCGATCAAGCATTCCGGCGGCGGTGACGCGACGCCGCGAAGCCTCGCCACCGGCAAGCCTTACCGCGGGATCAACGTCTTCCTCCTCGCGATGACGAGCTGGGCCCACGGCTACGACAGCCGCTACTGGGCCACGTTCAACCAGGTTCAGAAGTCAGGCGCCAAAGTCCGCAAGGGAGAGAAGGCGACGCTCGTCGTCTTCTGGAAGCAGGCGGCGATGACCGACAAGGAGTCGGGCGAAGAGCTCTCGATCCCCGTGCTTCGCCATTACAATGTCTTCAACGCCCAGCAGTGCGAGAACCTGCCGGCGCCCGACGCTCCGATCGAGGACCCAGACGCGTTTCCCTTCGAGCCCTTGCTCGAAGCGGCGTCGATCGTTCGCGGGTACCAGAACGGCCCCACGATCGAGCACGGCGGGAATGTCGCCAGCTACTTCCCGGGCCCCGACCTCGTGCGGATGCCGCAGCCGCACCGCTTCGAGAGCCGTGAGAGCTACTACGCCACGCTGTTCCACGAACTTTCCCACAGCGCCGGCCATGAGAAGCGTCTAAAGCGTGGCCTCGGTGAGCGGCTCGCGCCATTCGGCTCCCCCGACTACAGCAAGGAAGAACTCGTGGCCGAGCTAGGCTCGGCGTTCCTCTGCGCCACGGCGGGGATCAGCCCGCCAACGATCGAACAGTCGGCCGCGTACCTTGATGGCTGGACCAAGGCCCTCAAAGGGGACAAGCGGCTGGTGATCCAGGCCGCCGGGCAGGGGCAGCGCGCGGCGGATCACATACGCGGGGTGACATTTGAACCGGTCGCTTAAAACAACGCAGCACATTACATACTGCACTTGACAGCCGGCGGCCTCCGGGTAAAATCTCGCGAATCTGTAGCACCGATTGTGCTGCACGGAACCAAAATTGCCCAGAAAAAAAACCCGGCGTCGTGCGCTAACACGAGCCGGGAAGGGGCTACCATCCCAGGCGTTTGGACCCGGTCCAGGCAGACCAACAACGAAACCAGTTTAACTGCCTACCACTCCAGGGTCCAGTACGCCGCCACTCCGAAGGCGTTTTATGGAAGCTGCGAAGAAGCGTGCAACCGCCCAGGCTGCGAAGCCCACAGAGCCCGATCCCCTGAAGCTGCTCACTTTTGACGAGGCCCTGGAACTCTCAGGCGACCGCGGCAAGCGGCACCTGCTGCTCGGCAACGGCTTCAGCATCGCGCTGCGGCCAGACATCTTCACCTACGGCACGCTCCTGGAGCGGGCGAG
Organism: Lacipirellulaceae bacterium; assembly: GCA_051648405.1. Classification (GTDB taxonomy): domain Bacteria; phylum Planctomycetota; class Planctomycetia; order Pirellulales; family Lacipirellulaceae; genus JBOFFC01. The sequence continues at coordinate 20,925 of JBOFFC010000153.1, forward strand.
CGAGTCCGGGCGGCTGACCAAGGAGCTGCGTGGCGTGTTCGACCAGTTCGGCACGACCGACTTCGAGCACGTGATGGAGGCGCTGCGGAACGCGGCCGATCTCGTCGATCTCTACGAGCCGAAGGCGAAGACCCTCAGCAAGCGGCTGCGTGCCGACGCCGCGGCGATCGGCGTCGTTCTTGCCGAGACCATCGCACAGAGTCACCCCGAGCGACCGAACCATGTTACTGACGAGCAGTACGCCTCGTGCAAGCGGTTCCTGGCGAACTTCGAGGGCAAGATCTACACGCTGAACTACGACCTGCTGCTCTACTGGACGTTGATGCAGTCCGAGGTGAAACCCGATCTCGCCTCAGATGATGGGTTCCGCGACCCGCCGCGAGGTTCGGCCGAGTACGTTGTCTGGGAGGCGCAGAACTCGCGAACTCAGAACGTCTTCTACTTGCACGGCGCACTGCACCTGTTCGACGCGGGCCACGTGTTGAAGAAGTTTACCTGGAGCAAGACCGATGTCCCTCTGGTGGACCAGATTCGGGAGTCACTCGCCAACCGCGAGTACCCGCTCGTCGTCACGGAAGGGACGAGCGACCAGAAGCTCGACCGCATCCAGCACAGTAACTTCCTCGGCCGCGCCTACCGAAGCTTCGGCGAGATTGGTGGGTCGCTCTTCATCTACGGACACTCGCTGGCCGAAAACGATGAGCACTTGCTCCGACTGATCGATAAACAGCCCACGAAGAAGCTCTTCGTCGGCGTCTACGACGACCCATCGAGCCCCGCGGCGCAGCGCATCATCCAACGCGCCGAGCGTTTTCCACTCGGCAGAACGGAGAAGCGCCCCTTGGAGGTCCACTTCTTCGACGCCTCGTCGGCCCACGTCTGGGACTACCAACCGCCCCGCAAGCGTAGCGCGAAGTAGTCTCCCCATGAAGACGCGTCTCAACAAAATCGCCGACTTCCGCTCCGGCTACCTGTTCCGCGGCAGGGTCGAGCACGACCCGTGTGGCAATGTGCAGGTGGTGCAGGTCAAGGACGTCGTCGACCGGCGGCGCGTCGAGACCGCCGGCCTCGACCGGGTGCGGCTCGACAAGCCCGAGCCGCACCTCGTCGAGCGCGGCGACGTGCTCTTCCTCGGGCGCGGCCACCGGCTCTACGCCGTGGTCGTTCCCGAGATCACGGCCGACACAATCGCCACCGGGTACTTCTTCGTCCTCCGGCCACGGCTCGGGGTCGTCACTCCCGAGTACCTCGTCTGGGTGCTCAACGAGGCCGGCTTCCAGGAGTCCCTGAGTCAGTTCGTCCGCGGCACCCACATCCCGATGGTCTCGCGGAAGGACGTCGAGCAGCAGACAATCCCCGTGCCGCCGCTGGAGGTCCAGCAGCGCATCACCAACCTTACCGAACTCGCCCAGCGCGAACGCCAACTGGCGTCCGAGCTCGCCGACCGCCGCGAGCGGCTCGTCGAGGCGGTCGCACGCCGGCTCGCCCACGGCTAAACCCATACCCAAATCCCATGGCCAAAGATTTCAACCAAGACGAGATCAACGCGATCGTCTGGAAGGCGTGCGACACGTTCCGTGGCGCCGTCGATCCGTCGGAGTACAAGAACTACATCCTCACGATGCTGTTCCTCAAGTACCTCTCCGACCTCTGGAAGGACAAGCAGGCGGAGCTGCACGCCAAGTACAAAGGGGACAAGCAGCGGATTGCCCGGGCGCTCGCTCGGGAACGGTTCGTCGTGCCTGCCGAGTGCGACTTTGATTATCTCTACGAGCACCGCGACGCCCCGAATGTCGGCGAACTGATCAACATCGCCCTGGAGCGGATTGAGGACGAGAACAAGACGAAGCTCGAAAACGTCTTCCGCAACATCGACTTCAACTCCGAGCCCGCCCTCGGCCAGACCAAGGAGAGGAACCGCCGACTCAAGAACCTGCTCGAAGACTTCAGCGACGAGCGGCTCGACCTCCGCCCGTCACGAGTCGGCCAGCGCGACGTGATCGGCGACGTCTACGAGTACCTCATCGGCAAGTTCGCCGCCGGCGCCGGCAAGAAGGCCGGAGAGTTCTACACGCCCCCCGAGGTCTCGACGCTCCTCGCCAAGCTCGTCGAGCCCAAGGCGGGCGACCGCATCTGTGACCCGGCGTGCGGCTCGGGTTCGCTGCTGATCCGCGTCGCCAAGGAGGTCGTTGACGACGACGGCAAGCCGAGCCGCAACTACTCGCTCTTCGGCCAGGAGTCCAACGGCAGCACCTGGGCCCTCTGCCGGATGAACCTCTTCCTCCACGAGCAAGACGCGGCCCGCATTGAGTGGTGCGACACGATCGGCAGCCCGCGGCTGGTGCAGGACGACAAGCTGATGAAGTTCGACGTGGTTGTCGCCAACCCGCCGTTCTCGCTCGACAAATGGGGCGCCGACTTCGCCAAGAACGACCCGCACGGCCGGTTCTGGCGGGCGATCCCCCCCAAGAGCAAGGGGGACTACGCCTTCATCACCCACATGGTCGAGACCGCCGTGGCGGACGACGGCCGCGTGGGGGTGATCGTGCCGCACGGCGTGCTGTTCCGCGGCGGGTCGGAGGGGCTCATCCGCCAGAAGCTGATCGAAGAGAACCTGCTGGAGGCCGTCATCGGCCTGCCGGCCAACCTGTTCTTCGGCACCGGCATCCCGGCGGCGATCCTGCTCTTGCACAAGGGGCGCAAATCGACCGACGTGCTGTTCATCGACGCCAGCCGCGAGTACGCCGACGATAAGAAGCAGAACCGGCTGCGGCCGGAGGACATCGAGAAGATCGTCCGCACGCGGGAGAAGTTCCGCACCGTCGCCAAGTACGCGTACCGGGCGAAGCGGAAGGAAGTGGAGGAGAACGAGTTCAATCTCAACATTCCCCGCTACGTCGATACGTCGGAAGCGGAGGACGAGATCGATATCGATACCCTTCAGCAGGAGATCGACTTGCTAGAACGAGAGCTCGGGGCAACTAGGAGCGAGCTCAAGAAGCATCTTGCAGCGTTGGAGGAAGCCAAGTGACTGGCCGACTACAACGCCGTGGAGATGTACACCACCTAAAGTCTATCGTGCCGAATCATTGGCAGGTGGCAAGAATCGATGATTTCGCAAAGCGAGGTACTGGACACACGCCAAACAAATCTCTCCCTCATTACTGGAATGGCGGCATACCTTGGGTCTCCTTGGCGGACAGTGACCGTCTCGATCGTGTTTATTTGGACGACACTGCCAAGAAGATCAGCGCAGAAGGTATCCAACACTCGTCAGCAGTGCTCCATCCGGAAGGAATTGTCCTGCTCTCACGCGACGCTGGCGTTGGAAAGTCTGCGATTACAACACGACCAATGGCGGTAAGCCAGCACTTTGTTGTATGGCAGTGCGGGCCGCAGTTGGTGTCACTCTACCTTTACTACTGGCTGCAGCTGCTCAAACCGGAGTTCGACAGCATAGCGAATGGTTCAACAATTAAGACCATCGGGATGCCCTACTTCGCTGAACTAGGCATCATGCTGCCCAGCCGCTGCGAGCAGGAGAAGATTGCGGGGATTCTAGCTACCTGGGACCGCGGCATCCGCCAACTGACCGACCTGATCGCCGCGAAGGTCCGCTACAAGCAGGGGCTGATGCAGCAACTGCTGACCGGCAAGCGGCGGTTCAAGGGCTTCCACGACGAGTGGCGTGACGTGCGGATCGGCGACGTTGCCGAGGAGGTGTCGCAGCGCAACGGGCACACCGATGGTGTTGTCGTTCTGTCCTGCACGAAGCACGACGGCCTAGTCAACTCTTTCGAGTACTTCGGGCGTCGCGTGCACAGCGAAGACACGTCGAACTACAAGGTGGTCCGCCGAGGGGAGTTCGCCTACGCGACGAACCACATCGAAGAGGGGTCGATCGGCCTCCTGACCCACGTCGATGCCGGCCTAGTGTCGCCGATGTACACCGTATTTCGGACTAATAGCGATGTCGTACCGGAATACTTGTTCCGGGCCCTCAAGACCGAAACCTACCGACAGGTCTTCCAGTCTTTCACGAGTGCGTCGGTCAACCGGCGTGGTAGCCTCCGCTGGAAGCAGTTCGCAACGATTCCCCTGAAGCTGCCGAGTGTGGTAGAGCAGAAGCGGATTGACACACTACTGGCGACCTTCGACCGCGAGATCGACATCCTCCGTCGGCAGCTCGAAGCCCTGAAGCAGCAGAAGCGGGGCCTGATGCAGAAGCTCCTGACGGGCGAGGTGCGCGTGCCGCTCAAGAAGGAGCGTGCGTGATGGCCAAGAAGAAGACCCTGCGGACTGACCTCGGCTTGCCGGCCGACTACGGCGCCCTGCTCGCGTCAATCAAAGAGCGGGTCCTTAGCGCGCAGACCCGGGCGATCCTGTCGGTCAACCGCGAGATGATCGCCCTCTACTGGGACTTGGGCCGCGAAATCGCCCGCCGACAACAGCAGGAGGGATGGGGCCGGGCGACCGTCGAGCGACTCGCCGACGACCTGCAGAAGGCGTTCCCCGGCATCGGCGGTCTCTCCCGAACGAACCTGTTCCGGATGCGGGCGTTCTACTTGGCCTACAGCGGTCCCTCCGGGGTTGTCCCACAGCCTGTGGGACAACTGCCGGGCGAGGAAGAAGACGCCGAATGCCCCCCGAGTGAGGGCGAAAGCCCAATTCTGCCACAAGCTGTGGCAGAAATGGGCTCCCTTGGGGCCGCAAGCGGCGACCCGCCGGGGTCGATTCCGCCAGAAGCGGTGGCGGAACTCCCCTGGGGGCATAACGTGCTACTGCTGGAGCGGGTCAAGGAGACGGGTGAGCGTCTGTGGTACGCCGCAAAAGCCCTTGAGCACGGCTGGAGCCGCGCGGTGCTGACCGCGCAGGTGGAGTCGGGCCTGTACCGTCGCCAGGGCGCCGCGGTGACAAACTTCGCCGCCCGGCTGCCGGCGCCACAGTCGGACCTTGCGCAGCAAACGCTCAAGGACCCCTACGTGTTCGACTTCCTCACGCTGGCAGAAGACGCCGTCGAGCGCGACTTGGAAACGGGGCTCGTCGATCACGTGCAGCGGTTCCTGCTGGAGTTGGGCGCCGGGTTCGCCTACGTCGGCCGGCAGGTCCACGTCTCGGTCGGCGAGGAGGACTTCTACCTCGACCTGTTGTTCTACCACCTGCGGCTCCGCTGCTATGTGGTGATCGACCTGAAGATGCGGAAGTTCACCCCCGAGGACGCGGGGAAGATGAACTTTTACCTGTCGGCAGTGGACACCCAGATGCGTCACGCCGACGACGGGCCGGCGATCGGGCTGGTGCTCTGCAAGACGCGGGACCGCGTCGTCGCGGAGTACGCCCTGCGCGACCTCGCCAAACCGATCGGCGTCGCCGAGTGGCAGGCGGGCCTGGTGCAGAAGCTGCCGGATTCGCTCCAAGGGGTCCTGCCGAGCGTCGAGCAAATCGAGGCCGAGCTGACCGCCGACGTGACAACCGGCGCGGAGCCCCGCGAGGGATTGGGCGACGGAGGGGACCGATGAACAACGACCTCCCCTCGTTCCTCGAAGACCAAATCTCGCAGGTCCCGGCCCTACAGTTGCTGGTGAACCTCGGCTGGCGGTACCTCACCCCCGACGAGGCGGTCGCGCTGCGGGGGGGCCGGCTCGGCAGCGTGCTGCTCGAAGGGGTGCTGGTCGAGCAGCTGCGGAAACTCAACAAGGTCCGCTTCAAGGGGGGCGAGTACGAGTTCAGCGAGGCAAACCTCCAGTCAGCCGTCCAGGGGATCAAGGACGTGCCTTACGACGGCCTCGTGCGTACGAGCGAGAAGCTCTACGACCTGCTGGTGCTGGGGAAGAGCCTGCAACAGACGATCCAGGGCGACACCAAGAGCCATCCGCTGAAGTACATCGACTGGAACCCGGCGACGTGGGCCACGACGAACGTGTTCCACGTCACCGAGGAGTTCGAGGTCGAGCGCACCGGGAGTAAGAAGACGCGCCGGCCCGACCTAGTGCTGTTCGTCAATGGCATCCCGCTGGCGGTCATTGAATGTAAGCGTCCCGACGCCAAGGACCCGATGGGGCAGGCCGTCTCGCAGCACCTGCGGAACCAGCGCGACAACGCCGCCTCGGCCGACCCGGACGCGTTGCTTCGCACGATCGACCCCACGGCGGCGAGCAAGGAGGACTTGGAAGCGCAGGAGCCAGAAATCCCGGGACTGTTCGTCTTCGCCCAGTTGCTGCTGGCCGTTTCGAAGAATGAGGCGAAGTACGGCACGACCGGCACGGCCGCCAAGTTCTGGGCCGTGTGGCGCGAGGAGGTCGATGCGGAGCTGCGGCCGCTAGTGAACGAGCCGCTGGCGAGCGAGGTGGAAGAGCGGCTCTTCGCGCTCCGCCCGGCCCAGGTGCGGGAGTGGTTCGCGGAGCTGGCCAAGGCGCCGCGAGACGTGACCCCACAGGACCGGACGCTCTACAGCCTGTGCCGCCCCGAGCGGCTGCTCGACCTGGCGTACGACTTCATCGTGTTCGACGCGGGCGAGAAGAAGGTCGCCCGCTACCAGCAGTACTTCACGGTCAAGAACGTGCTGGAGCGGATCCGGCAGCGAGACGCCGAGGGGCGCCGCCTGGGGGGCGTCGTTTGGCACACGCAGGGGAGCGGCAAGTCGCTGACCATGGTGATGCTCGCCAAGGCGATCGCGCGGCTGCGGCTCCCCGGCTACAAGATCGTGCTGGTGACCGACCGCGTCGACCTCGACGACCAGATCTACAAGACGTTCGCCCACTGCGACATGGCGCCGGTCCAGGCGGCTAGCGGCAAGGACCTGTCAGTGCTGCTCGCGGGTCCCAAGAGCCGCGTCGTGACGACGATCATCGACAAGTTCGAGAACGCCGTCCTCAAAGGGCAGCTACGCAACGAGAGCGACAACGTGTTCGTGCTGGTGGACGAGAGCCACCGCGGCCAGTACGGGGCGATGCATGGCAGGATGCGTAAAGCGCTCCCCAATGCGTGCTTCATCGGCTTCACGGGGACGCCGGTAAAGAAGAAAGAAAAGGACACCGTCGATAAGTTCGGCGGCCTGATCCAGCCGACGTATTCGATCCGGCGGGCGGTGGAGGACAAGGCGGTCGTCCCTTTGCTCTACGAGGGACGCGACGTGGAGCAGCGAGTCGATCGGGCCAGCATCGACCGGTGGTTCGAGGTCATCACGACAAACCTCACGGACCAACAGCGGGCCGACCTGAAGAAGAAGTTCACCACGACCGACCAGCTCAACAAGGCGCAGCAGAAGGTCCGCGAGATCGCGCTGGACATCAGCCTGCACTACCGCGACACGTGGCAGGGGACCCCCTACAAAGCGCAGCTCGTCGCGCAGGACAAGGCGACCGGACTCATGTTCAAGGACTTCCTCGACGAGTTCGGCATGGTGTCTTCCGAGGTGCTCATCTCCGGGCCGGACGACCGGGAGGGGAACGAGGAAGTCAACGAGGAAGACCTGCCCGCCGTCCAGAAGTTCTGGAAGCGGATGATGGCAAGGCACGGGAGCGAGAAGCAGTACAACGACAACGTGATTGCCGGATTCAAGAGCGGAGACGCGCCGGAGGTGATCATCGTCGTCGATAAACTTCTAACCGGCTTCGACGCGCCGCGAAATACGGTGCTCTACCTGACCCGCCAGCTCAAGGACCACACGCTTCTTCAAGCGATCGCTCGCGTGAATCGGCTCTGCCCAGGCAAGGACTTCGGGTACATCATCGACTACCGCGGCGTGCTCCAGAACCTGAACAAGGCGTTCGACCTTTACGGCAAGATGGAGGAATACGACGCGGCGGACCTCGACGCGACCCTGACCAACGTCGCCGAAGAGATCGACAGACTGCCGAGGCTCCACACGGAACTGCTGGATGTCTTCCGCGGAGTCAAGAACAACCGGGACGAGGAGCAGTATGAGCGGCTACTCGCCGACCCTGAGGTTCGCGAGCAGTTCTACGAATGCCTCCGCGACTTTGGCCGCGCGCTGACCGTCGCCCTCTCTTCGACTCGGTTCATCGAACAGACCGTGGACGCCAAGGTCGAGCGCTACCGCAAGGACCTGGCGTTCTTCGTCAAGCTGCGGGCGAGCGTCCGGCGGCGTTACGCCGAGGTGGTCGACTTCAAGGAGTTCGAGGCTCGAATCCAGAAGCTGATCGACACGCACGTCTCGACCGGCGCCGTCGAGACCGTGACCTCGCTCGTGAATATCTTCGACAAAGACGCGTTCCTGCAGGAGCTTGAGAAGATCGAAGGGACGGCCTCGAAGGCCGACACCATCGCGCATCGGACGAAGCGGACGATCGAGGAGCGGATGGACGAGGACCCCGCCTTCTACCGGCGGTTCTCGGAAATGCTCGAAGACGCGATCCGTGCTTTCAGAGAGCAGAGGCTCGCAGATCGTGACTATCTACGGCGGGTGACGGAGATCGCCGAGTCACTCCGCGAGCGCCGTAACGATGACGTTCCCGAGTCACTTCGGCATCGCGACGCGGCGAAGGCGTTCTACGGAGTGCTCCGCGAGGCGATTTCAGTTCTGAGCCACGAAGCCGAGAGCGACGAGGCTATCGCCATTGCTTCTGCTAGGATCGACGACTCCGTTGCAAACGAGCGGATTGTCGGTTGGACGACGAACCAAGACGTTCTGAACCGGATGAGGACGCTCATCGAAGACGCCCTCTTCGACCTCCGCGCCGAGACGGGTTGGGATGGTGGGATCGACGAGATCGACGAACTCATTGAACGCTGTCTAGATGTAGCTCGTCGGAGGTATGCGGCGTGATCGAGACTAGCGGCGAAGGTGATGCATACTTCCTGGTCGTGGGAGGGCAGCGGATCCAGTTCCGAGTCGACAGAGCCGACCGCAAGCGGCTACGAATCACCGTACACCCAGATTGCGTTCTCGAAGTCGTCGCGCCACAAGCGGCGCCGATCGGGGAAGTGATCGCACGAGTTGAAAAGCGATCGCGATGGGTGCTAAGACAATGGCGCCGCTTCAACGATCGACTGCCTGAGCAATCCGGCCGTCGACACCTGAGTGGCGAGGCCTTCCGCTATCTGGGCAGGCAGTATCGGCTCAAGATCGAGCTATCAGACGCCTGGGATGTGAAGCTGCTGGCAGGAAGACTTGTTGTCCGCTCACCTAGCCCAGACGAAGGACAGCAGGTTGCGCAACGCGTAGAGGTGTGGTTTCGTTCCCGCGCGAAGGAGGTCGTTCAGAGGCGGTTACTCTCCTGTCTCGATAAGTGCCCGATCCTCAAGAGAGTAGCCCCCACGAAGGTGACGCTACGGAAGATGTCGCGGCGATGGGGGAGCTGCAATCGATCCGGCGCGATACTTATAAATCCTGATCTGATTTGCGCTCCAACTCACTGTATCGACTACGTCCTGATTCACGAGCTTTGCCATCTACGGGAGCACAGTCACGGACCCGAGTTCTATCGACTACTGAGCGCATGCCTCCCTGATTGGCAGATTCGTAAGGATCGACTTGAGGGACAGGATTGGCGTCGATGAGTTCGCGATCGACTACCTCTTCGATCGAAGCATATCTGGGTGCTCTTCCCCTGCTGTGATCAACCGCACGACGGCTCGGCGAGTACTTGCGGCTCGCAGGGGCGGCGTCAACTACGCGGTTAAGCCCGTCGATTTTGGCCTCCTCCAGGCAGGGTAGGCCTGAAGGTGCAGGCTTTCGCTGGGCTCGTTGCTTGCGTCCGGATTCGAAAAGGATCTTCGGGACGAAGCTCGTCGCTTCGGGTACTGAATCGGGTACAGAACCCATCGCAAACGGCAGAAGTCAGTGTAAGATTCGCGACGTTACGGTGAGTTGATGGATGTCGTTGTGGAGCCGTAAGTCCTTGTGCGTTCGACGGTAAGGTCGATCACCCCCGAGCACTTCGAACCCTGCCGAGCCGACCTTCTAATCCGCAGGTCGGTGGTTCGAATCCACCCGGGCGCGCTTCGTCAGTCGGTGCCAAAGCGTGCTGGGCGTGCCTAGCAGCCGCTCCACAAGGATCGGGTGGAGCGGGAGCGTGTCCTCGCGCCGCCGCTTGCTGTAAGCAGCCCTTAGCCGCACTGAGGGGCTCTCGCCGTCGAGGTCGAGCGACGCCGCCGTGAGCGAGGCGAGCTCCCGTCGGCGGAAGCCCGTCCAACTCGCCGTCAGGTAGAGCATCGCCCGCTCGGGGCCGCTCATCCCCTGGACGGAATTCCCGCTTGCCGCAGCGGCGAGCAGCCGCTCGAACTCTTCGTCGGTGAGGGCCCTCCGGTCGTGCCGCCGGTCGGTCCGCACGTCAACCGGCTTGAGCGCGGCGAGCGGGCTGCGAGGCAGCCGCTCGTTCGCCACGAGCCAGTTGCAGAACGCCTTGACCGTGGTCAGGTAGTAGTTGTTGGTCTGGGCGGAGAAGCGGTCAGACTCGTTTCGCTGCTTCGCGAGCCACGCAGCGATCTTCGGGCCGTCGATGTCGGCAAGGCGTTGAAGCCGGCACTCCGAGGCGACCCCCTCTAGTCGGACGACTAGCAGCCTCACGTGCTTCTTCGTCCCTCCCTTCGCCAGGCAGTGGTCGCGGTAGGCGGTTAGGTGCTCTACCAGCGGCCGCTTCGCGTGCTCCTCAAAAGGGTCGTAGAGGCCGGACGCCTTGCGCTCGGCCCGATAGGTGAGCTCCGTGAGCGTCGCAAGGGAGGAGGCCTTGTCGACTGCGAGCTGCTTGCGGTGTCGGCGACCGCTGGGGTCGGTGTACTCGCCGTACCACTTCTTCTTGCTTTTCTCGCGAACCATCCGAGCGCCGGGCGCTGCATTTTTCGACTACCGATCGCGGCTCTGCCCGCCGATGCCGAGGGTGCCGACGCGCTGAAACGCGCATAAAAGCTTAGCTTTTGCGGCGCCGCTCGATCTCTCGGCTACTAAAGTGGAGGTCTGCGACCGGGCCGCGGCGGCCCCGTTCCGACGACTCCTCCCCTCTTCGAATCCGCCGACGAACTCGATGCTGCCCCGACCAGCAGTTCGCATCGCCGTGTTGGTCGATACCTCGACCGCGTGGGGACGTCGTTTGATCCACGGCGTCCTGTCGTACGCGCGGGTCCACGGGCCCTGGGACATCTGGCTCGAGGCGCGCGGGCAATCGGAGTCGCTGCGCCTGCCGTCAGGCTGGTGTGGCGACGGCGTGATTGCCCGCGTCTCGTCGGAGGCGATGGCCCGCCACCTCGCCGAGCGCAACGTGCCGGTCGTGAACGTCTCCGGGATCCGCGTCGAGGGGGTCAACCTCCCGCGTGTCTGTACTGACAACGACCGGTTCGCCGAGGTCGCGGTGAGCCATTTCTTCGACCGCGGGATCCGAACCGTCGCCTACGTCGGCCTGCACTCGCGAGCTTACTCGCTTGACCGGCAGGAGGCGGTGGAGCGTGCGTGTCGCGCGTGCAACTGCCGCTTCGAGGTCTTTCGCCACTCAACGAACGAGCGCAACACAAATCGGTGGGAGCAAGAGCGTCGGCGGCTGAGCGATTGGCTTCAGCAACTCCCGAAGCCGACAGGAGTCTTGGCGTGGGGAGTGCGACGCGGCAACGACATCATCGAAGAGGCGATGCACCGGGGGATCCGCGTCCCGGAGGAGATCGCGGTCCTGGGGGACGACGACGAGCTGCTCTGCGAGGCGGTTCAGCCCCCCCTCTCGGGGGTCAAGGTCCCCTCGGAGCAGATCGGCCTCGAAGCGGCGGCGATCCTCGACAAGCTCGTCAAGGGAGAGCAGGTCGCTCGTGACGACGTGAAGCTCGCGCCGACGGGAGTCGTGTGTCGCGCCTCGACCGACGTCCTAGCGATCGCCGACCAGGAAGTCGCCGAAGCGATCCGGCTGATCCGCGCGAGTGCGAGCCACCCCCTCGCCGTCTCCGACGTCGCCGAGACACTGGCGATCAGCCGCCGATCGTTGGAGCGCCGCTTCAAGGAGATCCTCAACCGGACCGTCGGCGAAGAGATCGCCCGCGTCCACCTGGAGCAGGCGAAGCTGCTGCTGGGGACGACCGAAATACCCGTGCCGGCGGTGGCCGCGGCGTCCGGCTATGGGTCGCCCGAGTACTTGGCGACGATCATCAAGCGGCACACGGGGATGACGCCGCGGCAGTACCGCCGGCTGTGCCGCGGCAAGTGAATTGCCGCCCGGCGCGACACCGAGCGGTTGTCGCATTCGTCGATTTGTTTTGCGCATCTTCCGATTGTGAGTACCCCCGCCGCCGATCACTCTTCATAGCAACTCGTCTTCCGCTCTTCGTACGTCAGCCGGTTCGGCTCGCACCTTTTCTGCAACGCCTGCAACCTTCAAGGTCCGCCCGATGGTATCTGCGCTTCGCTTGTTCCTCGCAGCCGCGGCTTCGCTAGTGGCAATCGCCTGCTCGGTGACCCCCAACGTCGCGATGGGGGTGATCGTGGCTCGGTACGACTTCGCCACCGACCCTGCCGTATCGACTGATACCGACCTGAGCTCGACAGCCGGCCCGTGGGTCCCGGCAAACCTGGGTACGACCCCAAATCCGACCCCGCCGAATACACCGTTCGTGAACTCGGGGATTAGCGCCTCAGGCCAAGCGTTCGTACGGGGCACGGGGACGGGTATACCGCTCGCCACTACGACAGCGAGCAACATCAACCCGGCATCGACCGTCTCTTTTCATTCCTTTAAGTTGACAGTTGACGGGATCCTTCCCGGCCAGACGCTCAGTCTTACCAAGATTTCTTTCGATCGACGCGCTGACTCAGGCCAGCGCGGGTGGACGGAGCTTTACTCCGACGCAACGGGCTTCACGACCGCAAACCGACTTGGTCAACACTTCACCTTCTCAACGTCTACCGTTTCAACGTTTCACAACCTCCCCGTATCAGGTCCGCTGGCCAACTTGGCGCCGGGGTCTGAGGTCGAGTTTCGCTTCTATTTTTCAACGACGGCTACTACTAACGTCAACAACGTCCAGCGAATCGACAACGTAGTTCTGGAAGGCAACGTCGTGGGAACACCGAGCGCCGTTCCCGAGCCGTCAGCCTTCGCCTTCTTCTCGCTGATGGGCTTTTCGAGCTGCCTCCTTCGGCGGCCGGGTCGTTCCTGACGTTCGGACTCGTCGGGCTGCTGACCGCGTTAGGGTGCGTAGCCGCTAGGCCTCTCGGCGTAGACTGTTCGCCTTGAGCTAGGCCCGAGGCCGGGCCTGCGTTTCGCCATCGGCGTTAGGCGTCGATGGCGAGGCCCAGCGCCGGGCAGAGAGCGCCCTTGAGCCTGGAGCCCGCACAATCGGCGCAGGTGCGTTGACCCGCTGTCGCGTTTCCGAAGCTTTTTTCCGCTTCCGTCTCTACCACGTCCCAGCGGGTGGGATCAAGCTGCTAAAGCTCTTCTTGCCGACCGCGGTTCCTTGCCCGGTCCGTCGCGCGAGCTCTTCGAAGTTCTTTTCCGCACAACGATCGCTCTACAAGGCGTTAGTGAGCGATTCGGGGCGTCTACTACCTGGGAGTCAACTCAATGCGAAATGCCTGCCGTTGCGCGCTGACCCTTTTGGCGACCGCGGTCGCCGCGACCTCTCCGTGCCGTGATGCTCACGCGGTCGATGTCGCTGTTTACGAGTTCAACGCCGATTCGCCGGGCTCCACCGACGCCGACGCCGCCACGACCGCCGGCGCGTGGACGCAGACCGTGGGGGGGATCAGCGGCGGCAACTACCGCGTTGACGGCACGATGGTTGGTGGAACCATCGGCGGATCGGTCGGCGCCGCCCAGTACGCGTCGTTCACGATCAACCCCAACGGCAACCCGCTCGACCTGAGCCGCCTGGCGATCGACTACAACGCCGAGAACCCGTTCGAGTTTGTGCTCGGAGTCTTCGCGTCCACCGACGGGGGCGCGACCGGCTTCACGGCCGCCAACCAACTCTTCGGGCTCCGGCTCCCCGACGTCGGTGGCGTCGCCCCGGTTACCGTGCGCACCAGCAGCAGCTTCCTCGACCTGGGAAGCTTGTCGTCCCTGCAGGGGGTCACGGCGCCGGTCGAGTTCCGTATCTACTTGGCCGACAACTCGGGCAACGCGGCCCGTGTCCACCTGATCGACAACGTTCGGCTCACCGGCCTGGCGAGCACGGTCAACGACCCGCGTTGGAACGTCAACGCGAGCGGGTCTTGGCAGACCGCCGCGAGCTGGCAGCCCGCCGCCGTCCCCGCCGCGGGCGCCAACGTCGTCTTCGGCGACGTCGCCACTTCGGACCGCACCGTCACGCTCGCGTCGAACGTCACCGTCAACCGCATCGCCTTCAGCGGCGCCGATGCCGCCTACACGATCACCCCCGCGGCGACTCAGTCGATCACCCTGACCGGCGCCGCCGAAGTTCGCGCTTCGGGTGCTCAGGAACACGTGATCGCGGCCCGGGTTTCGGGCTCGGCTGGTCTGACCAAGGAAGGGGGCGGCGACGTCACGCTGACGAACGCCACCAACAACTACACCGGAGCGACCAACGTCAACGCGGGCGCCCTGCGGGTGACGAGCCCCGGCGCGTTGCAGGGACCGGTCAACGCTGCGGCGGGTTCGGTCCTGGTGTTCGAGGGGAACGCGGCCGGAGGGGGCTACAACGGCACGTTCGCCAACGCCCTCAGCGGCACGGGAACGGCGACGCTCAGTGACAGCCTGACCACCGAAACGGTCACGATGAACGCGGCAAAGAGCTTCGGCGGTGTGTACCGCGTCGAAGGGGGAACGCTGGCCGTCAGCAACGCCGGCGCCTTCGGCACGGGGGGCACGAACGCGAGTCGCACCGAGGTGACGGCGGGCACGGGCAAGGTGGCGATCTCGGGGAACGTCACGGCCGCCAACGAGGTGCTGGCGTTGAACGCGAGGGGGACCGACGCCGTCCACCTGACGAGCGCCGGCAACAACGCATGGAACGGCGACGTCGCCGGTCGCGCCGGCTTGGGTCAGTACAACGTCGAATCGACCTCCGGCACGCTGACGCTCGGTGGGCGGCTCTCGGGCTTCGACGTCCTGAACGGCGTGGACCGCACGTACGTCTTCTCGGGCGCCGGTAACACCACGGTCACCGGCCTGCTTACCGACGACGCGATCGCGGACGACGGGACCCGGGTCGCCGGCCTCGCAAACAACGTGAGCGTCGTGAAGCGTGGCGCAGGGACGCTGACGATCTCGACCGAGTCGTCGAACGTCGCGGACTACCACCGCGGGGCGACGGTCGTCGAGCAGGGAACCCTGCGCGTCACCGCGGGGGCCGGCGACGTTGGCGAGCTCAGCTCGCGGAGCGTGGTGGTCGAGTCGGGCGCAACGCTCGACCTGACCGACTTCGGCACCTACAACATGCAGGCCCAGGCGTCGCTCGGCCTCGTCCAAAGCTTCGGCGGTAGCGGCACGATTAACGCCGGCACGTTCGGCTACTTCGACGACGCGTCGCTCTCACCCGGTGACGGGGTCGGGACGCTGACGCTCAACGGGGCGATGAACATGACGGCGTTTGGCCCCTCGCCGCTCGGGGCGCTGAACTACCAGCTCTCGAACGTGACCACTGTCGGCGCGGGGGTGAACGACCTCCTCGACGTCAACGGCTCGCTGACGGCGAACGCGTCGGGTGGGAACTTCGCGGTCAATGTGACCCCCAGCAACGGCGGGTTCGCCACGGGGACCTACCGGCTGATCGAGTACAACGGGACGCTTGGGGGCTCCGCTACGGGGGCAAACTTCACCCCCACCGTGGTTGACGCCAACGGCGTCGCCGTCGGCGCCACGCGGCAGTCCTTCGCGGTAAGCACCGCAACGGCGGGCCAGGTCAACCTGGTGGTGACCGGCGCCGCTCAAAACCTGACTTGGTCGGGGGCGACGAGTGGCGCGTGGGACGTGGCCACCACCGCGAACTGGAACGCGGGCGCTCAGCAGTTCTTCAACCTCGACGGCGTCACGTTTGACACCACCGCGAGCACTTTCAACGTCGCGGTCCCCGCGAACGTTCTCCCCTCGAGCTTGACCTTCAACGCAACGGGGAACACCTACACCTTCAGCGGCGCAGGGGGGATCGGCGGGAGCGGGCCGGTCAACGTCAACAGCGGCACGGTGGTGCTCGATAACGTTGGGAACAGCTTCACCGGGACGGTGACGGTCGCCAACGGCGCGACGCTGCAAATCGGCGCCGGCGCCGCCAACCAGGCCCGCCTGCCCGTCGGTGAAACGCCTTACGTCGTCAACGGCAGCCTCGTGATCAATGAGCTGTCGGGGGGCGAGACGATCAACGGTGCGGTCAGCGGTTCGGGCACGGTGACGGTGCAGTCCAGCCAGTTGACGCTGGCGGGCAACAACGCCGGCTACACTGGCGCCATCGTCGCGGCGGCCGGAACGACCTTGAACATCAACAACGCGGACACCGGCAGCCCCCTCGGGAGCACCGCTACCGGCACGACCATCGGCGTCGGCGCGACGCTCGTCGCAAACGAGCAGGCGGCCACGGTCGCGGAGCCTCTGGCTCTCAACGGCGGCGCCCTCCGCGCCGGCGGGGGGACGAACAGCCGCCTCAACTGGTCGGGCAACATCACGCTCGGCGCCGGCGGCGCCGGTGAGATCCGGCAGGACAGCGGGTCCAACACACCGACCTCGGTGGGCCTGACGGTCTCTGGCAGCATCGGAGGTGCGGCTGGCCAGGACCTGCGGCTTCGAGTCGATGCGGACTCGACCACGGTCGTCACTGGCGCGGTACAGCACAACGGCGGCCTGTCGAAGACCGGCGTCGGTCGGGCCGAACTCCGCGGGACCAACACCTTCACCGGTAACACGACGGTGGAAGCGGGGACATTGGCGATCGTCGGCTCGTCGGACTTGGCGAACTCGCCGCGTGTTCATGTGCAGGCGGGCGCCGAGCTCGACGCACGCGGTCGGACCGGGGGGGGCTTGGCCGTCGGCGCGAGCCGCACGCTCGACGTCTCGGGCGCCGTGGCCGGCAACACCTCGGCCGCCAGCGGTTCGACGATCGCGATCGGCGGCGACGGCGCCGCGACGATCGGGCCCCGGACGGTCCGGTTCACCCCCCCCAGCGGCGTGGCGAGCACAAACAGCGACGTCCGCGTACGGTCGGGTACGGGCGCCAACGCCAATCAGAACGACACGGCGTCGCTCGGCATCGGCTCGATCAGCGCGACGGACTCCTTCCGCTCGCTGCTGACGTTCGACTTGGCATCGACCGGCATCGCCGACCCGAACTTCATCAACGACGTCTCGTTGACGCTGACCCTGCAAGCGCAGAGCGGCGCGCAGGTCAACACGCCGTCGGCCCCTTCGCTGGAGCTGCTCACGATCCAGTCGTACAACTCGGACACGGCGACGTTCAACAACTCCTCGTTCGCCACGACCGGCGCAAGCCCCCCAGCGGCGCTGATCTCGACGACGACCGGCCCCAACTTCACTAGCTACGCGACGGGCGACAAGTTCGGTTGGTCGGATTCCACCACCGACGCGAACCCCGACACGTTCGTCAACGCGGTGAAGACCGCCCTCGGCTCCAGCCTGCACCTCGGCGCCCGGGCGGCCGTCACCTCGCCGACGACGACGACCCGGTCGTTCTACTTCATCGACCAAGCCGAGACCGCGACGCCCGGCGGCGCCCCGTCGCTCGCGATCACCTACACCGACCCGAGCAACCCGTTCGTGACCGGTGTCGGCAGCGCCGTGTTCGAGGGGGACCTGACCACGGCGGCCGGATCGACCCTCGAGATCGACGTGTTCAACACTTCGGTGTTCGACAGCATCAACGTGAACGGGTCCGCCTCGCTGAGCGGGCTCCTGGCGGTCGATGCGCTCGACGTCAGCCGGCTGGCGATCAACGACACGTTCACGATCCTGACCGCCAACAGCATCGCCAACAACCTGACGCTCGGCGGCCCCGACGGGGGGCTCTTCAGCCTCTCGTCGAGCACGGCGACCTCGCTCATCTTGAGGTACACCGGCATCGTCCCGCTGCCCGGCGACTTCAACGGCGACCGGATTGTCAACGCCGCGGACTACACGGTGTGGCGAGACAACCTCGGCAGCACAGAGGGATCGTTGCTGAGCGGCAACGGAAACGGCGGCGTCATCGATCAGAGCGACTACACGTTGTGGACGACGAACTACGGGGCGGCCGCTCCCTCTACGTCGCTCGCGAACGCCGTCCCCGAGCCGACCGCCGCCGCGTTGGCCCTGTTCGCCTCCGTGGCGGCTTCTTGCTCGCGTCGCCGTCGGTGAATTGGGACAAGCCGCCGGCCTCGAGGCTTTCGCCCGAGGCCGGCGTACTCTTTGGAGGAGTCGTTGATGCCCCGCAATCCGCGTACGACCGACCCGCACCGTTTCGGGGCTTGGCTGGTGCTCGCGTGCGCCGTCGGTTCGGCGCCGAGCGCCGCAGCGATGGACGTCAAACGCGGGTCTGCGGGTGGCGGCATCCCCTTGGCGAACGCCGTAAACAGCCGGTGGTACTACGACTGGGGCAACAACCCGCCGGCCGACGTGCTGAACGGTTCGTTCAACGGCAAGTACACGCCGATGATCTGGTCGTCCAACGCCGGGACGATCCAGACGCGGATCGACAACATTCTGGGCTATGCGAGCACGCTCGGCGTCGATCACGTCATGGGCTTCAACGAGCCCGACCGCGCGGACCAGGCCAACATGTCGGTCGCCGACGCGGTCGCCCTGTGGGACGTGATGGACCACCAGTTCGCAAGTGCCGGCATCAAGCTCGTCAGTCCCCAACTGGGAGACGACACGGGCGGCCGGGCGTGGATGGACGACTTCATGGCCCAGGCCAACACACTCAATCTCACGATCGACGCGGTCGGGATGCACTGGTACGGCAGCGTCAGCCCCACCAACCCGGTCGCCTCGGCGAACGCCTTCTTGGGTCGGGTTGACCACTGGCACACTCGGTACGGCAAGCCGATCTGGATCTCCGAGTTCGCGGGAATGGACTGGGGGGCCGACGACATCACCAGCCCCGCCCTGATCGCGGCCAACGAGGCCTTTCTCAGCGTCGTGATCCCGGGGCTTGAGAGCCGCAGTCACGTCGAGCGGTACTCTTGGTGGCAGTTTGGACGGCGCAGCTTCTCCCCTGAGGAGGACCCGGCGGGGACGCGATACGAAGACGAGGACACGCGACTGATCAACCAAGTCGGAGGGCTGTGGACCCCCACCGGCATCGGCGACCAGTACGTCCCCAGCTACCGCGAGGGAGAGCAGTTCAACCTGAGCGGAACTACCCCGGGGGAGACGAACTTCTACCTGCGCGGGGGGAGCCTGTTGAACACAACGGGCCCCACGCCCGTGACCGTGGCCACGGTCGACGCGATCGACGGCAACAGCGACATCGGCGGCGGCATCGACTGGCGGATCGACGGCGGGGCCTTCCGCGTCCGCAGCGGCGCGACCCTCCGCAAGATCGGGGCGAACCGCGTCACGGTCGGCGCGTCGTCGAGCAACGCGGGTGAGATCGAGGTCGTCAGCGGCGTGTTGGCGCTGGACAAAGGGGTCCAACTGACCGGGGTCGGCTCGGTGGAAGTCCTGACCGGAGGGACCCTTGCGCTAGGATCGGCGACGGACCGCAGTGGAGTGGTAATTGGCCAGCAAGTCGAGCTCAACGGCGGTTCGATCCAGAGCAACCAGACGATCGACGGCGTGCACGCGATCAGCGGCCCCGTGATGGTGCGTGGGACTTCGACGCTCGCGGGTAGTGGGACGGTTGTCGTCAACGGGCCGCTTCAGTCCCCCGTCTCGGGCCCCGTACACGGAATCGTCAAGGAGGGGACCGGCGCCGTGGTGCTGGCGGCGAACAGCCCAACGTTCCGCGGCGGCGTCCTGGTGAAGGGGGGAACTTTGGCGATGGCCGCGGGGGGAGCGATGCCGGCGGCCAGCGGGTTCACGGTGGACTCCGGGGGTCGTTTCGACGTGTCCGACCGTCCGGCGGGGCTGACGCTCGCGAGTGGCCAGGTCCTCACCAACAAGGTTGGAGGGGTCGTCGCGGGAGACGTCGTCGTCGGCAACGGCGCCGAGATCTCGGCGGCCGGCGCCTTCGACGGCAACGTGGTCGCCCACAGCGGAGGGACCCTCTCCGTGGGAGGACTGGGCTCCGCGTCGGCGCCCCAAACCGTGATCCTCACGCCACCAAACGGCGCCACCGGCAGCAACAGCGACGTGCGCGTGCGGTCGGGGAGCAACGCCGGCAGCACCCAAGGAGACACGACCGCGCTGGGAATCGGCTCGATCAGCGCGACGGACGCCTTTCGCTCGCTGCTGACGTTCGACTTGTCATCGACCGGCATCACTAACCCCAGCCACATCCAGAGCGTCGCGCTGACGATGACGCTGCAGACACCCAACGGCGCGCAGGTCAACACGCCGTCGGCGCCGTCGCTCGAGTTGCTCACGATCGGGGCGTACAACTCCGACACGGCGACGTTCAACAACACGCCGTTCAACTCCGCGAACCTGATCTCCACGACGACCGGCCCGAACTTCACGGCCTACACGGCGGGGGCGACGATCGGGTGGGCGGACTCCACGACCGACGCGGCGCCCGACACCTTCGTCGATGCGGTTAAGAGCGCTCTCGGGTCGAGTCTGCACCTCGGCGCGCGGGCCGCAGCGACCTCACCGGGCACCCGGTCGTTTTACTTCATCGACCACTCCGAGACGCCGACCGCTGGCGCGGCGCCGTCGCTGGCGATTACCTACGCGGCGCCGCCCACCAGCGGAATCGGGAGCGCCGTCTTCGACGGGGACCTGACGATGGCGTCGGGCTCGGCGCTCGAGATCGACCTGCTGAGCACCACGTCGTTCGACCAAATCGACGTGAACGGGGTGGCGACGCTCAACGGCGTCCTGGCTATCGACGCGCTCAACCTCGGTGGGCTGAACGTCAACGACACGTTCACGATCCTGACGGCCGACAGCCTGGTCAACAACTTGACCCTCGGCGGCCCCGACGGCGCCATGTTTAGGCTGGCGGCGAGCACGGCGACCGAGCTGAAGCTGACGTACGTCGGAGTCGCCCCTGTGCCGGGCGACTTCAACGGCGACCAGGTCGTGAACGCCGCGGACTTCAGCGTTTGGCGCGACAACCTCGGCAGCCCCGAAGGGACGCTGCTCAGCGGGAGCGGAACGGGAGGGGTCATCGATCAGGACGACTACGACCTGTGGGCGACAAACTACGGCGCGGTCGCCCTCGGGGCATCCCTGGCAAGCGCGGTCCCCGAGCCGGGCGCCGCCGTGCTCTTCCTCGGCTCGCTCGCAGCGTCGTGCCCGATCCGGCGCCGCGTGTCGGCTGCAACGCGTTGGGAATGACGCGCCAACCCCGTTAGTCGCAAAGTCCGGCCCGCCCCCACACCGACCTGTCGCAACCGTAGAGGTTTTCTTCGCATTCGCCCTTAGCGAAACGCAGTCAATGCCCTTAGTTTGGAAATTGCTCGATTCGAACCACGTCCACGACGGACGCACGGATCGCCCCGGGCGCCTTCTTCTCTTACTCCTTTCTGATGGAGCGTCTTCCATGAACAGCTCTGCCGATTCCGGCGTCCGGGTCCGTCGTTCTGGCTTCACGCTCGTCGAGCTGCTGGTGGTGATCGCGATCATCGGCATCCTGGTCGCGTTGCTGCTGCCAGCCGTCCAGGCGGCCCGCGAGGCGGCGCGGCGGATGGGCTGCAGCAACAACCTAAAGAACGTGATGCTCGCGGCCCACAATTACCACGACGCGAATCGAGAGTTCTGCGCGAGCGCAGAACGCGCTGCCGGTGGGAGTACGGGTGTCGGCATGCACATCAAGCTCCTCCCCTACGTCGAGGAGGGAGTGCTCGGAGACGTCATCGACGAGGCTCGAAAGAAGTCCGCAAACCAGAGCATTGGCGAAATCGAGAACATCATCGGCTCCGCCTTGCTCGACAGCGACATCAGCATCTACTGGTGTCCGAGTCGTGACGACACCGACCAAGAAGACTTCACCCCCACCGGCCGGGCGATGGTGACGTACTTCGGTGTGACGGGCGGCGGGCGGAATGGCAACATCCACGTCTCGCAGGACCTCTCGCACTGCGGCTCGGTGTACCATGACGGTGTCTTCTACCCGTTCGAGCCCGTTCGGATGAAGGACATTACGGACGGCACCTCCCAAACTCTGGCGATCGGCGAGCGGACCTACCAACTCCGAACCTTTTTCGCCGGCGCGTTCTTCAACGGCGCCGAGCCGTACAAGCCGACCACGACGAAGGTCTGCAGCCACGCCGCGAAGAACATGCGGCACGGCATTACGACGCCACAGGCGTCGGGCTTCTACGTTCAGGACGAAGCCGCGGTGACGCCCAAGGTCGTGCTGTTCAACGACCTCCACTGGGGAAGTGATCACCCGGGTGGCGCCCACTTCGGCTACGCCGACGGCAGCGTGCACTTCTTGCAGGCCGACATGAGCGTCACCGTGATGCGCAACCTCGCGAGCCGCAACGGCGGCGAGGTGGCGAGTGACGAGTCGGTCGTCAACGGCAACCCAGGTACTGGGGGTGGCGGTGGTGGGGGGGGCGGCGGCGGCGGTGGGGGCGGGCCCCAGCGCTGAGCGAGGCTTCTTCCTGATCCCCTCCTGGGCCTCCGTGGCGTGCACTGGGACTGTATGAATCGGCTTCGCGAAAGGGTCGCATTGCGTCTACACGCCCTCGAGGCTTGTCGATTCGCGCTTGCCGGCGTTCTCGTTGTGCTCTGCGAGGGGTGCGGCAGCGGCGGGCCTCCAACCTTCCCCGTCACCGGCTCGGTGGCTTACTCAGGGCGCCCGGTCCCCACGGGCGCCGTGATGTTCTGTCCGACCGACGGGGGACCACACACCAGTGGAGTGATTGGAGCCGACGGGGGGTTCGCCCTCGAAGCCCCCGCGGGTGACTACAGGGTCGTCGTGCTCGCTCCGCGCGGGCTGCCCGCGGGCAACATCGACTCCACGAACTGGGAGAAGGCCTTTCGCACGGTCTCGCAGCCCTATGTGCCAGGCTTTTACGGCGACCCGGAGACGACTCCGCTCAAGTTCACGGTGACCGCCGACGGCGAGAACCGATTCGACGTGAAGATTGAACCCCCCCAGCGTCGCAGGCGCTGATCGCGGTCGCCCTGCGCCGCTCCCCGATACCCGCCACAAGTACCGCCCCAAGCGCTTTATGCCGGCTTCCATGCTAGTTGACGACGGAGCGAGCCCTCGCAGCTTGCGCACGGAGGACCGCGAGGCGGACCTTGTCGTCGTCGGGGGGGGCGTCGCCGGCGTGTGCGCTGCAATCACCGCGGCCCGCGAAGGCTTGAAGGTGACGCTGGTGCAGGACCGCCCGGTCCTCGGGGGCAACGCCTCGAGCGAGGTGCGGCTGTGGATGGTCGGCGCCACCTCGCACATGGGGAACAACAACCGCTGGGCCCGCGAAGGGGGCGTGCTTAACGAGATCCTCGTCGAGAACACGTTCCGTAACCCCGACGGGAACCCGGTGATCTTCGACACCGTGATGCTCGACAAGGCGGTGTCGGAACCCAACCTACGTCTGCTGCTGAACACCGCAGTCTTCGAGGTCGAGAAGCACGACGACGGCTCGATCGCGGCGGTGGTCGCCTTCTGTGCCCAGAACTCGACGCGGTACACGCTGCGTGCGCCGCTGTTCTGCGACGCCTCGGGCGACGGCGTGGTCGGGTTCCTCGCCGGCGCCGCCTTCCGCATCGGCGCCGAGGCTCGGTCGGAGTTCGGCGAGCAACTCGCTCGTGAGGCGTCGGGGCGCGACCTCCTCGGTCACTCGATCTACTTCTACACCCGCGACGCGGGCCATCCGGTTCCCTACGTCGCCCCCTCCTACGCGCTACGGGACATCACCAAGATCCCTCGGTACCGCCGGTTCTCTACCAAGGAGCAGGGGACCGACCTCTGGTGGATCGAGTACGGCGGCAGCCGCGACACGGTGCACGAGTCCGAGTCGATCAAGTGGGAGCTGTGGAAGGTCATCTACGGGGTCTGGGACTACATCAAGAACTCCGGCGAGCACCCGGATTCCGCAACGCTGACCCTCGACTGGGTCGGGCTGATCCCCGGCAAGCGCGAGAGCCGCCGCTTCGAGGGGGACTACATGCTCGTCCAGCAGGACGTGGTCGAGCAGCGCACCCACTACGACGCGGTTTCGTACGGGGGTTGGGCGATCGACCACCATCCGGTCGATAACATCTACAGCGAACAGGCGCCCTGCACTCAGTGGCACAGCAAGGGGGTCTACCAGATCCCCTATCGGACGATGTACAGCCGCAACGTGGCGAACCTGTTCATCACGGGCCGATTGCTCAGCGCGTCGCACATCGCCTTCGGGTCCTCGCGAGTCATGGCGACCTGCGGCCACAACGGGCAGGCGGTCGGCGTGGCGGCAGCGGTTTGCCACGAGCGGTCACTGAATCCGCGGGACCTGTCGGACCCGGCGAAGATCGGGGAGCTTCAGCGACGGCTCCTGACGACCGGACAGACCATCCCTCGCGTGCGTCGGCAAGACGCGGAGGACCTCGCCCAGCAGGCCGAAGTCACCTCCTCGTCGTCGCTCACCCGACTCCGCTTCGAGCCGAGCGGCACGAGAGCGCTCGCCGACGCGCGGGCGATCCTGATCCCGCTGGCGAAGGGGCCCGTCCCCCCGATCGGCGTCCGTGTGCGCAGTCGGGGCGCCCAGACACTCGTGGCCGCGCTGCGCGTTTGCAGCCGGAGCGAGTCGTTCACGCCCGATGTCGTCCTCGACCGGGTGTCGGTCGGACTTCCCGGCGCGGCCGTCCACGGCAACGGCTCAGCGGTTCACCGGACGTCGCACGCAATGCGTTCCGGCGCCTCGGGTCACCACTCCGCTGTGGCCGTGTTGGACGAAGCCGACAACGGGGGCGACGGCTGGACCGACCACGAAGTCACGCTGACCTTCTCGGCGAACTTGCAGGACGACGCCTACGCCTTCGTCTGCTTGAATTCGAACGCGGCGGTTGAGGTTTGGGAGACCGCGGCGATCGTGACGGGAGTGACAACTGTGGTCCATCGCCACGATACGAAGGTCGCCAAGTCGTCGATGCAAACGCCGCCCGAAGGCTCCGGCATCGACTCGTTCGAGTTTTGGACCCCCGAGCGCCGCCCCAAGGGGCGGAACCTCGCCGTTTCGGTTGACCTTCCGTCGCACGCGTTCGTGGGACCCAACGCGGTGAACGGCTTTCAGCGGCCAACGAGCGGACCGAACGCCTGGGTCGCGTCCCCCGACGACCCGCGTCCGACCCTCACGCTGCGCTGGCCTAACACGGTGTCGCTCCGTCGCGTCGAGCTCGTGTTCGACCCCGACTGGGACCACCCGATGGAGAACGTCGTCATGCGGCACGCACAGCGTGTTATGCCGACCACCGTCCGGAGCTTTCGCGTCCTGGGCCCCGGCGGGGTGGTTCTCGCCGAGCGGCGTGACAACCATCAAACTGTTTGCTCGGTCGATCTCCTGGAAGCCGTCTCGACGGATCGGATCGACGTCGAACTAGATCACCCGAGCGCCGACGTGCCGGCGGCGCTCTTCGAGGTACGATGCTACTCCTCCTAGCCGAGCGGCGCCGCTCGGCGCCTACGGCCCTCTTCTCATCGCCCTAGCGTTAGCCCGACACTGGAACCTCCCCGAATGAATACGACTCGCGCGTCCGTATGGATCAGCGTTGTCGCCCTTGCCGTGGCGATCCTCAGCTATCGCGCAGCGACCCAGCAGGCGCCCGCACAAACGAAGCCGGCCCGAGTGCTGTTCCTCGCGGGGGGCGACTCTTCCTTCTGGCAACTTACCGCCGAGGGCGCCAAGGCCGCCGCGAAGCAGTTCGACGTCGAGCTCACTGTGCAGTTGCCCAAGGGGGGCCAGGCCGAACAGTCCGAGCGGCTCGCGGCCGTGTCGGCGAAGGACTTCGACGGCGTTGCGGTCAGCCCGAGGGCGCCGCAAGACCAGGGCCCCGTCTTGCGCGACCTGGCGAAGGAGGTGCACTTGCTCACCTTCGACTCGGACGCACCGGAGTCCGACCGCCTCTGCTACGTCGGCACCGACAACTACAGCGCCGGTCGTCTCGCGGCTCAGTTGGTAAAGCAAGCCGCTCCGAAGGGTGGGGCAGTCGCTGTCCTGGCGCCGGACTTGGTGAAGGACAACGCGTCGTTGCGAATCCAGGGCTTCCGCGACGAGATCGTGCGTACCCAGCCGGCAGACTCCGAGGCCGAAGCCCCTGTCTACGAGCTGCTCGGGCCGCTCGAGGACGGCATCGACACGGATCGATGCCGGGCGCACATTGAGAAGACGCTCGACGAGCACCCGGACGTCGTGGCCTTTGTGGGGCTGTTCAGCTACCACGGCCCGGCGCTCCTCAGCGTGCTCAAGGAGCGCAAGCCCGCGTCGAGCCCCGCACTCATCACGTTCGACGAGGAGCAAGCGGTGCTCGACGCGATCGAGCAGGGCAAGGTCTTCGCGACGGTTGTCCAAGACCCCTTCAAGTACGGGTACGAATCGGTCCGCATGCTCGCGGAGATCAGCAGCGGGCACGCCGTCGAGATCCCCATCGCGGGGGGCGGGTCCCTCTTCCTGCCGTGCGAGGCGATCCGCTCCGACAACGTCGGCGCCTTTCGCAAGCGGCTTGCCTCAAGGCTGGCCAAGTGACGCCGAGCAACCAAGCGCGCCTGCGGCGCACATCGGGCTACCAGAGCACTCGCCGTTGTTGCGTCTTGCTGTGGGCCGCGTGCTCCGCGTGGATCGCCGCGTCTGCCCCTTCGCTCGCTGCCCGTCCACCGGCCGAAGTCACGCTCGACGGGGAGTGGTTCTTCGCACTCGACCCTCTGCGACGAGGGGAGGAGCACGGGTGGAACCTCGCGCCAGCGGACTGGAGCGGTGACGGGACGCTCGTCCTCAAGAACTGGGACCGAGTCGTCACGCCCCACGACTACTTGTCGGACCCGCGCTACGAGTGGACCGGCGTGGCCTGGTACCGACGCTTGGTTTCTGTCCCCGAGCTGGCGGACGGAGAAGTCTGCCGCCTGTGCTTCGATCGCGTCTCGAGCAAGTGCGAGGTGTGGGTCAACGGCAAAAGGGCAGGGGGCCACGTCGGCGGTTACTCCCCGTTCGAGATCGACGTCACGCGACACGTGAAAGCCGACGCTTTCAACCACGTCGCGGTAAAAGTCGATAACTCGTGGGTGATCGGCGACGTCCCCGGGCCGAGGATGGGAGACGACCCCACCCACCAGATGTACGTCTGGCGGAACTACGGCGGGTTGCTTCGGTCCGCGGCGATGGTGGTCTCGCCAGCGGTCTACGTGAAGAACCAGAAGGTCGAGACGAAAGCGTCGCCATCGACGCACGACATCGACGTCACGGCAAAGGTGTTCCTTCGGAACGGGTCGAAGTCGAGCCGCTCCGTAAGGGTGAACGTCGCCATCAGCGCGCCCCAGGACCGCGAGGGGTTCGCGGCTTCACTGTTTGAGGGGACGCCGGTCGAAGTCACCGTGCCAGCCGAAGGCACTGCCACCGCCGTGCTGATCGCGCGATTGCCCAAGGCCGCCGTGCGGCTTTGGTCGGTCGATTCGCCACACCTGTACGCCTGCAGGGCGACCGCTCGCGGGGGTGGCAACCGCCCCGAGCACAGCCACGTCGCCAGCTTCGGGATCCGCACGGTTCGGGTCAACAACGGAAGTTTCTTGCTGAACGACACACCCGTGCGGCTCGCCGGCGCCAACCGCGTCGAGGGACACCCGCGCTTTGGGGGCCTCGAGCCGGCCGAGCTCGTGGACCTCGACCTGCGGATGATGAAGAGTGCGCACTTCGAGCTGCAGCGTTTACAGCACTACCCTCTTTCGGAGGACATCCTCGATTGGGCCGACCGCCACGGGATGCTGGTCATCGCCGAGGCGCCTTGCTGGGGGCTGACCCCCCCCGAGCTGAGCGACGAGCGGTATCGGGAAAACTTCCGTCGGCAACTGGTCGAGATGATCGAAGCCTCGTGGAACCACCCCTCGGTTATCGGCTGGTCGGTCGGCAACGAGTACCACGCCTGGACCCCCGAAGGCGCCGACTGGACCAAGACGTTCATCGACCTCGTCCACCGACTCGACCCCACTCGACCCGCGACCTACGCGGCGCTCGGTTACGACGCGAGCCAGCCGACGCCGAGCAAGGAAGCCCGCGGCATGCACTGGGTCGATTTCGTTAGCGTCAACTACTACACCTCGGGCGAGGGCGCCGGCAAAGCCCTCGACAAGATCCACGCGATGTGGCCCGAGAAGCCGATCCTGATCAGCGAGTACGGCAAGCGAACCGACCAGGACTCGGAAGCCAAGCGGATCCGCCACTTCCGCGACACGCTCGCCGCGGTGCGCAAGCGCGACTTCGTGATGGGGATGTCGTACTGGTCGTTCAACGACTATCGCAGCCGCTACCCCGGCGGCGACTCGACGGGGCATCGCCCGTGGGGGATCGTGACCGCCGATCGCAAGCCGCGCGAGCTGTACCACGTGATGCAGTCGGAGTTGTCGCCGGCGTTGCTCACGGTCGTCCAGGCGTCGCCGTTGCGGGTCCGGGTCGAGGCGCGAGCCGACTTCCCCACGAGGCCGCTGACCGCGCCACTGCTCGAAGTGAGCAACGCCCGAGGCGATGTCGTGGAGTCGATCGTCCTCGCCGACGTCCGACCCGGAGAGCCAATCGACGCCGAGTGCGAGGCCGTCTCGGCGGACAAGGTCCGTCTGCTCGGCGCCAACGGCCACGTGCTCGCGGAGCTGGTCGTCTCCGAAAGCGAACCGTCCACGAGCGACTCGGCGAACTGATCCCTCTCAATGCGACTCCGCCCGCCTGAACCGCTCCACGCTAGCCCAACCGCTTCCCGCCCTACGATGCACGTTTCGATTGAACCAACGCCCGTTGTCGATGCCGTCGCCGAGCCGACGCCGTCGAGGAAGCGCTGGGTGATCCTCGGATTGCTGTTTCTCGCGGCCGTCTTGAACTACGTCGATCGGAACGTGCTCGCGCTACTGGCGCCGACGATCCAGAAGGACCTGGGGATCGACGACACGCAGTACGCCCGCGTGCTAAGCGCGTTCCTCGCGACCTACACGATCGCCTACGCGTTCTCGGGTCGGATCGTCGACAAACTCGGAAGCCGCTTGAGCATGGCGATCTTCGTCGGCTGGTGGTCGTTGTCGAACGCGCTTACCGGTTTGGCGCGCGGCCCCGTCTCGATGGGGTTCTACCGGGCGATGCTCGGGCTCGGCGAAGCGGGCTGCTGGACCGCGTCGCCCAAGGCCGTCCGGGAGTGGTTCCCCACGTCGGAACGCGGAATGGGGGTGGGGGTCTACTCCATGGGGGGGACGGTCGGCGCCATGGTCGCGCCGCTGATCGTGATCCCGATCGCCACGCAGTACTCGTGGCACTGGGCGTTCGTCGTCACCGGGGTCGCCGGCTTCGTCTGGCTCGTCCCGTGGATGCTGCTCAACCGCAACCCCACCTACGCCGCGACGACGGCGCCCGAGCCGACCGACGCGACCTCCGAGCTGGCGCTCTGGACCTCCGTGCTGAAGCAAGACGCCGTGTGGCGGTTCATGCTCGCCCGGATGCTGACGGACTCCTTGTGGTACTTCTACCTGTTCTGGTTTCCCAAGTACCTGCACGACGCCCGGGGGGTGACCCAGGACAACCTCACGATCATGTGGGTGATCTTCCTGATGGCGGACGTCGGCTTCGTCTTGGGGGGGGTCCTCTCGGGTCGGTTGATCCGAAGGGGCGTGTCGGCGCCCGCGGCGCGGTTGCGGACGATGCTCGCGGCGGCTTCGCTTATCCCGCTCTTGCCGCTCGTGCCTCTCTCGTCGTCCACCGCGGTGGCGATCGCCGTCGCGTCGGTCGTCGCGCTGGCCCACTGTGCTTGGATGAGCAACCTGACCGCGCTGGTCGTCGATATCATCCCCTCTCGCGTGATGGCGACGACGTTCGGCGTGATCTCCGCCGGGAGCGCGATCGGCGGGATGCTGATGAACGAGATGGTCGCCGGAACGGTGAAGACTTACTCCTACACGCCGTCCTTCCTCCTGATGGCGTTCATGCACCCGCTGGCGATCACCCTCCTGTGGCGGTACCGACGCTCCGCCCCCCAGGCGTAGTCACGCGGCCGCGTGACTACTGAACCCCTTGATTGTGAGACTTGACCATGCACCGGCGCGATTTCATCAAGACTTCGGTTGTCACCGCCGCGGCGACGTTGGCGGCTCCCGCTGCGTTCGCCGCTCCGACGGCAACCTACGGCAAGCGTGGTTGCTGCTTCGGCATGCGTGACCAGAGCGGGCTCGAGAGGGTCGAGGCGCTGCGGCCGAGCTGGATGTACTCGTGGGCGCTCGAACGGCGCCCAGAGCTCTCCGCGGAAGTCGATTTCACCCCGATGCTGTGGGGCGATTGGGGGGACGTGAGCCGCGCGAAGGCGCTCGCCGACGTGGCGGCGCGGCACAAGTCGGGGGAGGTCCGTCACCTCCTCGCCTACAACGAGCCCGACCAACCGAAGCAGAGCAACCTCTCCGTCGAGCGGGTCCTCGAGGTGTGGCCCGAGTTCATGGACGTCGGCGTGCCGCTGGTGAGCCCCGGCTGCGTGCACCCCGACAAGGAGTGGATGACCTCGTTCATGGACGGGGCCGACCGGCGTGGTTACCGCGTCGATGCGGTGGCGGTCCACTCGTACGCGGGCCCCAACGCCGAGGCCCTCGTCAAGCGGCTCGAAAGCATTCATCAGCGGTTCGGCAAGCCGATCTGGATCACCGAGTTCGCCGTCGGGGACTGGGAGGCGAAGAGCCCGCAGCAAAACCGGCATTCGCCCGAGCGGATCGCGGCGTTCATGCGTGAGTTGCTCCCCGCGCTCGACGAGCTGCCGTGCGTCGAGCGCTACGCTTGGTTCTCGGCCTCCCCGTCGAGCGCCCCGCTAGGGACCAGCGCTCTCTTCACCGACGACAACAAGCTGACTCCGCTGGGCGAGGTCTACCGGCAGTCGCGGCAGCGCGGATGAAGCCCCCCGACTCTCGACGGCGATGCGTTGCGACGCCGCGCACCGGGGCGTTCCGTTGTGCGCTCGTAGCGGCGGCGGCTGTCGTACTGGTGCTCCCCGTCGATGCGCTCGGCGACACGACGCGAGCCGGCGTGCCGAAACGCCCGCCGAACGTCGTCGTGATCCTCGTCGACGACCTCGGCTGGGGGGCGACGGGCGCCTACGGCTCGGAGTCCCACGAGACGCCGAACATCGACCGTCTGTGCCGGCGCGGGGTGCGGTTCACCAGCGCCTACTCGGCGTGCACCGTCTGCTCCCCCAGCCGCGCCGCGCTGCTGAGCGGCTGCTGCCCCGCGCGGCTGCGGCTCACGGACTGGATACCCGGCCACGACCACCCGAACGCGCCGCTCGCGGTCCCCGACTGGGAGATGCAGGTCTCTCACGACCTCGTGACGCTTCCGGAGGCGCTGCGCGACAAGGGCTACCAGACGTGGTTTGTCGGCAAGTGGCACCTCATGCCGCAGTACCCCGCGCGGACCGCCGAGGAAACCCGCGAGGCGCACGCACAGCACACACCCGAGGCGCACGGCTTCGACGTAAACTTCGGGGGCAGAGAGTGGGGGGCGCCGGTCGGTCGAGGGGGGTACTTCGCGCCGTTCGACATGCCCGGCGTCGAGGACGCCTCGCCTGGGGAGTACCTCACCGACCGGTTGACCGACGAGGCGGTCCGACTGCTCGAGTCGGCGGGCGACGAGCCGTTCCTGCTCTACGTGTCGCACTACACGGTCCACACGCCGCTGATGGCGAAGCCCGACGACATCGACTACTTCCTCAGTAAAGTCGGTGACCCCGACGACCCCGCTGAGCGGCGCCGCGCGGTCTACGCGGCGATGCACAAGAGCCTCGACGACAGCGTCGGGCGGGTGGTCGCCAAGCTCGAGCAACGGGGGCTGTCGGAGAACACGCTCGTCGTCTTCACGAGCGACAACGGCGGCGACTGGCACAACGCCTGCGGCGGCTTGCGGGGGAGGAAGGGGACGCCGTTCGAGGGGGGCGTGCGGGTCCCGTTGGTAGTCGTCTGGCCGGGCGAGGCGCCGCCGGGCGCGGTCTGCCGCACCCCGGTCGTCGGCACGGACCTCTACCCGACCATCCTCGACGCCGCCGGCGCCGAACGTGCGGCCGACCAGCCGCTCGACGGCGTGAGCCTACTCCCGCTGCTGCACGGCGAAGCGGGGCTCGAACGCGACGCGCTTTACTGGCATTACCCGCATTACCACCGGGCGACGCCTTACGGGTCGGTGCGTAGCGGCGACTGGAAGCTCGTCGAGTACTACGAAGACGGTCGGCGGCTGCTGTTCAACTTGGCTGACGACCCCTCCGAGCGGGAGGACCTCGCGGCGAAGCTGCCGTCGAGAGCCGACGAGCTCAATCGGATGCTGATCGACTGGCGTGCCGACGTCGATGCACAGATGCCGTTGCCGCGGACGGAGTAGCCGGCGCGCACGCCACGTCGGGGCGAAACCACAACCAACCTCGGTCACGCACCTCCTGGAGCGCCGGGATACCCCTTCAGGTCGCAATGGTCATTCGCTTGCTGCTCGTGCTGATCGCGTCGTCGCTCCTCGCGAACTCGTGCGTGGGAGAGGATCGACCCAACATAGTCCTCCTCTACGCCGACGACGTCGGGTACGGCGACGTCGGCTGCTACGGCGCCAAGACGATCCCGACCCCGAACCTCGACCGGCTCGCCGAACGGGGGCGGCGCTTCACGTCGGGGTACTGCACCTCGGCCACCTGCACCCCGAGCCGGTACAGCCTGCTCGTCGGCGAGTACGCGTGGCGGACCCCCGGCACGGGGATCGCTCCCCCGAACGGGTCGGCCCTCATCGAGCCGGGCGCGCCGACGCTGCCGGCGACGCTCCGGGGGGCCGGCTATCGGACCGGGGTCGTCGGCAAGTGGCACCTCGGCCTGGGGAAACCCCCGAAGCCGGACTGGTCCGGAGAGATCGCCCCCGGCCCGCTGGAGGTCGGGTTCGACGCGAGCTTCATCCTGCCGACGACCAACGACCGCGTGCCGTGCGTGTACGTGCGGGGCCACCGCGTCGTGGGGCTCGACCCGTCCGACCCGCTCGACGTGCACGACCAGAACCCGGACGGTCAACCAACCGGCGAGAGCCGGCGCGACCAACTGCGAACGAACTGGTCGCACGGCCACAACGACTCGGTCGTCAACGGGATCTCACGGATCGGGTTCATGACCGGTGGGCAGGCCGCCCGCTGGACCGACGAGACGACCAGCGAGGTCTTCGTTCGCGAGGCGAACGTCTTTATTGCGAGCCCCGACCCGCGGCCGTTCTTTCTGTTCTACTCTTCGCAGGCGATCCACGTGCCACGGGCGCCCCACCCGCGGTTCGTCGGGGCGACGCCCCACGGGCCACGCGGCGACTCGATGGCGGAGCTGGACTGGGCCGTCGGGCAGATCGTGGAGGAGCTGCAACGACGCGGACGACTCGAGAACACGATGATCCTGTTCACCAGCGACAACGGCCCGGTGCTCGACGACGGCTACAAGGACCAAGCCGTCGAGCGGCTCGGCGACCACCGGCCCGCGGGCCCGTTTCGCGGGGGCAAGTACAGCCGCTTCGAGGGGGGGACGCGCGTCCCGTGGATCGTTCACTGGCCCGCGAAGGTCGCGCCGGGGGTGAGCGACGCCCTCGTCAGCCAGGTCGACCTGTTCGCCTCGCTCGCCGCGATCGCGGGGGCGGGCGTGTCGAGCGGCGTCGCAAGCGACAGCCTCGACCTGTCGCTTGCGCTGATCGGCAACGACCGCGACGGTCGGGAACACGTCGTGCAGCACTCGGGCTTGCAGGGCGCCCTCGCCGTCCGACGCGGCGACTGGAAGTACATCGAGCCCAGCAAAGGCGAGGCGGTGCTCCGCGACACCAACGCGGAGACCGCGAACCGGCCCGAGCCTCAGCTCTACCACCTGGGGGACGACCCGGGCGAGCGGACGAACCGGGCGCACGAGCGCCCCGACCTGGTGCGCCAGATGTCAGCGATCCTCGACCGCGAACGGAGCGAGCCGTGAAGACGCGCAGCAGCTCCCCTCGCGGCCGCTGGGCGATCGCGTTCGTCGTCGCTTCGCTCCTCGTCGCTGCGCCGTGCCGAGCCGGCGCTGCGCCGGGTGACCCGGCGCCGGCCCCGGGACGCGACACGGCGGGCTACGAGCTCGGGTGGGCAGACGAGTTCGATCGCGACGGCCCTCCGTCGCCGGCGAACTGGGAGTTCGAGCACGGCTTCGTCAGGAACCACGAGGCGCAGTGGTATCAAGAGGCCAACGCCGTCTGCGACAGCGGCCTCCTCGTCATCGAAGCGCGACGCGAGCGAGTCGCGGTGAGCGAACAAGCGAATCGGGGCCCCTCCTTCGGTTGGTCCGCGGGGCGCACGCACGCCGAGTACACGTCGGCCTCGCTGCGCACGCGGGGACTCCACGACTGGCTGTACGGCCGGTTCGTGATGCGCGCCCGCGTCCCCAACGTCGCGGGCGCCTGGCCCGCGTTCTGGACGGTTGGCCATGGCCCGTGGCCCGCCAGTGGCGAGATCGACGTCATGGAGTGCTACCGCGGGTCCGTCCTGGCGAACTTCGTGTGGCTCGGGCGGGGCGGGAGACCTCGCTGGGACGCCTCCAAGACCCCCATCCAGCAGCTCGGCGCCGCGTCGTGGGCGGACGCGTTCCACGAGTGGCGGATGGACTGGGACGAGGACTCGATCGAGCTCTACGTCGACGACCGGCTGATGAACTCCGTCAGCCTGGACGAAACCGTCAACGCGAACAGCGAATGGGACAACCCGTTCCGCAAGCCGCAGTACCTGCTGCTAAACCTCGCCATCGGAGGGGACAACGGCGGCGACCCCTCGAAGACCCCCTTCCCGGTGCGCTACGAGATCGACTACGTCCGCGTCTACCAACAACGCGCCGAGAGCAAGAACAAGCAATGACTCACGCACGACGAGCCCTCTTCATTCTGCTCTTCGCGGCGGCGCCCGCGCTGCACGCGCAGGAGTTGCGCCTGGCTGGCGTGTTCACCGACCACGTCGTGCTGCAACGCGAGCGGCCTGCGCCGGTCTGGGGGTGGGCCGCTCCGGGCCAAGAGTTGACCGTGGAATTCGCCGGGCAGAAGAGGTCCGCCGAGGCGGACACGACCGGCAAATGGCTGGTGACGCTCGACCCGATGGCCCTCTCGGCCGAGGGGCGCGAGCTCGTGGTTCGCTCGAACGCCGACGACCGAGTGTCCCGGGTCAGCGACGTCCTGGTCGGCGACGTGTGGCTCTGCTCCGGCCAGTCGAACATGCATTTCCAGATGAACCGCGTGGCGAACTCGCGCGACGAGATCGCTTCCGCCGACCATCCGAAGATGCGTTATCTCAAGGTCGAGGAGCGGTTTGCCCAGCGGGCTGAAGCGGGGATGAAGGGCGTTTGGAAGCCCGTCTCTCCGGCGACGGCCAGCGAGTGCTCGGCGGTGGCGTACTACTTCGGCAGGGAGTTGCTGCGCAGCCAGGACGTGCCGATCGGCTTGCTGGTGAGCTCGGTCGGGGGGACTCGGATCGAGACCTGGATGGCGCCCGAGACGATCGCCCGGCTCGGCGTGGCGCAGCCCCTGGTCGATAAGTGGAAGAACATCTCGCCCGACGAGTTCGGGCGGATCGTGTCCGCCTACAAGGCCTATCAACACCAGCTGTACCACGAGCACCCTCGGGCGGTCGCAGCTGCGCGCAAGCAAGGTGAACCCGCCGTCTCTGTTCCGCGAGCGCCGTCGTGGCGTGGCCACGACTGCCCGGGCGCCCTGCACAACGGCATGATCGCGCCACTGCGGCCGTTCGCAATCCGGGGCGTGATCTGGTACCAAGGCGAAGGGAACGTCGGCAACCCGGCGGGCTACGAGCGGATGCTGCCGGCCCTGATCGGTGACTGGCGCCGGACCTGGGGTGAGGAGTTGCCGTTCCTGTTCGTGCAGTTGGCGCCGCACAAAGGCCTGACGCCGAGGTTTCGCGAGGCGCAGCACCGGATCGAGAAGTCGATGCCGAACACCGCGATGGTCGTCACCACGGACGTCGGCGACGCCAACGACATCCACCCGACCCGCAAACAGCCCGTCGGCGAGCGACTCGCGCTCGCCGCACGCGCGCTCAGCTACGGCGAGGAAGTGGAACACTCGGGACCGGTGTTCACGCACACCCGCGTCAAAGGTCGCGAGGTCGCCGTGGGATTTGACCACGTCGGCGCAGGCCTTGTCGCGAGGGGGGATACCCTCGAAGGCTTCTCCGTCGCCGGCCGCGACAAGAGGTTCTTCCCCGCCCAAGCCCGAGTCGAGAATGGCGACACGGTGATCGTCTCGTCAGCCGACGTGCCGCAACCCGTCGCCGTCCGCTACGCGTGGGCCGCGGCGCCGCTCTGCAACCTGTTTAGCGCTGATGGACTCCCGGCGATTCCCTTCCGGACCGACGACTGGCGGTGACTGTCCCTGCCCATACGCGTCGTCTGCCAAGGCTCTGGACTTCGCGCCGTTCGAATTCGATCGATCTACCGGACGTGTTGCTAAGGGGCCCTGATTCCTGTCTGTCTGCGGCGCGATGCACTTCGCCGGCTTGGGTCGCGATCCACTGCGAGCGCTCAAGCTCTTCGGACTGAGGCAAGCCAAAATCTCGACCCCGAGTGTTCGAGGCTCGGCGGGGGTAGATCTGACGAGTCGAGTCAGTCCCGAAGCGAGGTCGAGGCGCTAGGTTCTGTCGCCGCCGGCAGCCCCCAGTCTCTGTGTCGCGGCGTGACTGGGACCACGGTCAGTAGCGGGACCGCGGTGCGCAAGTTCTCCGATAAGTCCAGGCCACCGACGCCCGAAGCGGGCGACTCCCCTGCCACCCCCGCCTCTTTCGCTGGAACCGGGTGATCCGGCGGGCGACGCAATCCGTTGTCGTCGAAGCTCGTTTGCGAGACTCCCTGTAGAGCGTTCTAAGTCCGCAGGTCGGTGGTCTGAATCCGCCCGGGCGCGTTTGGTCGATCGCGCTGCGCCGTGGCTTTTTCCAGCGTTCGCCGCGGCGTGGGTCGTTGAGACTTTCGCGACGAAAGCCTTCAATAGCTCGCCGAGCTGCTGCCGTCGGCCATTTCGATCGCTTCGTCGGCGAAGAACCGCGTGGTCTCTTCGGCGGCGAGCTTGATCTCGAGGTCGCGGCAAAGGACCTCAGCCCGGAACAGGTGGGCGCCGGCGAGCTTCGCCTTGGCGTGGATCGTGTAGACCTTCTCGCCACTGATCGGCAGCTCGTCGATCGTGGCGAAGGCCACGCGGCCGTCCTTGATCGAAGGGGCGTCGCCGTCGGCGCTCACCGGCTCGATCCCCTCCGAGAACAGGCCGATCACCTTCACCTCACGGGCCACGCTTGCGCCGCGGTTCACGACTCGGACCTGGTACGTGACGTCCGAACCGACGGCCATCGGGCCGCTCGGGTCCACGACTTCGAGCTTCAGGTCGGCGACCGCGACGACCTCGGTCACCGCGACCGCGTCGGTCGAGCGCGTCTCGTCAGAAGCCGCCGCCGAGAACGCGATGCGGTTGGGGCCCGCCTGGGCGAGGGCGCCCCGGACCTCGAAGTAGCGGTCGTCGCCGGGGCGCATCGAACCGACCCGGTACAGCAGCCGGCCGCCGGCCGCTTCGGGGGTGTCGGCGAGCGGATCGATGCGGAAGCCCTCGGGGAGCTGGATCGACAGCTCGACGTCGGGCGCCACGGCGGTCCCCGGGTTGCGGACCCGGAAGTAGTAGACGGCGGGGGCGCCGGCGTAGCGCTGCTGCGGCCCACGCCAATCAACGGCGAGCTCGGCGCGGCGGCAGAAGATCTGCTTGGTGGTCGCGGCCGAGAGGTCGCCCGTTGCGGTCACCGAGGCGTTCACGTCGAGCTTGCCGGCCTCGCGGGCGGTGAGCTCGACCTCGACCGAGCGGCTCTCGCCGGCGGCTAGCGACCCGAGCGAGTGCGTGACGCCGCGCGTCGCGTCCTTCCCGGGGGGCGTCAGGCGCAGCGAGACCCCTTCGGCCGGACCGGTGCCGGGGTTGCTGATCGTCAGGCGAAACGCCTGGGGCTTGCCGAACAGTACCTCTTCGGGCCCCGACAGCTCGAGCGAGAGCTTGGGTTCTTGCACCTCGACGGTCGCCTTGCCGCCGTTCATCCGGTGCTTGCACGAGACCGCCAGGTCGATCGGCTTGCCGGCGCGGGCGATCAGCTTCAGGTCGAGCGACGCGGCGCCCCCGGGGACGAGCTCGTTCATCTGCCACACGACTTCGCTCGCGCCATCCTCGGCTGCGAGTCGTTCGACGGCGCCCGCGCTGGGGGCGCTGGCGACGACCTCGGCCCACGTCGGGACCGAGACGCGGGTCACGAGCTTCTCGGCAGAAGCGTCGCCGCGGTTGGCGACTTCGACGCGGTAGGTCGCCTCGCGACCGACGACGATGGTCCTTGGGCCCTCGACGCGCGACACGACCATCGCGGTCCGTTGGCTCATCAGCACGTTGTCGGTTGACGCGGCGACCGAGGTGGCCGCCGCGTTCGAGGCGTGACCCTTCGTCGGCAGCGACGACTCGATCGTTGTCGCCCGCGCGGCGGGCTTCGGCTCGTTGCCGATGACGAGCGGCAGCTTGGTGGGGCCACTCGACGCGCTGTTGAGCTTCGCCTGCGAACCGGTCGGCGCCACCTTGATCGGCTCGACTTCAACGACGTCGGTAGCAGCCTCTGGTGGTGCGGTCGCAGCGGGCGTGAGCGTCGGCGGCGTCGGTTGCTCGCCCATGCTGCGAGCGACGTCGGCAGCGATCGAACGCCGTAGCGCGGCCGAAGGGCCCGCCGAGCCCCCCGCCGTGGCCTGACCGCCGGGGGCCGACGACACGGCCGACAGCGCGCTCCCGGCGCGCGGCGTGGCTCGTTGGGAGAAGTCTTGATCGGTCGCGAACGCTTCGGTGCGCGAAGACCCGAGCGCCGGGCCAGCGGCTTGCCCTTGGAGGTCGCGTTGGAGTCGGCCGCGTACGCCGCTCGCCTGGTCCTTCGGAGCGGGCGTACGGGCATCGGCGTCGGAGGCGATCGAGTCGGGTTCGACGCCGAACCAGTTCCGCGGCACGAGCGCGCGAGGATCGACCTTGGGGACAGCGCTGACGGGGCGCGCCTCGACAGTGACCTGCCGCGCGGGGGCGGAGGCTAGCGGCCGCGCCCGATCAAGGCCGTTACGCGAGGCGGCGGCGAGAGGGCGGGGCGACTGCGTCGCCGCCGGCGGAGTTTGCTTGAGGTCCTCGTCCCAGCCGCGACGCAGGCCTAGCAACCGATCGGCAAGCGTCCCGTTACGGCCCGGCTCTTGCCCGCCGGCGCCGATTGGCGCCAGCGTCGCAACGACCGCCAGCAGGAGGCCCACGAGCGTTGTGTAGGTATGGCGCCGAGTGGCGGGTCGAATGCTCATCGTTCGCGTCCTTGCGAAGCCCCACGCTGGGGGCCAGGGGTGCGTGCAACCACGCGCAGGGCGCGGCAGTTCGCGCTCTACCTCTGCCGTATCGACCCTTCCGACCGTGCGGGTTGAGTCGAAAGTCGCAAGAACTCCGGTCGCGAAAGCTGCGCGGTCCCGGCAAACTACGCCGACGCCAGCTCCGACAGCACGGGCTCGAAGCCCAAGTCGCGGAGCATGTCGTAGTCCGCCTCGGGCGCCTGTCCCTTGGTCGTCAAGTAGTCGCCAACGAACAGCGAGTTGGCGGCGTAGAGTCCCATCGCCTGCATGCTGCGGAGGTGGACCTCGCGGCCCCCGGCGATCCGCAGTTCGCGGTCGGGGTTCACGAGGCGGAACATGGCGAGCACCTTCAGGCAGTAGCGGGGGTCGAGGTCCGCCTTGCCCTGGAGCGGCGTTCCCTCGATCGAGTTAAGGAAATTCACCGGGATCGAGTGGACCCCCAGGTCACGCAGCTCGATCGCCATCTCGACGACGTCGCTGGGGGCTTCGCCCATGCCGATGATCCCCCCCGAGCAGAGCTCCATCCCCGCGTCGCGTACGGCGCGAAGCGTGTTCACGCGGTCGGCGTGCGTGTGGGTGGTGCAGACCTGACTGTAGAACGAGCTGCTGGTGTTGAGGTTGTGGTTGACGCGGTCCACCCCCGCCGCCTTGAGCCGCGCGGCGTGCGCGTCGGTCAGCAGCCCGAGACACGCGCAGACCTTCAGGCCGTGCTCGGCCTTGATCTGCGGGACAATCTCCTCGATCGCCTTGATCTCGCGCTCGTTGGGCCCCCGCGCCGAGATCACGATGCAGTAGGTGCAGGCCCCCGCCTCGGCGGCGACCCGCGCTCCGTCCATCAGCTTCTCGCGGCTCAGCAGGTTGTACTTGGGGATCTCGGCGTCAGAGACCTTCGACTGCGAGCAGTAGTGGCAGTCCTCGGGGCAGAGGCCGCTCTTGGCGTTCATCAAGAAGTAGAGCTGCACGCGGTTGCCAAAGTGCGCGCGGCGGACTCGGTACGCCGCGTCGAGGATCGCCAGCAGCTCGTCGTCCGGGGCGCCGAGCACCGCCCGGGCCTCCTCCTCGGTGATCCGGTAACCGTCGAGCACTCGGTCGGCCAGCGCGTCCCAATCGACGCAACCGCGACGGGGCTGGTTGCTGGCGGGAACCGAGGGGTGGGCGATCGTGGGGGTCATCGCGACGGGTTGTCCTGAGGCTGCGCGGTCGGGGCGTGGGACAAGTATCCCCGGCCGAAACCGTGCCCCGCAAGCCGCCGACCACCCGGCCTCGATCCGCCAAGCCGCCTGCGGGTATGCTCAGGGCTTAGCCCACTGACGACGGACCACTGACGACGGACACCTGTGCCTTGATCCACCTCGTGCGAGTCGGGGCCATGGGCCACGTCGGGCGGTTCCGGTCCGCCGAGGGACTCGCCGTACCCCGCGAGCGCCGCGTGGTCGTCCGCACCAGCCGCGGCCTAGAGGTGGGCGAGGTGCTCGCCCTCGACCCGGGGGCCGACGTCTCGCTTGCCGACGGCGAGCTGCTCCGCCCGATGGGGGGCGCCGACGAGCTGCTCGCCGAGCGGCTCGAGCGGAATCGACTGCGGGCCTACGAGGCCTGCGCCGGCCTGCTCGCCGAGCGCGGTTCGCGCTCGGTGCTGATGGACGTCGAGCACCTGTTCGACGGACGCGGGCTCTTCTTCTACTACCTGGGGGACGTCGATCCGATTGCCGCCGAGGTCTCGGGCGATCTCGCCAGCGCCTACGACGCCGAGGCCCAGTTCGGCCAGTTCGCCGACGCCCTCAACGAAGGGTGCGGCCCCGGTTGCGGGACCGCCGAGGCCGTGAACGGCTGCGGCGGCGACAGCCCCAACGGCGGCGGCTGCGCGACCTGCTCGGTGGCCAAGGCTTGCGGACGCTAACCGCCAAGACGCCAAGA
>JBOFFC010000154.1:0-30890 GCA_051648405.1 Lacipirellulaceae bacterium
GAAGACCCGCGGCGCCGGTGGTAGGGGCTCGCCCCGCGCAGGGGCGAGCGGTGTTGTTATCGGTTTCGGTGGCGATCAGGCCTCGTCCGGCTCCAAGACTTCCTCGGCGCTGGGGGCCTTGAACAACGGGCCGTCGCCCGAGCCGATGCCCCCCTTGAGGTTGGCCGCAGCGGCCGAAGCGGACGACGCCGCCGCGGCAGCGGCCGCGTTCGCGGTGGCTTCCTCGAGCTCTTCGGCGCCTTCCGCCCAGTCGACGCGCTTGCGGCTGAGGCCGATCTTCCGGTCGTCGATATCGACGCGGAGGATCTTGACCTCGAGCTCGTCGCCGACGGCGCAGATGTCCTCGGGGTTCTCGACCTTTTGGTCAGCGAGCTCCGAGATGTGGAGCAGCCCCTCGAGGCCGTCCTCGAGGCCGACGAACACGCCGAAGTTGGTGATCTTCGTGACCTTGCCCTTCACCAGCTCACCCGGCTGGTAGCGGTTGGGGATGTCGGTCACCCACGGGTCCTCGTCGAGCTGCTTGAGGCCCAGCGCGATGCGCCGACGCTCGGTATCGACGCTGAGGACCTTGCAGCGCAGGACCTGACCCTTCTCGACCACTTCGCTGGGGTGGCCGACCTTGCGCGTCCAGCTCATGTCGCTGACGTGCAGCAGGCCGTCGATCCCCTCTTCGATTTCGATGAAGGCCCCGTAGTTGGTGAGGTTGCGGACGCGCCCCTCGACCATCTCGCCCGGCGGGTAGCGGTCGGCGACCTTGTCCCACGGGTTCGACTGGGTTTGCTTCATGCCGAGCGAGATCTCTTGCTTCTCGCTGTTGATCCCCAGGACGACGACCTCGACCTGGTCATCGACCTGCACCAGCTCGCTGGGGTGGCTGATGCGCTTGGTCCAGCTCATCTCGGAGATGTGCACGAGGCCTTCGATGCCGTCTTCGAGCTTCACGAAGGCGCCGTAGGTCATCACGTTGACGACCGTGCCCTTGACGCGCGTGCCGACCGGGTAGGTCGCGGGGACCTTCTCCCAGGGGCTGGCGGACTTCTGCTTCAGCCCCAGCGCGATCTTTTCCTTCTCGTAGTCGATGTGCAGGACCATCACTTCGAGCTCGTCCTCGATCTTCACCATCTCGGTGGGGTGGCTGATGCGGCCCCA
Source organism: Lacipirellulaceae bacterium (assembly GCA_051648405.1). Taxonomy (GTDB): domain Bacteria; phylum Planctomycetota; class Planctomycetia; order Pirellulales; family Lacipirellulaceae; genus JBOFFC01. The sequence continues at coordinate 1,150 of JBOFFC010000154.1, forward strand.
GCTCATGTCGGTGATGTGCAGCAGGCCGTCGATCCCGCCGAGATCGACGAACGCGCCGAAGTCGGCGATGTTCTTGACAACGCCCTTGCGGACGTCGCCGACGGCGAGCGTCTTGAGGAGCTCGGCCTTCTTCTTCGCCCGGTCCTGCTCGATCAGGCTGCGGCGGCTGACGACGATGTTGCGACGCTCTTCGTCGATCTTCAGGACGATGCACTGGATCTCTTTGTCCATGTACTCGCCGATGTCGTGCGGGCGACGGATGTCGACCTGGCTCGCCGGCAGGAACACGTTCACGCCGATATCGACCAGCAGGCCACCCTTGATCTTCCGCGTGACCTTACCGGTCACGACGTCCCCCTCGTGGACGTTGGCCATGACGGCCATCCACTTCTCGATCTTCTCGGCCTTGCGCTTGCTGAGGACCAGCATCCCGCGCTCGTCGTGTCGGCCCGAGACGTCCTCGACGTTCTCGACCAGCACGCGGATGATCTGCCCGATCTCCGGCGGCGCCTCGGGCGTCGGCGGCACGATCGAGATCACACCGTCTTCGTCCTCGTAGGACTGCTCGTCCTCGAAGTCGGGCTCCCACTCGCTGCGGGCGACCATCCCCTCGCTCTTGTAGCCGACATCGACGATCACGAACTCTTCATCGACGCGGACGATCCGCCCTTCGACGATCTGGTTGATCGATACGTCTTCACCGGCGAGCCAATCGGCCTCCGACGGGGTTTCTTCCCCCATCACGGCCAAAAGGTCTTCGTCGGAGACGTCGAACTCACGGAGCAGGTTGCGGTTGACCATGGATTTCGATTCGCTTCGAGAGCGCAGCGCCACTCGGGAGCCAAGGCGGTGAGTCGCGAGCCAACGATCGGGCGAGCGACGGGGGCGAGGCCGAGGCGTCCCCAAGAAACGGGGAGCGACGGCGCCAGCCAAACGGCCGGGGCGCCCTTGGGGCTAGAGGATGCCGGGCCGGAGCCTCCCGTAACGCACGGGGGACGGCCACTCAGCGGGAATCAGTAGCCCCGGAACGTACCAAAGACCCGCCCGTTCCGCCATGCCTAACCGCTACCGCCGGTGCGCGTTAAGCTCGCGCGCGGCCGCCACGCACTCGCCCAGGAGCCGCGCCACCTCGGCCAGCAGTCGCTCGTCGTCCAGCGCGGCGATCGTGTCGGGCGACAGGGGCTCGCCGTAGTGGATCGCGATCGGCACGAACGGCGTGGGGAACGCGGCCCCCTTGGGCCACGCCTTGTGGGGCCCGTCGAAGCCGACCGGCTGCAGCGAGGCCCCCCCGCGGCGGACCAGCGCCAGGAAGCCCGGCTTGATCGCTTGGAGCTCGCCGTCGGGCGAGCGGGTCCCCTCGGGGAAGACGACCACGGCGCCACCCTGTTTGACACGTCCCAGGGTCGCCCGAATCCCCGCCAGGCCCGTTCCGTCCCGATCGACGGGGATCGCGTCGTACGAGCGAATCAACGGGCCCAGAACCCCTTTGAACAGCGTGTCACGCGCCATGTAGCTGAGCTGGCGGGCACTGGAGCCCCCCACGAGCGGTGGGTCGAGGTGGCTGAGGTGGTTGGCGACGATTACCAGCGGTCCACGCATCGGCACCCGCCGCGCCCCCTGCACCCGCAAGCGGAACAGCAGCTTCGCGGCGACCCAGATCGAAGTGCTCGTCAGCCAGTACCACGCCCCCTTGAGCGCGCCCCGTCGGTGGGTCGCCAGCGGGTCGGTCGGTTTCCGGCGTCGGGCGAGCGGGGCCGGTTGGTCGGGGGCCGGTGGGCTGGGAGGAGGGGCGGGCATCGCTTAGCCGCTTGCCGTCGGGCGGTGCGACTCGACGATCTTGAGCAGCCGCTCGACGACCTCCTCCGGGGTCAGCCCGTCGGTCGAGACCTCGATGGCGTCGGGGGCCTTGATCAGGGCCCCGACTGACCGCCGGCAGTCCCCCTCGTCGCGCATCCGCTGCTTGTCGAGGACCTCTTCCCGTGACACGTGTTCGCCCCGTTGGACCAGGTCGAGGTAACGCCGCTGGGCGCGGACGTCCTCGCTGGCGGTCAGGAAGATCTTGCACTCGGCGTGGGGGAACACGACGGTCGACTGGTCACGCCCCTCGGCCACCACATCGACCCCCTCCGCCAGGCGGCGCTGCCACTCGACCAGCCGATTGCGGACTCCCGGGCAGTCGGCGGCGAATCGCGTGGCGGTGGTGATCGCGAACGTGCGGACCTCGCGGCTGACGTCCTGCCCGTCGAGGTAGACGCGCCCCTGGTCAAGGTCCACCTGGATCGACGCAGCGACGTCCTCGAGCGCCCCCGGGTCCTCCAGATCGATTCCCCGGCCGATCGCCGCGTAGGTGACCGCCCGGTACATGGCGCCCGTGTCGAGGAACCGAAACCCCAGCCGCTGGGCGAGCGCTCGGGCGGCGCTGCTCTTGCCTGCGCCGGCGGGGCCGTCGATGGTCACGATCATCGGGGCGGGGCGGGCGCTGCGGGAAGGACGGATCGGTCGGCAGCCTCGCGGGGGCTACGACGCGGCCGTTAGACAGCCGCTAGACGGGCATGCTAACACGCGTCCGCGCGGGGCGGCTACCCGCTCGGCGCGCGTCGGGGCCCCGGAGCGACGTCGGGTCGCTCGTGTCGTAGCGGCTGCGCCACCCAATCACGGCGGCTCCCCCCCGGCCCGCGCTTCTTCGCCCCGACCAGGGCCGTATTGCGTCCCCCTCCCCGCGGCGGTCCGAGTAGAATTGCTCGACCGAAGAGCGCGGGGGACGAGGCGCCCCCGCAGGATACGATTTGTTCGGACTTGGGACCGGTTTCGGTTAGTCTGGACACAGTCCCCCCTCATTGGGAGCGGCGAGGGGCGGGGCGAAGTGGACCGGAACCCACACGCGGGAAGAGCACACACATGGCGAAGACCGGAGCGGTCTGGGGGATCGATATTGGCCAGTGCGCGCTGAAGGCGCTGCGCTGCAAGCCGCACGAGTCTGACCCCCAGCGGGTCGTCGTCGAGGCGTTCGATTACGTCGAGTACCCCAAACTCCTGAGCCAACCCGACGCCGACCGCGCCGAGCTCGTGCGCGAGGCGATCGAGACGTTCCTTTCGCGGAACGAACTCAAGGGGGACCGGGTCGCCGTCTCGGTGCCGGGCCAGAGCGGCCTCGCGCGGTACATCAAGCTCCCGCCCGTCGAAGCGAAGAAGATCCCCGACATCGTCAAGTACGAGGCGCGGCAGCAGATCCCGTTCGCCCTCGAGGACGTCGTTTGGGACTACCAGCCGCTGGCCGGCGGCACGCAGGAAGAGGGCTTCGCGCTCGAAACCGAGATCGGCCTGTTCGCGATGAAGCGCGACCAAGTGGCCCGCGCGCTCGAGCCGCTGATGGCCGCCGGGATCGAAGTCGACTTCGTCCAGCTCGCGCCGCTGGCGGTCTACAACTTTACCTGCTTCGACCGCCTCCGCGACCTGGACAACACCGAGTTCAACCCCGCTTCGCCGCCGCCGTCGATCGTCGTCCTGTCGATCGGCACCGACACGACCGACCTGGTGGTGACCAACGGGTTCCGTGTCTGGCAGCGCAACATCCCGCTCGGGGGGAGCCACTTCACAAAGGCGCTGACCAAGGAGCTGAAGCTCACGTTTAGCAAGGCCGAGCACCTGAAGCGCAACGCCACGCAGGCCGAGGACCCCAAGGCGGTCTTCCAGGCGATGCGGCCCGTCTTCAGCGAGTTGGTCGGCGAGGTCAACCGCTCGATCTCGTTCTTCTCGAGCAGCAACAAGACGGCGACGCTGTCCGAGGTGCTGACGCTCGGGAACGCGATGAAGCTCCCCGGGCTGCAGCGCTACTTGGCGCAGAACCTCGACATCCCCGTCAAGACGATCGAGCAGTTCGAGGGTCTGGTGGGGGGGAGCGTCACCGCTCAACCGGCGTTCGAAGAGAACAAGATGAGCTTCCCGGTCGCCTACGGCCTGTGCGTGCAGGCGCTGGACCGCGGGAGGCTCTCGACCAACCTGTTGCCGTCGGAGATCGTCACGCAGCGGATCATCCGCGCGAAGAAGCCGTGGGCCGCCGCCGCCGCCGCCGTGCTGCTGGCCGGGTTGGCGACGAGCTACGTGCAGTACACCGGCGCGTGGAAGACGGTCGCCGACGACATCTGGAAGGCGCCGCTCGGCGCGTCGCAAGCCGAGGCGACCCGTGTCGGGGCGTTCGAGAGCCGGCACTCGGAGCTGACGGGCAAGTTCGAATCGATCGGCGAGATCGGCACGAATCTCAAGAGCAACAACGACGGCCGCCTGCTGTGGCTCGAACTGCTGAAGGCGATCGACACGGCGATGCCCCGCGACCCGCGCCCGCTGGAACAGCGTGAGCGTTCGGCCGCCGACGTCACGAAGCGCGAGGAGATCCACGTCCAGTCGATCGACTGCCAGAAGTTCGAGGACCTCAGTCAGTGGTTCACCACGGTCGAGCCGCTTTGGAAAGAGGCGCAGCTGACGCAAGAGGAACGCATCGACGCAGAGAAGAAACGTGAAGAGGCGGCCAAGCTAGCCGCGGCGCCCGCCGCGGGTGAGGCCCCCGCCGAGGGGGACGCGGCCGACGCTCCTGCCGACGAGCTGGCGGCCGACGAGGCAGCCGCCGGCGAGGAACTAGCGGAGGACCCGGCCGCGGCCGATCCCATGGCCGAAGACCCGATGGCGGCCGACGGGGGCGAGGGGGCCGAAGGGGGCGCAGGCCCGACCGGCGCCGGGTGGGTCCTCCAGATCGTCGGCCATCACTTCCACAACGACGGTGGCAACGAGGGGACGGAGTTCGTCCGCTCGACGCTGATCAAGAACCTGACGGAAGGCTCGATCAAGCTCCCCGACGGACCCTCCGGCGAAGTCGTCGATGTGCCGTTCAGCGAGCTGGGGATCGGCTTCCCGGTCGTCGTGACCACCTCGCCGATCATCGACGTGACGTACGACCCCGAGGCGGGGACCGACGACGAAGCGGGCGCCGGCGGCGCGGCGCCGCGCATGCCGGCCGGCGCCGGGATGGGAATCGGCGGGATGCGCGGCGAGGGGGGGGGGATCGGCCCCGACGGGGGCGAAGACCTCCCCGAGCCCGAGCGCTGGAAGCTCCGCCGCTACGACTTCGTTGTTCAGTTCACCTGGACCCCGACCCCGCGCCACAAGCGGCAAGAGATCCGCGCCGGCGGGGGCGAAGAGGGCGCCGCGGAAGGGGAAGACTTCGCGGCAGCCGGGCCGTGAATCGGCGTCTCCCTCCGGCCCGTCCGACCTTACCCGTTAACTCACCCCTCACCGACGCGACTCGCCGTTCATGGACCAAATCCGCGTAGCCCTGGCCTGGCTCAAGGCGCAGCATTTTTGGGTGCTGACGCTGCTGGCGACGATCCTCGCCACGGCGGCCTGGTACGTCTCGACCGGCTCGCTCGCCACGCAGTTCAAGGCGAACCAAGCAAAGATCGGCGCCGAGTTCACGTCGCAGGACTCGTTGCAGAGCAAGGCGTTCAAGGCGAACGACCCGGTGAACGCCGCCCAGGAAGAGCAGATCCAGCTCCTGGCCGACGGGGTTCGCAAAGTCTGGAACCAACTCTACGACCGCCAGAAGGAAGACGTGCTCAAGTGGCCCGTCGCCCTTGGCGAGGCGTTCGTCACCTACATCGAGGACAAGCGCTTCGGTGACGCACTGCGCGACGACCACCGCGAGCGGTACCTGAACTACATCCAGAAGCAGTTCCCCAAGCTGCTCGAGATCATCGACGCCCGCGAGCTCGCGTTCGACGGCGCGTCGGGGGGGGGCGGGCCCGGGATCGGGGGGGGGATCGGCGGTTCGATGGGCGGCCCACGCGGCAGGGGGGGCGCGACCGGTGGGATGGGAATGGGTATGGGTATGGGTATGGGTGACGGGGCGCCCGAGGAAGAAGACAAGCACCGGACCGAGTGGGCCGATCAGACCATGCTCCGCGACCGTATGAACCTGAAGGCGAAGCCCAGCGCGATCGAGGTCTGGGTCTTGCAAGAGGACCTATGGGTCTACGAAGCGCTACTCCGCGCGATCGCCCGCACGAACGACGCCACCGGGAGCTCACGCCGCTCGAACATGGCGATTCGGACGATTTACGAGCTGCAAGTCGGCCGCGCCGCCGCGGCGACCACCTCGATGGGGGGACGCCTCGTCACCCCGTCGCTCGGCGGGGCCGGGATGGCCGCGGGGGACGACATGATGGGGGACATGGGGATGGGAATGGGCCGAGGCGAGGGCGACATGGGGATGGGCATGGACGGGGGCATGGGGGCCGGCGGAATGGACGGGGGCATGGGAATGGGGATGGGCATGGAAGGGGGCGAGGGGGGCGAAGGGGCCGACCCCTCGGCGATGCTCCTCGCCAACCGTTACCTCGACCCCGAAGGCAAGCCAATCGCCGAGGCGGGCGAGGGCGCCACGTTCGGCGTCGAGTACAAGCGCCTCCCCGTGCGGATGATGCTCGGGATGGACCAGCGCTGGCTGACGCGCTTCATCGCCGAGCTGGGCAACGGGTCGCTCCAGGTCGAGGTCGAGCAGGTCCGCATCAACCCCAGCGACAGCGGCGGCGGAATGGGGGGGGGGAGCGGCATGGGAGGCGCCAGCCCACCGCCGCGGATGGCGATGACCAGCGGCCAGGGCGAATCGATGGCGTTCGACCGCGAGCCATCGCTCGCCACCGTGATCCTGCACGGGATCGTGACGATCTTCAACGAACCGGACGACTCGGTCCTCGACGCCGGTGGTGATCCCTCGGCCGACGCAACCGCAGGACTCTGAGCGACTCGATTCACTCCGCGGTGCAGGGGCCGCGTTCGCAGCGAACGCAACGACCCAAACCAACAATCCCGACACTCAATCGCCGACACTGAGGCGCGATCGCCATGAAGAGCAACCGCAAAGGGGGAGGCCTGAAGGGCCTGCTCGTCGCCCACTGCGAGAAGGGGATCGCCGCGCTCCTGGTCGGACTCGCCGGGTACTTGGTGTACGCGTCGCTAAGCGTGCAGGGCGAGAAGCGGCAAGTCGCCGAGCTCCAGAGCAAGGTGTCGAGCACGACGACGGCCTACAACGACGTGACTTGGTCCGAGGTCGTCGAGAACAACAAGGACGACGTGAAGCTCGCGTACGACGTGGGCGAAGGGAAGATCGAACAGATCCCCTTCGACACCTACGCGACGAGCCCCCAGGGTTGGGCCCCGCCGGTCGTTCCGCCGACCGTGGATCGGCCCGACCCGAAGCTGCTGGTAGCCGAGGAGTTGCACGGGAGCGCGACGACCGGCCTGTTCGCGTTCGTGAACGAGGAGATCCAGAAAGAGCGGGCCCTTCAAGAGGCGCGCGAGGCCGCCGAGCTCGAGGACCAGCAGCGCCGCGAGTCCGAGCGGTCTGCCGAAGGGAACAACCCGCTCGCCGGGGGGATCGGCCCGCGGGGGATGACCGGCGAGGACGAGACGTTCGGCGGGAAACGTCGCCCGGTGGGAGGCTCGATGATGCAGATGGAAGCGGGGGTCCAGACCCAGGGGGACGAGCTGATCCAGCAGCTCTCCTGCGCCGTCGTCCTCGCGAAGGCGCCGAGCAAGAAGCAGTACGAGGTCTACCAGGAAGCTTTCGAGGAAGCCCGCGGCTACAGCGAACTCGGCGACACGCCGCAATACCTCGGGTACTTCGTCCAGCGGGCCGAGGTCCGCGACGGCAAGCAAGGCAAGTGGGTCGATGTCCCCGTGACCGACGGGCAACTCGCGGGGCAGAAGTTCCCGTTCGTTAGCGGCAACTACCTCGACCGAGTCGTCCGCGACTGGGCCTCCGGCCAAGAGGACCCGATGGACGCGCGCTACCAAGACTACGCACTGACGACGCCGCTTCCGCCGCTTGTGGGCGCGGGCTGGCGACAAGACGAGATCGTCCACCCCGCGGTGCCGCTTCAAGTCGATTCCGACGCCGAGGCCGAAGAGGAGGCTCGCAAGCTCGAAACCGAGGGCATCGACGGCGACGAGCCCGACGACGAGGAAGGGGGCTTCGACTCTGGGACCGACGCGGGCCCGGGAGGAATGGGCATGGGTCGCGGTGGGATGGAGGGGGGCATGCGCGGCGGTATGGGTGGCATGCGCGGCGGGATGGGGGGGATGCCGGGGGGCATGCGCGGTGCGGGAGGTATGCCCGGCGGGATGCGAGGGGGCATGGGAGGCATGCGCGGAGGTATGGGTGGCATGGGGGGAGGGGCGTCGCGCTCCGGCGGGCCGAGCGAGTTCAACCCCGAGATCCCCGCCAAGATGGTTCGTTTCTTCGACTTCACCGTGAAGCCCGGCCGGCAGTACCGCTACCGAGTACGGCTCGTGTTGCGGGACCCCAACGCGGGGATCGAGCGCCGATTCCTTGCCCGCGAGGTGGTCGAACGGATTGATTCGTTCAAGAAGCCCCGGGTCCATCGCGAAGCCGACTGGAGCGACCCCAGCCCCGTGATCTCGGTCCCGATGGCCGGCACGGTGTCGATCGTCGATGCCAAGGCGCCGAAGAAGGGCTCGGCCGCCGAGGGGACGCTGAACCTGCTCGTGCAGTCGTACGCGGTCGATGAGAGCGGCCGTGCCCAGCAGGCGGGAGTCAAGAAGACGTTCCGCCGCGGCAGCGTGATGAACTCGACCGAAGACACCGAGGTCGTCACCGCCGATCGCCAATGGATCGAGAAGGTCAAGGACTTCGACCTCAACACGGGGATCACGCTGGTGGACTTCCGTGGCGGGGACGAGGTCGCGCAAGGCCTGAAGCGGCCGGTCCGCGCCCTCTACATGGACGCCGGCGGTCGGCTGTTCGTCCGCAACGAGCTCGACGACGCCGAAACGGTCGAGAGCTACAAGGCGACCTTCGAGGACGAGGGGACCGGCGAAGGGGGGATGATGATGCCCGGCATGGGCCGCGGCGGGATGCCCCCCGGCATGGGTCGGGGGGGCGGGCCTGGCATGGGGGCGCCGGGGGGGGGCCGAGGGCGCTGAACGCGCGATCGGCCGCCGACGCTAGCGGCGCCCGCTTCGCGTGCACAGGATTTTCGGGCCCCGCTTGGCAACCGGCCTTGACGCTCGATCAGGCGCCGGGTAATCACCCCCCGCCCTCACAGGTCCGCGCCCGATGGATCGGCGTGCGGTCCTAGCGCCGCTCGGCGCGGGGCGTACTCGACGCACACATCCGCGTGGCGCACCTTGCGCCGCGCCTGCGCACGACGAGCGATCCAACGCAACAAGGAGAGTTGAGTTGAACGCGACCCACAAGCTCACGCTGCTGGCCGCACTCGCGGCTTGCCTCGCAACGGGGGGCGTCGCCGTCGCCCAGACGGCCGCACCGACCGCGGTGACGAACCCGTCGCTCGACCAGCGCCAGGTCGATGCCTTGCTCACCAAGGCTCGTCAGGCGATCGCCGCCGGCGACATGGCGAGCGCCGACGCGCTCGTGAGCCAGTCGGAGGCCGCCGGGCTCCGTTACCCGCTGCTGCACCGCGGCGACACGCCGTCGAAGGCCCGCAAGGACCTCGAACGGGCGCGTCAGGGGATGCCCGCTTCGGACCCCTTCTTGGCTACCGGCAAGGCGCCGGTCGTCGCAACTCCGCGAGCGCTCCCCAAGCCGTCCACCGAAGCGGCGACGCCGCTCGCCACGACACCCCCGACTGCTGACCCGGCGGGCCTCGGCTCACGCTACTCGGGGGTTGTGACCGCCGGCGCCGAGATGCCGGTCGGGGAGGCGACTCCCGCGGGTGTGTCCGCTGCGTTGCACGTGCCGCAGAACGACGCGACCGCCGTCCAGCCGGCGGCCGCCAAGCTCACGGCGCCCCTGGGCGCCACCGCGCCGCGACTCGCCCAAGTCCCGGGGTTCGCAGCGCCCGTCGCCGAGCGTCTGCCGGCGACCACGCTGCCTGCCCCCTCGCGGGCGCTCTCTGCGGCGACGCTGCTCGCCGAAGGAGAAGCCGCGCTGCGGGCGCGTGACCTCGAGCTTGCCTATCAGAAATTCCAAGCCGCCGGCGCCCGCCGTGGCGAGCTCGACGCCGACTCGCTGGGGCGCCTCGACGGGCACCTGCGGATGCTCGCCTCGGGGGCTCAGCCCGCCGCGGAAGTCGCGCCGCTCGACGCCGCCGCTCCCGCGGGCGAGTCGATGATCGCTTCGGCCGACGCCGACCAGCAGGTGCTGGCTCGCCAGGTCTCGACGGCCGTGGGCCAGGCCCAAGTCGAGTCGCGTTCGATCCGCGAGGCCGAGCCGCGTCGCTCGCTCGAGGTGCTCGAGAAGGCGAAGGCCGACGTCGAGAAGTCGGGTCTCTCGGCCGAGGTCCGCGAGCAGCTCGCCAAGCGCCTGGACCGCTCCGTCGGCGAGACCAAGAAGTACATCGAGGACAACCGCGCGACGATCGAACTCGACGAGAAGAACGCCTCGGTGCTGGCGGACATCGACCGCGAACGCGCCACGCGGCAGAAGCTCGACGAGAAGATCGCCCAACACGTCGATGAGTTCAACAAGCTGCTCGACGACAACCGCCTCCCCGAGGCCGAGGTCGTCGCGAAGCGATTGTACGAACTCGCGCCGAACAACGCCGTCGCCCAGCAGGTGTGGACCAACGCCAAGTTCATCCGTCGCGAGATGATGAACCGCGACGTCCGCGAGCTCCGCGACGAGGCGAACTACCTGTCGCTGCTCGACGTCGACAAAGGGTCGGTGGCGAACGTCCACGACGGGACCGAGATGGCGTTCCCGAAGAACTGGGACGACCTCAAGGAGCGCTCCAGCTTCAGCCAGAAGGCGAACCGCCGCACGCCGACCGAACTCGAGATCGAGCGTCGCCTGAAGACCCCGGTCCAGGTGCGCTACGACGACCGGCCGCTGGCCGAGGTGCTCGAGGCGCTCGGCGAGATGGCGGGGGTCAACGTCCACCTCGACCCGCGCGGGCTGAGCCAAGAAGGGGTTTCCAGCGACACCCCGGTCTCGCTGAACCTGAACAACGAGATCCAGCTCAAGAGCGCCCTGAATCTGATCCTCGAGCCGCTGCACCTCGGCTACACGGTCAAGGATGAGGTCCTGAAGATCACCAGCGAGACGCTGCGTGACGGCGAGATCTACACCGAGACGTACTACGTCGCGGACCTTGTGATCCCGATCCCGAACTTCGTCCCCAGCAACAACATCGGCCTGCAGGGGCTGATCAACGACGCCCTGACGATGACCGGCTACGGAGGCGGGATCGGCGCCCCCGGGCCGATCTCGCTGGCGAACAACGCCCCGCGTCCCGGGCAGGCGCCCGGCGTCGCGGGGGAGAACCCCGACGTGCTCGCTCAGCAGATGTCGAGCGGCCCGCAGTCGGGGATGCAATCGACCCCGCTCTCGACCGGACCGGGGGGCCTCGGCGGCGCCGCGTCGGCCGACTTCGACTCGCTGATCGACCTGATCGTCTCGACGGTCGCCAGCGACACGTGGGCCGAGAACGGCGGTGGCGAGGCCGAGATCCGGCCGTTCCCGACGAACCTCAGCCTGGTGGTGAGCCAGACGCAGGCGGTCCACGAAGAGATCGCCGACCTGCTCGAACAGCTCCGCCGGCTCCAAGACCTGCAAGTCACGATCGAGGTCCGGTTTATCCGCCTCAGCGACGACTTCTTCGAGCGGATCGGCGTCGATTTCGACATGAACATCAACGACAACACGGTCAACACGGCCGACCTCGGGACGGCGCCCTTCGAGACGCCGCGTGGCGGCGTGACCGTGGGCGCCACGGCGCCGATCGCCGGCGACCTGGCGAGCCTGACCGCCGACCTCGACATCCCGTTCCGGCAAGGGAGCTTCCCGGTCGCCACGCCGCAGTTCGGCGGGTTCAACCCGCAGACCGCGGCGACGTTCGGGTTCGCGATCCTGAGCGACATCGAGGCCTACTTCCTGATCAACGCCGCGCAAGGGGACTCGCGCACCAACGTGCTGAACGCCCCCAAGGTGACGCTGTTCAACGGCCAGCAGGCGTTCGTGTCGGACACGTCGCAGTCACCGTTCGTGATCAGCGTGATCCCGGTCGTCGGTGAGTTCGCGGCCGCCCAGCAGCCGGTGATCGTCGTCCTCTCCGAGGGGACGCTGATGTCGATCCAGGCGGTGGTGTCCGAGGACCGGCGCTACGTCCGCCTGACGGTCGTGCCGTTCTTCAGCGAGATCGGCGACGTGGACACGTTCACGTTCGACGGCTCGACGACCACCAACGCCAGCTCGTCGAGCTCTTCGACCGACGACGACGACGACGGCCGCAACGAAGACGAGGCGAACGAGGACACGATCAACCGCACCGTGGCGGGCACGACGGTCCAGTTGCCGACCTTCCAGTTTGTGTCGGTAACGACGACCGTGAGCGTCCCCGACGGCGGCACCGTGCTGCTCGGCGGCATCAAGCGGCTTAGCGAAGGCCGGCAAGAGTTCGGCGTCCCCCTCTTGTCGAAGCTCCCCTACATCAACCGCCTGTTCCGAAACGTCGGCATAGGCCGCGAGACCGACAGCCTGATGATGATGGTCACGCCGCGGATCATCATCCAGGAAGAGGAAGAGGAACGCCTCGGGATCGCGGCCCAGCCGTGACCCCGTTGGTGTAGCAACGACTTCCCCCCAAGGGGCCGCCGGCGGGTATCCGCCGGCGGCCCTTTTTCTTTTTGAGCAGGCAGTCGGCAGTCGGCAGTCGGCAGTCGGCAGCGCGTGAGTCGCGACGTGTCGTTGCGAGAAATCAAGCACCAATGACCAATGACCAAGGACCAAGGACCAAGGGCCAAGGGCTGCCGCCCACTGCCCGCTGCCCGCGGCCCGCTGCCTGCTGCCCACTTGTTTTGGTCATTGGTCCTTCCCCGTTCGTTGGTTGCTGACGGGCTCGTGGTCCGCGGGGGCTATCGACCTCAGCGCGACAGGGGTACCAAGTCGGGACGTTGGCGGATGACATTCCTGGGAGAAGACCGACGATGCGCTGGACTTTTGTGGCCGCGGGGTTGTTGGGGGCGTCAGCGATCGCGTTGGGGGCGTTCGGCGCCCACGGGCTACCGGCTCGGCTCGAAGGGCTGGGGTACGCCGGCGAGGACCTTGCGCGACGGCTGGCGAACTTCGACACCGCGGCCCGCTACCAATTGTTCGCCGCCACGGCGTTGCTGGCGATCGGCGTGGCGCCCCGCGAAGCCTCTGCGGGGAGAAGGTCCCTCGTACGGAGCGTCGCCGCGGGGCTTGTCCTCGGGTCGCTGGTTTTCAGTGGCCTGCTGTACACGCTCGTACTGGTCGGCCCCGAGTGGCGATTCCTCGGCGCGATCGTCCCGATCGGCGGGCTGGCGATGATCGCCGCGTGGCTGGGGATCGCCGTCGCCGGCTTCGGGAAACGGGCCGACGCCGCCGAGGCGCTTCCCTCGCCGAGCTCGGCGACACTCGTCCGGGTCGAAGAGCTGCTGAGTCACCAGCAGCACCTGATCTCGCAGCTCGACGACGCGCTCCGCGCCCACCGGAACGAGACCGACCACCTAACCCGGCGCCTGCTGCCGCTCGAAGACGCGGTGAAGCGGCTGGCCGACGCGCAGCGCAGCGGCGAGGACCTGCCGCACGAGAAACCCCCTCACTACTGAGGCTCGAAGCGCCCTAGCAGCCTGTTGAAAAACGCCGTCGTGGCGTTTTTCAACCTCACCAAGCTCACGGCCGAGCCGCTCGCGGCTCGCGAAACCGCGGCGAAAGCGCCACGGTTTCGACGTCGCCTCCCTGCGACGACGCACCCTGTCGAAAAATCAACAGGCTGCTAGGCGCCGGGGGATCGAACCGCTCCGATTCGGCCCGTCTGTCGCCTTCGTCTCGGTTAGACTGCTGCTCTGGTTCGATCGGCTTCCTTCGAGGCCGGCTGAGCCCGGACCGTCTGCGTCCGTTCCTACGCCTTGTCTGGGTTTGATTCGATGCAGTCCCACAACGCCCGACTGGGGCTCGTGTTGTTCGCGGTTTACCTGGCTTGCTACGCGGCGTTCATCGCCGTCAACGCCTACGACGCGGAGCTAATGGACCGGGCGCCCTTCGGAGGGGTCAACCTCGCGGTCTTATCGGGGGGAGGTCTTATCGCGCTCGCCTTTGTGCTCGCGCTCACTTACGGGGTCGCCGCGAAGGACGACGCGGCGCCCAGCCCCTCGGTCGGCGAAGCGCCGGAGGGGAGCCGATGATCCACGACGTTTCGCTGACCGCCGTGCTGGTGTTCCTGGCGTTCGTGGCGACGACGCTGGGGATCAGCTTCGCGCTCGGCGCGCGGGCCAAGTCCTCCGCCGGTTACTTCGCCGCCCACGGGCAGATCCCCTGGTTCGTGAACGGGGTGGCGTTCGCCGGCGACTACCTGTCGGCCGCGTCGTTCCTCGGGATCTGCGGGATGATCGCGTTCTACGGGTACGACGGGTTCCTGTACTCGATCGGCTACCTGGCGGGCTGGGTCGTCGCGCTGTTCGTGGTCGCCGAGCCGATGAAGCGGCTCGGGAAGTTCACGTTCGCCGACGCGCTGAACGCCCGCTTCGATTCGCGGGCGATCAAGCTCTCGGCCGGCATCAGCACACTGGTCGTCAGCTTGTTCTACCTGATCCCGCAAATGGTCGGGGCCGGCGCGCTGGTGAAACCGCTGCTGGGGCTCGAGCACTGGCAGGGGGTGATGATCGTCGGCGCCGTTGTGACGGCGATCGTCACGTCGGCCGGGATGGTCTCGACCACTTGGGTGCAGTTCCTCAAGGGGGGGCTGCTGGTCGCGTTCAGCGCCGTGCTCACTTGGCAGATCCTGGAGCGGGGCCTGACCACGCGCGGCGTCGCGGGTGAGTCGGCCGCTTGGCGGACGATCGGCCCGATCGGAGCCAACGACGACGCCGCGGCGAAGGTCGCGGCCGAAGTCGGCCACCAGCCGGTCGCCGCCGAGGGGGCGTGGCAAGAGGCCCCGTTCGTGCGGACCCGCAACGCGGAGTCGGGCGAGGTCACGGTCTGGAGCGAACGCCGTGACGCCGACGGCGCGCGGCTGTTCGACGAAGGGCAGTCGCTGACCAAGCGGAAGAGCGGCGAACGACTCGTGAACGGAGTCCCGTTCGGCAGCGGGCCCGGCCAGCGCGAGCTGCGGCCGGTCGGCGGCGTCGCGTCGCTCCCGGGCGGGGTCGAAAGCACGGGGCCGCTGGGGCCGTTCGAGTACCTGCGGACGCTCGCCGCGAGCGAGGTGGTCCTGTGGCGCAACCGCGTTGTGGCCGAAGCCGACGGCGCCGCGACCACCGTCTACTACCAGCAGCCGACGCCGGGCTCGCGGGTGCTGCGCCCCGGCGAGCACCCGACGTTCCAGGGGATCCGCACCGCCGACTGGCGGAAGAAGATCGACTTCGTCTCGCTGATGCTCGCGCTGCTGTGCGGCACGGCGTCGTTGCCCCACATCCTGATCCGCTATTACACGGTGAAGGACGGCGCCGCGGCGCGCAAGAGCACGATCGTCGGGATCGCCTGCATCGGCTTCTTCTACGTGCTGACGCTCTACCTGGGCCTGGGGGCGATGACGTCGGGCGCGCTCGACCCGACCGACACCAACATGGCGGCGCCGCTGCTGGCTCGGGCGATCAGCGAGCCGCTGTTCGCGATGATCTCGGCGATCGCCTTCACCACCGTGCTCGGCACGGTCAGCGGACTCATCCTCGCGTCGGCCGGGTCGGTCACCCACGACCTGATCGACAGTTTCCGCACCGTTCCGCTGAGCGACGTCCGCAAGGTGACGCTCGCCAAGAGGGCGTCGGTGGCCGTTGGCGCACTGGCGATCGCGCTGGGGATCGTGTTCAAGGACCTGAACGTCACGTTCCTGGTCGGCTGGGCGTTCAGCATCGCGGCGTCGGCGAACCTGCCGTCGCTGGTCATGCTGCTCTTCTGGCCACGCACGACGAAGCAGGGGATCGTCGTCGCGGTGCTCGTGGGCATGACCACGTCGCTCGCCTGGGTCCTGTTGTCGGCCGACGCGTACGAGAAGGTCTACGGCCTCGCCGCTGCCGACGCCCCAGCGCCGTTCAGCCAGCCGGGGATCGTCACGATCCCGCTGGGGTTTGTGACGCTGGTAGTCGTGTCGCTGCTGACGCAGCGGCGGGGAGAGTGAAGTCGGTCGGCGGCGTTCCACGACCCCGGCCCTCCCCCTTGGGGGAGGGGGAACGAGACGCTACGCCGGGAACTCGAAGCCCTTGCGGGGCTCGCGGAAGACGAAGTCGTTTGCTCGGGCGTCGTCGAACTTCTCCGCCAGGGGGTCGAACACGAGCGTCTTGCCGAGCCGCATCGCGATGTTCGCCGCGTGGCAGACGTCGAGGTGGCGGCAGTGCGACGCGACATCGGAGATCGGCGTCTGCCGCGTGCGGACGCACTCGAAGAAGTCTGCCATGTGGCTCGCCGGGGCGGGGCGGCCGTAGAGCTTCGTGATCGCGTCCTCCGGGAGCGGGTTGGTGGCGAGCTCCTCGACCGGCTTGCCGGTCAGCTTGCCGCGGTTGACGAACAGTTTGCCCCGCTCCCCCTCGAAGAGGATCCCGTTGTCAAAGCCCAGCTCGGGGGCGTTGTCGCGGAGGTGGAACTCGATTCCGCCGGCGAACGTGACCTTGATGTGGAACGTCTCGGCCGTGTTGAACATGTCGTCGCGCGACGGCATCCCGTTGACGAGCTCGACCGGGTGTGTGAACGAGAGCGGCTCGACGCGGTAGGGGCCGAACTGGTCGTCGGGTAGGTTGACAGCCCACAGGGCGACGTCGGTGTGGTGGATCCCCCAGTCGGTCATCTTTCCGCCGGAGTACTCGTACCACCAACGGAAGTACTTGTGGGTCCGCGAGAGGGGGAACCCGGCGCCGTAACCGGTCGCCAGGATGGCGTTCCCCTGGCGGTACTGTGCGGTCGGCGCGGGGCCGAGCCACTGGTCCCAGTCGAGTTCGCGGGGGACAGGCGCCACGGGGAGCGGCTCGGCCGCGTCGGGCCCGCCGAGCGCCACCGTGATCCGCTTCACCTTGCCGACGCGTCCGGCGCGGACGATCGCCGCGGCCTTGGCGAACATGCCGTCGAATTCGGTGCGCTGCTGCGAACCGACTTGCACCACGCGGCCCGTCTCGCGCACCGCGTCACGGATCCGCCGCCCCTCGCCGATCGAGTAGGTAAGGGGCTTCTCGCAGTAGACGTCCTTGCCGGCGCGCATCGCTTCGATCAGGTGCTTCGCGTGCCAGTGGTCGGGCGAAGCCACGAAGACGACGTCCACGTCCTGCCGGTCGAGCACGCGCCGGTAATCCTGGTAGTGGCTGATCGAGATCGGGTGCCCGTGCTCGAAGTGCGCGTTCGTGGCGGTCTGCACGCCGCGCCCGAGCTGCACGAGGTCGACGTCGGCCACCGCGGCGGCGGGGCCGAACGGGATCCCCAGCGGGCCAAGGCTCTCGGTGTAACGGATGCCCGTGCCGATGTAACCGAGCACCGGCTTCTCGTTGGGGGAGACGGTCGCTGCGGACTGCGCGCGAGCGATCCGCGGGACGACTGTCTGAGCCGCGGCGAGCGCTGCCGCGGCGCCAAGAAAGCCGCGCCGGCTGACGCCGAGCGCGGGGTGTGCGTTGGGGGCGGAGTCCCGACGGGACGAGTTCTTCGAGTCCATAACCACCGCTCGAGGGAGTCGTGCGAAAAGAACCGAGTCGATAAGCCGCTTTAGCTTACACAGCGTCGGGGGCAGCGGGGCGCCGCGCCGGGCGAACTTCGTCGATCCCCGGGCCCCAGCTCACGACCCGGCCGCTTGCGGCTCGCGCGCGAGTTTCGGGGTCGGCGGGGGGACGGAGACGGCGCCCCTCGTGTCCGAGGGCTGGTCCTTTTCACGTCGCGCCAGGATCGCGAAGAAGCAGGGGACGAGGATCGTCCGGACGAAGAACGTGTCGAGCAGCACCCCGGCCGCTAGCGCGAGCCCCAACTCGATCATCCCGCGCAGCGTTCCCGAGGCCATCGACAGGAACGTACCCGCCATGATTACGCCGCAACTGGTGATGATCCCCCCGGTCTGGACCATCGCCTTGCGGAGCCCGCGCCGCAGGCCGAGCCGCTTCTGCTCTTCGAGCACCCGCGTGGCGAGGTAGATGTTGTAGTCCTGCCCCACGGCCACCAGGATCACGAACAGGAAGATCGGCGTCTTCCAGTCCAGCCCGCGGAACGCATCGCCGTCGCGCCACTCGAAGAACAGCGTCGTCGCGCCGAGGGTGACCCAGTAACCAAGGAGCACGGTCAGGATCAAGTACAGCGACACCAGCGGCTTGCGCAACAGCAGCACGAGCACCCCGTAAACTGCGAGCACGGTCAGCACCTGGATCAGCGTCCTGTCGCTGTTGGTGACGACCTCTAGGTCGCGCATCCCCGGCGTCACGCCGACGAGCTCAAAGCGGGCGCCAAACCAGGGGTTGGGGGCGTCGCCGATCGTCTTCTGCTTCGCAAACTCGCGGAGGTCCCCCAGCATCGGCGGCATCAAGTCGCGGGCCGGCTTCGCAAAGGGGTCGCGGTCAAGTCGGACCGACAACTGCGTTACCCGCCCCGAGTAGGGTTCGGTGTGCGACACGAAGGCGTCGGCCGCCAGCGGGCTCCCGGCGACGGCCAGGTCCTGGATCGCTTGCCCCCCGAGGAACCGCCGCTTGCGCGGGTCCCCCCCGGTCGGCGAGTAGAGGCTGCGGACGTCGGCGACGCCTTCCTGTTCGAACAACCGCTTGTGCAGCGGAGCGATCGCGAATCGCCCCTCGGGCGTGCGGAGATCGAGGGGCTGCGCGTCGTCGGCGTCGCCGACCGAGGTCCCCTCGGCGAGCTCGGCGACGACCGTCATCGGCGCGATCGTCCCGGCGTCGAAGTTCTCGCTGATCGCCCGTGCGCCGAGGACCGAAGTGCGGTCCGGCGCCAAGTCGGCCATGAAGTCGTGCGTGACCTTCGAGTTCACCCCGATCCACACGAGGGGCGCCGCCAGCCACGCCGACACCATCAGGATCGTCACCGGACGCGCCATCACGAGGTCGCTGACCCCGTTCCAGAAGGGGGAGCCCGCGTCGTCCGCGTCGGCGTCGAGGGGCTTTTGGCGGTAAGGCCAGAAGACGAGGGACCCCGCCGCGCGGATCAGCGCGGGGGCGAACGTCATGCAGGCCAGCAGCGCCACGAACAAGCAAACGCCAACGATCGGCCCGCTGCTGACGAACTTGCCGTACTGGGCGAAGGCCATTGTCGAGAGGCCGAGGATCGTCGTGAACGCGCTCCCGGCGAGCGCCCCGGCGACGTTCGTCAAAGCCTGCCCTGGGGCCTCGCTGCGCGGGGTCCCGGCGGCGAGCTCTTCCTTGAAGCGCGCAATCAGGAACAAGCAGAAGTCGGTACCCGCCCCGAACAGGATGACGACCACAAAGATCTTGGTGGTGGTGAAGACCTTGAAGTCCGACCACGAGTAGCGTTCCGGACCGAAACGCTCGGCGAGCAGCGCCACCAGGTCGTACGAAACGCTCATCGACACGGCGATCGTCGCGACCGGGATCAGCACCAACAGAGGCGCCCGGTAGATCGCGATCAGGCAGCCTAGGACCAGGATCACCGTGGTGAGCTCGGTGTTCGCCAGGCTCTCGACGATCGAGGAACGCAGGTCGCCGCCGATCAGGGCCGACCCGGTGATTCCGACTTCGAGCCCCTCGGGGGCCGACTTCCGGGCGTCGCCGACGATCGACTCGACCAGTTTGAGGAGCCGCGCGTTGTCGGTGTCCATCAGCCCGGCCGTCAGCCGCGCGACGACCATCACGGCCCGCTCGTCCTTGGCCAGCAGCGTGTCGCCGACGACTTTGGTCGATTCGTCCCAGACGTCGACCAGCGGGATGCCGTCGGCCTTGCGGAGCGTTTCGGCCAGGTCGAGGCCCCAGCGCCGGTCGTCGGCGGTGAGCGGCTGGCCGCCGCGCGACAGGACCACGACCCCCTGGCTCTGGGCCCGCTCGTTGGGGAACGCCCGCTCGAGCAGCCGCTTGCCTTCGAGGCTGGTGACCGTCTTCGGCAGGTACTCGAGGTCGCCGTCCTTCGCGATCGAGTCCCAGCTCGGCGCGACGAGCTTCAGACCGCCAGCCAGCAGCAGCCACCCCAGGATAAGGGCCGCCCAGTAGCGATTGACCGTCGTGCCGAGGATCCGAGCGAGCATGCCGTGCGAGCGCGCCGCGGGGGCGCGCTTCCCGAGGACGGGTAACTCCTTACGTCGAAACCGCTTAACGTTAACGGCGCGACCCGCGGATGCCAAGCCGCTCTCGACAACGCAAGGCGCTCGCGGATTACGGAAGCCGCCGCGCCCGGACGCCTAAGTGGCTGCCGGCGACACGCTCCCGGCCCGGGACGTTGGCGTGGATCGGCCGATTCACGACGCGCGGCTCGCCCCCGGCGCCCGCAAGGACCATCGCCGTGGTCCCCCCGCCGTCGAGGTTGATCGCGTCGTCGGCGCCCAGCCGGCGCAGCAGGGCGCCGAGCTCGGCCGTGGTGACCCCCTCGCTGAACCCGAGCTGCCGCCCATCGACGGCGACCAACAGGAGCGTCCGACCACCCCCGGCCGTCCCCGCGCCGGTCCGCGGGTGCAGCGCTTTCGAGCCGTCGGCGACCACCCGACCGCCGCGCAGGACGATGCCGAAGCCCCCCACAGCAGTCTCGATTCCCGCGAGTCTGATCGGCAAGTGCTCGGGAGCACCACGCAGGTTGCCAGCGGCGTCGCGCCGAAAGACGAGCGCCGGCATCGGTTCGATCGGATCGACGGGCGAGACGAGGTCCCCCTCTTGCACCACCAGGCCGACGACGTTCTGCGGTTCCCCTTCGTCGGCGAGCACCGGCCAGTAGGGGGCGCCATTTACCGCAGCTTGGCAGCCGGTGAGGCGCAAGAACGAAGACGTCTTGTAGCCGGTGGTCTCCTCCGGGGCGTCGCCGTTGTCGTCGTTCGTGAAGACCTCGATCTCTTCGGCGTCGAGGTCGATCCGCAGCGCGAAGAGTCGCAGCGGCCGCGGCGCGGTGAGCGTGACCGCAGCGGATTCGACACCGATGAACTCGGCCTTCCACACAACGGCGCTCGGCCAGTCGAAGGGGGACGTCCCGGCGACCGCGGTCGGGTCGTCGGTCGAGGCTGGGGCGACAGGCGCGGAGGGCGCGTCGGCCGTCGCAAGGGCTTGCTTAGCGCCGGCCCCCGTCGAGAGCGACGAGATCGCTACAACGACGGCCAACTCGGCGACACGATATCGCACGGGGAATCCTTGCTGGTAAATCACTTTACCTGGCCAAAAGCGGCCGGTTAGACTGAGGGGGTCGCGGCTTCGCGGCTCGGCGCTCGTTTGTCCGCTCGTCACCCTCGTCGCTGGGTTGTGCCTTGTCCACCTCCCGCTGCTCGTGCATCTCGCGCTGTTTGGCCGTCGCGTGCCTGGTGATCGGCGGGCTGACGCACGCGTCGGCCGCCGTCTACCGCTACGAGGCCGAGGCCGGCACGCGCTCGGGGACGAACGTCGCGTCGTCGGTCGGGGGCTTCTCGGGGACGGGCTACGTCACGGGGTTCGACAACGACAACGACCGCGTGTCGTGGTCGGTGAACGTCCCGGGGGGCCTGTACGACGTGTACCTCGGCTACCGCTCGCAGTTCGGCGACAAGGGGTACTCGCTGCACGTCGGCCCCAGCAGCACTCAAGGGACGTTCACGCAGTCCAGCACCTGGGCGCAGGAGTACGCGGGGCAGTTCTACCTCGACACGCCGACGACCCCCTTCGCGGTGCAGAAGAACTGGGGTTACTACGACGTCGATTTCGTCGAGCTCCGATCGACGACCCCGCGGGCGCCGATGCCCGTGGCGCCGACGCTGGCGAACCCCAACGCGTCCCCCAACACGCGCTACCTGATGAACTACCTGGCCTCGAACTACGGGCAGCGGACGCTCTACGGCCAGCAGCGCGAGTTCAGCAACCCGAGCGCGATCCTCAGCCCAACCTACTTGAACCACGTAGGCGGGGTCTTCCCGGCGATGATCGGCTCGGACCTGATGGAGTACTCGCCGTCGCGCTCCACCCGCTACGACCAGCGGAACGGCGAGACCGAGCGGATGATCAACTGGGCCCGCCAGACCGGCGGGGTCGTCAACCTGATGTGGCACTGGAACGCCCCCAGCGGACTGATCGACCAGCCCGGCAAAGAATGGTGGCGCGGCTTCTACACCGACTCGACGACGTTCAACCTCGGAGCGGCGCTCGCGAACCCGCAGTCGGCGGACTACGGCCTGTTGATCCGCGACATCGACGTGATCGCCACGGAGCTCAAGAAGTACCAGGCGGCCGACGTCCCCGTGCTGTGGCGCCCGCTGCACGAGGCGCAAGGGAACAGCAGCGGCGCCTGGTTCTGGTGGGGGGCCTCTGGCGCCGAGCCGCTCAAAGAGCTTTGGGGATTGATGTACGACCGCCTGACGAACCACCACGGGCTCGACAACCTGATCTGGGTCTCGACCCAGCAGGTGGGCGAAGCGAACTGGCAGAACTGGTACCCGGGGGACGCCGTGGTCGATGTCGTCGGCGCCGACGTCTACAGCAGCGCCGGCGACTACATGACCGGCAAGTGGCTCGAGCTGCTCGACGAGTACGACGGCGAGAAGCTGCTCGCCCTCAGCGAAACGGGGACCCTGCCCCCGGTCGACGCGATGGAACGCTACGGCGTCGCCTGGAGCTACATGGTCCCCTGGAGCGAGTCGTTCCTGACCAGCAGCAGCACGGCGGCCCAGGCGCAGGCGATCCTTGGCGACGACGATGTCGTCGCGCTGTCGGAGCTCCCCGTCACGCCGTGGCGTGTGGTGAACTCGATTGCCGGGGATTTTAGCGGCGACGGCCAAGTCACTTCGGCCGACTACCAGGTGTGGCGCGACCACTACGGCCTGGGGGGGTCGTCGCCGGCCGACGCGAACGACGACGGCCGAGTCGATGCCGCCGACTACACCGTTTGGCGCGACGCAATGACTGCCGCTTCGACGAGCGTCCCGGAGCCCGGCGCCGCCACGCTACTGTTGGCGGGAATCGCCCCCTTCTGCCGCCGAAGGAAGAATTAGCCGCAGATACGCGCAGATCAACGCAGATAGGGTGGGACCCTGCCCTGATCCGCGTTCATCTGCGTAAATCAGCGGCCATTCTTCCGTCCGCCCCGCAGACGAGCGCGCGATGCCCACCCCCGCGATCCCCGGCTTCACGACCCCCGAGTGGGTCAAGCACGCCGTCTTCTACCAAGTCTTCCCCGACCGCTTCGCGCGCGGCTCGCGGATGGCCCACCCGCCAGGGCTGCGGTTCCAGGAGTGGGGCGCCGCGCCCACGCCGAGCGGCTACCAAGGGGGCGACCTCTACGGCGTCGCCGAGAAGCTCGACTACTTGGTCGACCTGGGGATCGACGCGCTCTACTTCACGCCGATCTTCGCGTCGGCCTCGAACCACCGCTACCACACCTACGACTACCTGCGCGTCGATCCGCTGCTGGGTGGCGACGACGCGCTGCGGTTCCTCCTCGACGAGGCGCACGCCCGCGGCGTGAGGGTGGTGCTCGACGGGGTCTTCAACCACACGGGGCGCGGCTTCTGGGCCTTCCACCACATCCTCGAGAACGGCGGCGACTCGCCGTACCTCGACTGGTTCCACGTCCACGACTGGCCGCTGAACCCCTACCCGCGCCGACGGCAGAAGCCGAACTACTCGTGCTGGTGGAACCTGCCCGACCTGCCGAAGCTCAACACCGACTCCCCCGCGGTGCGCGAGCACATCTTCCACGTTGCGAAGCACTGGCTCGACTTCGGGATCGACGGCTGGCGGCTCGACGTTCCGGGCGAGATCGACGACGACGCGTTCTGGCAAGAGTTCCGCCGCGTGGTGAAGGGGGCGAACCCCGAGGCCTACATCTGCGGCGAGATCTGGCACGAGGCCCGGCGTTGGCTCCAGGGGGATCAGTTCGACGCGGTGATGAACTACGTCTTCACGGGGCCGACGATCGGGTTTTGCGCGCCCCGGACGCTCCGTCGAGAGTTCCACCATCCCAACTTGCCGCTCAAGCCGCTCGACGCCGCGGCTTACGCGGCGAAGCTGACGGCCATGTACGGCCTCTACTGCCCGGAGGTGAACCACGCCCAGATGACGATGCTCGACAGCCACGACATGCCGCGACTCGATTGGCTGACGCGCGACCGCGCGGCGCAGAAGCTGTGCGTGCTGTTGCAGATGACGACCCCCGGCGCCCCGTGCGTCTACTACGGCGACGAGGTGGGCGTCACCGGTGGGGTCGATCCCGACTGCCGCCGCGCGTTCCCGTGGCACGACGAGGCGAGCTGGGACCGCGAGCTACTCGACTTCTACCGCGCGGTGGTCAAACTCCGTCGCGAGCACCAGGTGCTGCGGACGGGGGGCTTCGAGGTGGTCCACGCCGAAGGAGAGGTCTTCGCCTTCCGGCGCACGCTCGGCGACTCGCAGGCGATCGTCGTTGTCAACGCGGGGGGAAACGCGCTCGAGCGGGCGCCTGTCGATGGTTTCGACGAAAACGCTTGGCGGCGAGTCTGGCCCGAGCAAGGCGGTAACGGTGTCGCAGGTCGCGCGGGCGCCGTCTTTGTCCGTTAGCGTAAGCCCCGCCGCGCCTCAGGGCGCGGGGCCGATGATCGTGATCTCGTCGTACCCGTCGAGCACGGTGGTCATCATCTGCGGGTCACGCGGCAGGAGCTGCCCCGTGACGCAATCGACGATCAGGTCGAGCTCCTCCATCACGATGGCGCCGATCAGCGCGTCCTCGCGCCCTGGCTCGATCACGGCCGAGAAGACCGACTCGCGGCCGCAGAGCGTGATCGACACGTTCTTGATGACGGAACGCTCTCGCGTGCTGCCGTCGGCGTAGCGCGTCTTCGCCCGCCACGACTCGGGGAGGCCCAGCGCGCCCATCGCCGCCTGCGGCAGCACCACGTGCGCGGCGCCAGAATCGACGATGCCGTCTAGTTCGAAGCGGCGCACGGCGGAAGCCGCTAGATGGCCGGCCTGCGACAACGTTAGGTCGATGTTGTTGGCGAGTTGCATCCGCATCGAGAAGCTCCCCATCGCGAGCTCCGTCGGACTCTTCGATTGTACACCGCCGGTGGAAGTCGCACGGCAATTCGCCCCGGGTCAGTGACCCGGGGCGAAAGGGGCGAATCGCCCTATTTCCGCTCGTCCTCGCCCGTCTCGAGCACCGCCAGGAACGCCTTCTGCGGGATGTCGACCTGGCCGATCGTCTTCATCCGCTTCTTGCCTTCCTTTTGCTTCTCCCACAGCTTGCGCTTGCGGCTGATGTCGCCCCCGTAGCACTTGGCGGTGACGTTCTTGCGCATCGCGCTGATCGTCTCGCGGGCGATCACCCGCGTGCCGATCGCGGCTTGGATCGGGACCTCGAACATGTGCCGCGGGATCTCTTCCTTGAGCTTCTTGATGACCGCCCGACCGCGGTTGTCGGCGTCGCGACGGTCGCAGACGATCGACAGCGCATCGACCCGTTCCCCCTTGACCAGGATGTCGAGCCGCACCAGGTCCCCCTTCTGGTAGTCGCGGATCTCGTAGTCCATCGTCCCGTAGCCGCGGGTGATGCTCTTCAGCCGGTCGTGCATGTCGTACACGACCTCGGCGAGGGCGATGTCGTAGACCAGCATCGCGCGGGTGGGGGAGAGGTACTCCTGGCGGACGAACTCGCCGCGGCGGTCGGCGCACAGCTTCATGATCCCGCCGATGTACTCGGTCGGGAGCACGTAGCTCACGCGTACGATCGGCTGTTGGAACTCCTCGATGTCCCCCACGTCGGGGACGCGCGTCGGCGTGTGGACCTCGAGCCATTCGCCGTCGGCCGTCTTGATCTTGTAGGTGACGTTCGGCGCGGTCTGCACGAGGTCCATGTCGGACTCTCCCTCGAGCCGCTGCTGGATGATCTCCATGTGCAGCAGCCCCAGGAACCCGCAGCGGAAGCCGAAGCCCAGGGCGTCGGACGTCTCGGGCTCGAACACGAAGCTGGGGTCGTTCACTTGCAGCTTGGCGAGCGCCTCGCGCAGCGCCTCGAAGTCATGACCGTCCGACGGGTAGAGCCCGCAGAAGACCATCCGCTTCGGCTCTTGGTAGCCGGGGAGCGCCTCGGCCTGCTTGCCGGTCGCGACCGTGATCGTGTCGCCGATGTGGACGTTCCCCAGCGACTTGATGTTGCAGATCAGGTACCCGACCTGACCCGCCGAGAGCGTGCCGCACGGCGTGCGCCGCGGCGTTTGCTGGCCGACCTCGAGCACGTCGTGGACCGAGCCGGACTGCACGAAACGGATCCGCTGCCCCTTGGTCACGGTGCCGTTCATCATGCGGATGTAGGTGATCGCGCCGCGGAACTCGTCGTAGACGCTGTCGAACACCATCGCCTGGAGCGGCGCCTTGGGGTCCCCCTCCGGCGGCGGGACGCGCTGGATGATCGCGCCGAGCACCGCCTCGCACCCCAGGCCCGTCTTGGCGCTGCAACCCAGCGCCTGCGAGGCGTCGATTCCCAGGGTCTGCTCGATCTCGGCCTTCACCTCGTCGGGGCGGGCGTGGACCAGGTCGATCTTGTTGAGGACCGGCACGATCTCGAGGTTGTGCTCGACCGCGTTGTAGGCGTTGGCGACCGTCTGCGCCTCGACCCCCTGGAAGGCGTCCACCAGCAGCACGGCGCCCTCGCAGCAGGCGAGCGAACGCGAGACCTCGTACTGGAAATCGACGTGCCCCGGCGTGTCGATCAGGTTCAGCTCGTACTGCTTCCCCTGGTAGGCGTAGCGCATGCTCACGGCGCGGGCCTTGATGGTGATCCCGCGCTGGCGCTCGAGGTCCATGTCGTCGAGGAGCTGCTCCTTCATCTCGCGCTTGCTGACCGTGCCGGTGACCTCCAGCAGGCGGTCGGCGAGCGTGCTCTTGCCGTGGTCGATGTGGGCGACGATCGAGAAGTTGCGGATCATCGCCGGCTCGGTCGGCCGGTCGGCGCCCTTCTTCTTCTTGGGTGCCTCGGCCTCGGAGGGAGGGGTCGGCGCGGGGGGAGTGCTGGGGGCGTTGGCCATCGACGAACGGTCAAACAGGGCGGGGACGCGGGGGACTCGCGGTGGTCGGCGCTCGCCAGACACCCCCTGCGGGGGGCCGAACGGGCCGCCAAACAACGAACCGCTCATTTGACCCCGCCACCACCGGCGGCGGAAGAGCGAAGGGGGGGGCGGACGTCAGGGGAAGGGAGATAGGGGGGATGACGCGGAGAGGAGGGGGATGGGGGTCTGGCACTACCCACTCCGACGGCTGGCAGTCCTCGGGGGAAGCGACGGGACGCACCTGGTCCCGTGCGCGGGTGACGCTCACCGCTCGCGGTCTTCGCGAAGGAGTTCGGTCGAGTCAGAGAACGTACGACCCGCGAGCCGTTTCTGGTGCTGGTCGAGCAGGTGCAGGAACTCCTCCTTGCTCATCGTGGCTGGGCTCGACGGCACCGCGGCTTCGATGGTCCGCCGTACCTCTTCCTCAAGCGAGCGGCCGTTCAACGTAGCCCGAGCCCTGAGCCGTTCGACAACGGCGTCGTCGAGTCCGTCGATCCGGATGTCGGTCATGGGGATGCTTTCGGTGGCGTGGGCTGGGGACGAAGCCGTGAGGTGCCGCCCGCAGCGAGGGGCCACAAAAGCTTGCCCCGGGTCCGCTGGGACCTTCGCTACACGATGTGGCTCGCCCGACCGCGCTACGCTTTGCTGCTGACAATCGACCCGTTGGCTGGTTGCCCCGAGAGGATCGCCATGTACGACTGAGCAGACAAACGGGTATCCCACGCCGCCTTTATGTGATCAGTCAATCGCGGCAAATCGTTCTGAATGGCCGATGACCACAACGTTGAGCTATACGTCAGAACGCGCATCATGTTATCGACATCAAAGATCCTGTCGGTGCCGTCAGCTCTGATTAGTGCAACGGGCAGCTCCTTCGCGATGCGGATGCCCAACTCGAACAGCACGTTTGGATTGTGGTCAGTGATGTCAGCAATCACCAAATCGGAGCGCAGCAGTTGTTGAATGATTGTTGACTGAATGATGTCGCTTCCTCGCTGCTCAGACGTCTTTATGGCGAAGCCCGCAGCGTTTCCGGCTGGGGTGATCAGTCGTTCGAGCAGCTCGTTGAAGTACCCGGTGGGTCGTTGCGGCTCCTTGCTCTTCTCTGCGAAGGGCATAATCACGAACGCTGTTCTCTCGAACTTTCCTTCGGCTTTGCCAACAACCCGAATACGCCCGTCGGTGGAGTCGTCGGTTGACGGAACGTAGGCATCGGCGTCAAGGCCTTTCTCGATGCCCAGAGTCTCGCAGTTACGAAGAAACAGCCTCACGAATTCGTCGTGTAGCTCCTGCGCCAGACCAAACTTCTCACGCAGCACGCTCTCAAGATACTTCCGCTCCGGAAACTCCGAACCGCCATAGTGTTCGTGGACCCGCTTGAACAAGTCAATCGAGAGAAAAGCCTTGACCTTGTCAGCGCGCTCCTGGTCGGCGGTTTCTGGATAAGCGATTCGCCGCCCGAGCGCCGACGACTCGATCTCGGGCGACGTGTATGTGCCAACGGTCAACCCGAAGGATTGGGACGCTCGACATAGCTGCTGGAACTTCACCGTCCGGACGTTCGTGTAGCCAAGAGCATCAGCGACCTGACTGGTGTCCCAGGGATTTCCGTTGTTCTTGTCTCGAATGGCGAACAGCACCTTCAACGCCTCTTCGAGCGACACCTGCGGATACGCCCGCTCTAGATACTGCCGCTTGTCCGCGCCGTTAGAGCTCGAGGCGGTCTGCTTTGCAGGTTGCTTGGATACGGACTTCTTCTTTCCCATCTGATGTTCCTCTGCACGGTTGCAAAGCCCAAGGACTGTTCCGACCGGAGCGGATTATACAGATTGTGGAACGTCGATTGGTGCTGTTCCGCCGGTCTGCGGTACCAAGCAGCGAGTGGTCGGGCACTACGTTGGGCTCGCGACGCCGAGCAAGCTTGGTACCCACGGCACACTGGGGGCAAGCCCGCAGTGGCACCCACGAATCTATCCTCCCTCATCCTATCTGCGTTCATCCGTGTTCATCTGTGGTTCCCCCTTACCCCGCCAGCTTCCTCGCCCGCGCTACGCCAGCGGCGCCGATGTAGCCCGCCCGGCCCCCCAGCTCGGCGAACTCGATCACGAGCTTGTCGCGCAGGCTCGATATCAGCCGCGGCTTCGCTTGGGCGCGGATCTCGGCGAGGAACTTTTCGCCGAGGGGGTGGCCGGCGCCCCCAAACGTCATCGAGCCGCCGATTGCGATCGCTTGCGGATCGACCGTGTGGACCACCGTCACGATGCCGATCGCCAGCAGCTTGGCGGTCCGCAGGATGATCCCCATCGCGACTTCGTCCCCCGCCTCCGCGGCGTTGGCCACCAGCAGCGGCGTCAGCTCCTCTCCCCCTTCGACGGCGTCGCGGAGTGAGGTCTCTACGAACTGGTCGGCCAGCGCTCGGCGCACCTGGTGCACGACACCGTAGCTGCCGCACCACCCTTCGAGCGTGCCGCGCACGCCGAGCGAGTTGAGCGGGGCGTCGTCGGCCGAGTCGATGATGATGTGGCCGATCTCGCCGCCGCAACTGTGGGCCCCGTCGATCAGCTTGTCGTCGAGGATGATCCCGCCACCGACGCCGGTCCCGAGCGTGACCATCACCAGGCTGTCGTACTTGGCGCCGGCGCCCGC
>JBOFFC010000155.1:0-2440 GCA_051648405.1 Lacipirellulaceae bacterium
CCCCCGCCGTTTCTGCATCGAGGTCAGCCTCGTGAAGCTGAATCTCGGACGAGAATCGCATCGCCAGCATGGATCGCGGCTTGCCGAATTCCGTGCGCGATTGTATACCAATGTTCAGTGTCTTAAGAGGCAGAGCCGAACGGTTCGCCGAGCGCCTTGACCGGGGCGACGTAGGCCCCACGGACGACGAGCAAGCTGTATCTCGACTTGCCGCGGGGTTGATTTTGTTTGACGGGCCGATCAGCTAGGCCTACGATCGGGTCATCGTGTGAGCAATAAGAATTGGTGTACGTCAGATCACTAGACGGCCGCCGTGCGACGGATTTTAGGGGGTTTCTTACTGGAGGGGACCATGGACAGCGCGCCGACATTCCGCGGCTTCGACGCTGGGGCCGTGGCGAACGAGTTTCTGGCGCGGGCCAAGAGCGATGGTCGCGAGTTGACCCCAATGCAGGTCTTGAAGCTCGTCTACATCGCGCATGGGTATTGCCTAGCGATGGCGGGCAGGCCGCTGATCGCTGACCCCGTAGAGGCTTGGAAGTTCGGCCCGGTCATTCCATCGCTTTACCACGACGTGAAGCTGTGGGGCAACGACGCGATCGACCAAAATCTTACGCGTGCTGTTCGCGTGGGTGACCGATTCGAGTTCGCCCCGCGATCGCTCGACGACTGCGATACTGACGCGTCGTTTCGTAGCTTTGTGGATAAGTTGCTCGACCAGGTTTGGACTGGCTACGGACGATTCTCCGGTGCGCAGTTGTCAGCGCTGACTCATAAACCCGGTACCCCGTGGCATGACGCGTGGGAGAACCAGGGGGGGAAGAATGAGCGAGGGTTCCGTATCAAACCCATTGACATCCAGCGCCACTACCGAGAGCGACTTGACCTCGCCCTCGCACAGCCCAGTTAGAGACAGCGTAGACGACCTCGGTCCGCCGCTATCGCCGGCAGAAAAAGAGCGCGCGCTAACCTTCGTCGCAAGTCAGATCCACGAAGGAGTGCAAACAGACTCTTTTGCCGAAGGCGAAGTCGATGAACTCCTTGGAGATAAAGCAGAGCAACGCAAGGGTTTGGAGTTGCAGCGGGTGCGCGATAACCTTCAGGCGGAGCGGGACGAGCGGGAGCAACGGAAGCAATTTGCTGAATCGCTGTTCGATCTGTCAAGAAGATGGGTCATCGTGGTGATTCTGATTGTCGTCCTCGACGCGACCGGTAGTGCAGGCGAGTCGAGCAGTCAACCCGTTGTATGGTTCAACGTCTCCGACAGCGTGCTCATCGCGTTGGTCGGCGGGATGACCGTGGGTGTCTTGGGATTCTTCGCTGCGGTGCTGGGCTGGCTTTTTCCGAAGCGGTAGTCGCGTTGAGATCGTGAACAGCGGTCGTGGCCGCAACTTCGGCGTGACCGCGGAGCGCGAAAAGCGGAGAAGGTCGAAGACGAGTGATCGTCTCGACCTCCCCGCTATTCCATTGACCCCCGCACGAAGTAAGGGGAGCGCGCCAACGTCGTCCCCGATCGCAGCGTCGGACTCACTCCGCTTCCTGCGGGCGCGGCCCGAGAACTTTGCGACACGCTACTTCTTTGGCTCCGGTTCGATCGGCGCCCGTCGCCGCCGCCCTTCCACCGCTTGCAGCTCTTGCCGCTGGCCCCAGACGTAGAGGATGAACCCGGCGATCGCGCCGGCGGCGGTCGCCGACAGCACGGCCGACGCGCTCTGCGTGAACGTGCTGTTCTGCGCGGCGGCCTGCGTGGCGAGCACCAGGCCCACCAGGCTCACCACCAGGCCGAGGGCGTCGGACAGGATCTCCCCGGGGCTGAAGCCGAAGCGCGACAGGACGATCAGCTTGCCGAGCGTCAGTTGCAGGGCGAAGCTCACCACGCCGGCCAGCAGGATCGCGAACGCCAGCCAGTGGAACGCCGGGAAGCTGAGGTTGTCCGCGACGCGGTAGATTGGCCACAGCACGCCGGCGGTGGCGTCCTTCGCACGCTGGTCCTCGTCAATCGCCCCGGCGACGGCGCCGACCGTCTCGCCGGCGGCGTCGAGCGCCTGCTTGGCCTTCTGTTCGAGCCCCGCGGTAGTCGAGTCGCTCGCGGGCGCTTCCGCATCGACGCCTGCGACGGGCTCCGAAGCGGTTCTCGCCGAGGACTCCGTTGCTGCGGGGGCCGCGGGCGCGTCCTGAGCGAAGGCGAGCGGACCACCGGCCAGCAAGGCAGTCATCAAGCCGCACATTACGATCGAACGAACAGGAGCGCTCATCACAGGTTCCCCGCCGGAGGAAGTCGGACACGGGGGGCGCACGACGCGCCCCAGTTAGTCATTCGACTTCCAGCGGCCGATCTTGCCTACTGCCGGGACGGATTTACCGCGGAGTTCGCGGAGGGCACAGAGAAAGGAAAGGAACCGCGAATACGCGCGAAGAAGCGCGAATGACGGAGCGCTCC
>JBOFFC010000156.1:0-3200 GCA_051648405.1 Lacipirellulaceae bacterium
GGCGTTGGCGCCTATTCCCAAGGGGTCATTTGGGAATGGGGTTGAGAGGGGTGCATCGATAGAGATCCTCCAACGGCGCACGTCGGGGATGGTCCGGGGGCAACAAGCTTCTGCGAAGACGATCGCCGAGAGGACAGGCGGCGGGGGAGGGCGGAGGTCTTCATCACGAGAGGAGCGGCAGCTGCGACCGTCATCCGACCCGAAGAGAATGATGGCAAAGCCCTCGGGCGCCCCTTAGGGCGCCCTCTCGGCCGCCGGCGAACGGCAGGGCTTCGCAGAAGCCCGGTCGCGAGCCGTCGGTCGAGCCGTCAATCGTCAACACCCGCTCGAGGGGGACGACGGCTCGGACGGACACATCGACGCGCGAACGGCAAACTTGCCGACAAGGGCGGCGAGTTTTCGAGCGACGCCAACAAGCATCTGGCGACGATGACGACGTCAGACACAGTCGCCATGCAACCCCCGTCACGTTCCTGGCTCACCGTCGCTGGGTTCACGGTCGAGCCGGACGGTAACGTCGAACGAACGGCACCGCGGTGGGGTGATTTGCCCACCGCTAGCGGCACGCGGCGGGCTCTGCGATGATCCTTTTCGGTCGTCCGCGAGCCCCCCTCGACCTTCCCAGCAATGTCGAACCCGTTCTTCGATCAACCGATCCTCAACTCCCCCTACGCGTACCCACGCCGGCACTGGGAGCTCGACGCCAATGGTCAGCCGACCCATCGCGTGCTCGAACGCCGACGGAAGGCGGAGTTCATCACTCCGATCCCCAAGCCGAAGAAGTGGAAAAAGGGCCAAAAGAAGGCCGACGCCGAGCTCGAGTATGGCGACGAGACGGGGGTCTCGACCGCACAGCAGCAGTACGAGAAGACCGCCCAACTCGTCAACGCGATCCGAGCC
This sequence comes from Lacipirellulaceae bacterium, assembly GCA_051648405.1. Lineage (GTDB taxonomy): Bacteria > Planctomycetota > Planctomycetia > Pirellulales > Lacipirellulaceae > JBOFFC01. The sequence goes on from JBOFFC010000156.1 coordinate 901, forward strand.
GAGGTCGACCACTGGCGCGACCACTTCAAGCCGCACGAGGCGCAGGTCACCCCCGAGACGGCTCGCCTGCTCGAGCACTGGCGCCACCACGCTTTCAGCGGGCCGCGGCCGTTCTTCTGCCAGCTCGAAGCGGTTGAGACGGTCATCTGGCTAACCGAGGTCGCGCCGCAGTCCGCCAAAGGGAAGGACTTCCTCCGCCGGCTGAGCGAGGCGAGCGACGAGGCCAACCCGGGACTTGATCGCCTAGCCCTCAAGTTGGCTACCGGGGCGGGCAAGACGACGGTCATGGCGATGCTGATCGCTTGGCAAACGATCAACGCCGTGCGTCGTCCCGGCAGCAAGCGCTTCACGCGTGGATTCCTGGTCGTCGCCCCGGGGCTGACCATCAAGGACCGCCTCCGGGTGCTGTTCCCCAACGACACCGAGAACTACTACTCGACCCGTGAGCTCGTCCCGACCGACCTGCTGCCCGAGCTGCAGAAGGCGAAGATCGTCGTCACCAACTACCACGCCTTCAAGCTCCGCGAGCGGCTGGAGGTCGCCAAGGGGACGCGTGACTTGCTCCGCGGACCCGACGGCGAGCCGATCGCGACCCTCGAGACCGAAGGAGAGATGATCCGCCGGGCGATGGACTCGCTGATGGGGATCAAGAACGTGCTGGTGCTGAACGACGAGGCGCACCACTGCTACCGCGAAAAACCGGGCGACGACGGGGCCGACCTTGATGGCGACGAGAAGAAAGCGGTCGAGAAGGAACGCGAGGCGGCCCGCATGTGGATCTCGGGCCTCGAAGCGGTGAAGCGGAAGCTCGGGCTCGTTCGGATTTACGATCTCTCCGCCACGCCGTTCTTCCTCCGCGGCTCGGGCTACGCCGAGGGGACACTGTTCCCGTGGACCGTCAGCGACTTCTCGCTGATGGACGCCATCGAGTGCGGCATCGTCAAGTTGCCGCGTGTGCCGGTCTCCGACAACCTGCCGGGCGCCGAGTTGCCGATCTACCGCAACCTATGGGAGCACATCGGCAAGAAGATGCCGAAGAAGGGGGCCGGTAAAGGAGCGCCGCTCGACCCCGGGAAACTCCCCCCAGAGCTGCTGACGGCGCTCGACGCCCTCTACGGCCACTACGCGAAGACCTACACCGCGTGGCGCGACCAGGGCGCCGCCGTACCCCCGTGTTTCATCGTCGTCTGCAACAACACGGCCGTTTCGAAGCTCGTCTACGAATACATCTCGGGGTACGACCGCCCCGACCCAACGGCAGGTGGCGCGCAACAGTACACCCCCGGCAAGCTCGCCCTGTTCCGCAACTACGACGACCACGGTCAGCTCCTCCGGCGCCCGGTGACGCTGCTGATCGACAGCCAGCAGCTCGAGTCGGGCGAGGGGCTCAGCGACGACTTCCGCGCGGCCGCCACCGACGAGATCGAGCGTTTCCGACAAGAGGTCGTCGCCCGCGACGGCGCCGGGGCCGGCGACTCGATCGACGACGCCAAGCTCCTCCGCGAAGTCATGAACACCGTCGGCAAGCCGGGTCGCCTCGGCGAACAGATCCGCTGCGTCGTTTCGGTCTCGATGCTCACCGAGGGCTGGGACGCCAACACGGTGACGCACGTCCTGGGGGTCCGCGCCTTCGGCACGCAACTCCTCTGCGAGCAGGTCATCGGCCGGGCCCTCCGCCGCCAGTCGTACGAAGTCAACGACAAGGGGCTGTTCGACGTCGAGTACGCCGACATCCTCGGCATCCCGTTCGACTTCGCGGCCGAGCCGGTGGTCGCCAAGCTCAAGCTCCCACGCCCTACGACGCACGTCCGCGCGGTCCGCCCCGAACGCGACGCGCTCGAGATCCGCTTCCCGCGCGTCGAAGGGTACCGCGTCGACCTTCCAAGCGAGCGAATCGAGGCCACCTTCACCCCCGAGTCGACGCTCGAGCTCACGACCGACCTCACCGGCCCCACCGAGGCCCGCAACCAGGGGATCATCGGCAAGGGAGTCGACCTGAACCTGGTGCACACCGGCAAAGTCCGCGACAAGGAAGTCCTCTTCCACCTCACGCACCGGCTGCTCGACACCAAGTTTCGTGACCAGAACGAACAGCCCAAGCACCACCTGTTCTTCCCGCTGATGCGTGTGGCCGAGCGTTGGTACCGCGACCACTTCCGCTGCCGCGCCGGGACCTTCCCCGCGCAGCTGATGTACCGCTCGCTCGCCGACATGGCCTGCGAGCGGATCGCCACGGCGATCACGCTCCGCTTCGCCGGCGAACGGCCGATCGTCGCGCTGCTCGACCCCTACAACTCGGT
>JBOFFC010000157.1:0-8272 GCA_051648405.1 Lacipirellulaceae bacterium
CCGGCGCCACTCGCCACCCACCTTCCGACGACTGATCCACTGCGTCGGTCAGGCCCTCTCTCGGATCACCCCACAAGACTGCTTCGGATACTTCTATCACTGCAACTACTGCGGCACACTCACCTAGAAAGTGCTGTAAGGAAAGAAGAAGGTAACCCCTCACCCACCTGAAGCGCTGGTCGTAGGGGAGGCGGTAGCGAGCCGGTAGCGGCGTAGTGGTAGACGGCCTTAATGAGGGGGGCGAGGGGGTTGTGTCCGCGTCGTTTGAGGGTGCGGAGCACGGTCATGAGCACGGCCTGCCTGAGTTTGGGCTCCGGAGGGGCTGGCGTTCTGCCTCGGCCTTCATCCCCCCGTACTGCGCCCGCCAGCGGCTGAGCGTTGCCTCGCTCACCTCCAAGGCCTGCAGGACCGCCGCTTGGTCCTTCCCGGCGCTCAGCATCGCGTCCGCATCCCGCAGCTTGCGAACCACCTCTTCCGGCGTGTGCCCCTTCCGTCGCTTCATCGACATCGTGAGTCTCCTGAAAGGCCCCTCCGGGGCGGTGAGACTCTCATAACTCATGGATCAGCTTTTGGGGAGCAGGCCACCGGTCCAAGCTCAATCCATATGGGAAATGTCGGGTGAGGGGTTACAGTACGACGAATTAACTGCTATCAATCTGTTGACCTTCGCGCGGCGAATCAACCGACGGCGACCAACGGAAGCCCGGCCCACGGGCGGAAAACGCCGCCGCAGGGGTTCTTTGTCCGCGCAATCATCAATAGCCGATGGAGTAACATCGCGGACGAACAGAACTTCGGATTGCCGTTGGCCTCTCTTCAACGATAACAACCACTTGGCAAGTAAGCCAAAGCCCCTCAAACCTGGAGTACTTCTATGACCTGCATAACCAGACGTCTCGTGCTGCAATCACAGGCTTTTCTAGTAGTCGCCGCCCTGCTCGCATCAGCTGGCTTCACTCGATCAGTACACGGTGAAGAAGTCATGCCATCCGGTTTCTTTTGGCTGACGACACAGTTCCGAGAAGGGCATGACGAGTGCCTTGAAGGAAACCGAGTTGACGGTTCAGCCAAAGACGGCGCTGCCTTCATGGATAAGAAACAAGATGTAACTGGTCAGCTATGGGCAGCGATTCCAGAAGGAGATGGTTACTTCCGATTGACGACAAAGGCCCTAATGGAACATGACGAGTTCCTTGAAGGAAACCAGCTTGATGGTTCAGAAAAAGACGGCGCTGCCTTCATGGATAAGAAGCAAGATGTAAGTGGTCAGCTATGGAAAGCAATTCCAGAAGGAGATGGTTACTTTCGATTGACGACAAAGTTCCGCGAGGAGCATGACGAGTGCCTTGAAGGAAACCAATTTGATAGTTCAGTCAAGAACGGCTGTGCCTTCATGGATAAGAAACAAGATGTAAGTGGTCAGCTATGGAAAGCGATTCCGGCCGAGTCGGCCAGCCGATAGAAACGCCGCGTAGATCGGCGGGTGGCAGTGGAATAAGGTGCGCTTCGTGTGCCACTGCCTCCGCCTGTGTTTCTCTTTGACCTGCCCCCGGTTAACAGCCTGTTGATTTTTCGACAGGCTGCGTCGTCGCAGGGAGGCGACGTCGAAACCGTGGCGCTTTCGCCGCGGTTTCGCGAGCCGCGAACGGCTCGGCCGTGAGCTTGGCGAGGTTGAAAAACGCCACGACGGCGTTTTTCAACCGGCTGCTAGTGAACCAATCGTTGAGTTGGAGTTGGGCCAGGGAACGGGGGGAAGGTGACGTCCCGCCGACCCCCTCGGGCTGGACCGGCGACCTGCCGACCGCCACGGGGATCGACGCCGACGAACTTCAAACGACACCCGCTGACCGCAAGAGCCGCGGTCCCCACTGGGGGGGCCGCGGCTTTCTTTGTTTCGTGACCTTGCGGATCGGTCGCCGGCGCTAAGAACTGACCGTAGTAAGACGTTCCAGGTTGCCTTGCGAGGAGTGCGAAGCTACACAGGTCCGACCGACACCGGCTGAAGGGGCTCCCCGAATCGCTGGCTGAGAAGCTCGATAACCTCGACGGGACGGCGTGGCGTGTCGGGGTGATGCGGGGTTACTCTTCTTCTCCGTGCCCTCTGCGTCCTCTGTGGTGAAGCGCGTCGTTCAGCAAGCCTGGTCGAGCGCCCGGTAGACCGCGTCGCGGGCGGCGACGATGTCGATTGCCGTCGCGACTTCGACGTTCGGCGTGGCGTCGGGGCGCCATCGGCGGTCGAACACCGTGGCGCCGAGGGTGAGCTCGCCGGCCGTTTCGACGTCGGCGTGCATCGGCTCCATGGTGAACGCCCCGGGGTTCGTGACGGCCAGCACCGCCGCCACGTCGTGCAGGTAGACCCCCTCGATGCCAAACCGCTGGCGGTACGAGTGGTAGAACGCCGGGAGCATCTCGGCCAAAAGCGTCGCCGTTCGGCTGCCGCGCTCGCGGACGAACTCCACCAGGTCGTACCCGAAGAGCATCTGCCGCGACACGTCGAGCGGCACGAGGGTCTTGAGGAGGTCCCCCCGCAACACGGCGCGGGCCGATTGCGGGTCGCAGTAGCAGTTGAACTCGGCCGCCGGGGTGACGTTGCCCCCTACGGCGACGCTCCCCCCCAGCAGCACGACGTGCTGCAGCGCTGCGGCCACGTCCGGCTCACGGACCAGCAGCGCCGCGACGTTGGTCATCGGCCCCGTCGCGATCAAGGTGATTTCACCGGGGGCGTTACGGACCTCGTCGGCGATCACCTTGATCGCCGAGTGCTGGTTGGCCTTCTCGGCGACCATCACCTCAAGGCCCGCTAGTCCGCTCGCGCCGTGGAGGTCGCGGGCGTCGGTCCGTTGGACGTGGTCCGGGTCGGCGGCGCCGATCCGCGGCCAGCGCGGGGGATCGATCCGCTCGATCAGCGCCTGAACGTTGCGGGTTGCTTGCACCCCGCTCACGTTCCCCGCGGTCGCCGTCACCGCCACGACCTCGAGCGCGGGATCGGCGAGCGCTACGGCCAGCGCCACGGCGTCGTCGACGCCGGGGTCCATGTCGAGGATCACCTTGCGTGGCATGAGCGGGCGCGGGGGGGCGTTGAAGCGAGGGATTCGACGAGCGAGACGGCGGCCCAACGGCGGCGCAGGCTTCCCGGCTGCGTTCCCCCCTTTTATCTTGAACAGGTCGATCGCCCGCAATCCGGCGCCCCGCCGGCGGCGGTAGCGGGCGCCGCACCAGAGGGGTCGCGATGCACGAGCCGTCGGCCCACGAAGCCCGTGACCCCGCCGACGCGGGCCGCTTCGAACTCGCGCTGGCGAGCGTCGAGGGGGGCGCCGACCTCTCGCAGGACGAGACGCGGATCGTTATCGAGCGGGTCGTGACGGGCGGGGTCCCCGAGCCGCTGATCGAGCGCCTGCTGGTCGCCCTCGCCCGCAAGGGAGAGACCATCGACGAGGTCGCCGGCGCCGCCGAGGCGCTCCGCGCCCACATGACGCGGGTCCGGACGGGGCGCGTCGGGGTGATTGACACCTGCGGCACCGGCGGCGGCGGCTCGAAGACCTTCAACATCAGCACCACCGCGGCGATCGTCGCCGCCGCCGCGGGGGCGCCGGTCGCCAAGCACGGCAACCGCAGCGTCACCAGCCGGACCGGCTCGGCCGACGTGCTCGCCGAGCTGGGGGTCAACATCGACGCGTCGCTGGCCCAGGTCGAGGCGTGCCTCGACGAGCTGGGGATCTGTTTCTGCTTCGCGCCACTTGCGCACCCGGCGATGCGGCACGTGTCGGCGGTCCGCAAGCGGCTGGCGATGCGGACGATCTTCAACGTCCTGGGGCCGCTCGCCAACCCGGCGGGGGCCGAGTTCCAACTGCTGGGGGCCGGCCGCCCCGAGCTGCGGCCACTGCTGGCCGGCGCCATCGAGCGACTGGGGACGCGGCGGACGCTCGTCGTCTCGGGCGAGGACGGGATGGGGGACGTGACGATCGCCGGGGCGACCCGCGTGACCGAGGTGACCGCCTCCGGCGCGCACGAGTTCGAGTGGCGCCCCGAGCAGTTCGGCGTCGATCGCTCGGGGACGGCGGGCCTCGAGGTCGAGGGGCCGGCGCACAGCGCGGCCGTCGTGCGCAAGGTCCTCAAGGGCGCGCACGGGCCGGCACGGGACATCGTTGTGCTGAACGCCGCCGCGGCCCTGGTCGCCGGGGGCTACGCCTGCGGACCCGAGGACGGCGCCCACCAGGCGACCGAGGCGATCGACTCCGGCGCCGCGGCCGAACTGCTGCGGCGGCTCGCCGAGCGGTCGCACCAGCCGGCGTGACGCGATGGGTTCACCACAGAGACGCAGAGGACACGGAGACAAGAAACGGAACCACAGATGAACACGGATGAACGCAGATAAGCGAATCGAGAGGTTTTGCTTCTTACTCCTTCATCCTTCATCCGCGTTTATCTGTGTTCATCTGTGGTTCCTCTCCCGTCGCTTCTCCGTGTCCTCCGCGTCTCGGTGGTGAACTGTCTTTAAGGGGCGTCGATTACCTCCCCACCATCCACCGTCAAAAGGGGCGCAACAACTTCGGCGGGCGTGTCCTGGGAGACCGCCGAAACGTGCCCGTCCACCCACGCGGCCAGGAAGGCCATCGGGTGGACCGACCTAATGCCGGGGAAGCCGTTGGACACATCGAGGTCCGCGGGCTTCGTCCACTCGACCGCTTGGTCGTCCCCCACCTGCAGGATCGCGATCGTCTTCGACGAGCCGTCTTTGATGTCCGTGAACTTGCGGCCCTGCTTCTCGCCCGTCATGAACGCGCTGGGCCCGGTGGGGCACAGGTAGTGCGTCTTGCCGTCTTCCGGCCCGTGCTTCGGTGAGCTCGGCTCCATGAAGACGGCCGGCATCTCTTGGACGAGCGGCAGGTTGTTCGGGCTGTCCCACGGTTCGTCGAGCTTGAACCGGCCGTAGAGCTCTTGCTGTTCGATGAATGGCAACATCGCCACGCGCCAACTCAGTAGGGGCGTCCCTGCGGCGTCGCAGATCGCTTGCGGCGGCAAGGTCTGATTCATGTCGTGGTAGTTGTGTAGCGCTAGGATCAGCTGCTTCATGTTGTTCATCGACATGTTCCGCCGGGCCGCCTCGCGGGCGGCCTGCACCGCGGGGAGCGCCAGAGCAACAACGACGCCGATGATCCCGACCGACATCACCGCGTTGCGCTGGTCGTCACCCGCTTTCAAGCGGACGAGGTCGAACGCCTTCGTCCCCGATCGCGTTGGGCGGCAGGTCTCGATTTGCTGCTTGTGCGACCGCTCCATGAAGGCCGCCAGGGCCTGCTGCACGGGGTCGTCGCTGACCTTGAGCTTCTGAAAGTCGCCGCTCGGGTCCTCGAACATCTTCGTCCGAGTGAGCGCGATCCCTTCGTCCATCAAGGTTTCGAGCTTGTCGGCGTCCTCGGCCGTCTTCGCGTAGAGCGTCAGCGCCGAGTCGTGCGTCCCCGACAGATCGACAGTCAGGATCACGCCGTTCAGCAGGTCGAGCGCGCCGAAGAACTTGTGCGTCTCGGGGGGCGCCTGCGACTGGGCCCCCATCACGGCCATCTGCATCAGCGGACGCAGCGGCTCGAGGACCACCGCGGCGTGCAGGTCGTTCTCGGCGCCGTAACCCGCGTTCATCGCCGCGACCAGCGGTCCTTCCTTGAGCGGCTCGGCCTGCTTCTCGAGCTTCTTGATCATCGCCGTCGGCCCGACGACGAGCGTCCGCGGGTTGGGCATGAACAGGCTGGGGAGCATCGGCTGCGTGCTCTCCAGCAGCAGCTTGCCCCCCAGCTCGCTCCGCTTGATGTGGGCGGTGACCTCGGCGTGCAGGGCGTCGAGCGAGCCCTTCTGCGTCAGGTGCGCGACCACCGCGTAGTAGGGGGTCGCCCCCATCGGCGGCTCGACGACCAGCGTCACCCGATCGATGCTCTCCAGCGGCACCCCCAAGTACTTCTGACACGCCGCCTGGGCGACCTCCACGGGGAGCTGCTTCACGACGGGCGAGAGGGCGATCCTCGCCGGCCGGATCGTCACCGCCGCGACGCTCTGGGGGGTGAGCGACTCGGTCGCCGAGCGCTCCGCAGCGCGGAGGCTGGCGAGGGGAGAGGCGAACATCGCGGCGGCCATCACCAGCCGCACCGGCGCCTTCGGTGAACGCAGTAGTCGCGAGACGATCATCGGGAGCCCCCCCTCGGGTAACGGTCGTGAAAAGGCGCCTTGCGGCGACCCGGAGCCTACACCTGGCGGCGCTGGGCCGTCAAACATTTCAGGACGGGTTCACGCAAAGGCGCGAAGGCGCAAAGGGACATGGGCGCGATCGCTCGTCACCAGCGAGCTCGTTGACGTTTCAACCTTTGGTTCTTGGCGTCTTTGCGCCTTTGCGTGAACGCTGCTGAAGCCTCACTCGGTCACTTGCCGGCGACTTTTCCCCATGCGTCCCTGAGCGTGACGGTGCGGTGGAAAACCGGCCCGCCGGGGGTTGAATCGACCGGATCGACGTAGAAGTAGCCGAGGCGTTCGAACTGGACGCGCTCGCCCGCTTCGGCGGAGGCGAGCGACGGCTCGACCTTTGCGGAGAGCGTCTCGAGCGACGCGGGGTTCAGGTTGTCGAGGAACGTCTTTCCTTCGGGGGCGTCGTCGGGCGCCTCGCAAGCGAACAGGTGGTCGTAGAGACGCACCGTGGCGTCGATCGCCCCGTCGGCCGGGACCCAGTGGATCGTCCCTTTGACCTTCTTGCCGCCGACCTGCGCATCGGTATCGGGGTCGAACGCGCAGCGGAGCTCGCTGACGTTCCCGGCGGCGTCCTTGACGACCTCGTCGCAGCGGATCATGCCGGCCCCGCGCAGCCGGACCGCGCCCCCGGGGGTGAGTCGGAAGTAGCCTTTGGGAGCGACCTCCATGAAGTCGTCGGCTTCGATGAACAGCTCGTTCCCCAGCGCAATCGAGCGCGTCCCCTGTCCTGCGTCCTGCGGGTGGTTGGCCAACTCGCACGTCTTGAGCACCCCCGTTGCGAGGGGCGCCCCCTCCATTGTCGTCGCAAGGCGGACCTTGATCGGCCTCAGCACGGCCATGCGGCGCGGGGCGACCTCGTTCAGGTGCTCGCGCACCGCGTCCTCGAGCCACAGCATGTCGATCGTGCCGTTCTGGCGCGTGACCCCGATGCGCTGGCAGAACGCGCGGATCGACTCGGCCGTGTAGCCGCGGCGACGCAGGCCGCGGATCGTCGGCATGCGCGGGTCGTCCCAGCCGCCGACGCGCCCCTCTTGCACGAGCTGCAGCAGCTTCCGCTTGCTCATCACCGTGTAGGTGAGGTTCAGCCGCGCGAACTCGCTCTGCCGCGGCAGCGGCTTGGGGCGCGGATCGACCTCCTGGATGGCCTTGAGGAACCACTCGTAGAGCGGGCGATGGTTCTCGAACTCCAGCGTGCAGATCGAGTGCGTGATCCCCTCCAGCCAGTCGCTCTGCCCGTGCGTGTAGTCGTACGACGGGTAGATGCACCACAGGTCCCCCGTGCGGTGGTGCCAGGCGTGCTTGATGCGGTACATCACCGGGTCGCGCAGATTGACGTTGGGCGAAGCCATGTCGATCTTCGCGCGTAGCGTCCGGGCGCCGTCGGGGAACTCGCCGCATTTCATGCGTGCCAGCAGGTCGAGGTTCTGCTCGGGCGTGCGGTCGCAGAAGGGGCTCGGCTGGCCCGGCTCGGTGAGCGTGCCGCGGAGCTCGCGGACCTGGTCGGCCGAGAGGTCGCAGACGTACGCCTTGCCGGCTTTCACGAGCAGCTCGGCCCAGTCGTAGAGCTGCTGGAAGTAGTCGCTGGCGAAGAACTTGCGGTCCTGCCAGTCCCCCCCGAGCCAGCGGACGTCGTCCTCGATCGAGTCGACGTACTCCTGCTCTTCTTTGGCGGGATTCGTGTCGTCGAATCGCAGATTGAACAGGGCGCCCCGCTCGCCGCCGTACTGCTGGGCTAGCCCCGAGTTCAGGCAGATGCTTTTGGCGTGCCCGATGTGCAGGTAGCCGTTGGGCTCAGGCGGGAATCGAGTGTGGACGTGCGTCACGCGACCCGAGGCAAGGTCCTGGTCGATGATCTGCTCGAGGAAGTTCCGCGAAGCGGGGGCGTCGGCAGGAGGGGTGTCGTCCAATGACATAGGGCGAGGCGAGGTCGAGGGGGAAATCGTACGAGGGCCCCCAACTTACCAAACCCATGGCAGCGGACCGAGGGCGCTCGGCGAAGCCGTCGTCAGGCGAGCCAGAAGCGTCAGCGCCTGGAGTTGCT
>JBOFFC010000158.1:0-12315 GCA_051648405.1 Lacipirellulaceae bacterium
TCCCCTCGCCACGGTCGTACGCCGCAACGATCCGCTCTCGCAGGTCCATCGAAATCGCTTGCATCACCGTCCTCCTTGGTTGGAGAACGGTCTACCCAAACTCCACTCCTGGCGCTATACCAAGTTCGAAAGTGCTGTATCCGTGTACATCTGCGTTCATCGGTGGTTGATTGTCCGTCGCTTCTCCGTGTCCTCCGCGATCTCTGCGGTGAATTCGTCCGTCGTCAAGCCGTGACTGGGTAGCGAGCCAGCAGGCGCAGCACGTCGTCGATCTGCTCCGGCGTGTGGAAGCCGATCGTCATCGCGTCGAGGTAGTCGCGCGACTGGGCGTACTCGATGCAGCGCTCGCGCTGATCGACGAGCTCCCCCTCGCCGAAGATCTTCATGCCGATGATCCCCTTGCCGTTCGCCTTGGCCGTGCGGAGCACCGCTTCGACCTCGGCCGGCGAGGCGTCCATCTTCGACCCCGTAGGGTTCGTACGGGCGAGGATCAGTTCGACCCAAGGGGTCTCGGCGGCGGTCTTCAGCGCGCCGAGGTCGTGGCACGAGACCCCCACCGCGCGGACCTGACCCCGCTCCTTGGCGGCCAGCAACTCGTCGAGGTAGGGCTGCATTTGCGTCGGCCACTTCGGGTCCGTCATGCAATGCAGCAAGACGATATCGACGTAGTCGGTCGTTAGCTCGTGGCGGAAGCGCTCGAGCGCGCTGCGCGTCACCTGGGCCCGGAACGCGGCCGAGGTCTGGTCCTCGGGGCCGTCGTAGCGCCACCAGAGCTTGGTGAGGATCGTGATCGATTCGCGATCGAAGCTCTTGAGCGCTTCGCGGAAGTAGACGTGGGTGCCGTAGAGGTCCGCCAGGTCGAAGAACCGCAGGCCGCGGTCGTAGGCGTGGCGGAACAGCGGAACGAAGCGCTCGAAGCCCAACCGTGTTTGGTCGCTCTGGCGGTCGGACCCCTTGACGCCGGTCCCCTGCGCGAGCCGCGTGGTCTTGATGCCCGTCTTGCCGAGCGTGACCTCCAGCGGCCGGGGCACGTCGCTGGCGACCAGCGGCGCAGCGGCGGGCGTCGCCTCGCGCGCCGACGCGGCGACCCCCCCGAGGGCAGTCGCGGCGCCGAGAGTCCCGCCGAGGAATCGGCGTCGGTCGAGGTTGTCCATGGCGGGCCGCACGGGTTGGGGTCGGTTTTGGAGGGATTATCGTACCTTCGCGGCGGTCGGGGTTACCAGCGCCTTCGCGCCGATTTCTTGACGCTGTCGTAGCACGCATCTAGTTTGCACCAAGGCGTTTACGCCTCGTCACGCCCCCGCCACAAGCCCGGCCCTCCAGGGCCCCGCCTCGCGATCAGAAGAAGCAGCTTGATGCACCTCCGCGCGAAGCGACTCTGTTCCGCCTGCGCCGCCGCGATCGCGGTGTGGAGTGGGTCAGCGCTCGGCCAAGTGCCGATCGACGGGTTCCTGCCGATGGTCGGCATCGCGTTCTCGAACGAGTTCAGCGAGGACTTTGTCTTTTCGCCGACCGCAACCCCCTCGGCGGTGGGCAAGACGCTGCTCGGGCCGGGGGGGACGCCGCGCTTCGGCGTGGCGCTGCTCGACACGGGCGCGGGCTTCTCGGCGATCACGGCGCAGGCCTACAGCGAGTTCAACCTCCGCGGCCCCTACCCAGGGGAGACCGACGGCTACCGCGGCACCGAGACCGTCACGATCGGCGGCGCGACCGGCCAACTGCAGGCCGAGATCAACGACCCGTTCGGTCTGTACGCCGCGGGCATGCAAGGGCGGACCGCGGCCGGCGCGGCGCTATCGATGGATCGCGCGGCGCTGCGTGGGCAGACGAACGTTTCGACGATCACGTTCCCCGCCGAGTCGCCGCTGCCGAACATCCTGGGCCTGCCGTACGCCAGCCAGTACGCCACCCGGATCCGCAACGACGCCCCACAGGTGTTCGAGCTCGAAGGCCGCACCATCCGCACGCCGTCGATCGAGTTCCTCGAACGGGGAACCGGCGGCAACGGCATCACCCGCAAGGCGCCGATGACCCTCAGCCCCGGCGCAAACTTCGCGCAGGCGCCGGTCTACCTCCCCAACATCCAGAACTTCGACATCGACAACCCGGAAGAGAACCCGACCTTTCCGACGCTCACTCAGGGGGCGCTGTTCGTGAGCGCCAGCGCCACCAACGGCGCCGCGAGCCTCGGCAACCGCTCGTTCTTCTTCGACACGGGGGCGAGCGTCACGGTGCTGTCGCAGTTCAACGCGCTGCAGCTTGGCTTCGACGCGACGACCGACACCCCCGAGTTCACGGTCTCGGTCGTCGGCTCCGGCGGGCTGCTGACGGGGGTCCCGGGCTTCTTTGTCGATTCGCTGACGATCCCCGCCCTGGGGGGGAGCATCACCCTGACCAACGTCCCGGTGCTGGTGCTCGACGTCACGAACCCGGCCGACCCCGGGAACGTCGTCGAGGGGATCCTCGGCACGAACCTGCTCGCCGGACGCAACGTGGTGATCGACCCCAACCCGTCACTGGGCGGGGGGGGTCAGAGCGCCGGCTTGTACATCAGTGACCCCGTCACCACGTCGTTCACCTGGACCACGACTGCGGCGTCGGCCCCCTGGACCACCGCGGGCTCGTGGGACGCCGCGGCCACGCCGACGTACCTGAGCACGACTCAGGTCCGCAACGTCTCGGGCGCAGTGCAAGAGGCGGTCGTCAGCGGCGACCAAGTCGGCTGGGACGTGCAGGTCGGCGGTGGGGCCGGGCAGCCGATCACGGTGCGGATCGCCCCCGGGGCAAAGCTTACCACGTTCTCAGGAGTCGATATCCAGCCGGGCGGAACGATCCGCCTGCAAGAGGCCACGCTCGACGCGCAGTACGTCGAGGTCCGTGGCGGCGGGACGCTCACCGGCAGCGGCTCGATCCGCACCGGCAGCGGGCCGATCAAGGGGCAAGTCGAGTCGGTGGGGGGCGTCATCGCCCCCGGCGACGGGATCGGCGAGCTGTCGATCGACGGCCGGCTGTCGCTCGGCGCGGGGAGCGTCCTTCAAATGCAGGTCGCCGGCCCCGGCCAGGGGACCGAGCACGACCACATGGTGGTCGACGGCGTCGCGGCGCTCGGCGGCACGCTCGATGTGTCGCTCTCGAACCTGCTGGCCAGCGGCTTCGCGCCGCAGCCGGGCGACCGCTTCGAGCTCATGACCTACACCGAACGGGGGGGTCTGTTCACCACAGTGAACCTGCCGGCCGGCTTCGCCTGGGAGCTCGACTACGGCGACACGGCCCTGACGCTGAGCCTGCCGGGCCTCGCCGGGGACTACAACCGCGACGGCGTCGTGAACGCCGGCGACTACACGGTGTGGCGTGACGGGCTGGGGACCACCTACGCCCCCGGTCACTACCAGACGTGGGTCGCCAACTACGGCGCGACCGGTCCCGCGACGTCGAGCGCCGTCCCCGAACCGGCGACGCTCGTCACGCTGGTCGTGGGCCTCGCAGGAGCACGGGCGCCTCGTCGCCGGGCTTGGTGCGCCTAGACAGCTACGCCATCCCGAGGCGGGCGAGAACGGATCGCCATTCTTCGGTGAGGCCGAGCTGTTCGACGGCGCTGAGGAACCTGGCGTCGTGCTCGATGCCCGAAAGCTCTCGAACTGCATTCGCGGCGCTGTCGCATGCGGCTTCGTCTACGCCCTCGCTCATGACGAGCATGCCGTAGAAGAGCCTCGAATGAGCATTGAACACCTCACCCTCGTACGCTTGTCGAAGCCATCGACGATTCCGTCCCAGCTCGACCTCCCGGGCGGTCCAATCAGGGTGCTCCGCAGCGATCTCGTCAAGCATTTCCGCGCGACGCAGCTCGGTGAGTCGGAACGACTCGGCGAGTCGTTCGGCCGGCGTCATCGACGCCGAACTCGGTGACCGCTGAAGGGCGTCGACCGCCGCGTCGAGGACTTGCGGGTCGATCCTCGGCATCGCCAGGTCCTTTGCTGAAGTCCGACAGCCGACAGCCCTGCGGCTCACTTCCCGCAGTAGTCGATCGTTCGGGCGATCTCGCTCTTGAGGTCGGCGCGGCGGACGATGCGGTCGATGTAGCCGTGTTCGAGCAGGAACTCGCTCGTCTGGAAACCCTCGGGGAGCTCCGTGCGGAGCGTCGCCTTGATCGTCCGCGGGCCGGCGAACCCGATCAGCGCCTTGGGTTCGGCGAACACCAGGTCCCCCAGCGACGCGAAGCTCGCCGCGACCCCCCCCATCGTCGGGTTGGTGAGCACCGAGATGAACAGGCCCCCCGCGGAGTCGTAGCGGGCGAGCGCCGCCGAGACCTTCGCCATTTGCATCAGCGAGAGGATCCCTTCGTGCATCCGCGCGCCACCCCCCGAGCCGCTGATGATGATCAGCGCCAGGTTCTGCTCGGTGGCCCGCTCGACAAGCCGCGTCAGGCGCTCACCGACGACCGAGCCCATGCTCCCCATGATGAACGCCGAGTCGGTCACGCCGAACGCCACTCGGCGGGCGCGGATCATGCCGCAGCCGGTGATCGCCGCGTCGCGGAGCCCGGTTCGCTTTTGCTCGGCAAGCAGGCGCTGGGCGTAGGGCTTCGAGTCGGCGAACCCGAGCGGGTCGGACGGGGCGAGGTCGGCGTCCCACTCCTCGAACGTCCCCTCGTCGAGGACGAAGCGCACTCGGTCGCGGGCGCCGAGGTACATGTGGCGTCCGCACACCGGGCAGACGCTCATCAGCCGTTCGACCTCCTTGCGGAAGACGGTCTCGCCGCACTCGTCGCACCGCAGCCACAGGCCGCTGGGGACCCCCCGCTTTTCGCGCGGCCCACCGTCTCGGGGCCCACCGTCTCGGGAGGCGTCAGCGGGGGGCACAGCGCCGTCGCGCGCCAGCTCGGGCGCACGCTCGGGCTCGACGCCGGGGGGCGATTGCGGGTTGCCTAACGCCATGGGGGGCACGACGAATCGCCTCGTTACGAACGCTACAGAGGGGAAGTTGGCGGAGCGGAGCGGCCGGCCGAGCCGGCCCTTGGCGACCCGCCGTCGCCCGCCCATCTTAACAATCTCGATCCCCCCTCACCATGCCGATGGGAACCGCGATTTCAGCGGTCCACGGCGGTCGGCGCCCGGGATTCCCCTTCCCCTCGATAGCCGATGCCGCGCCCCACTCGACTCTCGATCGGCGTGCCGGGGGACTTCGACCTGCCGCGGGTCGTTTGCTCGTACGGGTACTTTCTGCTGGCGCCTAACCGCTGGCGTCCCGAGGTGCTGACGCTGGAGCACGCCTTCGGCTTCGCGGACGGGGTCCCACCGGTCCGGGTCCTGGTCGATCAACCGGAGGGTCGTGGCGCGGCGGTCCGCGTCCGTTGCGACCGACCCTTGTCGCGCGACGAGCGAACAAAAGTCATGGAGGGGCTCGGCCGGATGCTGCGGCTGGGGTTCGACACCCGCCCCTGGGGCAAGCTTGCGCCCCCCGCACGGCGCCGGGGCTTCGGCCGGCTGTTCCGCTCGGCAACGCTGTGGGAGGACATGGTCAAGACGATCACCAGTTGCAACGTCGGCTGGCCTAGCACCGTGCGGATGAGCGAGCTGCTGGTCGAGCGCGTAGGGGAGGGGGTCTTCCCGTCGCCGGCAGACGTTGCGCGTTGGAAGCCCGATCGGCTGCAGCGCGAAACGAAGGTCGGGTACCGCGCTGCGCGGATCGTCCGACTCGCCCAGCGCTTTGCGAGCGGCGAGCTCGACCCGGCCTGGTTCGAGTCCCCCGATCGTTCGGTCGACGAGCTGCGCGAAGCGGTGCTCGCCCTCGATGGGTTCGGCCCCTACGCGACGGCCAACGTGCTGCAGCTCTTGGGGCGCTTCGACCACCTACCGATCGACACCGAGGCGTACCGACTGTTCTGCAAGCGCACCGGGGTCGAGCGGCCGGCGAACCCCAAGGAGCTCGACGCGCTGATCGTCGCCCGCTACGACCCGTTTCGGCCGTACCGGTTCCTCGCCTTCTGGTTCGACCTTTGGCGCGACTACGAGCAGCGGCACGGCGACGCCTGGACTTGGGACCCCGACGCCGTGGGCCGCAGCTTCACCGCGGCGCAGATGAAGTGACCGTCCAGGGCGGCGGGGCGTTGCGAGCGGTACAATCGTTACGTCGGCCGTTTGCAGCGTAGTGGCGTGCTAGGGTTGCGGCGCCCACGCAACACTCCCGCCACCGACCCGCGATGCTCGCCACGCAGCCGACCGTGATCACACGCCCGCTCCCCGAGATTACCCCCGACGAAGCGCTCGCCGCGGGTCGGTTGTTGGCGATCGCGTTCCCGCGTCGCGACCAGCGGGCCCGCGCCGAGCAGTTGCTCTCGCTGGGGCGCGACTACGACGGCCCACCGGCCCTCGCACCGCGGATGCACGTCGTCGATCGCGACGGGCTGGTCGTCGCCCATGCACTCACCAAGCCGCGCACGATCCAGGCCGCCGACGGCCCGATGACCGTCCTCGCCTTGGCGATGGTCGCAACCGACCCCGACGTTCGCGGCGGGGGCCTCGGCAAGACGGTCGTGCGTGCGGCGTTCGATCTGGTGGACAAAGGCTTGCACCCCTTCTGCCTTTTCCAAACGAGCTTCGCCGTCGAGCCGTTCTACGACCGGCTGGGGGCTTGTCGGGTCGCGAACCGCGTCGTCAACTCGCTTGCCGACGCTGACCCCGCGCCGAACCCCTTTTGGGACGAGGTCGTGATGCGGTACCCGGCCGGCGAAGGCTGGCCCGAAGGGACGATCGATTTGCTCGGCCCGGGGTACTAGAACGCCCGCGGGGCGAGCCGCACCCCAGGGCGATCACGTTTGGAACCCGCTCAAGTCCCGACGCCGGCGCCCCCCCCGAGCCCCCGCGCTGCTCGCCCGCGGCGCCGTCGAACGCTGTCGGGCGCGATCCTGCGGTGGGTCTACCTGGGCGTTTCGCTGGTGCTGTTGGCGATCGCGCTGGCGACCGCCGACCGCGGCCCGGCGTGGCTGCTGTGGGACGGGACAGTGGGAATCGGCAACCTGGCGGCGGGGGGGCTCGCCCTCTGCGCGCTGGGGATGGCGTCGTCGCTCGTCGGTGGTCCGCGGGCCGTGGTGTCGCGCTGGCCGCTGCTGATCCCGCTCGGCGGCGTGTGCGCTGCGTTGTTCGGCGTGTTCCCGCCGAAGTGGCTGCTGGCGAGGCTCCAGTCGGACGACGCCCTGTTCTTTGTCGCGACGCGGCGCCCGGTTTTCGCGCTGACGATCGATGACGGGCTCGACCCACAGACGACCCCCCGGTTGCTCGACGTCCTCCGCGTTCACGGTGCGCGGGCGACGTTCTTCGTCCTCGGCGAGTCGATCGCCGCGAACAGGGCGCTCGCCGAGCGGATCGTCGCCGAAGGGCACGAACTGGCCAACCACGGGTGGTCCGACACGCCGACCGTCGTCATGACCGACGACGAAACGCTCTCGGAGGTCGAGCGCTGCCGCGACGCGCTGGCGCCCTTCGGCGGCGCTCGTTGGTACCGCCCCGGCGGTGGGTTCGTGACCCCCGCGGTCGTAAAGGCGACGGCCGCGACCGACCTGCGGACGGCGCTGGGGTCGGTGTTCCCGTTCGACGCGCACCTCACCTCGGCCGAGTTCGCCGCCGCGTACGTCGAAGGACGCGCCGCCCGCGGGGCGATCGTCGTGCTGCACGACTGCGGCGCCCGCGGCGAGCGGACCGCCAGGGCCCTCGAGCGCGTTCTGCCGAGGCTCCAGCGCAAAGGCCTTGAGGCCGTAACGCTCAGCGAGCTGGTCGAAGGAGAGTGAGCGCCGTGTTGTGCGATTCAAGTCGAAGCCAACTGTCCCCCCGCCCCCTTCAGGGGGAGCTCGTTTCCCGAGAACAGGTTGGCGGGGGAGGGGGTTTCGAAGCGGGTACCCGGGTCGCCCTCTCCCCTTGCCCCTCCCCCTGAAGGGGGTGGGGGATACGGATTCGTCGCGGTTCGGAATCGCGTCGGACTTGGCGTTACCCAAGCATCCGCTCGATCGCTTCGGCGGCCGCATCGACGCCGTCGAAGCGGTCGCGGGGCATCGCCGCCAGCGCTTGGCGGTAGGTTTCGCGTCGCGCCAAGAACCCGTGCAGGTCGCCGGCGCCGACCCGTTCGATCGGCTTCCACTCGCCCCCGCCGAGCCGCTCCAGGAAGCAGGCGTTGATGCACTGTTCGTGGTGGTTCTGCTCGGGGAGTGCGAGCACCGGCTTGCCGAAGTACAGCGCCTCGCCCAGGAGCTGGTTCCCCGCCGCGGCAACGACCGCGTCGCACGAGGCGAGGTCGTCGAGGAACGCCCGCTCATCGATCGCGCAGAACGTCACCGACCCGTGCGGCGGCCGCTCCCCCAGGCCGTAGACACGCACCGGCTGCGGCAGCGTGGCGAGCAGGTCGAGGACCCCCTGCGGCGTCGCCCGGCGGAGGTACGACAGCAAGTGCGAGCCGACCGTCGGCTGGCGCTGGCGCAGCGCCGGTCGCAGCAACGGGCCGACTTGCACGACGTGCTCGAAACCGCGCCGCAGCGGCGGATTGTAGAACGCCGAGACGACCGTCTTCTGCTGGCGGATGCCGAACATCCAGATCGACCAGCTCATGGCCCACGCCCAGCGCTGGAGTCGAATCGGCAGCGCCGAGAGGTCGTACGTCGAGAGGAAATGCTGGTGATCGAGGCTCAGCACGGGGACCCCCGCTCGGTGCGCGGCCCGCGGGACGAGCGGCTCGAAGTCGCAGACAACGAGCGCCGGCTTCTCCCGCTCGAAGTGCGCTGCGAGCTGCCGGACGTGCCGACCGGTTGTGAACCAGAACGAGAGCCCTTCGCGGATCGTCTTGCTGTTGTCGAGGCGCCGCGCCGTGTAGTGGAACTTGAGGCCCGGCACCTGGTGGACCTCGACCGCCGCGTCGCCGGCGTACTCGGCCCGCAGGAACTCGAGCGCGTCGTGCGACGTGAACAGCACCACCCGGTGGCGGTCGCGCAGCCGCTCGACCATCGCGCGGGCGCGCGCTGCGTGGCCGCGCCCCTCCCCCATCACGCTGTAGAAGATCGTGGCCACGGGCGCTCGGGCGAGCTTCGAGGAGGGCGGCTTCAGCCGGCGGTCGGTTTGCGGCCCACGAACTGGTAGTAAGGCGCCCGCAGCACCGGCACCAGCGGCAGCTTGCCGTGGTGCTCGTCGAGCGAGACGGCCTCGAACTTCCGTCGCAAGTAGGGGACGTGGTCGGCCGAAGGGTGGACGTTGTCCGTGCCGAACCACACCGGCCAGAAGTTCCGCGCGAAGTACGAGTGGCGGCGGCAGCTCTCGGCCGGGTACCGGCGGCTGACGTAGAAGTCGACGACTCCGATCGTTCCCCCCGGCTTGAGGACCCGCAGCCCCTCGTCGATCGCCGCGAACCAGTCGGGGATCATCGTCAGCGAGTAGGTGAACGTGACGAGGTCGGCCGATTCGCTCGGCAAGTCGAGCTGGGTGGCGTCGGCCAGCATCGTGCGGGCGTTGGACCACTTCTCACCGGCGATCCGCTTGTCGGCGACTTCGAGGAGCGACCGCGACAGATCGACGAACACCGCTTCGCCGAAACCGGCCAGCTTCGGGCCGAACAGCTCGCCGTTGCGCGCCGTCCCGGCGCCGACGTCGACCCACGACCCGCCGGGCTCCACCGGGAGGCGCTCGAAGAGCGCTTCGCGTCCGTGCAGCATCTTCTTGCGGAACGCGTCGTACCCTTCGGCCTGCCCGGAGTAGAAGCTGTCGAGCCGCTCTTGGTGGGTCTCACCGCGAATGGGCGAGAGCGTCAGGTGATACAGCGTCTTGAGTTGCGTCAGCACCGTCATGGGCGGCAAGCGTGCGGGGGGCCGGGGCGCCGTCGCGGCGTAGCGTGGCGATCGAGAAGCTGCCGTAGGTGTGGACGCGGTCCTTGGCGTGCAGCTCGTCCGCCAGTTCACGGTTGTAGTCGAGCAACTCGCCGAGGCGCCGCTCGCCGCCGTTGACCTTCACGACGATCGGATCGACGAACTCGCAGATCACCGCCGCGCTACGCCACAGGATGCGGGCGTCCTCTTCGGACCGATCGACGATCGTCTGCCACTGCTCGGCGAGCACGTCGCGCATGTGCTCGGCCATCCAGTCCATGTGGTCGAGCAGCACGAAGTGCGAGTAGCGGTAATCGACCCCTTGCAGGTGTTCGAGGATCGTCGTGGTGTGCGTGTGGACGCGCTCGGCGAGGCCCGGCTTGCCCGGTTCCCCCTTGAGCCGAGCGAAGTTCTCGGGCTTCAGGTACTCGGGGCAGCACTCGGGGGTGTACTCGCCGGTCAGGTAGACCCGCCAGAAGTAGTTGTCCTTCAGCGGCAGCTTGCTGAACACCGAGTCGAGGCTGTCCTCGACGAACTTTACGATCCCCCCCGGGTAGTAGCGCTCGAGCTGCTGACGCTGGGCGCGGGGGACCCCCAGCAGCGAAAGGACCGCGTCGCGCTTCATGACCCAGCGCATCATCGGGCCCCAGAACTCGGGCTTGACGAGCTTGTAGAGCTCGTGCTGCTCTTCGACCGACTCGGCGGCGAGGAGTTGCTCGACCTCTTGGCGGACCTTGGCGCGGCGGTTGATGTACCAGTTGACTCCCGAGGCGAACATCCCCGCCGAACCGCGGAAGTAGAAGCTGGGACGCCGCCCTTCGCCGAGGAAGAACTTGCCGTTCTTGTCCCAGAACTTGCGGCTCGGCTCGGGGAGCTCGACGCGCATCGCGTCGTTGTAGACCTCCGACCAGTGGTCGGTCTTGCCGCGCCCGAAGATCTGGAAGAACTGCTCGTAGTCGAGCCGTTTGATCGCCGCCAGCTTCAGGTCCAACAGCGCGTTCTGACGCGGGTTCACATCGACCGTGTCGATCCGCTCGGGCTCGTCCAGCGCGTAGTCGAGCGCGTTGCAACCGGCCGACGTGATCATCAGCAGGCGGTTGCCCGGACCCAGCTCGAGCGCCACGCGGTCGAGCCGCGGGTCTTCCCAACAGGTGTTGTAGACAAGCTGATTGCCGTGGCAGAGCTTGAAGAACGCCCGACTGAGTTGGGTCGCCAGCATTTACGCTCCTTGCAAGCGTCGGCGCCGCGCGGCTGCTGGCCGCGGGGACGTGCTACACGCCGCCGCTACGCTGGTGCGCAAACGGAGGTGGGACCGCCCGGGGGACGCGTCGGGCAAAGCCCAGAGTTTAAGGGGAAGAGGGAGGATTGCAAACCGTCTAGAGTTCGGGACGCCGCACTTTCCGCCGAATTCCGGTGAGGCGCCGGGGGCGTGCGTCGTCTGGGCAATCCTTGAGGGGCCGCGGCACGTCCTGCTCGGGCTCAAACGGCCCCGACCGGTTCTCGTTCCACGATCGCCTTCGTCGGCGCCGGGCGGGCCGGCAGGCGGTCGATTAGCCGGCCGTCGCGGCGGATCAGCTCGAACGCCCCGTCCTCCTTCTCGACGAGCGCCGTGCAGTTCTCGACCCAGTCCCCCGTGTTGAGGTAGGCGACCTCCTGCAGCTCGACGATCCGCGGGGCGTGGACGTGCCCGCAGATGATCCCGTCGCAACTCGCTTCGCGGGCGCTCTTGACGAGCAGCGACTCGAACTCGCTGACGTGCGAGACGAGTCGCTTGACGCGGCGCTTCAGCGCCCCGCAGAACGCGTAGGGGTCGTGCTGCTTCCCCCGCAGGCGGTTCCCCCACCAGTTGGCGGTCAGCAGGGCGTCGTAGGCGTACGAGGCGACCAGCGACAGCCACTGGTGGTTCTGCTCGACCCGGTCGAACTGGTCGCCGTGCATCACCAGGTAGCGCCGGCCGTCGGCTGCGCGGTGGACGAATCGGTCGCAGATTTCAACGACGCCGAAGTTGGCGACGAACGGACGCAGGAACTCGTCGTGGTTGCCGGGCGTGTAGAAGACCTTCGTCCCGCCGCGCTTCAGCTCAAGGATCCGCTGCAACAGGCGGTCGTACTGGGGGTCCCAACGCCAGCGGCGCTTGAGCTTCCAGCCGTCGATGAAGTCGCCGACGATGTACAGGTTCAGCGGCTCGACCCGCTCCAGCAGCTCGGCCAAGTCGGCCGCTTGCGAGTGCTTGCACCCGAGATGCACGTCGCTGATGAACAGGGACCGGATCAAGCGAGGCAGTGGGGCGTGGAGGGGGGCCTTCGCCGCCGCGCGGGCGAAGGGGGGGGGCACGGCCGGGATCGACCGTTGAACCGGGGCGTCGAGACGCGCATCGCGGCGCGACGAGACGTCCAGGGCGGGCACAAACGCGACCGTGGCATGATTCAACATAACTCCCCCCTCTTCCCGGGCAAGGCGAGTCGCAGCCGCGGGGC